>CADECM010000088.1:12044-27480 GCA_902825845.1 uncultured beta proteobacterium
GGTTAGTATGACCACTTAGATGTAAGGAAATCCGACACAGCGCCGGCGCACGTTTCGCATCTGCCTTGCGGCCGTAGTGATGCATTTTTAAAAAACATAATACTTTCAGATACTTATGCTAATCGACCCGATTTGCTGAGGCTTTTGTCGGATTTGACCGCCAAATCGGGTATTTATCGGTGTAAGAAATTTCGACACCAGCTGGTATCACTGGTTTTCCCACTTGCAGAATCCACGTTACATTAAAATAAGCATCTGATTTTGAATAATTTTTCGGCGGAACCGCAGAGGTCTGCCAGGTGATGTGCGGCGTAGCGGCGACACCTGCGATTCGCCAACACGCAGGGCGCCCGACACCCGAATTTCAGAACAGTCGTCAATCCCACGGGCCGCCTGCGCTATCTTCAGCCCATGCCATTGTCCCGAACCCCGCCTCCGAGCCTGCGCCGCAGCCGCGCCGCCGCGATGCCCTTCATCATGATTACCGCGCTGATCGACATGATCGCGATCGGCCTGATCATCCCCGTGCTGCCGGCGCTGGTGGGCAGCTTCACCGGCTCGCAAACAGATCAGGCGTTCTGGTACGGTGCGGTGACGTTCAGCTTCAGCCTCGCCAATTTTTTCGCGGCGCCGATTCTGGGCGCGCTGTCCGACAGTTTCGGCCGGCGGCCGGTATTGCTGATCGGGTTCAGCGGTCTGGCGCTGAGCTTTTTCGCCACGGCGCTGTCGACTTCGCTCGCCATGCTGATTGTGATTCGCGTGATCGGCGGCGCAATGCAGGCCAATCTGTCCGTGGCCAATGCCTACGTCGCCGACATCACGCCGCCGGCGGAGCGCGCCAGACGCTTTGGCATGCTGGGCGCGATGTTCGGGCTGGGCTTCATTCTGGGGCCAGTGGCCGGCGGACTGCTGGGCGCGATCGACCTGCACCTGCCGTTTTATGTGGCCGGCAGTCTGGCACTGATCAATTTGCTGTACGGCTGGTTTGTCCTGCCGGAGTCGCTGCCGGTTGAACGGCGCCGCGCCTTTGAATGGAAAGCCACCAATCCATTCACCGCGCTGCGCGGGCTGGCGCAACTCAAGGGCGCGGCGCCGCTGGCCGCAGTGGTGGCGTGCAGCGGGCTCGCGCAGTTCGTGCTCTACACTTGCTGGGTGCTCTATACGACGTTCAAGTTCGGCTGGGGACCGCTGGAGAACGGCTGGTCACTGGCCGCGGTGGGCCTCACTTCCGCCGTGGTGCAGGGGCTGCTGCTGGGGCGCATCCTCAAGCGCGTCAGCCCGCGGCGGCTCGCCGTCATGGGGTTGATCTCGTCGACGCTGGCTTACGCGCTGTGGGGCGCGGCCACGCACAGCTGGATGATGTTCGCGATCATCTTCGCCAACCTGCTGGGCGCCACGGTGTCATCCACCATGCAAAGCATCATCTCCAGTGCCGCCGACGAAAAGAGTCAGGGCAGAACGCTGGGCGCGGTGAGCGGCCTCAACAGCCTGATGGCCGTCATTGCCCCCGCCATCGGCGCGCCCCTGCTGGCCGTGGTGTCGCACCTGCCGCCGGGCGACTGGCGCATCGGCACGCCGTTCTACTTTTGCGCCGCACTGCAGGCCGCCGCACTGGCGCTGACCATCGCGCACTTTCGCCGCGAGCGCCACGCACGGCACGCGGCGGCGAACACCACCTGAGGGAAATCATGGAACAACGCCTGGAAAAAATTGAAACCAAACTCAGCCTGGCGGAGGACCTGCTCGACACCCTGAACGACACGGTGTACCGCCAGCAACGGGTGATTGAGCAACTGCAACGCGAAATCGTTACACTCCGCGAACAGGTGCGGGCGTCGTTGCCCAATGAACCGCGCAATTTGAATGATGAGGTACCGCCACACTATTAGCGGTTTCTGCCGGGCGGCGGCGGACCGTTAACCAATGGCACCGCCTTTGAGAAAGGACACAGACTACTCATGCAGGCATATTTGATTCCGCTGCGCGCAACGCTTGCCGGCATGGCGTTGCTCACCAGCGTGCTCACCCCCGGCGCGCTTGCGCAGTCCTACCCCGCGAAAACCATCCGCATCGTCGCGCCCTTCCCGCCCGCCAGCGTGGCCGACATCCTGGCGCGCCCCATTGCGCAGAAAATGAACGAAGCCTGGAACCAGCCGGTGATCGTCGACAACCGCACCGGCATGGCCGGCAGCGTCGGTTCGGACGTGGTGGCCAAGGCGGCGCCTGACGGCTACACGCTGTTGCTCGGCACTGTCGGCACCAACGCCATCAATGCCGCGCTCTACAGCAGGATGCCCTACAACGTGCGCACGGATTTTGCGCCGATCACGCCGGTGGCCAACGCCTACCTGTTGCTGGTGATGCATCCGTCCGTGCCGGTGCGCACGGTAAAGGAAGTGATCGCACTGGCCAGGTCGCGGCCCGGCCAGCTTAACTATGGCTCGGCGGGCGCCGGCACCACGCCACACCTGGCAGGTGCGATGTTTCAGCACATGGCCAAGGTGTCGATGACCCACATTGCATATAAGGGCAGTCCGCAATCCGCGATCGACCTGATTGCAGGACGCCTCGATCTCATCTTCGCCAACGGCACCGCTGCCCTGCCCCACATCCGTGCCGGCAGGATGCGGCTGATCGCCATCAGCGCGCCACGCCGCGATCCGGCGTTGCCGCAGGTGCCCGCGATTGCGGAAACCGTGCCGGGCTTTGAAATGGCGCCGTGGTGGGGCCTGTTCGCACCCGCCGGCACGCCGCGCGAGATCGTCGCAAAGCTGAACACCGAAGCATCGCGCATTCTGGCGCTGCCCGAGATCAAGACCCAGTACGGCAATCTCGGCATGACGGCGCTGTCCAGTGCGTCCGACGCGTTCAACGCTTATGTGCAGTCGGAAATTGTGCGCTGGGCAACAGTGGTGAAGGCAGTCGGCGCGCACGCGGATTAGCACGGACTCCAAAGCGCACCGCCGCCACCCGTCGCGCGGCGCGGTTCGGCGTTACAATCCCTTGCATCCTGCATGCGCGAGGCACGGCGGCATCGGGAGACGGCACGGCAATGACAATCCCTGAATTCTTGCGAAGGAAAATCCATGTCCAGTCTGAAGGAAAAATCACCGCTTGGTGTGTTTTTGGACCACCTGGCGAAGGGCGAACTGGCCTATCAGGTGTCGCTCGACGACAACAAGGCATTCTATTACCCGCGCGCGGTGGCGCCCGGCACCGGCAGTGACAATCTCGAGTGGCGCGTATCCAAGGGTCTGGGCACGGTCTACACCACCACCGTGGTGCACTACAAGGGCGAGCCGCCGCTGAACGTGGCGATGATCGACGTGGATGAAGGGTTTCGCATGATGAGCCGTGTCGAAGACATCGATCCGATGCAGGTCAAGATCGGCATGCGCGTGAAATTCCGTGTGCACCCCGGCGACGCCAAGCAGCCGCCGTATCCCGTGTTCACCCCCGTGGAGAATAAATAATGGCCAACGCAAATCTCGCAGGCTTGGTCCGCGGCAGCGTCGCGGTGGTGGGCGCGGCGGAATCCGACCTCGGACAGGTCGCCCCCAACACGCATCCGATGGATATCATGGCGCAGGCCACCATGCGCGCGCTCGACGATTGCGGCCTCACGCTGAAGGACGTCGACGGACTGTTCGTCGCCGCCACGCAGGTGCGCATGGGGCCGATGGCGTTCGCCGAGTACATGCGCATCAAGCCGCGCTACTTCGACGGCACCATCATCGGCGGTTCGTCATTCATGACCCACGTCACACACGCGCACGCCGCGCTGCAATTGGGACTATGCGATGTCGCGCTGATCACCTACGGCAGCACGCAGCGCTCGGTGTCGCGCGCGGCGGCCAGCCCGCGCGAATACAACTATTACGAAGCGCCATATCGCGCCTTCATGCCGCCGTCCGCCTATGCCATGGCGGCGGCGCGCCACATGCATCAGTACGGCACCACGCGCGAGCAACTCGCCGCGGTGGCGGTGGCCGCGCGTAAATGGGCGCTGATGAACCCGAAGGCCTGGGAAAAAGAGCCGCTGACGATCGAACAGGTGCTCAACGCGCGCATGGTGAGTTACCCGTTCACCGTGCGCGACTGCTGCCTGGTGCTCGACGGCGGCGGCGCCATCGTGATGACCCGCGCCGACCGCGCCAAGGCGCTCAGGAAAAAGCCGGTCTACGTGCTGGGTGAAGGCGAATCGCTGTCGCATGCCAATATCTCCAGCATGCCCGACTTCACGGTGAGCGCGGCGAAGGAATCCGGTGCGCAGGCCTATGCCATGGCGAAGATGAGACCGTCGGACATGCAGATGCTGTCGCTGTATGACGCGTTCACGATCACGCCGCTGATGTTCCTCGAAGATCTCGGCTTCTGCAAAAAAGGCGAAGGCGGTCCGCTGGTCGCGAGCGGCGCCATCGAACCGGGCGGCAAACTGCCGGTGAACACCAGCGGCGGCGGCCTGTCCTATTGCCACCCGGGCATGTACGGCCTGCTGGTGATGATCGAGGCGATACGCCAGATCCGCGGCGAATGCGGTCAGCGCCAGGTGAAGGACTGCAACGTGACGCTGGCGCAGGGCAACGGTGGTGTGTTCTCCAGCGAGTGTACGGTCATATTCGGCTCGGAAGCCACGCTGTAAGTTCGCGGCCGCGTCCGCGACCCATGCGCACCCCGCGGGCGCCGGGAATCATCCCCGGCGTCCGTGGTCCGAGGCTTGAACACTTCCGGAGGAAACATGAAAAGACGTGGATTTATCAGCAGTCTGGCGGCAATCGCCACTTTCGGGGCATGGCCGGAGCGCGCGGCGCTCGCACAGTCGGGCGGCAAAAATAGCGTTGAAGACCTGCAAAAGAACTGGAAAACCCTGCTGGCCGAAGGAACAGTGCCGGTGACGGCAACGCCGCCGCTCAAACTCGGCAAGGAGGAATGGCGCAAGCGCCTGTCTCCGCTCGCCTTCAATGTATTGCGCGAAGAAGGCACCGAACGCGCCGGCACCAGCGCGCTCAATGCCGAAAAGCGCGCCGGCGTGTTCGTGTGCGCCGGGTGCGATCTGCCGCTATTCACCTCGGCGATGAAATACGAATCGGGCACCGGCTGGCCGAGCTTTTTCACCACCATTCCCGGCGCATTCGGCAAATCCACCGATTACAAACTGATACTGCCGCGCACCGAGTATCACTGCGCCAAATGCGGCGGCCATCACGGCCATGTATTCGACGACGGTCCGCAACCCACCGGCCAACGCTGGTGCAATAACGGTGTCGCACTGAAGTTCATACCGAAGACCGGCAAAGCCTGATTCCCGCCGGAACGGCGTCAACACGGCAATGGCGCGTGAATCACATGAGGCACATGCGCAGTTGCCGTTTTTTGCGGGTACCATGAATCATGTCTGCCACGATACGTCTCGCCACGGATGCCGATGCGCAACGCATTGCGGTGATGTCGCGTTGCCTGGTCGAACTCGGCTTGCGCGGCTGGAGCTGGAATCCGCCGCGTGTCGCGCGCGCCATCCGTGACCGCAATACCTGTGTGGTGGTTGCCGACGTGGCACGCCGGCTGGCCGGCTTCGCGATTGCCGAATTCGGTGACACGCGCATGCATCTGAGCCTGCTGGCGGTCGACACGGCGCGGCAACGCAGCGGCATCGGGCGCGCGCTGGTGGCGTGGCTCGAAGCATCGGCGCTGACCGCCGGCATTTCCGAAGTGCAGCTCGAACTGCGCGCCAACAATCCCGGCGCAAGCTATTTTTACCAGGCGCTGGGATTCACCTTCGAAGGCACCGTTCACGGCTACTATCGCGGTGAGGAAACGGCACTGCAGATGCGCAAAGCGATCGGCGCATGCGTCGCACCTGAAAATAAAAAACTGTTTAAAAACAATAAGTTATACAATCCTCCTTCGCGTTAGACACTGCTGTCAGCCGCCGCATGGAAGCCACGCGCGAATTCGCGCCCTTCACCCTTACGCACGCCACCACGCTGCTGGGCATCGGAATCCTGATCGCGCTGTGCGTTGCCCGCGGCCGCGGACAGCACGACACGCGTGCACTCACGAACTTTGAACGCGCGCTGGCCTGCGCCAATCTTGCGGTGTGGGTCGTATCACATGGTTACTGGCAAATGCCGGGACGATTCGATGCGGTGACCACGCTGCCCCTGCAGATGTGCCACCTCACCTCGCTGATTGCCTCCGCGGTGCTGATTACACGCCATGACACGCTGCGGGCAATTCTCTATTTCTGGGCCTTCGGACTGTGCACGCAGGCGCTGATCACGCCCAGCCTGATCGAGCCGCCGTCGTCGCCCGTGTTCTGGGCGTTCTGGTTTCTGCATGGCTTCGTGATGCTGGCCGCGATCTACGATCTTGCCGTGCACGGCTTTCGTCCCGCGTGGCGCGACTATCGAATCGCGTGTCTCGCCAGCGCTGCCTACGTCGTCGTGGTGCTGCCGATCGACCTGCTGCTCGGCGCGAACTACGGCTTTCTGGGCCCGTCCACGGCGCTCCATCCCAGCATCGTCGATCTGCTGGGACCGTGGCCGCGGCGCCTGCTGATTATCGTGCCGCTGGCGGCGCTGGCGATGCTGGTGGTGTTGCTGCCATGGCGGCCGGTAGCGCGCCGGCAGCGCGCGTCGCCGCAAGCGCGGTCCTGATACGCGGCAGGGCGGCACGGGCGGCATCGGCCGCGGCACGAATCACCCGCGCGCGGTAGCTGCCGGAGGTGCCGGCAAAATAGCCGATATCGGGGTGGATAAGCACATCGGCGAAATTCGCTTCCGCATCCACCCGCGCGCGCCGTTCGCGGTCCGCCCGTAGCCAGTCGTCCGGCACGTCGTGCGGCGCGTTATCGGTGCGCGCGGAAATGTCCACCGCGATCACCACCTGCGCACCCAACGCCCGTGCCACACGCACCGGCACTGGGCTCGCCACATCGCCGTCGACATAGGTTACACCGCCGATGCGCACCGCATAGAAACGCTCCGGCACCGCCGCCGAGGCGCGCACCGCCACGCCGGTGTCACCGCTGTTGAAAATCTGCAACGTGCCATCGCCATGGCGGGCGGCGACGGCGGCAAAGCGTATGCCCAGCGCTTCCAGCGGACGCCGCTGCACGCGCGCGTTCACAAAATTCTCCAGCTTCTGGCCGCGCACCCGTCCCCAGTGCAGCCACGACAGATCGCGCAGCTCGGACAGATCGAGTTCCAGCGCCAGCCGCTCCAGTTCGGCCCCGGACATCCCTCCCGCGTACAGCGCGCCAATCACCGAACCAATGCTCACGCCCACGATCAAATCGGGCCGGATGCCGCCGGCGTCCAGCGCGCGCAAAACGCCCGCGTGCGCAAAGCCGCGGCGTCCGCCGCTGCCCAGCACCAGCGCCAGCCGCGGGCGCTCGTCAGGTTTTGGCGCCACATACCGCGGCGCGCGCGCACCACCATAATCGTACACCGCGTCGAACCACGCGCCTTCGGCCGCGCCGGCCAGCAGCAGCACGACCACCGCCAACAGGCGCCGCGCCATCACGGTACCCGCTTGCCCGCCGTGCGCGGACCACGCGTCACGGCTACGCCTTCGGCCCCAAGCGCGCCTGCCCGTAAAACGCCAGCAATTCCTTGAGTCGCGCACGCGGCGGCATCGCCTGAAAATACCCGCGGCGGCTCGGCAACAGGCCGCAGCTGCGCTTTAAATCCACCAGCGACTCCGCCATCTTGATCCACGCCGCGAGTGAATCCATCACCGGCGTGTCATCCACGCGATTCACGCCGTTGCGTGCCAGCAGCACGCACATCGGCGCCTCGCCCGGAATAAGCACGTCGGCGCCGTCGGCGATCATCTTGCGCGCCGCGGTCTTGAAGCGCTCGATCAGCTCTGCCGGGTTGCCAAAACCCTTGAGCACGTCGGCAAACGTGAACCCCACCTGGCGCGCGCCCACGAAACGCGCGCCCAGCCCGTAACGCTGCGCGTTGTCCGCCAGTTGTCCCGACATGCCCTCAATGAAATTAAGAATGCCGAATTTTTCACCGAGCGTGCACGAATACAGCATCGCCGACTCGCCATAACCCACCACCGGGATGTTGAGCGAGGCACGGCATTCGCGCAGGAAGATATCGGGGATGCTGCTGATGGCGTAGGCGTCAAAGCCCTGCTCCTCCGCCGCGATGCCCCCCAGCAGGAACTGCGGGCCATGCAGACGCTGGATCACGTCGAAGCAAATATCCGTGCCGGGATACGCCGTGGGATAGGTGCCATCGGCCATGCCGTGCATGACGATGTCGGTGTCGGGCCGCGCGACTTTTTTGAAATGCGCTTCGAGCGCGTCGTTGTAGGCGGGCAGGTCCGCCAGAACCGTGAAACTTTGATGCCAGATGCGCATTGCCATGGTGCGGCTCTTCCTTCTCTCAAGTGACGTTGTAAACTCTTGGATTGTAGCTGAACAGAACCTCAGGAGAATGCACTTGGCCATTCCATTGCACCCATTCGACGTTGTCGTCGCCGGCTGCGGCATTGCCGGCTTGTCCGCAGCCGTTTCCGCCGCGCAGAGCGGCGCCAAAGTCGCCGTGCTGGAGCGCGCGCCGATCGAGGAACGCGGCGGCAATACGCGCTACACCGATGCCTATCTGCGCATGAAAAGCGAGACCGAAGTCACCGACGACTTCGAGACCCATCTCGCGGATAACGGCGGTGGCTACCTCGACCCGGAACTGATCCGCCACACCACCGGGGCGTACGAACAATGGCCGGCCATCGTCAAGACGCTAAGCTTTGCCGATCCGGAACTGATCGCCGCCTTTGCCAACGCCTGCGGGCCCACGGTGCAGTGGCTCAAAACCTTCGGCGTGAAGTTTGATTTTCTGCCGACGCAGTTTCTGACCCGGTCGCAGCCGCGCCTGCTGCCCATCGGCGGCGGCCTCGCGCTGGTGGAGGCCCTCGCCGCTGCCGCCGAAAAACTCGGCGTGACATTTTTCTACGAAACCACGGCGGTATCGCTGATGCAGGACGAGGACCTCGCCATCACCGGGCTCAACGCGCGCAGCAAAATGGGGGAGCCACGGCAATTCAAAGGCAAAGTCATCCTCGGCTGCGGCGGCTTTGAAGGCAACCCCGAAATGCAGACACGCTACATCGGACCGCGCGCCGTCTACCTGCGCCCGGTGGCACGCGGCGGCTACTACAACAAAGGCGAAGGCATTCGCATGGCCCTCGATATCGGGGCGGCGCCGTGTGGGGATTTCGGCAGCTACCACGCCGAGCCGGTCGATCCGCGCTCGGGCCGGCCGGAGCCGTCGGTGTTTATTTTTCCCTATGGCATTTTGGTGAATCAGGAGGGGCTACGCTTCACCGACGAGGCGCCGGGCACGGTGGACGCGGTCTACGAATCCATCACGCGCAAAATCTTCAACCAGACCAACGGCATCGCGTACACCATCCTCGACAACAAAATCAACGATGTGCCCAATTACAAACTCGGGCTACGCAGCGACCAGCCGCCGATCACCGGCGCGACTGTTGCCGAACTCGCCGCCAAACTCAAAGTGCCCGCCGAGGCGGTGGAGAAAACCGTACACGACTACAACGCCGCTTGCGTGGCAGGGACCTTCAAAGCCCTCGAACTCGATCACCTCGCCACGCGCGGCTTGAATCCCATGAAATCCAACTGGGCGCGCGCACTCAACCAGCCGCCGTATCAGGCGTACCCGATCATTTCGTCCAACGTACTCACCTTCGGCGGCCTCAAGGTCAACACGCGCGCGCAGGTGCTGGATCAGGATGGGGTGCCGATGCGCGGGCTGTATGCGGCAGGCGAAGTGGTGGGGATGTATTACAAGACCTACACCGGCGCCAGTTCGGTGTTGAAGGGGGCCGTGTTTGGGCGGCTGGCGGGGATGGATGCGGCTCGGGCCGGATAACGCTATTGACAGGGTATAGCCGACCGGCCGCACCTTTGCATGATTGCAAATCGCAGGACGGATGTCAGTGCGCGATGGCAGGATAAACTTCACGACATGCGAGCGAGGGCGCGCGTTGAGGCAGGAAAAACAATCTGCGTCGGCAGGACTCAATGCAAACGGCGACAAAGCCATTACCGCTGCAAAACCGTGAACCAGTTCACGGTTTGCGCCCGTAACACGCTGATTTTATTGTTGCGTTTTCGTCCTGCCGCTATACTGTTGACACAAAATTAACAAAGCGGGCAGCCGTTCCGCGCGTGTCAGGGGAATAGTCATGGGTCTGCGCCTGAAGTTCAATCTGGTGTTGCTGCTGGTATTTGCGGTCGGTTTGGCGGTGTCCGGATATATCTCGCACGAACTCCTGCATCGCAACGCGCGCGACGAGGTGTTGCGCAACGCCGGTGTGATGATGGAAGCGGCGCTTTCCGCGCGCGCCTACACCAACGCCCAGATTCGCCCGCTGATCCCGTACGACGACAACGTGTTTCATCCGCAGAGCGTGCCTGCCTATTCGGCCACGGAAATCATGAATGCGTTGCACAAGAAGTATGCGGACTACTCGTACAAGGAAGCGACGCTGAATCCGACCAATCCGCGCAATCGGGCGGTGGAATGGGAGGCGGATATCGTGATGGCGTTCCGCAACGATCCCGAGCGCGATGAAATCAGCGGCGTGCGCGTAACGCCGACCGGCGAATCGCTGTATCTGGCTCGGCCGTTTCAAATCAAGGACAAGGCATGCCTGGGTTGTCATACCACCGCCGCCCAGGCGCCGCCCGCGATGGTCAAGATTTACGGCCCCAACAACGGCTATGGCTGGAAGCACATGGAAGTCATAGGCGCGCAGGTGGTATCGGTTCCCATGGCATTGCCGGTGCGTAAAGCCAACCGCGCGTTTTACACGTTCATGCTGTCACTGTCGCTGGTTTTTCTGGTGTTGTTTGTCATCCTCAACATCATGATGAGCCTGCTGATCGTGCGGCCGATACGCCGCATGTCGGCCGCCGCCGACAAGATCAGCACCGGCAATGCGGATGGCGCGGACATCGCCGAATTCAGCGAAACCGGCAAGGACGAAATCGCGGTGCTGGGCAAATCATTCAATCGCATGCGGCGCAGCCTTGCCAAGGCGATCGACATGATCGACAAGTAGCCGCGCCTGCCCGCCATCGTGAGCGAACGCACCCGCACCATTGTCGGCGCCGACAGCACGCTGCCCGCGGGCTACGTGCTGAACGAATACCGCATCGACGCGGTGCTGGGCGCCGGCGGCTTCGGCATTACCTATCTCGCGACGGATTGCAATCTCGACCTCAAGGTGGCGCTCAAGGAATACCTGCCGCTCGAATACGCCGCGCGCGGCGCGGATCATTCCGTCAGTGCGCGCACCAGCGCCGACACGAATTCGTTCGACTGGGGCCTGCGGCGTTTCCTTGACGAAGCGCGTGCCCTCGCCACGTTTCATCATCCGAACATCGTGCGCGTGATGCGTTTTTTCGAGGGCAACAACACCGGCTACATGGTGATGGAGTTCGTGGACGGCGAACCGCTGGCATCATGGATCAACGGCCGCAGGCCCTTGCCGCAACCCGATCTGCTGCGCATCACCGGCGCGCTGCTCGACGGTCTCACCGTGATGCACAAGGCCGGCTACCTGCACCGCGACATCAAACCGGACAATATTTTCATGCGCGCCGGCGGCAGCCCGATACTGATCGATTTCGGCTCCGCGCGTTCGCTCAACACCGATCGCGGCCTCACCAGCATGGTATCGCCGGGCTACGCGCCGCTCGAACAGTACCACGCGCGCGGCAATCAGGGGCCGTGGAGCGATCTGTATGCGCTGGGCGGCGTCATGTACTGGCTGGTTACCGGCGCCAAACCCATGGAGGCCCCCTCGCGCGAGCGCGACGACCCCATGACCCCGGCCCGCGCGCGGCTGTCCAGCGGCCACTACACTGCCACCGTGTTGAACGCCATTGACTGGGCGCTCGAACCCGATGAAAGCGATCGTCCGCAGAGTACCGCGGCGCTCATGACGGAACTCGGCATCGCGCCCGCGCGGCCACCGTCGCAACACGGGCAATCGCGGCATGCCGCCGATCATGCCGATCTGCGTGACACGCTGATCATCGGCAACGCGCCGGCAGCAACGGGTGTAACGGGCGCCGGCACGCGCTTCGATCCCGGCGTCATCAGCCGCATGGAAGCGGAAGCCGCGCGCACGCTCGGCCCCATCGCCTCGGTCATCGTGCGCAAGGCGGTGCGCACCGCCGCGAGCCTCTCGGCGCTGTGTCACGGCGTGGCGCGGGAAATGGACGACGAACAGGCACGCGCGGCCTTCATTAAAAAGTTTGCCCACGACGCGCGCACCCAGCCGCCCACCCAGCCGCCGGCGCAGACGCATTCGGGCCGCTCCACGCAATCTGTTTCAGCGCGCTTCGCGCCTGAAGTATTGCAGCGCGCCGAGGCCGAGCTGGCGCGCCATATCGGCGCCATCGCCGGTGTCGTGGTTCGCCATGCTGCCGCCAAGGCGCGAGACGAGGCCGAACTTTATCTGCTGATCGCCGATGACATCGAGGACCCTGCCGAGAAGAAGGTGTTCGTGCACAAAGCCGTTACCGCGTCGCGCCGGCTGAAATAGCGCACCGGCCGGGTGCGGCAGCCACAGCCAACCCGAACCGCGGGGAAACCCGCGCACAGGCAGTCCTTTGAGTAAGCCTTTGGTGATATGGGCAACGGCGTTGCGCAGGACGATAATGACAGCCAGTCCACATTGAGCGGCAGGTGTGCGATGCAACTCACGGCTCCCCTCTCGCGTTTTATTTGCATCGGCATTGTGCGCGCGGCTTGCATGTTGCTGCCCGCGGTGCAGCCGCTGCGCGCGGCTGCACCGCCGGACGCGCAATCAGGGCATGGCGGTCAGCCGCGGCGTGGTGCCCTGTTACGACCCGCACCGTACCCGTGGCTACTGCTTTTTTGCGTTCTACGCATGTTGGTTCCAGGCAGCGCCGCGCGTCAGTTGACCTGCACCCCCGCGCGCTTGACGACTTTTGCCCATTTCACAATTTCCCGGTGAAACAGCGCGGTGAACTGCTCGGGCGTGCCGGTGCCCGGCGTTGCGCCGAAACTGCGCAGCCGTTTTTGCATGTCCGGCATTTGCAGGCCCTTTAATACTTCGCTGTTCAGTCGCGCGATGATGTCCTTCGGCGTCCCCGCGGGAACGAAAATGCCGAACCAGGCATCCGCGTCATAACCCGGCACACCGGCTTGCGCCATGGTCGGCACTTCCGGCGCCACCGGTGAACGCTGCGCCGTGCTCACCGCCAGCGCGCGCAGTTTGCCGGCCCTGGACAACGGGTACAGCGTCATGATGTTGTCGAATTGCACCGGCACGTGCCCTGCCACCACATCGGCAGAGGCAGGCGCCGCGCCCTTGTAATGCACGCTCGACAGCTTGACGCCGGCCAGCGACTGAAACAGTTCCATGAACAGATGCGCGCCAGAACCAGGCCCCGCCGTAGCGAAGTTGACCTGCCCCGGACGCGCCTTGGTGAAGGCGATCAGATCCTTCACGCTGTTTACCGGCAGCGACGGATGAACCACCAGCATGAACGGCGTCGTCGCCACGTGCACCACGCCAACGAGATCGCGCAGCGGATCGTAGCGAAGCCTGGTGTAGAGCGTGGTGTTGATCGACAGCGACACGCTGCCCATGAACAGGGTGTAACCGTCGGGCGCCGAACGCGCCACCAGCTCCGCGCCAATGTTGCTCGCCGCGCCGGGACGATTGTCGACAATCACCTGCTGGCCGATGCCTTCCGTCAGCTTTTGCGCCACTGCGCGCGCCGCGACGTCGGTCGCGCCGCCCGCCGAAAAACCGACCACCAGGCGAACCGAATGGTTTGGATATCCCTGAGCCGACGCCACCCCTGCCACCGCCGCACATACTGCCAGTCCTGCCAGACGCACCACCATGAGAAATCTCCTCGCTTATGGTTTTAACCATTTAACCAATTGATTTTATTGTATTTTATTTATCAGACGCTGCCGCATTGCGGCCCGCGATGCGGCCGAATATCACGCATTTTCCGAGCGACGAACCCGTCATGTAGGCCACGCCATGAAAACCGCCCGTCATCTCGCCTGCGGCGTAGAGGCCGGGGATGATTTCGCCGAACACATTGGTCACGCGCGACTCGGTGTCCACGGTAATGCCGCAATAGGTCGCGATCAGTCCGCTGGTGGACGGATAGGCATACCACGGCCCGCGTTTCAGTTCGACCAGCTTGCCATAGCCCGATGACAAGCCGGTGCGGCCGAAATCATCGTCGCGGCCGCTGCGCACAAAGCCGTTGTAGCGTTCGATGGTGGCCGCGAGCGCCACCGCATCGACGCCGATGCGCCGCGCCAGCGCCTCCAGCGTCGGCTCCGTGAGCAGGCGCCCCAGTGCCAGCGCTTCGCGGAATTTGAACAGCGGCGCAATATCGCTCGACGTTTCCATCACGCCTTCATCGAAAATCTGGAACGACATCGCGCCCGGCTGCGCCAGCACCGCGTCGCCCAGCAACTTGTAGGATTTCGACTCGTCGACGTAGCGCTGCCCCTGCCTGTTGACCAGAATGGCGCCGCGATACACCGAGTGCCGGCTCCAGTCGCGGCCCGGCGTCTTGCCGGTGTCCGGATGAAAGCCGAAGGTGCCCTTGATATGCACCACGTCGCGCAAGCCCGCGCCCAATGCCCACGCCATGCGCACACCGTCGCCATCGCAACCCGCACCGCAGTAGACCACGCACCGCGCCTGATGCGGCACGAAGAGATTGATCATCTCCGCGTTGCGCGAGAATCCGCCAGCGGCCAGCACCACGCCACGGCGCGCGCGCAGGGTTTGCGTGCTGCCATTGATGCGCGCCGTGACCCCCTCGATCCGTGCGCCCTCATGCGCGCGTAGCAGGCGTTCGGCCTGTGCGTTGAACACGATGTTGACACGGCCGGTATCGCGCGCGCGTTGCTCCATTAGCGCCATGAAGGCCTGCGAGCGCACCGAATGCGCGCGCGGCTGCGAGTGCCCGGCCGCCAGTTCGACCGAATTGAACTGAACCCCCAGCCCCTTCAGCCAGGCGTAGGCCTGCATCTGATGCGCGACATAGGTGCGCACCAGCGCGTCATCGTTCTGCTGGGCGCCCGCGCGCCGCAGATCGTCGTAGAGCAGTGTTTCGTTATCCTCGATGCCGGCGGCCTGCTGCATGTCGGTGCCGGCAAACGCCAGCAGCCCGCCCGACAACACACTGCTGCCACCGCACTCGGCGAGCTTTTCCAGCAGCGTGACCTCGGCGCCGGCACTGGCCGCTTCAATGGCAGCACACAATCCGGCCAGCCCGCCGCCGATGACAATGACGTCGGTGTCCATGATCGTTTATGACTATTTGAAATTAAGCCCGCAATTTTATCATCGCGCTCGGGTTAAACTTGCAGGCGTGAGAAAA
>CADECM010000089.1 GCA_902825845.1 uncultured beta proteobacterium
TGGGCCGCGGCTTTTCGCTGGAAGGCTGTCATTTGGTGTCCGAGGGCGTGGCGACGTTTGCCGACGTGGATCGCGTGATGCGCGATGTCGGTGGGTTTCGCATGGGGCCCTTCGAGCTGATGGAGCTGACCGGTCTCGATGTCACGCAGCCCGCGTCCTCGCTGATTTACAACCAGTTTTTCCATGAACCGCGCTATCGCCCCAGCCTGATCATGCAGTCGCGCTATGAAGCGGGCGTGCTCGGCCGCAAGAGCAAGAAGGGTTTCTACGAGTACGACAAGGATATGAAGGCCATCGTCGCACCTGAAAAACCCGCGCCTGCTGTGCGCCCGGATGCGGTTTGGGTGAGTCCGGTGGAGGCCCCCGGTGCCGCCAAGCTCAAGGAGCTGCTGAGCAAACTCGGCGTAACGGTGGAGCAGGGTGCCATGCCGTCGGCCAAAGCGTTGATTCTGGTTACCCCGGTTGGTGAAGATGCCACCACCGCGGCCACCTCGCAGGGCCTCGATCCCAAACGTACGGTCGCCGTCGATACTCTGTTTCCGATGGTCAAGCGCCGCACCATCATGACCTCGCCGGTAACGGATCCCGCCTATCGCGATGCGGCGCATGGCCTGCTCGCGTCCGACGGCGTGCCGGTCACCGTGTGCCGTGACAGCCCCGGCTTTATCGCGCAGCGCATTGTGGCCATGATCGTCAATATCGGTTGCTCGATCGCACAAAGCCGCACCGCGTCGCCGTCGGATATCGACAAGGCGGTGACGCTGGGCTTGAATTACCCCAACGGGCCGTTCAAATTCGGCGATGTGCTGGGCGTGCAAAACGTACATCGCGTTCTGGAAAACATGAACCGTATTTACGCCGACCCGCGTTACCGGCCGAACCTGTGGCTGACGCGGCGCGCCAAACTCGGTGTCTCGCTGCTGACTGACGAAACGTAATCCCATAGATTTATAACTATTTGTTTTTAAAAGGATATTTA
Organism: uncultured beta proteobacterium; assembly: GCA_902825845.1. Classification (GTDB taxonomy): domain Bacteria; phylum Pseudomonadota; class Gammaproteobacteria; order Burkholderiales; family SG8-41; genus UBA5216. The sequence continues at coordinate 980 of CADECM010000089.1, forward strand.
CCATGCTCGACGCATACATCTACGAAGGCAAGCGTACCCCGTTCGGACGTCACGCCGGCGCGCTGGCGAAAGTGCGCCCCGATGACCTGCTGGGCGGCGTCATCAAGGCCGTAGTCGCGGACTCCAAGTTCAAAGCGGAGCAGATTGAAGACGTGATCGTCGGCTGCGCCAATCAGGGCGGTGAAGACAGCCGCTGTGTTGCGCGTCATGCGCTGCTGATGGCCGATCTGCCGATCTCCACGCCGGGCACGGTGATTCAGCGCAACTGCGCCAGCGGCCTTGGCGCGCTGGTGCATGCCTCACATGCGATCACTGCGGGCGAAGGGGACGTGTTCGTGGTCGGTGGCGTGGAAAGCATGAGCCGCTCACCGATCGTGATGAGCCGCGCGGAATCGCCGTTTGATCGCGGCATCAAGTTTTATGATTCCACCATTGGCCCGCGGTTTTCCAACCCTGCGCTGGTGAAGCGCTTTGGTGACGATCAGATGCCGCAGACCGCCGATAACCTCGCGCGGGAATACAGCATCACGCGCGAGCAGGCGGATACCTTCGCAGCCGCATCGCAAGCCAAATACGCCAATGCGAAGGGCGAGGGTTTCTTCGCCGGCGAAATCGTGCCGGTGGAACTGCCGCCCACGCGCAAGGGCGCGGTGCCGCCGGTGAGCGAAGACGAGCATCCGCGTCCCGGCACGGATCTGGCGACGCTTGCCAAGATGAAAGTGCTGTACAAGGATGGCGTGACGACTGCGGGCAACGCCTCCGGTGTCAATGATGGCGCGGCGGCACTGATCGTCGGCTCCCGCGCTGCTGGTGAAAAGGCCGGCGCCAAACCGCTTGCGCGCGTGATCGCCAGCGCATCCATGGGCGCGCGGCCGGATATCATGGGCATTGGTCCCGTGGAAGCGTCGAAGAAGGCACTGGCGCGCCTCGGCCTGTCCATCAACGACATGGACATCATCGAAATCAACGAAGCGTTCGCCGCGCAGGTGCTGTCGTGCCTGAAAGGACTCGGCGTTGCGCTCGACGACAAGCGCGTGAACCCCAATGGTGGCGCGATTGCATTGGGTCATCCCCTTGGCGCCTCGGGCGCGCGCTTGGCGTTGACCGCCGCGCGCCAATTGCAGCGCATCGGCGGCCGTTACGCGCTGGTAAGCCTGTGCATCGGTGGCGGGCAGGGCACTGCGGTGATTCTGGAAAGAGTGTAATAAGTATCTGTTTTTATTGAGTTATTTTTTAGGCCGGCTGCGGAATTGCGCCGGCCTTTTGTTATCCGCCGCAAACCTGCTCAAAATACCTCGACGCAGATTTACGCAGATGAACGCAGATGAGCCACGGAAAATCTGCGTTCATCTGCGTGAATCCGTGTCAAAGGTTTTGATGTTGAATTTTCCAGAGGTAAGAGATGACCGACTTCACCAAAGTAACCCTCATCGGCGGCCAGTTCAAATGGGACGATCCATTCCTGATCGATGACCTGTTGAGCGACGACGAGCGCATGATCCGCGATACCGCGCGCGCCTACGCGCAGGAAAAACTGCAGCCGCGCATACGCGACTGGAATCGCAGCGAGTCGTTCGACAAGGTGGTGATGCGCGAAATGGGTGAGCTGGGCTTCCTCGGCGCGCCGCTCGAAGGCTATGGCTGCGCCGGCATCGGCTATGTCGCCTACGGTCTGGTGATGCGCGAGCTGGAGCGTGTGGACACCGCGTTTCGCTCTGCCTGCAGTGTGCAGACGGGACTCGCGATGACGCCGATTTACGCCTACGGCAGCGAGGACCATCGCCAGAAATATCTGCCCAAGATGGCGACCGGCGAACTGCTGGGGTGCTTCGGGCTCACCGAACCCGATCACGGTTCCGACGCCGGCGGCATGAAATCACGTGCGAAAAAAGTGCCCGGCGGCTGGTCCCTCACCGGCACCAAGCTGTGGATCACGCACGCGCCGATTGCCGACATTCTGGTGATCTGGGCCAAGGACGAGGAGGGCGCGGTGCGCGGCTTCATCCTGGAGCGCGGCATGAAAGGCCTGTCCACGCGCAAAATCGAGGGTAAATTCTCGGTGCGCGCCTCGCAGACCGGCGAAGTCACCATGGATCAGGTATTCGTGCCGGACGAGAACCTGCTGCCGGGCATCAGCGGACTGAAGGGACCCTTCGGCTGCCTCAACAACGCGCGCTTTTCGATCTGTTGGGGCGCGCTGGGCGCCGCCGAAGCGTGCTGGCACACGGCACGCCAATATGTGCTGGACCGCAAACAGTTCGGCAAACCGCTGGCGGCAAACCAGCTGATCCAGAAAAAACTCGCCGACATGCAAACCGAAATCAGCATCGGGCTGCTGTCGGTGTTGCACCTGTCGCGCCTGCGCGAACAGGACAAGGCCACACCTGAGATGGTGTCGCTGGTCAAGCGCAACGCTACCGGCAAGGCGCTGGAAATCGCGCGTCTGGCGCGCGACATGCTGGGCGGCAACGGCATCTCGGATGAATTCAACATCATCCGGCACATGATGAACATGGAAACCATCAACACCCTCGAAGGCACGCACGATATTCACGCGCTGGTGCTGGGACGCGCGCAGACGGGCATTTCGGCGTTCTGATCCGCGGCCCATCGCCGGCGCCCCGCATCACCCGGAATGAACAGTGCGCAGGCAGCCGGCATCATGCGCCTGCGCGCGTCGCCGGCACTGGCGGCATGGGTGGCCGGCACGAGCCTTTGCGCGATAGTCCTGATGGCAGGGTATCTGCCCGCGGCCGCGGCATTTGCGGGAGGATGTGTGGTGCTGCTCCATGCATGGCGGATGCTTCGCCTGCATGCGCTGCGGCGGCACCCTGAAGCACTGGCCGCGCTGCAGATCAGCAGCGGCGAACTGACCTGGCAGCTGCGTTCAGGCGTCTGGTGCAACGGCACAATTCCGGCGGGCGGGATCGTCACGCGCTGGATCACCGTGACCCGGCTGCGCGGAACCGCTGACCGGCCGCGCCACCAGACCCTGGTGCTGTGCGCCGACGCCCTCGATGCAGACGATTACCGGCGGCTGCGCGTGTATTTGCGCTGGGGCCGGCGCGACACTGTGCGCAATCCGGGGTGAATTCGGGACATTTTCCGGCGTTTTGTGGGGCGTAGTGGGGGAGTGTGTCGAAGGGCGCGGGAAAGTGTAGCATTTGCCCACTGCGTGCCGCACCGTGCAACGTAGTGGAGCATCGTGACATCGCGAGGAGCAAGCCGCATGAAGACACGCGTTTTGAAGCGGCACTGTGCCGCGACGATTTTGGCCATGGCCGCGGCCGTGGCCTGCGCTCAGGCACAGGAAACCTACCCCGTCAAACCCATACGCATTGTGTTGCCGGTGGCGCCCGGTGGCGGCACCGATCAGCTGGCGCGCATGATCGGCCAGGCGTTTACCGAGCGCTGGGGCCGCCCTTCGGTGGTGGAAAATCGTCCCGGAGCAGGCACCATCATCGCCAGCGAAGTGGTGACGAAATCCCGGGCCGATGGCTACACGCTGCTAGTGACCACCAGCACCCATGTGTTGAATCAACTGGTCAACAAAAAAATGCCGTACGACACCTTGCGCGATTTCGCGCCGATCACGCAGTGCCTGTCACTGCCGAGCCTGCTGGTGGCACATCCGTCGTTTGCGAAATCGGTGAAAGAGGTGATCGCCATTGCCAAGGCGCGGCCCGGCGAAGTGCTGCATGGTTCGGCGGGAAAGGGATCCAATCCCCATCTGGTGATGGCGTTGTTCGCGCACATGGCGCAAATCAAAATGATTCACGTGCCGTACAAAAGCGGGCCGCCAGCGCTGATCGACTTGATGGCGGGCCATATTGCCATCACGATGTCGGGCATCTCGTCGAGCGTGCCGCTGGTGCGCGCGGGCCGGCTGCGCGCATTGGGGGTGACCAGCCGCCGCCGCTCGCCCGCCGCGCCGGATGTGCCCACCATCGCAGAGGCCGGCGTGCCCGGTTACGAGGCGATGCAGTGGTACGGTCTGCTCGCTCCGGCAGGCGTGCCGCGCGAGATTATTGCCATGCTGCACAAGGAAACCGTTGCGATGTTGCGCGTGCCGGCCACGGCCGCGCGCTTCGGCGCAGACGGCTCTGAGGTGGTCGCCGGCACGCCGGAAGCCTTCGGTGAGTTCATCAAGACCGAATCGGCAAAGTGGGCAACAGTGGCGAAAACGGCCGGGTTGCGGCCGGAGTGAACGCAGCGTCAGCGGCGGCGCGTCACTGATGCCGTCGCCTGCCAGGCAAGTGCTGTGACCGTCCAGCAGATTGCCGCTGTCCACAAGGTATGGCTTAGATGATGCGCGCCGCGCATCATCTGGCCCCAGCCGAAAACAATGCCCAGTGTCACCACAATCGCAAGCCAGATGCGCGCGTGTCGCGACGCGTTGTCGCGCAGCGCGAAGTAACCCGCGAAAAAAGCGAATGCGCCGGAGGCATGTCCCGACGGAAAGCAACGGCCCGGCCCGCCGTCGCCCACGCCGAAGTCCCAATGCGACAGCCACAGCGCCTTGCCGCCGAACACCTGCAAATCCCACGGGCAGCTGGTCAGGCTGAATTGCTTGAGCGCCGGAATCAGGATCAGGCACAGCGCCGTGCAGGCGAACCACACCACGCGGTTGCGCGTCGGCATCTGCCCAATCGCGCGCCATGGCCGTGCCACCGCCAGCACGGTAACGCCGAACAGCAGCCAGCTGATAGCGCGTCCGCCGCGATGGATCACATCGCGGGTGAGCCAGTGATCGCGCCAGGCAAACCCCTGGGCGGTGCCATACAGGCTGGTGAACCATTTGTCTGCCCCGCTCGCGTCGAAGGCGAGCGTGAGCAGCCACAAAGCGGCGCACCAGCCCAAATCTTTGCCCAATCGCGGAAATTGATCGATCATGGTGGGGAACACTGCGTGGTATGCGGGGTCTGAAAGGCTTCGGTAAGTGTTCGCGCTTATGTTGCGCCTACGTTGCACTTCCAGCGGGCGGGCTGTCTGACCGCACATTACAGGGAATCGCTTTGAAACAGATCATGACACGGGTGCGTGCTGTCGCAGACCTCGCTTTTTCGGGACGCTTTCGTGTGCTGGCGGTGGTGCTGTTCGTGTTTATGGCGTTCAATGCACTGGTACGTCTGGGCCTGGCGTTTTACAACGGCGATGCGGGGCTACTGGTACCGTGGAAACTTCTGCCGGCGATGGCCATCGGCCTGGCTTTCGATGTTGCCGTGGCGGCATGCGTGCTCGCGCCGCTGGCGGTATTGATCGCGTTCTCGCGCGGCAGCGGCAGGGTGCTCACCTGGGTATTGGGCGCGGTGCTGTTGTTGCTGTCGGTGTTGATGGTGTTTGTCGGTTTTGCGGAATTTACGTTCTGGAACGAGTTCGCGTCGCGCTTTAATTTCATCGCGGTCGATTATCTCATTTACACCAACGAGGTGATCGGCAATTTGCGTGAGTCATACCACTTGCCATTGTTGTTGTCGGCAGTGGGCGCGGCATCCCTGGCGGTGTGGGCGCTGATGATGCGGCGTGTGCGCCCATTGCTGCGGCGCGCGGTGTTGCCGTGGCGCGCCACGCTGGTGGCGGCATCGATCTGGGTGGTGACACCGATGCTCGCGCTGACGGCGGCGGAAGCGCGGCACAAGGAATTCTCCGCCAACGCGCAGCTCAACGAACTGGCGGGCAACGGCTATTTCGATTTCTGGCATGCGTTTTGGGCGAATACCATCGACTACGACCGTTTCTACAAGACGCTGCCCCGTCAACGCGCCGTGCGCGAGCTGGCCCTGGAAATGGGCGGTCATGCCAAGGAAATCACCCTGTCGCAGCGCCCCAACGAGCGCGACATCGTGGCCGAGGCGCCGCGCAAGCCGTTGAACGTGGTACTGGTATCCATCGAGAGCTTCAGCGCGGAATTCATGCGGGCGTTTGGCAATCAGCAGGCCTTGACGCCGAACATGGACCAGCTTGCGCGCGAGGGCCTGTTGTTCACGCAAATGTACGCGACCGGCACGCGCACCGTGCGCGGGCTGGAAGCATTGACGTTGTCGGTGCCGCCCACGCCGGGGCATTCGATCGTCAAGCGCCCCAATAACGATCAATTGTTCACGGTGGGCGAGGTGTTCAAGACGTTGGGCTACGAGCCGATGTATCTCTACGGCGGTTACAGCTATTTCGACAACATGAATGCGTTTTTCTCGGGCAACGGCTACACGGTGATCGACCGCGCGGCATTAAAGCCCGGGGAAATCCACTTTGAAAATATCTGGGGCGTGGCTGACGAGGACCTGTTCACGCTGACGCTGCGGGAGTTGGACAAGCGCCATGCCGCCGGCACCAAGTTCTTCGCACATGTGATGACCACTTCGAATCACCGCCCGTTTACCTATCCGGCGCAACGCATCGACATCCCGTCGCGCAGCGGACGCGAAGGCGGCGTAAAGTATTCCGATTGGGCCATCGGCCAATTCATGGCGCAGGCGCGCGCCAGGCCGTGGTTTGACGACACGGTGTTCGTGCTGGTGGCGGATCACACGCACAAGGGCCGCGGCCGGCAGGAGCTGCCGATCGAGAATTATCACATTCCCTGCATAGTCTACGCGCCGGCGCATATCGCGCCGCGGCGGGTGGAGACCATCGCCTCGCAAATCGACGTGGCGCCGACGCTGCTGGGGTTGCTCAACGTCAGCTACAAGAGCAAATTCTTCGGCCACGACATTCTGCGAGAGGGGCAGCACCATCCGCGCGCGCTGATGGCGAATTATCAGACGGTGGGCTATTACGAAAGCGGGCGCATGGTCGAACTCAAGCCCAATGCGCGCTTTCGCGTGGTGGATGCGGCGAGCGGCCGCGCCATGCCGATGGATGGATTGAGCCGTCATTTGCTGGATGAGGCAATCAGCTATTATCAGCTTGCCGCCGAGGCGTTCCGCCTCGGTGACTTGAGGCACGGCAATCGAACCGCCGCCGCGCGGTGACGGCGGCAGGGGAAAAGAAACGGGTTCATCCCCGTCCGACTCTTACAATTTGACTTTGGATCCCGCGGCCAGCGCTTGCAGCAGGCGCTCACGGTCCGGCGTCGTTTGCGCCACCGACGTCATCTCGGCCAGCATGGCATCGAACACCCACGGCGCCTTGATCGGTGCATCGGACAGGGCTGTCGGTGCGGCGAGATCCCGCTGAAAGCCCTTGCCCGCCATCTGATAGCCGCAGGCCATCAGCGCGCACATCTCGTCCGGCGTAAAGGCGTTCAGATCGGTGCGCAGTTCGGCAATCGCCTGCTGAAAATCCTTGCGGATGCCAGACGGTGACAGCGGCGCGCGCTGCAGGTCATAGCTGTCCTGCGCATTCTTAAGCCGCACCACGTCGGCATCCAGTCCTTCCTTCATGTGCAGAAACATCAGGCCGCGCAGCAGGCCGGAACGCAGACGGGCCGCAAGGTCCGCATAATTCGCGAGCCGCACGCGCTCCATCAACGTGTCCATCGAGCGTCGCGCATAGGCGAGAAGATTGCGCACGCCTTGCGGCGGCTGCGGCTGCAACAGCAACTGCCCGGAGGCATCGCTCACCAGCAGCACGGTGCAGTCCGACGCCAGCAGCGAGACGATGCCCTGATTGTCATGCACGCCGCCATCGACCAGCTGCAAATCAATGGGCCCCTCATAGGCGCCGCCGGCGTCCAGCCGCAGCGGTTCAAAGATGAAGGGTACGCATGCGGACGCCGCCACCGCGCGGCCCAGCTCAACGTGCCAGCCGGCCACGGGATTGTAGTAGTTCCAATCCAGCCGCCGCACGCTGTCGGCGGCTTCGTGAACCGCCCACGTGGATTCGCCCATCCAGGTGGTCGTAAACTGCCACGCATGACCGGTATTCACGGTGGTCGCATTGATCACCAGTGCGGGCACCTTGTTGGCGCGCAGCCAGTTGTGCTTGCCGGGATTGAAATCCGCGGTGCCGGCAAGCCGGGCATCGTGATCCGCCGGGACGAACTTCAGGTCATGCATATGGAGCGGGAAGGGTTGAGGCAGCAGCGGTTTGTAAAACCGCTCGGCGAGCACTGCCGCGACCTGCTCCGGATTGAGCGCGCCTTTGCAGCCGCGCAGGAAACGCCACGCGATGGCCAGGCGGCTGCTTTGAATCTGCGCCCTGGGATTGGTGGCCACCGCGTCCTGGAAATGCCCGATCAAGTCACGTACCAGCGTGATGTAGTCCTGATGGGTCAGCGGAGCGCTCATCAGCATGCGCCGCCGCAGGGCAAGCCAGTAACAGGCGCCCAGAATGCTGCCGCCCGATACGCAGGACAGCACGTCGACGTGCCGCAGAACATTGAGTTCGGCGAGTCGCGCCAGCACGCCCAGATGGAAGAAGGAGGCCCGGAATCCGCCGCCGGACAAGGCGAGGCCCACTTTGCCCGCGATCAGCGAACGGACAGCGTCCGGCGCGCCCGGCAGAAGTTTTTCGAAGAATGCGTGGATCTGCGGCACCTCGAGCGGGCGCGCTTCGCGCAGATGCGCGATGTGAGCGAGTTGCCGGCTGGTGGTCTGCAGCTGCCAGGGCGCGGGCTTGTTCTGACACTGCGCCAGAATGTCGGCGGCCTCCTGATAGCGGCCCAGCCCGAACAAGGCCTCGGCGCGGCTGGCGACATTCCACCATTCGCCGAGCGGCGGCAGTTCATCAACAATGCGCCGGCGCAGCGCCGCGGCCTGCGCGCGGCGCTGTTCCGGCTGGTCGCCGCCGGCTGCCAGCAAGTCTTCGATGAAGGCGGCATTGATCTGTGTATAGGCATCGTCGCCCAGCGCACCGCGGGCACCGCGCTCATAGTACCCGGCGGCGCGCAGCAGATCGTCATGCTGCCCGAGGTCGTTCCAGCGGCGCTTGCAAATGCCGCCTGCGATGCCGAGGGTTTCGCTGTCACAGGCCGCATCGTCGGCAAGGTCGACTCCTTCGGCAAGAATAGCCAGCGCCTGGTCATGACGCGTAGCTGCATGCAGTTCGTTGTCCTTGCTGGTGAGCAGGGCGTGTTCGCGGCACAGCGTGCGGCGAACCGCGCCGTGAGGGGGTATACCGTCACTCAGGGTATCGGGCTTGCGGGTTCGTTCGAGAACACGGCGCGCGATGGTGATATGGTCGCTTTGCTTCAATGCCTTCCACAGCGCGTCAGCCTCCGCAAAAGCGATTTTCTCGCCGCTCAGGAATCGTTGTGCTTTTTCGCAGGCTTCTGTCATAGTGTTCCCTGTGGTCACTGGCGTGGCTTTGCGCTGCAAAGAAGGAGAGCGATATTGCACGACCGCGCTTGAAGTCTAACCCATGCAGCCACGCCGGGAAATAAACGACATGCCTGTAACGCAGGCAGACGCTTGCACATTGCGCGAGAATGGACCAACATTTATTGGGCAGCGTGCAGGTGCATGCGGCCATCCCAAGCCGGCGCTGTCAGGTTCAGCTTACGTTCAATCGCCCAAGGAGGTCGTCGTGACCCGCAACACCAACGCAGGAAAAGCAAGCCGCGCCAAAGCGACAGTCCCCGTCTCACCGCGCTATTGCGCGGCAAAGTTTCCTCCGGTGCGAACGTTTGCACCGGGTGTGGAAGCAGGCCGCGTCAGACTGATACGGCAGACAGCGGATAAATGGATCAATGGCACCACGCTGCGCTACTGGTTTTTTGACAAGCCCGCGAGGTGGAGCGCGCCCAATGCACAGAAGAATGTCGTGCGCGATGCGTTTCGAAGGTGGAAGGCGCTGGGCATCGGTCTGGACTTTGCCGAGGTCAAGAATCGTGCCGATGCAGACCTGCGCATCGCCTTTGATCAGACCGATGGCTCGTGGTCTTACATCGGTACCGATGTCAGGACCAAACGCAGTGATCCCCGCACCATGAACTTCGGCTGGGATTTGACCGAAGATCCGAAAGAGGGCATGGACACTGCAATACATGAAATCGGGCATACCCTGGGCTTTCCCCACGAGCACCAAAATCCCTTTGCCGGCATCGTGTGGAACGAACCGGCCGTGTATGCGTCCCTCGCCGCGCCGCCCAACCGGTGGAGCAAGTCCACCACATTCCACAACATCATTGAAAAGATTGTTCCTGACACGGTACAGGGTTCGGACTGGGATGCGGATTCGGTCATGCATTACCCGTTTGAGGCGGGGCTGATCGACAAGCCGCTGAAATACCGCAACGGCATCACGCCGGCGGGAGGGCTGTCAGCGCGGGATCGGAAGTGGGCGCTGCAGTTTTATCCGCCGATCAAGGCCAAGGGCACCCCGCGATTGCTGCCGCTGCAGTCCACCGCGTTGACGCTTGCGGCAGGCCAGCAGGCCAATTTTCTGTTCAAGGCGGACGCGAGCCGGGTCTACGAATTTCGCACGTTCGGATCGGCGGATACGGTAATGGCGCTGTACGAAAACAAGAGTGGCAGTTCTGCGGCGATCGCCGAAGACGACGACAGCGGGACCGAGCGTAATGCGCATATCAAGACGGCGCTGAAAGCCGGCAAGGAATATGTATTGCGGGTGCGCCTGCAGTACGCGAAGTCCAGCGGCAAGACCGCCGTGATGGCTTGGTAGAGTGGCTTGGGGGATAGGCCCGGTCAGCGGGCCTTTTCCGATGGCCATTATTTAACATAATATACATTATGCGTAGTTTCATCCACGCATCGCCGGGCTATTTGATTCAAGTCAACCACAACGAATCCCGCAGGCGCTTCACTACATCAAGCACGCCTGCGATGGAACCGCCATACCACGAGGCCTGTGCAGTCGAGCCATAACAATGCCCCCACACATACCATGCTGGAAACTCCGCTGATCAGCGAATACCGCGCGATCGCCGCCAGACTCATCCCGTTTGCGGGATGGTCACTGCCGCTGCATTTTGGTTCGCAGATCGACGAACATCATGCCGTACGCCGGGACGCGGGACTGTTCGACATTTCCCATATGCTTGCCATCGATGTACAGGGCCCGGATGCCCGCGATTTTTTGCGCCACATCCTCGCCAACGACATCGCTCGTCTTACGCGCCCGGGCCACGCACTGTATTCCTGTCTGTTGAATCCCCAGGGGGGCATTCTGGACGATCTTATCGCTTACTGGATCGAGGCAGACCATTATCGCCTGGTGGTGAACGCGGCGACCGCCGCAAGTGATGTCGCCTGGCTTCACCAGAACTGTCCCGCAAACGCACTTATACAGGAGCGGCGCGACCTGGCGATGCTGGCGGTGCAGGGCCCACACGCGCGCAACAAGTGCTGGTCCGCCCTCCCCGGCCTGCGCGAGGTGGGCGCGCCACTCGCGCCGTTCCATGCCGCCCGTGCCGGCGACATCTACGTCTCGCGCACCGGCTATACCGGTGAGGACGGTTTCGAATTGATGCTCCCCGCCGGGCAGGCGGTCGACGCGTGGAAACGTCTGCGCGCGGCCGGTGTACGGCCCTGCGGACTCGGCGCCAGAGACACGCTGCGACTGGAGGCCGGGCTTAATCTTTACGGTCAGGACATGGACGAAACGGTATCGCCGCCGGAGTGCGGTCTGGCGTGGACGGTTTCAGCCGGCAGCGAGCGCGATTTTATCGGCAAGTCGGCGTTGCTCGCGCGCGCGCCGGTGTCCATCCTGCTCGGTATCGTGCTCGACGACCGTGCCGGCGTGATGCGCGCACATCAAAAGGTCGAAACCCGACAAGGTACAGGTGTGGTGACCAGCGGCACCTTTTCGCCGACCTTACAGACTTCCATTGCACTGGCCCGGCTGCCCCTGGCCACGCGGCCGGGCGATGCGGTGCAAATTCTCGTGCGTGACAAGCGGGTTGCGGCGCGCGTGGTAAAGCCGCCGTTCGTGCGCAACGGCAGGATCCTGATTTAAGCGGAGACGCTCATGAACATTCCTCAAGCCTTGCGCTATGCGCCCACCCACGAGTGGGTGCGGCAGGAAGCCGACGGCACGCTGACCGTCGGCATCACCGACTTCGCCCAGGACAATCTGGGCGAACTGGTTTTTATCGAGCTGCCGGAGGCCGGGCGGCAGGTTGCGGCGGCGGAAGGCTGTGCCGTGGTGGAGTCGGTAAAAGCGGCGTCCGATGTGTACGCGCCGGTCGCCGGTGAAGTCATTGCGGGGAATGCCGCGGCGGCCGCAAGCCCCAGGCGGGTGAATCAGGATCCCTACGGCGCGTGGCTATTCAAACTCAAACCCGCCGCGGTGGCCGATCTCGGCAATCTGATGGATGCCGGGGCCTACGCCAAAATCGTGGCAAGCGTTTGAAGGCGGCGTCATGTCGCTCGACGATCTCCTCGACACGCATGCTTTTGCGGCACGGCACATCGGACCCGATGCCGGCGACGAACGCGCCATGCTGGCTGTTCTGGGTCTGCCCACGCGCGACGCGCTGATCGCAGAGGCGCTTCCCGCCTCGATCCGGCAGTCCGCGCCACTGGTGCTGCCCGCGGCGCGGCCGGAGGCGGCGGCACTGGACGAATTGCGCGCGCTGGCCGCGCGCAATGCGCCGTGGCGCACCTACATCGGCATGGGCTATTGTGGCACACACACGCCACAGGTGATCCAACGCAACGTCCTTGAGAATCCCGGGTGGTACACGCCTTACACACCGTATCAGGCCGAAATTTCGCAGGGACGGCTGGAAGCCCTGCTCATATTCCAGCAAATGGTGAGCGACCTCACCGGGCTGCCGGTGGCGAATGCCTCGCTGCTCGACGAGGCGACCGCCGCGGCCGAAGCGATGGCGATGATCCAGCGCGCCACAAAACATGCGGACGGATCTTTTTTCATCGACGCCGCATGTCACCCCCAGGTCATTGCCGTGGTACGCACACGCGCGCACTGGCTCGGCATTCCGCTCATCGTCGGCGAGGCAGCGCGTGAGCTCGATGCGGCACGCGTGTTTGGCGTGCACCTGCAATATCCGGATACCCTGGGCCGTATCGCGGATCCATCGCCCATCATCGATCAGGTGCATCGCGCCGGGGGGCTGGTATCGATGGGGGTGGATCCGCTGGCGCTGGTCCTGGCGAAATCACCCGCGGCGTTGGGGGCGGATGTCGCCATCGGCTCGGCACAGCGCTTTGGCGTGCCGCTGGGTTACGGCGGACCGCATCCGGGATTTCTGGCAACGCGCGCGCAATTCCTGCGGCAAGTGCCCGGCCGCATCGTTGGGGTAACCCACGATGCGCATCAGCGCGCGGCATTGCGCATGGCGTTGCAGACGCGCGAACAGCATATCCGGCGCGAGAAGGCGACCAGCAATATCTGCACCTCGCAGGTCCTGCTCGCGAACGTGGCTGGTCTTTACGCGGCCTGGCACGGGCCGCAGGGATTGCGGCGCATCGCACAGCGCACGCACCTGATGGCGCGCGTGCTGGCGGCGGCCGTGGCGCCGGAACACCCGGCGTTTTTCGACACCCTTGCGCTGCGCGTCGATGTGGATGCCGTGCGCCGGCGCGCAACCGAAAAGCGTATCAATCTGCGCTATCTGGATCGGCCACGCGTCGGCGTCACCGTGGACGAAACCACCACCCTTGCCGATGTCGCCGATCTGGCGTGGGTGCTGAGCGGCAGGCCATTTGATGCGGCGGCCTGCGCAAGCCGAATGGCGGCTGCCGAGCCGGCGATTCCCGCCGCGCTGCTGCGCAATGACGACATCCTCACCCACCCCGTGTTCCACAGTTACCGCAGCGAAACCGCGATGATGCGTTACCTCAAGCGGCTCGAAAACCGCGACTATTCGCTGGCGCAGGGCATGATTCCGCTGGGCTCGTGCACCATGAAACTGAACGCGGCGGCGGAAATGGCGCCGCTCTCGTGGGCGGAATTTGCCAACATCCACCCGTTTGTGCCACGCGAGCAAGCCGCGGGTTACCACGCCGTGCTAAGCGATGTCGCCGAGGCGATGGCAGCCATCACCGGTCTTCCGCACATCACCCTGCAGCCCAATTCCGGCGCCAACGGCGAGTATGCCGGACTGGTCACCATCCGCAATTTCCAGGCCGCGCGGGGCCAGGGCCAGCGCGATGTGTGTCTGATTCCATCTTCCGCGCACGGCACGAATCCGGCCTCTGCCCATATGGCCGGGCTGCAGGTGGTGGTGGTCGGCTGCGATCCACAGGGCAATGTCGACGTCGCGGATCTGCAAGTGAAGATCGCCGCATACAGCCACCGCCTGTGCGCCCTGATGCTGACCTATCCCTCGACGCACGGGGTATTCGAGGAAGCCGTGACAGACATCTGTCAGCAGGTGCATGCCGCGGGCGGACAGGTTTATCTCGATGGCGCCAATCTCAACGCCCTCGCCGGGCTGTCGCGCGTGGCCGACTTCGGCGCCGACGTGTGCCACATCAATCTGCACAAGACCTTTTGCATTCCCCACGGCGGCGGCGGCCCCGGCATGGGACCTATTGCGGTGGCGCCGCATCTGGCGGCGTTTCTGCCCGCGCACCCTGTCGTCGAGCAGGAAGGATTGAACGGGGCCAATGGTTCGGTCAGCGCCTCGCCCTGGGGCAGTCCGCTGATTGTCACGATCTCGTGGATGTTCCTGCGCATGATGGGCGCGGAAGGCATCCGTCACGCGAGTGAAACTGCCGTGTTGAGCGCGAACTACGTTGCGGCGCGCCTGCGGGATTACTGGCCGGTGCTGTACACCGGCGCGCGCGGGCGCAACGCCCACGAGTGCATCTTCGATCTGCGCCATCTGAAGGGGCGGTGTGGCATCACCGCGGAAGACGTGGCGAAGCGGCTGATGGACTACGGTCTGCACGCGCCGACACTGGCATTTCCCGTGCACGAGACGCTGATGTTCGAGCCCACCGAGAGCGAGCCCAGGGCGGAACTGGACCGCTTCTGCGACGCGATGATTGCCATCCACGGCGAGATTGAAAAAGTTGCGGCCGGCGTGTGGCCGCGCGACGATAATCCGCTGTGCAACGCCCCGCATACCGCGGAAGAGATCGCAGGTGACTGGCCGCATCCCTATACGCGAGCAGACGCGGCCTACCCGCTGCCCGCATTGCGCGTATATAAATTCTGGCCCGCGGTGAAACGCGTCGATCAGGTTTTCGGCGACACGCACTTCTTTTGCGGCTGTCCGGCCCCGGTGGCCTGATCCGAGAAAATTTTCAACTATTTGTTTTTAAACAGTTTTTTAGTTGATGCGGGCGTAGGTGTCCCGCCGCAACGCCGGCACTTGATCTGCATCAAGCAGTGTCATCTGGGCCACGCGCATTATTTTCCCGTGAGGGCGCGCGGCACCCCGCGGAACCGTTCAAAACAGCCCTGCCGCGTCACCCTTCACGCCGGAGAGAATGCCGTGGGACATCATGCGATTCCGTCACCACCGAAGCATGCGCGGCATCAGGCTGCCGGCAATGGCGCGCCTGCGCAGCCGGGTGTCTGATGTCATGACACTGCGCCCCGATATCATCGCCAAAGGCCCACGGGATTGGCGCGCGCCGCCGAACCTTGCTGATTTTGACAATGCACGCGCGACCTTCACTTGGGACGCCGCGCGACGCGAACTGGCGGGATTACCGGGCGGCGGGCTGAATATTGCGTATGAGGCGGTGGACCGGCACCTGAACACAGCGGCGCGCGATCACATCGCGCTGCGCTGGATCGGCAGGCGCGGACAGCGGCGTCTCATCAGTTATGCCGAACTTGCCGCACACAGCAACCGCTTTGCCAATGTGCTGCGCGCTCTCGGTGTGGACAAAGGGGAGCGGCTGTTTTTGTTGTGCGGGCGCATTCCGGAACTCTACATCGCGGCGCTGGGCGCCCTGAAGAATGGCAGCGTGGTGTCGCCGTTGTTTTCAGCCTTTGGTCCCGAGCCGATACAAACGCGGCTCGCCATTGGCGAAGGCAAAGTGCTTGTCACCACCGAAGCGCTGTATCGGCGCAAGGTGGCGCCCATCCGCGACAGGCTGCCTCGACTGCAGCACGTCCTGCTGGTGGGTGAGGATGGCAAGACCACCGCGGTGCCCGGTACGCTCGATCTGGTAACGCTGATGGCGAACGCTGCGGACGCGTGCGAGATCGAGCCGACGGGGGCGGAAGACGCCGCCCTGCTCCACTTCACCAGCGGCACCACGGGCACGCCCAAAGGCGCACTGCATGTGCATGGCGCGGCCATCACGCACTGGGCAACCGGGCGCTATGCGCTCGATCTGCATGCCGACGATATTTACTGGTGCACCGCCGACCCGGGCTGGGTGACGGGAACCTCCTATGGCATTGTCGCGCCGCTGATGCATGGCGTCACCAGCATCATCGATGAAGCCGAGTTCGACGCCGAACACTGGTACCAGTTGCTGCAGGAGCAGGACGTCAGCGTGTGGTACACCGCGCCCACGGCAATACGCATGCTGATGAAGGGCGGGCCTGAAGCCGCGCGGCGCTACCGCTTTCCCCGGCTGCGCTTCATCGCCAGCGTGGGCGAGCCGCTCAATCCCGAAGCCGTGTGGTGGGGCAAGGACGTGTTGGGATTGCCGATCCATGATAACTGGTGGCAGACCGAGACCGGCGGTATCGTCATTGCCAATACCCCGGCGCTGCCGATCAAACCGGGCTCGATGGGTAAGCCGCTGCCGGGCATGGACGCGGCCATCGTGCGCCGGCGTGAGGACGGCGCGATCGAGGAAATCACGGCACCCGACACGGAAGGCGAACTCGCGCTCAAACCCGGCTGGCCGTCGATGTTCCGCGGCTACCTCAACCAGGAGGAACGCTATCGCAAGTGCTTCGCGGGCGGCTGGTACCTCACCGGGGATCTGGCGAAACGCGACGCGGATGGTTACTACTGGTTTGTCGGCCGCGCCGACGACGTGATCAAGTCGGCCGGACATCTGATCGGCCCGTTTGAAGTCGAAAGCGCGCTGATGGAACATCCCGCCGTCGCCGAAGCGGGCGTGATCGGCAAGCCTGATGCGATGGTGGGTGAAGTGGTCAAGGCCTTTGTCTCCCTCAACAGCGGCTATACCGAATCCGAGGCTTTGCGCATGGAACTGCTGGGACATGCGCGCAAACGCCTCGGCGCCGCCGTTGCGCCCAAGGAAATCGCATTTTTGCCGGTGCTCCCGCGCACGCGCAGCGGCAAGATCATGCGCCGCCTGCTGAAAGCACGCGAACTGGGCCTGCCCGAGGGCGATACCTCCATGCTGGAAGGATCGTCATGAGCGACACGCCAGCGCATAAGCCGGTGACCCTGGCGCGCGAACTTGCGCTGCGGCTGCTCACCGACATGGTGCGCATACGCCGCTTTGAAGAGGCCTGCGCGCAACGCTACGGCGAGGGGAAAATTCGTGGTTTCCTCCATTTGTATATCGGCGAGGAAGCGGTGGCGGTGGGCGCCATCCACGCCCTGACGCCACGGGACGCGGTGGTCGCGACCTACCGCGAGCACGGCCATGCGCTTGCGCGCGGCATCACCGCCAACGCCATCATGGCGGAGATGTATGGCAAGCACACCGGCTGCTCGCGCGGCCGCGGCGGTTCCATGCACCTGTTCGACGCGGCCACGCGTTTTTATGGCGGCAACGCCATCGTCGGCGGCGGCCTGCCGCTCGCGACCGGTCTGGCGCTTGCAGAAAAACTTAAACAAAATCAGATAGTTACATCATGTTTTTTTGGTGAGGGCGCGGTCGCGGAAGGCGCATTTCACGAGTCGCTCAACCTTGCGGCGTTGTGGAAGCTGCCGGTGGTGTTTTTTTGCGAAAACAATCTCTATGCGATGGGTACCGCGCTTGAGCGCTCCGAGTCGCAAACCGATCTGTGCGCCAAAGCTGCCGCGTACAAAGTGCCGGCGTTGCGCGCCGACGGCATGGACGTGGTCGCAGTACATGAGGCCGCGCGCAGCGCCTGCGAACACGTGCGCGAAAACAGCGGGCCGTACTTTGTGGAGTTTCAGACCTATCGCTATCGTGCCCACTCGATGTTCGACGCCGAACTGTATCGCGACAAGGCGGAAGTGGATGAATGGAAAAAGCGCGGCCCCATTCACAACCTGACCAACCGCCTGAAGGCGCAGGGCTGGCTCACCGAAGATGCCTTTCTCGCCATCGACGCAGCCGCGCAACGTGAAGTGGACGCGGCAATGGCCCATGCCGAACAAAGCCCGTGGGAACCGCTGTCAACCCTCACGCAGGATGTCTACGCCGCCCCATGACAAGCGCACATGCAACGACCACCTATCGCGAGGCCCTGCGCGACGCACATCGCGAGGCCCTCAGCGCCGATCCGCGCGTGTTCCTGATGGGCGAGGATGTCGGGAAGTATGGCGGCTCCTATGCGGTATCCAAGGGTTTGCTTGAGGAATTCGGTGCGGCGCGCGTGCGCGACACGCCATTGTCCGAACTTACGTTCGTCGGCGCGGGCATCGGTGCCGCCCTCGGCGGGTTGCGGCCGATTGTGGAGGTGATGACAGTCAACTTCAGCCTGCTCGCGCTCGATCAGATCGTCAACAATGCCGCCACGCTGCGCCATATGTCGGGCGGGCAATTCAATATTCCGCTGGTGATTCGCATGGCCACCGGCGCCGGACGCCAGTTGGCCGCGCAGCACTCGCACAGCTGGGAAGGCTGGTATGCGCATGTGCCCGGACTCAAGGTGCTGGCCCCGGCCACCATCGACGACGCGCGCGGTATGCTCGGGCCGGCACTCGCTGATCCCGATCCGGTGGTGATGTTCGAGCACGCGCTGCTCTATAACCTTGAAGGTGAACTTACCGATGCCTGGAAAACGGCGGATATCCGCAGCGCCTGCGTGAGGCGTAGCGGCACACAGGTAAGCCTGATCACCTATGGCGGCTCTCTGGGTAAAGCGCTGCAGGCAGCCGACCAGCTCGCGGCCATCGGCATCGACGCGGAGGTGCTGGATCTGCGCGTGCTGCGCCCGCTCGATTCGGCCGCCATCCTTGCGTCGGTGCGCAAGACGCGCCGCGTGGTGGTGATCGACGAAGGCTGGAAAACCGGCAGTCTGGCCGCCGAAATCTGTGCGCAGATCGCGGAGCAGGCGTTTTATGACCTCGACGCGCCGCCCGCGCGCGTGTGCGGAGAGGAGGTGCCCATCCCCTACCCCAAGCACCTCGAGGATGCCGCGCTGCCACAGACGCCGAAGATCGTGGCCGCCGCCAAGGCGATCATGGGCCAATCATGATCGAATTCAAGCTGCCGTCGCTGGGCGCGGATATGGATGAAGGAAAGCTCGTCGAATGGCGCGTGAAGCCCGGCGATACCGTCACCAAGGGAAGCATTCTCGCGGTGGTCGATACCAGCAAGTCCGCGATTGACGTGGAAAGCTGGCAGGACGGCACAGTACAGGAGTTGATCACGCAACCCGGCGAAAGCATCGCGGTGGGCAGCGTCATGGCGTTGCTGCGCGCTCCCGGGGAAAGCGAAGAACAGGCTTTGGTGTGGAAGCGTGAGCGTGAAGCGGCGTCCGCGGCGACCATGACTGCAGCCAGTTCACCTGTTGCCCGGGATTCCATGTCACCAACAGTCGTCGAATTACGCGAGGACAGTATAGACAAGGCACCGGACACACGAGCACGCGTTTCCCCCTCCGCGCCGGACACACGAGCGCGCGTCTCACCCGCCGCACGCAGGCGCGCAGCTGAATTGCGGGTCGACACCGGCAAGCTGCGTGGCAGCGGGCCGGATAATGCGATTACTCTCGATGATGTCGAACGGGCCGCAAAGGCTGCCGCGGCGGTGCCGGCCGACCGTATGGCTGACATGCGCAAGACCATCGGCGCAGCCATGGCCCGTTCCAAGCGGGATATTCCCCACTACTACCTTGCCAGCGACATTCCGCTGGCGCGGGCCACCGAATGGCTTGCGGCATGCAACGCGAGGCGCAGCGTTACCGAACGCGTGTTGCTGGCGGCCGTGCTGCTGAAAGCGGTCGCGCAATCGCTCAAGCGCCATCCGCGGCTCAACGGCTTTTACCGCGATGGCCGTTTTGAACCGGCAAGCGCCATTCATCTGGGCGTGGCCATCTCCCTGCGCCAGGGCGGGCTGATCGCGCCGGCGCTGCACGACTGCGATACGCGAAGTGTTGACGAGCTGATGCGCGGGCTCGCCGATCTGGTGCGCCGCGCGCGCGTGTTCAGTCTCAAAAGCTCGGAACTCGCCGATCCCACCCTCACCGTGACCAATCTCGGCGACGGCGGCGCGGACATTGTGCATGGCGTGATCTATCCGCCGCAGGTGGCCATCGTGGGATTCGGCGCCGTGCGCGAGCGGCCATGGGCGGACAACGGCGTGCTGCGCGCGATACCGGTTGTAACCGCCACACTGGCCGCCGATCACCGGGTCACGGACGGGCACTTCGGGGCGCTGTTTCTCGCCGACCTGTCGCGCGCGCTGCAGTCACCGGAAAATTTGTAATTTCAGGAGGCCCTGTGCAAACCACCGACTTGCGCAACACCGTGCACACCCTGCTCCAAAGCATTGCGCCGGAGGTTGACCCAGCCGCGCTTGACGCGACCGCGCCGCTGCGTGACCAGATCGATCTGGATTCGATGGATTACCTGAACTTCATCGTCGGCATGCATGAAAAACTCAAGGTTGAGATACCGGAAAGCGATTACCGCAAACTGGTCAGCCTCGACGACATCGTCAACTATCTGCGCGAGAGAACGCCGGCTTGAGTGGGCGATTGCCTGCGCCCGTCCGCTAGATTTCCAGCACATAGCTACCCGGCGCCTCCGCGAGCGGCGCATAGCCGCGGGCCGGCGCGCCGGTGGCGGGTGGAGCCACCCGCCGGCCCGAGCGCGTCGCCAGCCAGCGCTGCCACTCCGGCCACCAGGAGCCGGCCTGCACGGGCGTCGCTGCTGCCCAGGCCTCGGGATCGAGATAGCGGTCGCTGCTTTTGTGCAGCGCCACCTGATAACTGCGGCGTGCATGGCCCGGTTCGCTGACAATGCCCGCGTTATGGCCCCCGCTGGCCAGCAGAAACGTCACTTCCGTGTCGGTCAGCAAATGCGTCTTGTACACCGAGCGCCACGGCGCCACATGATCCCGCTGTGTTGCAACCGCGAAGATCGGCAGGCGGATGTCGCTGAGCGCCACCGCTTTGCCATCCACGCGATAGCGGCCCTCGGCCAGATCGTTGCCAAGGTAAAGCCGCCGCAAATACTCGCTGTGCATGCGCGAGGGCAGCCGGGTGGCATCGGCGTTCCATGCCATCAGATCACTCAGCGGCCGGCGTTTGCCCATCAGATAATCGTGCACCATGCGCGACCACACCAGATCTTTGGAGTTGAGCAGCGTGAAGGCGCCCGCCATTTGCCGGCCATCCAGATAGCCCTGGTCCCACATGATGTCTTCGAGCCATGCGACTTCGCTTTCGTCGATGAACAGCGACAGTTCGCCGGGCGCCGTGAAATCCAGTTCGGAGGCGAACAACGTCAGCGATTTAAGCCGCGCGTCCCCTTCCCGCGCCATTGCCGCCGCCGCGATCGTGAGCAACGTGCCGCCAAGGCAATAGCCCGCGCCGTGCAGGCCGCGCGTCCGCGTAATCGCCAATACGGCGTCGATGGCATCCATCACGCCCATATGCAGATAGTCGTGCATGCCGAGGCCGCGATCGTTCTCATCCGGATTTTTCCAGGAAATCATGAACACCGTGTGCCCCTTGCCCACGAGATAGCGCACCAGCGAATTTTCCGGGGACAGGTCGAGGATGTAGTACTTCATGATCCACGACGGCACGATCAGCAGCGGCTCCGCATGCACGGTCTTTGCGGCCGGCGCATACTGAATCAGCTCGATCAGCCGGTTGCGAAACACCACTTTACCCGGCGTCACCGCCACATCGCGCCCCGCGGTATAGGCTTCGATGCCCTCGGGACGGCGTCCCGCGCCGAGGCGCTCCGCATCATGCCACCAGTTCCCCACTCCTTGCAGCAGATTGGCGCCACTGCTGCGCAGGGTCTCGGCAAGCACTTCGGGATTGGTCGCCACGAAATTCGACGGCGCGATCATGTCCAGCATCTGCCGCATCACGAAGGTCACCACCTGCTCATGGTGCCGTGATACGCCACGCACATCGGTGGTGGCGTTGTACCACCATTGCTGATAAAACAGAAACGCCTGGTAATACAGATTGAACGGCCAGCGTTGCCAGTCGGGGTGTTGAAAGCGCGTGTCCTGCGGCAACGGATCGATGCACGCCGGACAGGGTCCGCGCGCGGCATGCGCCGCGTAGAGCGTCAGTCGATGCAGCTTGCGCAGCGCCTTGTCGATCAGTTCGGTCTGCTTGCCCGGCGCCAGTGCCAGATGCTTCAGCCAATCGTCGAACGCCAGCGCCAGCGCGGCCGGCGAGATGCCCAGCGTGAATTTTCCCAGCATGGCATGCAGCAGCCGATCCTGCGTCGGGCCGTGGGCGGCGGTACGGTCAGCGTCGTTCGGCATTGGTCATGTGCGGGAAGCAGGCGGCGTGCGCCATTGTCGTCGCTTTCCGAGCGCTGTCCTTGACCCACATCAAAGTGGCGTCCAATACCTGAGCGCATGCCCACGGGCCCTATTTACATGCGTATCCGCATCCCTGTCTTTGTCCTTGTTCTTAGGCGTCGAGATGCACGGCCCCCGCCTGCCGGCGCACGCGCCGGTGCGCGCGCTTGATGCACATCAAGCCCGGTCGCGTTGCGTTGGGCTGTACTGCCGGGTGTTGGGCAACTTTCCCAGGCCCGGAATCCATAGCGCATGTTCATCCATCGGTTGTTGCACCCGACCCTGCGGTACGCCGCGATGCCGGCCCATGGCGGCGGCGACATCACGCACATCCTTGGGACCGATGTCACCACCGCGCACCGCAGGAGATGGCGGCGCTGGCTGGGGTGGCTGATGATCCTCGCGGCGTTGGCCGCGGGCGCCGTGTGGTGGAGCAGCCGCGACACTGGCGGCGAGGTGCAGTTCCGCACGCAACCCGCGCGGCGCGGCGATATCACGGTTACCGTGACCGCCACCGGCAACCTGCAGCCGATCAATCAAGTGGACGTGGGAAGCGAGCTGTCGGGCATCATCAAGAGCGTAGCGGCTGACTACAACAGCAAAGTCAAAGCCGGACAGATGCTGGCACGGCTGGATACCGCCAAACTGGAGGCGCAGCGCCAGCAGACGCTGGCCACGGTGGCCGCGGCACAGGCCAAAGTTCTGCAGGTGCAGGCCACGGTCGCCGAGGCGCGCAACCAGCTGGCGCGCCTCAGGCACCTCCATCAATTGAGCGGCGGCGAAGTCCCCTCCTCTCAGGAACTCGACAGTGCCGACGCCGCGCTCAAGCGCGCGCAGGCTGATGAAGGCAATGCGCGCGCCACGGTCGCACAGACCCGGGCCACACTGCACGCCAACGAAACAGATCTGGCGAAAGCCGTGATCCGCGCGCCGATCAGCGGTATCGTGCTCAAGCGCGCGGTGGAGCCCGGACAGACGGTGGCCGCCAGCCTGCAGGCGCCGGTGTTGTTCACGCTGGCCGAGAATCTCTCGCAGATGCAATTGCATGTGAATGTAGACGAGGCGGACGTCGGCCAGGTGGAATCCGGACAGCAGGCAAACTTCGCCGTCGACGCCTATCCCGACCGTAGCTACCCCGCGCGCATTGTCGAAGTGCGCTACGGCCCGCAAACCGTTCAGGGCGTGGTAACTTATGAAGCGTTGCTCAATGCCGATAACGCCGATCTGTCCCTGCGTCCGGGCATGACCGCCACTGCCGACATCACCGTTCGCACCATCACCAACGCGATCCTGGTGCCCAATGCCGCGCTGCGCTACACCCCGCCCGAGGCGCAGACAGCGGCCGCGGGCGGCGGCGCCACCCTGATCTCCAGGCTGATGCCGCGTCCACCCCGGAGCGGCGGCAAAAAGGGGGATGAGGGTGGAAGCGCCAGGAAGGCGCCCCGCGTGTGGACCTTGCGCGATGGCCAGCCAACGCCGATCCGCGTCAAGACCGGCGCCACCGACGGCGCGATGACCGAAATCATCAGCGGCAGCATCGAGCCTGGCGTGGCGGTGATCGTCGACACCCTGGCACCGCCCGGACAGAAATAGGCGCCATCGTCCATGCACGAGCCCAGCCTGATTCAGCTTCAAAACGTCAGCAAGATCTTTGGCTCGGGCGGCGCCTCGATGCAGGCATTGCGCGGCGTCAACCTCACCATCGATGGCGGCGAATTTGTGGCGATCATGGGTCCCAGCGGTTCAGGCAAATCGACCTGCATGAATATCCTCGGCTGTCTCGATACGCCAAGCGGTGGCAGTTACCGTTTCAAGGGCGTCGATGTCGGACGCCTCGAACGCGATCAGCGCGCGCTGCTGCGGCGCCATTACCTCGGCTTCGTGTTTCAGGGCTATAACCTGCTGGCGCGCACCTCGGCACTGGAAAATGTCGAATTGCCGCTGGTCTACCGCGGCACACCGGCGCGCGAGCGTCATCGCCGCGCGGAGCGGGCGTTGGCCGCGGTGGGACTGTCCGGCTGGGCCGCCCACACGCCGGGGGAGCTGTCGGGCGGCCAGCAGCAGCGCGTAGCGATCGCGCGCGCCATCGTTACCGAGCCCGCGGTGTTGCTCGCCGACGAACCCACCGGCAACCTGGACTCCGCGCGTGGACGGGAAATCATGGAATTGCTGATGGCATTCAACCGCGATCTGGGCATTACCATTGTGATGGTGACCCACGAACCGGATATGGCCGCTTACGCCCGGCGCACCGTACGTTTTTTCGATGGCGCGGTCGCCACTGACGAACAAAATGCCGCCGCGGAATCCGCCTGATGTTGTGGAACGCCTTCCTGCTGGCGATGCGCGAACTGCAACGCAATGCCATGCGTTCGTTTCTCACCATACTCGGCATCGTGATCGGCGTGGCCGCAGTGATCATTATGGTCACCGTCGGCAGCGGCGCCACGCTGCAGGTCACGCAGCAGGTGGCCAGTCTCGGCAGCAATCTGCTGATGATCCGCACCGGCCAGCGCATGGGGCCGGGACAGGGTGTCGGCGTCGCGCCCTTCAGGCTAGCCGACGCCCAGGCCATTGCGCGCGACGTGGGATCACTTGCCGGCGTGGCGGCATCCGCCGCGCGAAATGTCACCGCGATCGCGGGAAACGAGAGCTGGTCGACGCAGGCCTCCGGGGTGGATGACCAGTTCTTCATTGTCAGAAACTGGCCAGTCGGCAGCGGCCGCCCATTTCTGGACAGCGAATTGCGGGCGGGCAAAGCGGTGTGCGTGATTGGCGCCACGGTACGCAACAAACTGTTCGGCGCGGCCGACCCGCTGGGCGGCAGCCTGCGGCTGGGCAAGATCGCATGCGAGGTGATCGGCGTGCTCGAAGCCAAGGGCCAAAGTACCATGGGCACGGATCAGGACGATCTGGTGCTGCTTCCATTGCGCACGTTTCAGCGCCGTATCTCGGGCAATCAGGATGTGCAGCTGATTCAGGTGTCGGTGCAGGAGGGAGCGTCCACGCAAAAGGTGCAAAGCGACATTGAGCGCTTGCTGCGCGAACGGCGGCACATCACGGGCAGCAAGGAAGACGATTTCAATGTCATGGACATGAAGGAAATCACCCGCATGTTGACCGGCACCACTGAAATTCTTACCGCCCTGCTCGGCGCCGTGGCCGCGGTAAGCCTGCTGGTGGGCGGTATCGGCATCATGAACATCATGCTGGTGTCGGTGACCGAGCGCACGCGCGAAATCGGCATCCGCCTGGCAATCGGCGCGATCGAGCGCGAGGTGCTGACGCAGTTTCTGGTGGAGGCCGTTGTGCTGACCTCGTTTGGCGGCGTTGTCGGCATCGCGCTGGCGCTTGGCGGCTCGCGGCTGCTGACGCTGTACCTGAATGTGCCCTATGTCATCAACCCCGGCATCATTGTCGTAGCGTTCCTTTTTTCCGCTGCAGTGGGCGTGATTTTCGGCTACTTTCCGGCGCGCAAGGCAGCTGGCCTGGATCCCATCGAAGCCTTGCGGCACGAGTAATTATTATTTAAAAACAATAACTTATATTATGCGGCCCGCAACGGATGAAACACCGCGTCGCGCGCGCATGCATTACCCTGCCTTGCGGATGCGTGCCGGGTCGAGCGGCCCGGGCGACCATGGCGGGCGGCGTGTTCGCGACGATTCAACAACAACCAGATACTTGCCCGCCTCTGCCACCGGCTGGCGATCCGGACGCAGCACCCAGAAGCGCCGTCCCTCGCGCAACGCCCGCTGGTATTCGGCATCGAGCAAACCATGCCGGTCGAGCAGCAGATTCAGGCTTGCGGGAATGCGCACGCAGCCCTTCGAGCGCGCCCGGCCCAGCTGATGTTCGAGCAGATCGGGATCCGTGGCATGCACCTGCAGGCGCATCGGAGAGCGTCG
>CADECM010000090.1:0-5449 GCA_902825845.1 uncultured beta proteobacterium
GCGCAATACGGGGTCAGATGTCCAAGGCTCTCGTTCGCCTTGTATCCTGCGAAAGTAGATGTTTTGACGCTCAACGGCGAATCGCCAATATGTGCCAAAGACAGCCGTAGCGGTGGGTTCTCTGCGTCGCACTAACACCAGAGGAGCAGAGTTATTCGATTTTAACATTCGGCGTTGCTTGTATAACACGAGTGGGCGTTCCTTCATTAATATCCAGTAGGTCGTGTAAACCACATCACTGCCTCAACGCCTAAACCTTGCAGGCGGTTGGCTTGGCACTCGGAGCGAAAAGGTCGAAAAAGTCTGTGAAAGCACTTTGGGTAGTGTATTTTCTCGTTTGCTCCGAACGTGTGGAGTCGATGGTAACAGGTAGAAGAACTTAAGGATTTACAACTTGGAAAAACTCCCTCCCGACTTGATAATGGTAGGGTAAGTCGCCAAGCGGTTATACGATCCGACTATCACGCCTACGTTTGCTGACCTGCAAATTGCAGCGGTTAGCGGCTTGGAAACTCAACGACCGCATTGGCCGATTTGCTGTCCATGCGACAGCGCCGCCGTCTCCTCCACTCAGATTCCTGCCGTTGAACCTCGAAGCAGATGAATGACGGCGGTGGGTCGGTTCGAGCCAGCGGTGCCGTCGCGGTAACTTGCGGCGCTGATGCGAACGCCTGTAGTGAAACGCTACCTGCTGAAAGTCATTCAGGAACCATATTTGAATGACAGCGACAAGCGCGTTCGGAACTGTGTCACTTTACCGTCCTTAACCCGGACGTCGAGCTTTGTCACTTCAGCGATGCGCAGGTCGCGCAACGTCTTCGACGCCGTTTCTACGGCGCTGCGCGCTGCGTCCTCCCAGGATTCAGAGCTGGTGCCGATAACCTCAGTGACGCGATAGACAGCATGAGTATCTTTCTTCGCCATGATGTGCCGTCCTCGAGCAAGTGAGCGGAAAACCCCGCGGGTCATCCGTGGGCTATTATGGACCTCACACTGCGGAAAGTCTTATGGGGGCGATGGGCCCGCTACGGTGCCAGTCTATCGGCTGGCGGCCGTCAGCCACATCGATGCAGAGCGCAAGCAGCTGCACACGTTGCGTCCGGCCAAATGGCAACAGCGAAACGGGAAGCGCTATGCGGCGCTCCCGGTTAGTGATGCAGTATCTTCGACAAAAAATGCTGCGCCCGCTCGGAGCGCGGCTTGCCGAAGAAGTCTTCCTTCTTCGCGTCTTCGACGATTTCGCCGGCGTCCATGAACACCACGCGGTGGGCGACGCGGCTGGCGAAGCCCATTTCGTGGGTGACCACCATCATCGTCATGCCTTCGTGCGCGAGTTCGGTCATGACGTCGAGCACTTCGTTAATCATTTCCGGATCGAGCGCGGAGGTGGGTTCGTCGAACAGCATGGCGATGGGGTCCATCGCTAGTCCGCGCGCGATGGCGACGCGCTGCTGCTGGCCGCCGGAGAGCTGACCCGGATGTTTTTGCGCATGGCCGTCCAAGCCCACGCGTTTCAGCAGTGACATGGATTTGGCGGACGCTTCTTCTTTGGAACGCCCCAGCACTTTGATCTGCGCGAGGTTGATGTTATCCACGACTTTCATGTGCGGAAACAGCTCGAAGTTCTGGAACACCATGCCGATGCGCGATCTGAGCTTGGGCAGGTCGGTGCCCGGCGCGCCGACGGATATGCCTTCCACCGTGATCTCGCCTTCCTGGAACGGCTCAAGCGCGTTGACGGTTTTGATCAGGGTGGATTTGCCGGACCCCGACGGGCCGCATACGACAACGACCTCACCCTTGTCGACGCGGGTGGTGCAGTTCTTCAGCACCTGGAACTTGCCGTACCACTTGCTGACGTTTTTCATTTCGATCATGTTTCCCTCACCCTCTGCCTCTTTCCCTGCCGAAAAGCGGCGGCATTGGCGGTCCCTGGCCCGATGGCCTGGTACCGGATACTCAATTGCGTCCCACGTTGTAGCGCGCCTGCAGCGTTTTCACGAAATACGAGCCGGAATAACAGATGATGAAATACACCAGCGCCGCGAACAGGTACATTTCCACCAGGCGACCGTCGCGGCGCGCGATCTTGCCGGCGGCACCCATGAAATCGGTGAGACCGACCACGTACACCAGCGAGGTATCCTGAAACAGGATGATGCTGGTGGTCAGCAGAATCGGAATCATGTTACGGAAGGCCTGCGGTAGGATCACCAGCGTGGTGGCCTGGCGGTAGGTGAGGCCCAGTGCATAGGCGGCGCTGACCTGGCCGCGCGGCACGCTCTGGATGCCGGCACGGATGATTTCGCAGTAGTAGGCGGCCTCGAACATGGTGAAGGCGATCAGCGCCGAATAGAACGGGCCGATGCCCGAGGCGTAGGGATTGCCGGTGAGCTTTTTGATCAGCACCGGAATCAGGAAGTAAAACCAGAAGATCACCAGGATCAGCGGAATCGAACGTACGAGATTGACATAGGCGCCTGCGGGGTAGCTCAGCAGCTTGAACGACGACAGCCGCATCAGGGCCAGCAGCGTGCCGATGACGATACCGCCGAGCATGGCCAGCAGCGTCAGGCCCAGTGAAAACTGCATGCCCTGCCACAGATAGGGCAGGGATTTTTGGATGACGTCGAAGTCGAAGCCGGTGAACATCGTTTATTTGCTGCTTCCGCCGACGTAGCCGGGCACGCGGGTTTTGTTTTCCAGCCAGCGCATGGAGAAGGTCACGGTAAGCGTGATCAACGCGTAGATGATGGTGGCGACGGTAAAGATCTCAAAAGTGCGGAAGGTGTATTCGGAAATCTGCCGCGCCTGCGCGGTGAGTTCCAGCACGCCGATGGTGAGCGCCACGGAGGAGTTCTTGAATATGGTCAGGAATTCGGTGGTCATCGGCGGAATCACGATGCGGTAGGCCATCGGCAGCAGCACGTGACGGTAGGTCTGCGGCAGCGTCAGGCCCATCGCCAGCGCGGCGCTGGTCTGTCCTCTGGGCATCGACTGGATGCCGGAACGCACCTGTTCCGCCACGCGCGAGGCGGTGTAAAAGCCCAGGCACAGCACGGCATTCGAGAATTCCGGCATCGGCATTTGCGTCTTGAGCCAGTCACCAACGGCCTTGGGCACGATTTCCGGCACCACGAAATACCAGATGAACATCTGCACCAGCAACGGCACGTTGCGGAACAATTCGACATAGATGGTGGCCGGCACCCGCAGCCATGCGACGGGGGCCGTACGCAGAATGCCGAGCAACGATCCCACGCTGAAGGCGATGATCCAGCCGAGGATGGACACGAGCAGCGTCCACTTGAGGCCGGAGATCACCCAGTCGAGATAGACGCCGCCGCCCGAGAATGCCGGCTGGTTGAGGAAGCTGAAATCCATGAAGAAGTGACTTTACCGCAAATCAGCGAAAAAAAACGGGGAACCCGCGAGTTCCCCGTTTGCAGCGCTATCCGGCGTTGTGCATCAGCACTTCATCTTGCCGCAATCGCCCACGCCCGTGTCGTTGGGGTTCTTGATGGCTTCCTTCAGTCCGGCGGACATCGGGAAGTTCAGGTTGATGCCCTTGGGCGGAATCTTCGACTCGAACCACTTGGCGTAGAGCTTGTTGATCTCGCCGCTCTTGTAGAGATCGCCCAGCACGCCGTCGACCAGCTTCTTGAACTCCGGATCGCCTTTGCGGATCATCGGTGCATAGGGATCGTCCGACAGGAAGTCGCCGATCACCACGTAGTCGTCCGGATTCTTGGCGCTGGCTTTCAGGCTGTAGAGCAGGATGTCGTCCATCGGGAACGCCACCGCGCGGCCGGTTTCCACTGCGAGAAAGGATTCGGCGTGATCCTTGGAGGGAATGAAATTGATGTCGAGTTTTTTCTCGTCGTTGTACGCCTTCATCGCGCGCTCGTTGGTGGTGCCGGTGGTGAACACGACTGTTTTGCCTTTCAGATCGTCGTAGCCTTTGATGCCCGAGCTTTTCTTGACGATGATTTTGGTGCCAGTGACGAAATAGGTCGGCGCGAACGACACCTGTTCCTGGCGCTTGACGCTGTTGGTGGTGGAACCGCACTCGACGTCGATGTTGCCGCCGGTCAGAATGGGGATGCGGGTCTGCGAGGTCACCGGCACGAATTCGACCTTGATGTCGGGCTTGTTGAGTTTGGCTTTCACCGCGTCGGCGATCTTCAGGCAGATATCGACGCCGTAGCCGACAGGTTTTTGGTCACCATCCAGATACGAAAACGGGATCGAGGCGTCGCGATGGCCGATCTTGATCACGCCGGTGTCGGCGATTTTCTTCAGCGTGTCGGTAATGGCGGGCGCTTCGGCTTTGGCCTCCGGCGCGGGGGCCGCTGACTTTGCAGGCTCTGCGGCTTTGGGCGCCGGCGCGGGTTTTTCGCCGCAGGCGACAAGCCCTGACGCAAAAATAAGTGCAAGGAGCAGCGAACGTTTCTTGGTCATCTTGATTTTCCTCTGAAGGTCGAAAGACTAATTAAAAGCACTTGTGGCACGGGCTGCGCGTTAATTTTTGTTTGCCGTGCCGCCGAATCTAGCCCATGTGGCATCGATTGTCCAGCGCCCCTCAATTAAAAATTGTTTAAAAACAAATACTTATATATTGATCGTTGCGCGCCGCCGCTCACTTGCCACTCACCCGCCGCGGTACCACTGAACGCATTCGCGGGCGAGCGCGCGCGTGGCATCGACACAATGGCGCGCGACATCGGACGGCTGATGCTCGATCGCGAGAGGTATTTCGGTGCAGCCGAGGATGATGGCTTGCGCGCCCTGGTCCAGCAGATGCCGTGCCGCGGCGACAGCCAGCGCGTGTGCCTGCGCCAGTTCGTTGCGTTTGACACAGGCGATGGCGGGCACGATCAATGTGCTGTGGTCTTCAGCGCTGCTGAGCAAGCATTGCACGCCGCGTGACTGCAGCCGCGACTGGTAGAAGCCGGCCGCAATGGTGCCGTCAGTGGCGATCAAGCCGATGCGCTGGCTGGCCTGCGGCGCCAGTGCGGCGCACGCGGCATCGGCGATGTGCAGAATCGGCAAACCGCCCTGCGCGGCCAGCGCATCGTGCCAGTAATACGCGGTGTTGCAGGCGATGGCGATCGCGCTGGCGCCGGCGCGCTTGAGCGCCTGCACGCCCGCCAGCATCTGCGGCAGCGGCGACTCGCCGTTGCCGGTGATCGCCGGCGGCCGCTCGGGAATCTGTGGCACCGAGTACGCAATGACGGGGACGTGATCCTGATCGCGGCGCGCAGGCGTTTCCTCGATCAGCTTTTGCAGAAAATCCACCGTGGCCAGCGGACCCATGCCGCCCAGTACGCCGAGTATCTTGCTCATGTTGTGCCGTAGAATGTGCGCGTCCGACATTCTACCTGCAGCCCAACATGAAAACGGTTTACGCAGCGGTGACGCCGTTCATCACCAAGGACGGCTCGCACAT
>CADECM010000090.1:5549-26281 GCA_902825845.1 uncultured beta proteobacterium
GGCGACGAACAGCAAATCGGACAGGCGGTTGAGATAGGGCACGGCCAGTTCCGACACGGCTTCGGCTTTGCACAGTGTGACGAGGCGCCGTTCCGCGCGGCGGCATACCGTGCGCGCCACGTGCGCGAGCGCCGAGGCGCGCGTGCCGCCGGGCAAAATAAAATCCTTGAGCGGCGGCAGCGCGGCATTCAATCCGTCCAGTGCTTGTTCCAGACGGGCGACGTGCGGCGCCGCGAGTATCGGATGTCCCGGAACGCTCAGTTCGCCGCCCAGATCAAACAAATCATTTTGCACGCCGGCCAGACAGTCGCGCAAAGCGTCGGGCAGTGGTTCCGCCAGCAGCACGCCGATGGTGCTGTTCAGCTCGTCGATGTCGCCCATGGCCTCGATGCGCGGCGCGTCCTTCGCCACGCGCGAACCGTCGGCCAGCCCGGTCTCGCCGGCGTCGCCGGTGCGGGTGTAAATGCGCGTCAGCCGGTTGGCCATGCCGCGTCAGCCCGACGGCGTCAGCGTCAGCACGGGCGGCGGTTCATCGCGCGTTTCGCTGCGCGGTTTGGGCCGCGCCTCGCCGTTGGGCAGCACGTCCTTGCACTGATTGAATATGCGCAGCGGACAGTTGCGGCAGGTCTCGACATCGAGCTTCGGGTAAATCGCGTCCATCGGCAGATCGCGCACATCGAACACGTTGCGGCGCCCGATCACGTCCATATAGCCGCCGCGCTCGAGAAAATGCCGCGCCGAATCCTTCATGCGGTAAAGGTAGAGTTCGCCGCCGAGGCGCCGCCGCCGCAGCGCCTCGTGGGCCAGCAGCTCCGCGCCCGCGATGTCGAGAAAATTGATGCCGCTGGCGACGATCAGCAGATGCTTCTGCGAGGGCGTGTGTTCTTCGATGCGTTCGAGGCTGGTCTGGATATGATCGACGGCGCCGAAGAAGGCCTCGCCATTGATGCGCAGCATTTTGACCTGCGGGCAGTCCGGCAGTCCGGTATCCGCCGTGAAGTGGTAGCTGCCGGGCTGTGGATCGGGTTTCACATCGAGAATTTTGGGATGCGAGGTCTGCATCAGATACAGGATCAGCGACAGAAACACACCGGCGTAAATCGCGAACTCAAGGTGCACCAGCAGCGCGGAGGCGAAGGTCACCAGCAGTACCACGGTCTCGCGGCGCGTGGTGCGTATCACCGCGCGGATCTGCGGCACGTCGATCAGGCCGTAGGCCACCATGAACAGTATCGCCCCCATCACCGCCAGCGGCAGATGATTGGAAAGCGGCGCCAGCACCAGCAACAGGAAGATCAACAGCAACGCCGATCCCACGGCGGCAAGCGGCGTGCGCGCGCCGGCATCGTAGTTGGCCCCGCTGCGGTTGAAGGAGCCGCTGCTGGCATAGCTCGAGAAGAACGCGCCCGCGATGTTGGACAGACCCTGTCCGATGAATTCCTGGTTGCTGTCAATGTGCTGGCCGGTTCTGGCGGCGATGGCGCGCGCGATCGATACGGCCTCGGTCAGCGCCAGAATCATTACCGCAAAGGCCACCGGCAAGGTTTTTTTCAGCGTCTCGGCCGACATGTCGGGTTTCGACAACTGGGGCAGGCTCCCCGGCAGGTCGCCCACCATGGCGATGCCGGTGGTCTCCCTGCCGAACAGCAGATTGAGCACAAAGGCAAACACGCTGCCCGCCAGCATGGCCGCGATCATGTAGGGAAACCGCGGAAACTTGCGCCGCGCGATCAGCCCGGCGAGCAGCGTGATCGCGCCCACCAGGGTGACATGGAGGTTGAGGTCCGTGAGCCGGCTGAAAAACATGATCAGCGTCTCGACAAACGACAGGCCGCGCGGAATGTCCAGCCCGAAGAAGTTTTTCAATTGTGCCGCGAAAATCAGGCATGCGGCGCCGGCGGTAAAGCTGATCACCACGGTGTGCGAAATGAAATTGACCAGCGCCCCCATGCGCGCGAAGCCCATCGTCAGTTGCATGACCCCGACCAGGAAGGCGACCGTCAGCGCGAGCTTGATGTACTCGTCGCTGGACGGTTCCGCCAGCACGCTCAGGCTGGCGAACAGGAAAATCGAGATCACGTTGGTGGGGCCGGACACCAGATGCCAGCTCGATCCGAACAGGGCGGCAATGATCGCCGGCACCATCGCGGCATACAACCCGTACTGCGGAGGCAGGCCGGCCAGCGTGGCGAACGCAACCCCTTGGGGAAGTACGATGACCGCGCCCGCCAGTGCTGCGATGCCGTCCGCGCGCAGGGTCTCGCGGTTGACCATCGGCCACCAGCGCAAAAATGGAAAGATGCGCTGCAGCCAATAGTGGCCGTTGCCAATATGGGACGGATTCACGACTAAGCGGCCTGCGGAAATGAACGCGTGTTGCGGACAGTGCGTCCATTATCGCCAAAGGCGTCGCCCGCGGCAACGATTGCGTAATTTTCCGGTATAATCCCGCCGCAAAGAAAGCGTCAGCACACAACAATTTTCACAGATACTTTACGGCAGGGACCACGATTATGATCTTGCACAGGCCGCACCCGGTGGCGCACCCGATCGCAGGAATGATGGCGGCGGTATTGACCTTGGCGCTGAGCAGTGCTGCCTGGGGGCAGTCGCCGGCAGCGGCCGGAGACGCCGCGGCGGGCGCGCAAAAGACAGCGATGTGCGCGGGATGTCACGGCATCCTGGGCTACAAGACGGCATTTCCCGAGGTCTACAGCGTGCCCCGCATCGGCGGTCAGAATCCGGCTTATATCGTGAAGGCGCTGCAGGCATACAAGTCCGGTGAGCGAACCCATCCGAGTATGCGCGGTATTTCCGCCACGCTGTCGGACAAGGATATGGCGGATCTGGCGGCGTACTACAGCGCGGGTCCAAGCAAGGTCGCTGCACACTAGCGCTGGGGGGAACAGGAAAATGAAAAAAATTACAGTGTTGTTTTTCGGGGTGGCCCTGTTGAGCAGCGGAGCGGCTGTGGCGGGCAACGCCGCCGCCGGCAAGGAAAAAGCCAAAGTGTGCGCGGCCTGCCACGGCGCCGATGGCAATAGTCCCATTGCCGACAATCCCAAGCTCGCGGGACAGCAGGCCGATTACATCATTAAGGCGCTGCAAGGTTACAAGTCGGGCACCCGCAAGAATCCGGTGATGGCGCCCATGGCGGGCAATCTGTCGCAGCGCGACATGGAAGACCTGGCGGCATTTTTCTCGACGCAACAGGGGCTGACGACGTTCAAGTAGGCGACTTCCAGCGTGAAGGGGTGAAGGCGTGAATGAGTGAAGGGGTGAATGAGGTACCCCTGAATCCTGGGGCTTAGCACCTTCATCCCTTTACTCATTCACGCCTTCACCATTCTTTCACTCCGTCACCAGCTTGCCCTTCCATTCGCATAAGTCGCGAATCAGGCATTCGCCGCACTTGGGCGCGCGTGCGACGCAAATGTAGCGGCCGTGCAGGATCAGCCAGTGGTGCGCGTGCAGCTTGAATTCCTCGGGCACAAATTTCAGCAGGCGTTGCTCCACCTCCAGTGGTGTCTTGCCGGGCGCGATGCCGGTACGATTGCCGATGCGAAAGATATGCGTATCCACTGCGATGGTGGGCTCGCCAAAGGCAATATTCAGCACCACGTTGGCGGTCTTGCGGCCCACGCCGGGCAAAGCCTCCAGCGCGTCGCGCGAGCGCGGCACTTCGCCATTGTGGTGTTCGAGCAACAGCTTGCAGGTGGCGATAATGTTTTTCGCCTTGGTGCGATAGAGCCCGATCGATTTGACGTAGCGCTCCAGACCTTTTTGACCGAGTTCAAGCAGGGCCCGCGGCGTGTTCGCGTGCTGGTAGAGCGCGTCCGTCGCAAGGTTCACGCTCTTGTCGGTCGCCTGTGCCGACAAAATCACCGCGATCAGCAGCTCGAACGGCGAGCGGTAATGCAGTTCGCCGCGCGGCTCGGGATTGGCCTCGTGGAAGCGTTCGAAAATCGCGCGGCGCTTGCTGGCATTCATTCTATGTAAGTGTTTGTTTTTAAAGAATTTTTTATTCTTGTTCGGGCGCGCGCCAGCGCACGCTGGATGGCCGCCTGCTTGCGGTCGTGGTCTGCGCTTGCGGTTTCGGCTGCCGCGGATTCGGGCGCGGCGGCGGCAACGGCCAGCCGCGTCTGACGCACGTGATAGCGGCTGCGCGCGCGATCTGCGCGCGCCATGCGCGCCGCGCGATCGGCTGGCTGCTCGCCGGGCGTCATGATGATGCAATCGACAGGACAGGGCGGAATGCACAGCGCGCAACCGGTGCAGTCGGCGGCGATCACCGTGTGCATGACTTTGGCGGCGCCCGCGATGGCGTCTACCGGGCACGCCTGTATGCACAGCGTGCAGCCGATGCACCAGGTTTCATCGATCAGCGCCACGGCCGGCGCCTGGGTGACGCCGCAGCGCTCATCGAGTGGCAGTGCCGCGCGCGCCAGCAGCTGCGCGAGATCGTCAATCACCTCCACACCGCCGGGCGGGCAGCGATTGATTTCCGCGGTGCCCGCTGCGATGGCCTGCGCGTACGGCCGGCAACCCGCATAGCCGCACTGCCGGCACTGGGTCTGCGGCAACAGTGCATCGATGCGATCGCCCAGTCCATTGAGGGCGCTCGGCGCACGCGCTTGCGGCAATGCGGTCATGGCGCTCTTCAGCCCGCCAGTGGCTGCCAGCGGCTGTCAATCAGGCCTTCGATCGGCTGGAACTGAACCTTGTAGGCCATCTTGCGGCTGAGCCCGATCCAGTAGCCGAGATACAGGTACGGCAGTCCCAGTCTGCGGCACAACTCAATCTGCCACAGGATGTTGTAGGTGCCAAAACTGGCGCCCCGCACATCGGGATCGAAGAAGGTGTACACCGACGACAGACCGTCGGCGAGCTGATCGACGATGCTGACCATGCGCAAGTGGCCGTCGTCGCGAAATTCGATCAGCCGCGACCGCACGTTGCTTTGCAACAGGAAGTGGCGATACTGCTCGCGGCTGTCCTGATCCATGCCGCCACCGCTGTGGCGGGTCGACTGGTAACGCAGGTACAGCGCGTAGTGCTCGGCGCGATAGGTCAGATCCAGCATATGCGTGCTCAGCGCCTCGTGCCGCTTGCCGTAACGGCGCTGGGTGCGGCTGGGCTGAAATTCGTCGGCCACGATGCGCACCGGCACACAGGCCTTGCACTGGTCGCAATGCGGCCGGTAGGTAAAGGCGCCACTGCGGCGGAACCCCGCACGCACCAGTTCGCTGTACACCGCGGTATCGATCAGGTGACTGGGGGTCGCCACCTGCGAGCGTGCCAGCCGGTCCGGCAGGTAGCTGCAGGGATAGGGCGCTGTCGCATAAAACTGCAGCACCGACAGCGGAAACTCAGTCAAATAGGTCATGGGGAATGGCCAGTTGGCGGCGGCTCACAGTTTACCAATACTTTCGGCAGCCGTACTCGCGCGCGCAAGGGTATGCCGTACGCAGCGTCTGCAAACCTGCGAATGCGCCGGCGCGGCACTATTGGGCATCGGCCCTGGCGCCGGAGGGCGGCGTGAGTCTGGTGTTCATCGCGAAGGTATTTTTGCCGTCCTGTTTGGCGCGGTACATCGCCGCATCCGCGAGGGAGATCAATTCAGCGCCGGTTTTGCCCTCGCCGGGATAAAAGGCGACACCGAAGCTCGCGGTCAGCTTGCACCGGCGATCGCCGCTGATCTGCAGCGCGGCGATTTGTGCGAGCAACTTGTGCACGATCGGCTCCACTTCGCCAAAATCGTTGAGGTCGCCGAGCACAAGGACAAATTCGTCTCCGCCGTGGCGCGCCACCGTATCCTCCGCGCGCACACTTTCCTTCAGACGCAAGGCGAGCAGCCGCAGTGCCTCGTCGCCGGCATCATGGCCGTAGGTGTCATTGACCTGCTTGAACCCGTCCAGATCCATGAACAGCACCGCGAGCAGTTTCTGGTGCCGCTCGGCGTGCAACATCGCCTGCTGCAGCCGGTCATACAGCAGACCGCGCGTGGGCAAGCCGGTTAGCTGATCGTGCTGCGCGCGAATCAGTTCACGCGTGGCTTGCTCCAGTTGATGGATCGACACCAGATTGTTCACCAGATTTTCATTGGTGCGGCGCGCGGCGACGACCATGAACATGCTGTAGATCACCGCCATCGCGCCCAACGGCAGATCAAAACGCTGATCGCCGCTCAGCGTGCGCACGATATACGGTGCCATCGCCGTTCCGAGATACACGTAGTATGCGGTGGCGATAAAGCCGTTGGTGACCACGGCGCCTGCCGTGATCCCGACCACCACGACAATGATCAGGCTCTGCCCATAGGGGTCCGCATGCGGAAACAGGAATCCACCCAGCACGCCCCATGTCGAACCCGTCATGAACGTCAGCGCGATAAACAGTACACCCCAGAAGTCGGGGTCCGCGCTTTGGCGCCGGGCCCTGATATAGACCAAGGTAAGGGCCGCGCGCGCGAAGGTAACGGCCAGAACCGTGGCAAACCAGATCTTTACGGCGATGCCGAGCGTGTTCGAAAGGGTCAGCATGATGACCAGCGCAACGAACACGTTGGCCACGTATCCCGCCGGCGAATTGCGCCACAGCAAGTCCACCTGCACCTGCCGCACACTCAGCCGCAATTCACTGCTGAGGTTGCGCAAGGGCGATTCCACGGGAAGTTCCATGTTCGGGGTGGTGGGTCGACGGTGGATGTTTGCGTTCTAACGTGCAGCGATGGGCGCGGGCTGAACCGGGCATCGGTGGCAGGCGCGATCGGCAGCTCCGATACCGCTTAGCATAGTCCGATTGAATCAAACAAAATATAAGCCGGAAGTCCTACACACAATGCCGACCCACTCACTTGCCGCTCGAGAGTGCCTTTGCGTACGTGCAGGTCGCCGCTGGCGTACGCGGCAGGGTGTCCGGGTGGACATGTGAGCTAATAAATATATGATTATATTCATTAAATTTCTCATGGAGTCTTCCCGTATGGCAACCCTCGGGCACGGATGCGCGGGTTGTGTGGGCTCATGCAAACAGATCGTTGTCGAATTGCCATGACTCGGGTGCTTCACCGGCCACGGCCAGTTTCAATTCGCGGATGAACGCAGCGCGTGGAATCTCGCGCGCGCCCAGCGAAGCGAGATGGCCGGTTTGCATCTGGCAATCGATGAGGCCGAATTGCCAGCGTTCGAGCTGGCGCGCGAGATGCGCCAGCGCGAGCTTGGAGGCGTCGGTGACGCGTGTGAACATCGATTCGCCATAGAACATGCGGCCCAGGCTGACACCGTAAAGCCCGCCGGCAAGCGCGCCATCGATCCACGTTTCGACGCTGTGCGCGATGCCGCGCCGGTGCAGTTCGCCGTATGCCGCGATCATCTCATCCGTGATCCAGGTGCCTGCCTGAGCGTCGCGCGGCGCGGCGCAGGCGCGCATCACAGTGGCGAAGGCGCTGTCGACGCGCACCGTGTAATCGCGCCGGCGCAGGCGCTTGCCGAGCGAGCGCGAAATTTTCAGTTCCCGCGGATACAGCACCATGCGCGGGTCGGGGCTCCACCACAGCAGCGGCTGGTCCGCGCTGTACCATGGAAAAATGCCCTGCCGATAAGCCTCGATCAGGCGCTCGGCGGACAGGTCGCCGCCCGCGGCCAGCAGACCGTTGGGTTCGGCCAGTGCGTGCGACAGCGGCGGGAACGGCGAATTTTTGCGCAGCCAGGGAATCATGATGGCATTGTAGTAGCGTCGCGCGGGCGATGCCGGGGCGCGTGCTAAACTGTGATTTTTGTCACACTTACCCGCGAGAATTCCCCGATGGATACGCTACAAGCCGGACTGAAAGGCACTTCCGAACTCACGGTTGCGCGCGAGCACTGCACCTCGCGCGGCGGGCCGTGGGTGTTCATGACGCCCGCGATGGTGCAGTTTTCCGAACAGTCGTGTCACAACCTGGTCGCACCGCTACTGGCCGCGGGCCAGCATACCGTGGGCACGATCGTGTATATCAAGCATCTCGCGCCCACGCCCGAAGGCATGAAGGTGCGCGCCGAAATGGAATTGGCGGAAGTTGACCGCCGCCGCCTCAAATTCAAGGTAAAAATCTTTGACGAAATGGAACTGGTCGGCGAATGCGAGCACGAGCGTTTCATCATCGACATTGACAAGGCGGGCGAGCGCCTGCAGAAGAAGATCGAGGCAATGAAGCGCTGAACTGCTGAAGCATCCGCGTGCCCGGGGCACGCCCGTCAACTAAACCAAACGTTTGGAGAACGCGATGACATCCACCACACCCATCGGCGACGCCGCGGCCAACTTTATTGCGGCAGCGCCGCAACGCAGCTATGCGCCCGAAGTGCTCGACGCCGCCAAGATGTGTCTGGTGGACTGGTTTGGCGTTGCGGTGGGGGCGGTTAACGAACCCGCCGCGCGCGCGGTGCGCAGCGTCGCGCAGAGCTGGGGACCCAGCGGCAAGGCGCACATGGTGATGGGCCCGCCGGTCGCGCCCTCCGCCGCGGCGCTCGCCAACGGCACCATGGCGCACTGCATGGATTACGACGATACCCACCTGGATGGCGCGGGCCACATCAGCGGACCGACCTGGGCGGCGGCGCTGGCGCTGGCCGAGGCGCATGGCAGGAGCGAGCGCGATGCCCTGGCCGCATTCATTACCGGCTTCGAAATTTCCGCGCGGCTTGGCGCCGGCGGTTTCGGCCGCAAGCTGCAGTTCATCGGGTTTCACCCGAGTTCGATTTTCGGGCGTTACGCCGCGGCGGCGGCATCCGCCGTGTTGCTGGGGCTCAATCGCGAGCAAATCGCGCATGCGCTGGGCGTGGCGGGGACCACGGCGGGCGGGCTGAATGCATCGTTCGGCACCATGAGCAAACCGTTTCACCTCGGGAAGGCGGCGATGGACGGCATACTGGCGGCCGATCTCGCGCGTGAGGGCTTCGAGGCGGCCACCCACCTGCTCGACGCCGGGAAGGGCCTGTCGGGCGCGCTGGTGCAGGATCACTCGGTCAGAATAGAACCGACGGAATTCAGCGATGGACTGGCGCTGCTGCGCAACGCCTACAAACCGTACGCCTGCTGCAAGGCCACCCACGCCTGCGTCGACGCCGCGCGCAAGCTGAGCGCGAACGTGAAGCCGGGACTGATTCAGCGCATCGTGCTGGGCGCCTCACCGATGACGCTGGCGGTGGCGGCCAAACCCAATCCGCAAACACCGCTCGAAGGCAAATTCAGCGTCGCCTATTGCGCAGCCCTGGGGTTGTCAGGCTACGCGGCAGTGGAGGGCGATTTCTCGGACACGCGCCTGCGCGACCCGCAACTGCGCGCACTCATCGCCAAATCGGAAGTGGCGGAGCAGCCGGGAACCGAACTCACCGAAGGCTTCGTCGAGGTGCATCTCAACGATGGCAAAACGTTGCGCGCCGAGGTGCCGCTCGCTCTTGGCAATCCCGGCAATCCGATGAGCTGGGCCGGCATGGAGGCCAAGTTCGCGGGCCTGGTCGAACCCGTGCTGGGCGATGGCGCGCGGCCGCTGTTTGAGGCGCTGCGACAGTTTGAAACGCCCGGCACGCTCGCACGTGTGATGAAAACAGTGGAGCGGGCGACGATTTAGCAACAGGCGGCCTCAGCGGACGTCGCTTGCCGATTACACAAGAAACGCGGCGGTGACATACCGCTGCCTCCAGGCCGCATGCGCATGGCGTCTGCGGCTTCTCGTGGCAGGCGCGACGCGTGAGCTGCAATCCGTGCGGCATGCCATTGTGAGCAACCGTGAGAGTTCCCGCTGCGACGGCCCTAGTTAAAGACGCGTAGCGCGTTGTAATGCGGGGTTAAAGTCGGCTAAGCTCTGTGGCAACACGAGTTTTGCCTGACATCATGTTCGCCCTCCCGCCAGCCACCCAAGCCCTGATCATTACCAATGTGATCGTGTTCTTTGCCGGATCGACGCTGGGTGGCTTGCCGCTGGACGCGTTTGCACTATGGCCCTTCGGCACGAACTTCATGCCGTGGCAGGTGCTGACGTATGCTTTCCTGCACGGCAGTTTCACCCATCTGCTGTTCAATATGTTCGGACTCTACATGTTCGGCAGCGATGTCGAACGCGTGTGGGGCACGTCACGTTTTCTGCAGTACTACCTGATTTGCGCGCTGGCGGGCGCGGCGGCGCAGATGCTGTTCTCGATGATCACGGGTAGCGGGGCACCCATGGTCGGCGCTTCGGCGTCGATATTCGGATTGTTGGTCGCCTTTGCGCGGATGTATCCCAACCGCATGGTGATCCCGCTGTTCCCACCCATCCCCATGCGGGCGCCGGTGTTCGTGGCAGTGTATGGCATGCTGGAACTGGTGCTGGGCGTGACCGGCTCGGCGGCAGGTGTCGCGCATTTTGCCCACCTCGGCGGGCTGGTGGGGGGATACCTCTATCTGAAGTATGGACGGGGGGTGCGCTAGCCAGAAGCGGCAGGTGCCGGACTGCGCAATCTGCGCGGCGGTGATTCCGGCTGCGGACACTGCCGCAGCCGGGACCAATCCACCTAACTGCGATAGTCCGATTGCCGCCGGTCGAGCATGCGCAGCAGCGCCGGCCAGTCGCGGTGTTCGCCGTTGGGACGCGGCCGGTTGACCTGGGCAGTGGTGCGTTTGACGGTCTCATCGGAGATGAGCGTGAGGCGGTCGCGGCCGGCGGCCATGGCGTCGACCTGAATGCGGCAGGACTGTTCGAAGTTGTACATGAGCATGAAGGCATCGCGCACTGTTCTGCCCAGCGCCAACAGGCCGTGGTTTTTCAGCACCATGGTGCGGCTGGTGGGGCCCAGATCGCGGGCAAGGCGTGTGCGCTCGTCCATGTCGAGCGCGATACCCTCGTAGTCGTGATAGGTCACATCGCCGACGATGCGCGCGGAATGCTGGCTGAGAGGCAGCAGGCCCTCGGACATGGCCGATACCGCGATGCCCGCCCGGGTGTGCGTATGGATCACGCAATGGGCGTCGGCGCGCGCGGCATGCACGCAGCCGTGAATGACAAAACCGGCCTGATTGACGCCCATGCCGGTGATGTCTTCGACGATATTGCCGTTGAGATCCACCTTTACCAGATTGGAGGCCGTCACTTCATCGAACATCAGGCCGTACGCATTGAGCAAAAAGTGGTTGTCGGGACCCGGCACGCGCGCGGAGAAATGCGTGAGGATGATGTCGGTCCAGCCGTAGATCACGGCCAGCTGATAGGCGGCGGCAAGATCCGTTCGCATCTGCCATTCTTCCGCGCTGACACGATCCTTCAGCGACGGCGGTTTGCGGGACGTCCTGCTCGCGAGTTTGGTTACGGCCATGATGTCTCCTGTGACACGTTAAGGTTGCGAATGAAAATGGACTGCGCGGCGGCTTGCGTCAACGTCGGCCGCGATGAACAAATCCGCCGCGTGCCGGGCCGCGCCGCACGACTTGAATCGCCGGCCGTATCGATGCCGGCCGCGGCCGGTAATAGAAATAGGTGTATGCGGGCCGCAGCGGATACACATACCCGGGGTGGAAGGCAGGGGCGCTGTCGCTGATATGGCTTGGCGGTGGTGAGGGTGGCGGCGGTGGATAATAGTAATCGACGGGCGCGGGAGGCGCCGGCTGCGGTGCATGGGCTTGGGTGCGCAGACGGCGTTCCAGTTCTTCGATTCTGTCCTGCAATGCGCGTTCCACAGGGGGCGCGACACGTTCCCTTGCCACGCGTTCGACAGTGCCGGCTTGCCTGGGATTTTCCGGCAGACTGTTGGAGTAGACCGTGCCGCCGTGTTCGTCGGTCCACTTGTAGATGTCGCCCACGGCGGCCGCCGGCAGCAGCAGCGCCAGCGCGGCTGCTGCACGCCGCAGCTGCAAGGCCATCCGGTAACGAAGCGGTGCGGACATCGGTGTGCGGGTGGATTGGGTTCGGTGCCATGATGCTACCGGCCGGGAAAATTGGCAAACCGGTTTTGCGTTGCGGGATTTGCGCCACCCGGGCGTGGCCGGGGCGTGGGAGTAGACGTCCTGCAGTAGAATGCCCGCCGGGTGGCTTGCGCGGCAATCCGTCGCGGCATCGCCCGGTCCGGATCGGGGAGAACGGCGATGAAACGGTTTTTGTCTGCAGGCATGGTGTTGTTGGCGGTGCCATGCGCGACACAGGCGCAAGCGCCTTCGTCCGACGCGGGACAGGCGTTTCCGTCGCGCGCGATCCGCATCGTCGTGCCGTTTCCGCCAGGCGGCACCTCCGACATCCTGTCGCGCACCATCGGGCAGAAACTCG
Source organism: uncultured beta proteobacterium (assembly GCA_902825845.1). GTDB lineage: Bacteria > Pseudomonadota > Gammaproteobacteria > Burkholderiales > SG8-41 > UBA5216. The sequence continues at coordinate 17,827 of CADECM010000090.1, forward strand.
GCGAGGCGTGGGGACAGCCGGTGCTCACCGACAACCGTCCCGGCGCCGCGGGCAACATCGCGTCCGAGTTTGTGGCGCGCGCCAGACCCGATGGCTACACGCTGTACATGAATACCGTGGGCACGCATGCAATCAATCCCGCGATCTACAGCAAACTCGCGTTTGATCCGCTCAAAGACTTCACCGCGATCACCAATCTGGTGAAACTGCAAAGCGTGCTGCTGGTGCATCCGTCGGTGCCGGTGCGCAATGTGCGGGAGATGATTGCGCTGGCGAAAAAGCGCCCGGGCGAGCTGAGTTACAGTTCCGCGGGCAGCGGCGCGCAGCCCCATCTGACCGCGGAAATGTTCAAGAGCATGACCGGAGTCAATCTGCTGCATGTGCCGTACAAGGGCGCGGCGCCGCAGATGATCGCGTTGATCGCCGGCGAGACCGCGCTGACCTTCGCCACCGCGCCCTCCGGCGTGCCGCTGGCGAAGAACGGGCAGGCACGCGCCATCGGCGTCAGCGGCAGCACGCGGCTGCCGGCATTGCCCGATGTGGCAACCATCAGTGAAACGGTTCCCGGCTATGTCGCGGTCGGCTGGAACGGGCTGGCGGGTCCGGCGGGCATCCCTGCGCCGGTGGTTGAAAAAATCCATGCCGAGGTGTCGCGAGTGGTGCGCCTGCCCGAGATTCACGACAAACTGGTCGGCCTCGGCGCGGAACCGGCGCTGTCCACGCCGGCACAGTTTTCGGCATTGATCCAGGCCGAACTGGCGAAGTGGGCAAAGGTGGTGAAAGCGTCCGGCGCCAAGCTGGATTAAAATAAAATTATTTAAAATCAAATACTTATGTCGAATACTCCATCAGCGGATCTGGCCGCGTTCATCGCCGGACTGCACTACGAACAGATGCCCGCCGCGATACGCGAACGCGTCAAGGATTACATTCTCGACGCCATCGCCAGCGCGCTGGCGGGCACGCATGGCGATGAGGTGAAACAGATTCGCGCGCTTGCCGCCGCACTCGGCGCATCGCAGGAAGCCAGCACCATCGGCGGCGACAAGCTGTCGCTGGCCGGCGCCACGCTGCTGAACGGCTATCTGATTACCGCGGTGACGGTGTGCGACGTGCATCGACCCACGCTGTATCACACCACGCCGCAGGTGGTGGCGCCGGCGCTGGCGATTGCCGAGCGTGATGGCGCCAGCGGCAAGGCGCTGTTGACGGCGGTGGCGGCCGGTCTGGAAACGTCGGTGCGCGTGGCGAATGGCACGCACTATGCCGCGTTTCGCGCGCGCGGCTGGCATTCGCCAGGCGTGGTCGGCCCGTTTGGCGGCGCGGCGGCGGTCGGCAAGCTGCGCGGCCTGAATGCGGATCGCCAGTTGATGGCGTTCGGTCTTGCCGGCAGCCAGTCGGCGGGCACCTTCGCGCACTGGGGCACGCCGACCATCAAGTTCAATCAGTGCCGCGGCGCGTTGTCGGGGCTGATGGCGGGCCTGCTGGCGGAGCAGGGGTTTCTCGCGTCGAAAGAAATTCTGGCGCACAAGGATGGTGGCATTTATAACGCGTATTCCGACGGCGGCCATCCGGACACGGTCAGCGCCGGCCTTGGCGAGCAATGGACGCTGCAGGAGATTTCGCTGCGCCTGTGGCCGGCGGCCAGTTCGGTGCAGTCGGTGATCACCGCGCTGCTGGCGCTGGCATCGGCGCACGATCTCAAACCGGCGCAGATTGCCGCGGTGCGCGTAGGTCTGTCGCAAGGTGTTTATGACATGCATGGCGCGCTGGCGTGGGACGATAAATTCAAGGCGCTGCTGTCGATGCCGTATATCACATCGGTGGTGCTGCACGATCGCGCGTGCTGGCTCGACCAGTTCGAGCCGGCGCGCGTTGCCGATCCCGCGGTCGGCGCCTTCGCGCGCGAGCGTGTCAAGGTCGTGGCCGATCCCGCGATACAGGGTACGGCGGCGCTGGTGGAAATCACCACCACCGCCGGCGTGACCCACAGCGACCGCCGTATGGTGGCGCGAGGCGATGCGGATGATCCCTTGAGCCGCGCCGAGATTCAGGACAAGTTGCGCACCGCCGCGCGGGGCGTGATTTGCAACGCTGCGGTGGACCGTATCATCACGCTGGTGGACAGCCTGGAGCACATGGCCAATGTGCGCGAACTATTGGATGCCGTGCGTGCGGCAACCTGAGCAACAACGGCCGCGCTGCGGCCGTGCCTACGGTGGCGACAGCTGCGCCGCGGCCAGCGCGGCCAGTTCGTAGCAGGCATAGTAGCTGCTCAGGAACGCACTCGGCGCGGGAACGAAATCCCGCGGTGACAGCCGGCGCCGCGGGTTGAATCCGATGCCGGTGGGTGCCGAAATCACCTGCAAGCCGGCGGACTCAAACTCCATCCGCGCGCGCCGCACGTCGAACGCATGGGTCACCACCACCACGCGCCGGATACCTTGCGGCAGCAGCGCCGCGGCGGAGAAGCGCGCGTTCTGACGGGTGTTGCGCGAGGCCGCCTCGATCCAGCGCACCGGCACCGCGTATTCCTGCTGCAGCGTGTTCCGCATCAGCGCCGCTTCGGACATGCCGCGTGTCATTACGCCGCCCGTCACCAGCACCGGCAACCCGGTTTTTTTGGCGAGGTAGGCGCCGTAGCGCGCGCGTTCCAGCGTCAGCGGCGCCAGCGTATCCGCGGCGTAGTCCGGCGCCTGCAGGCGCACGCCGGCGCCGGTAATGACGATGGCCTGCGCGTCGAGCGGCCGCGACAGATCGAGTGCCCTCGCGCCGCCCGACACATCGACCAACCAGGTGGATACCACCGGCAACGACGAGGCCAATAGCGTGCACGCGCCGAGCCATGCCAGCGTTTTGCCCGCGCGCCGATAGCGGCCCAACAGCACCAGGCCCAGCATCACCAGCAGAATCGGTCCGGCGGGCGGCAACACAAAGCCGGCGATGATCTTGCGCAGAATAATCCAGTCCATCAATCCGTGCTCCCGTCGCAGGGTGTAATATAACTAATTGATTTTAAACAATATTTTATTCGGGCAGGCATTGCTGAAACGTGGCCTCCATCTCGCGGCGCAGGCGCGCGGCTTCGCTGTCGGGCGCGGCGATATCGTTCCACGTCACCGCTTGTCCCTTGGCCACGCGGCGCGTCATCTTCACACCGTGCGCCAGACCAATCGGCAGACCCGCGCACTGCAGCGATTGGGCTGCCGGCATCAGGCGACCGTACACGGTGTAGCCGCCTTCACCGTCGAGCGCCTCGCCTTGGTTGAGATCGCGTTTGGCGATCGACACCACGTCGCCACGAAAGCCGGTGGCGGCGCCCGTCGCTTCGCCGCGCAGACCGGCCGCCGCCACGCTGATGCCGAGTTCGAGCCCGATCAGGTGATACGGTTTATACATGGCGGCATAGTTGCCGCTGTCGTCGGTGTGCAGGCCGTACTCACTGAAGCAGCGGCGGACGTAATCACTGTCGGCGGCAAAGCTGACGTAGACGCCCCAGCGCAAATCGCGAAACACCGGTCGACCATCACGTTCGATACTGGATACCACCTCCACCTGGCCGCGATGATGCAGATGGCCGCCTTCGGCCCTGGGGCGCATTACGCGCGGCAGATCGTCCACGCCGCAGGGCGGAAATTCCAGTCCGCCGGGCGCCGGTGTGAGGCCGGTGGCATTGGCCACCGCCGCCATTTCAATGGCCGACTTGGTGCCGTCGAGAAACGAATTGAACATCTGCGCGTTGTAGTCGCCGCCCGCCACCTGTTGCGGCGTAAAGCCGTAGTGGCCCCACACGGTTTGCGGCGTGGCCTCGTGATACGCGGGCAGATACTTGGTGCCCTTGCCGGCGGCGATCACCTCAAAGCCCGCCGCGCGCGCCCAGTCCACCATCTCGCAGATCAACGCCGGCTGATCGCCATACGCCAGCGAATACACGATGCCCGCCTGCCTGGCGCGCCGTGCCAGCAGCGGACCGGCAAGGGCGTCGGCCTCCACGTTGACCATCACGATATGCTTGCCGTGTTTGCAGCACGCGAGCGCATGGCGGATGCCCGCCGCCGGACTGCCGGTGGCGTCGATGACGATTTCGACCGCATCGGCGGCGATGGCCGCGGGCGCATCGTCGGTGAGGTACGTGGTGCCGTGCTTGCGCGCGTCGTCCAGCGACGCCGCCGCGTGCTGTTCGGGTGGCCAGCCCACCCGCGCGAGGCTTTGCAGCGCGCGTTGCCGCGACAGATCGGCGAGCGCCACCAGATGCAGGCCCGGCGTGCGCCGCACCTGCGACAAAAACATCGAGCCGAATTTACCGGCGCCGATCAGCAGCACGCGCAGCGGCGTGCCGGTGGCGGCGCGCTGCGCCAGCAGGTGGTGCAGGTTCATGCGAAATTCCTCGTGTCCGAAGGTGAGTCGGATGGCGGCATCGGGTGGCGCGCGGCGCAATTGTTGCATGCCTTGCGGCGGCTTTCTACGTGAGATTGCCTATGATTGCAGCCCGATTGCGTTCAACCATGGGCTTGGGTACCCTGTCGGCAATAAGAGGATGATTACGGCGCAACGCCGCAATGATGGCCGATGATCGATAAAGGAAATGCCATGAAGCGCACACCATGGACGGCCGCGATAGCCACCGCAGTTACCGTCGTTACCCTTGCCGGCGGGGCGGCACACGCGCAAAGCAATTATCCCGGCAAGCCGCTGCGCTGGTTGATTCCCTACGCGGCCGGCGGCGGCACCGATGTGATCGTGCGGCCGATCGCGCTCAAGGCAGGCGAATTGCTGGGCCAGACCATCGTCTATGAAAACCGTGGCGGCGCCGGGGGTCTGATCGCGGGCGAAACCGTGGCCCGTGCGGAGCCGGACGGATACACCTTTCTGGTCACCGCACCCAACACCACGATTTTCGCCACGCTGCTGAACAAGAAGGTGCCATACGACCCGGTCAAGGATTTTGCGATGATCACAAAATTCGACCTGACGCCCAATGTGCTGGTGGCGCATCCGGGTTTCGCGCCCAAAACGGCCAGGGAAATGATCGCTCATGCCAAGGCGCATCCCGGCAAAATCAATTTTGCCTCGTCGGGCGCGGGTTCCGGCGGCCACCTGTCAATCCTGCTGCTGCAGGAAACCATGAAAATCGACGTGCTGCATGTGCCTTACAAGGGCGCGGGTCCCGCCATGCTGGAGGTGCTTGCCGGACGCAATGACCTGATGTTCATCAACCCGGCGGTGGCCATGGCCAACTACAAGGCGGGCAGGCTGAAGATGCTGGGCTTTGCCGGACCCAGGCGTCTGGCCACATTGCCCGATGTGCCCACCTTCGAGGAACAGGGCTTTGTGGATTTCGAATCGAGCAATTTCAAAGGCCTCGCCGCGCCCGCGGGCACGCCGCGCGCCATCATCCATAAAATGCGCGAGGTGCTGGTCAAGGTCGTCAACATGCCGGACATTTCCGCGCGTCTGATCGCCGGCGGATCGATTCCCCGAACCACCACCCCCGAGCAATTCGTGGAAGAAAACCGGCGCGAAGTGGAGCGATGGGGCAAGCTGATGCGCAAACACGGCATCCTGCCGCAGTAGCGGCAGTGTTTGGCGCGTGAGTTCTGCCGGCCGTGGCGGCTTTTCTGTGCGCGCCGGCTGAACGATGCAGGCTGGTTAAGCCTTGTGACGATGCAGGCGTGCGCCGCCGGCCAGCAGCATCGCGCATATCCAGAACACCGGCGCGAGTCCCAGCGCGGCGCCAAAAGCGCCGAACAACGGCGGCAGCACCACATGTGCGCCGTAGCTGACCGCGAGCCGCATGGCGATGGCTTCCGCCGAACGGCCTTCGGGCGCCGCATTGAACGCCAGTACCATCGATAGCGGCTGGCCGCAGCCAAGCCCGAGGCCGATGAAAAACGCCAGCAGCGCCAGCAGCCAGACGCTGCCGGTCAGCGGCACCAGCGCGAAGCCGCAGGCGGGTATGGCCAGCGCCAGTACCAGAATGCGCCGTTCGCCAAAGCGGGCGCTGGCGAACGGCAGGATGATGCGCGTGATCGTTGCGGCCAGCCCATAGGCGCCGATGATGAGGCCGATGGTGGTGGCGCTGAAGTGCAGGCTTTTGCCGTACACCGGCATGTAAAGATTAAACAGATCGAAGCCGATCATGACCACGCCATTGGTGATCAGCGCCATGCGCATCGCCGGCAACGCCAGCAACTCGCGGCTGCCGCGCGCCGCGCCCTGGGCGCCGCCGGGGGGTTGCTTTGCGCCGGGAAAGTGGCGGCGAAACACATAGGCCACCGGCAGCCACAAGGCGGTGTACAACGCGATTACCAGGAACGTCACGGTCGCGTTGTAATGGTCAATGCACATGCCGGTGAGTATCGGCCCCAGGCCATGTGCCAGCGATTCGCCCAGCGCATACCAGCTGAACAGCCGCGTACGTGTCTGCGGCGTCGATAGCACGCCCATGAGATTCTGAAACGCCAGCACGAACAGCATGCTGGTAAAGCCGCCCAACGCCGACGACAGGTAAAGCGCGGCCAGACCGGGCGCGAGCCACGGCAGTGCCAGCGCAAAGGCATAGCCCGCAATGCCGCAATACACCAGCAGCCGGTTGTTAAAGCGGTCGGCGACGCGTCCCGCGTAGGTTGCCAGCAGAAACGGAAACAGGCCGTGCAGCGCGAACATGATGCCGATTTGCAGCGGCCCCGCGCCGGCCTCGACCGCGGCAAGCGTGACCAGCACGCGGCTGCCCTTGGAGGAGACAAACAGTGCGGTGGACAGGATAAGGACGAGAACGATGGGCATGGCGGCGGCGGGATTATAGCCGCACACCTTTACCCTCATGCGCGCACGTGCTTGCCGGCGGCCTGCCGCGCCACCGTGCGGTATTCAGCCTGGGAGGCCGCTTACCCGTGTGCTGCGCAACGGCCCCGGGCGGCTGGCGCAAGTGTCGCCGGCTGCGTGGACTGGCGTGGTCGGCGGCCGTGGGCAAATTCATCACCGGGTCTGACATGCGTGGGTTTGTGTCGGCGCCTCAGGAGCAGTCTGCGATCACGGCAAGACTTGTGGCAACTCCAGCGCTGGCTGCGCTTGCCGTGTATCGGGCAAGAACCGCAGCTCGCGTCCGATGTCATTTCCGCCGATGCCAAGGCTGATTGGCCATCCTGTTCGATCCGTATCAACGCGCAAGGCACTGCGCCGGGGCATGCTTGCACCCACAAAGACCAACGACCACCTCCTGCATGGGCAAGCATGGTTCGCGTACTCGTACCCATCGATGGTTCAGGGGCCGCCACGTGCGCAGTGCGCGAAGCGGTGGCGCTGGGAAATCAGTTGACGCAGCCGCTGGAGATTCTGCTTCTCAATGTGCGGCCGCATGCGCCGTGGGCCGATTTAATGTTGAGCGGCAAACCATCGGAGCTAGAGACATTCGCACAACAGCAGCGTGCGGCAGGCGAAAAAATCTTGCAGGAAGCGCAGGCCATCGCGCAAAGCGCTGGCCCAGCGTGCCGTGGCTTTGTGGAAATGGGCGATGCGCCCTACGTCAATAACGATTACGTCAGCCAATATCACTGTGATCAAATCGTAATGGGTGGCCGCGGCCTGGGTCGCTTCGGCGGACTGCTGCCGGGTTCGGTCGCCACCAAGGTGTTGCACCTCGCGCAGGTGCCCGTCATGCTTGTAAAATAACAATAACAATAAAACCATATAGTTGCGGTACACCGTGGTGCGCGCCTACGCGCGCGCGGCGTGGAACGCGGTTGCATCGGGCAGCGCCGAGCGCCGTCGCGCGTGTCGGCTGCTGCACAGCGGGATGAACTAGCGGCACGCATCGCGGGTCATATTCTCAGGTGATGGTCAAAATCACCATCGTCAGATGGGAGGAGCAGGATGTCCAGTACAGATTGCGCCGACACACACGGCGCGGTGATTGCGTCGCGCGACATTGCACACAAAGCGCTGGTCATGGGACTGCACTGGGATCCGCCGCGGGAAGGCAGCGGCGACCCATCGACAGACCTTGACGCTTTGTGCACGCTCTACGACGCGCAAAATCAGGTGCTGGAGGTCATTCACCCGGGGCACACGCGCGGCGCCGGGGGCAGCGTGATTCACACCGGCGATTCAAAAACCGGCGCCAGCACATGGGACGATGAACGCATATTCGTATTCTTGCAGGGTCTGCCGGCGCAAGTGGCCTGGCTTGCTTTTGTCGTGGCCAGTACCAGCGGCCGTCCGTTTGACGCCGTGCGCGGGGCGATTTGCCATCTGAGCGACCATGACGATGACAGCGAATTACTGCGCGTCGACCTGACCGCGCTCATCGGAAAACGCAGTCACACCGTCGCGATCGTACGCCGCGGGCCGGCCGGATGGCATCTGGGCGAGGTGGAGCCGCCGGATGGGACGCCGCAATGCGCTCTTTCCGGGGAGAACGATACTTGAATTTCGGTAGCGGTTAATCCTGCCGCAA
>CADECM010000091.1 GCA_902825845.1 uncultured beta proteobacterium
AGGGACCTGCGGATTAACAGTCCGTCGCTCTACCGACTGAGCTATCGGGGAAAAGTGCCAGAAAATCAAACAACTGGAAGAAACGCAAGCCGCGCATTCTAAGCGCTGGGCCGATCCTGGTCAACGCCGTGCGCACTAAATTACCTGCGCGGGGCAAACCGTGAAGGCAAGTGCCAGTGCCCGATTAAACAAGAACCCTGGCAATGGCGTTGGCTACGTAATCGACGTTCCTGGCGTTCAGCGCGGCCACGCAGATGCGGCCGCTGTCGAGCGCGTAGATCGAATACTCCTCGCGCAGCCTGCGCACATGTTCCTTGGTCAGGCCGGAGTAGGAAAACATGCCGCGCTGATCCACCACGTAGCTGAAGTCAAAATCGGCGCGCTGAGCGCGAATCTTGTCCACCAGCGCGCGGCGCACGGTCTTGATGCGATCACGCATCTGGCCCAGTTCTTGTTCCCACTGTTTGCGCAGTTCCGGCGTGGTCAACACCGCGGCCACCGTTTGCCCGCCGTGATCCGACGGACTGGAGTAATTGGTGCGGATCACGCGCTTTACCTGACTCAGCACCTTTGCCGCCTGCTCGGCGCTATCCGTGACGACACTGAACGCGCCGACACGTTCGCCGTAGAGCGACAGCGACTTGGAGAATGAGCTTGCCACAAATACCGCGGGGCACGCTCTGGCAAAGGCGCGCACCGCACCGGCGTCGGCGTCGAGGCCTTCGGCAAAGCCCTGGTAGGCCATGTCGAGAAAAGGCAGCAGGTTGCGTGATTTGACCACATCGATGACCTTGTCCCATTGTGCGGGGGTAAGGTCGACACCAGTCGGGTTGTGGCAGCAGGCATGCAGCAACACCAGATCGCCCTCGGGTATCTTGTTCAGACTATCCAGCATGGCCTCGAAACGCAGGCCATGCGATGCGGCGTCGTAGTAGGCATAGGCATTCACCTTGAAACCGGCGAATTCGAGCAACGCGCGATGATTCTCCCAGCTCGGGTCGCTGATCCAGGCCGCCGCATTGGGCTTCAGTTGGTGCCAGTAATCGGCGCCGACCTTGAGACCGCCGGTGCCGCCCAGTGTCTGGACGGTAACGATGCGGCCGTTCTTGACCGCTTCGCTGTCCGCGCCGAACACGACCTGCTGCACCGCCTTGTTGTAGACCGCGAGGCCATCGATCGGCAGATAGTTGTGCGGCGTCGCGGTAGCCGCGAGTGTTTGCTCGGCGCTACGCACGGCGTGCAGCACCGGCACCTTGCCATTGTCGTCCAGATAGACGCCAACCCCCAGATTCACTTTCTGCGGGTTGGTGTCCGCGTTAAAGGCTTCGGTGACGCCCAAAATCGGGTCTTTGGGGGCCATTTCGACATTGGCGAGCAGTGAGGCAGTCATAGCGGCAAGGCGTTGATTGAAAATATTTTGACGGCAATATTGTAGCCGTGGAAACACACTGCGTGTTGTCCTAAATTGGCCCATCGATCGGTGTTCGTGAGAATATAGGCAGTTACCCGGATTCCACGCCATGAAGCCACCTGTTTCCGCCGCAACGACTGAACGCCGGCCTGCAAAAGTGCTGACATTTCCCGACAGTCCGTACCGGCTGCACCAGACGTTTGAGCCGGCGGGCGACCAGCCGCAGGCCATCGAAAAACTGGCCGAGGGCCTGCGCGACGGGCTGGCCTATCAAACCCTGCTGGGTGTTACCGGCTCGGGCAAGACCTACACCATGGCGCATGTGATTGCGCGCCTGGGCACGCCGGCGATCATCATGGCGCCCAACAAGACACTGGCGGCGCAGCTGTACTCCGAGATGCGCGAGTTTTTTCCGGAAAATGCGATCGAGTATTTCGTATCGTATTACGACTACTACCAGCCGGAAGCCTATGTGCCGTCGAAAGACCTGTTCATCGAGAAAGACTCCAGCATCAACGAGCATATCGAGCAGATGCGGCTGTCCGCGACCAAGTCGCTGATGGAGCGGCGCGACACGATCATCGTGGCGACGGTGTCGGCGATCTACGGGATTGGCGACCCGGTGGATTACCACGGCATGATTCTGCACCTGCGCGAGAACGAAAAACTGGCGCAGCGCGAGGCGATCAAGCGCCTTACCGAAATGCAATACCAGCGCAATGACGTGGAATTCAAGCGCGGCGTATTCCGGGTGCGGGGCGACGTGCTGGATATCTTTCCCGCGGAAAACGCCGAAAATGCCGTGCGCGTGACGCTGTTCGATGACGAAGTGGAAAGCATTCATGTGTTCGACCCGTTGACAGGCCATGTGTTGCAGCGGGTGGGCCGTTTTACCGTGTATCCCTCAAGCCATTACGTGACGCCGCGCGCGACGACACTGCGCGCGATCGAAGCGATCAAAGAAGAACTGCGCGAGCGCATTGCGTTTTATCAGCAGGAAAACAAGCTGGTGGAATGCCAGCGCATCGAACAGCGCACGCGCTTCGATCTGGAAATGCTCAATGAAATGGGCTTTTGCAAGGGCATCGAAAATTACTCGCGCCATTTGTCCGGACGCAAGCCTGGCGAACCGCCGCCGACGCTGATCGATTATCTGCCGCACGATGCCATCATGTTCATCGATGAAAGCCACGTCACCATCCCGCAGGTGGGCGGCATGTACAAGGGTGACCGCGCGCGCAAGGAGAATCTGGTCGACTACGGCTTTCGGCTGCCGTCGGCGCTGGACAACCGGCCGCTGCGGTTTGATGAATTCGAGAGCCTGATGCGGCGCACGATTTTCGTGTCGGCGACGCCCTCGGTGTATGAACGTGACCATCAGGCGCAGGTGGTGGAGCAGGTGGTGCGGCCCACCGGGCTGATCGATCCGCGTATCGATGTGCGCCCGGCGTCCACGCAAGTGGATGACCTGATGTCTGAAATTTACAAGCGCGTCGAACTCGGCGAGCGCGTGCTGGTGACGACACTGACCAAACGCATGGCCGAGGATTTGACCGAGTATTTTTCGGAGCATCGCATCAAGGTGCGCTATCTGCATTCGGATATCGATACCGTGGAGCGGGTGGAAATCATCCGCGATCTGCGGCTGGGCGAATTCGACGTGTTAGTGGGCATCAACCTGTTGCGTGAAGGGCTGGACATTCCGGAAGTGTCGTTGGTGGCCATACTCGATGCGGACAAGGAAGGTTTTTTGCGCTCGGAGCGCTCGCTGATTCAGACCATAGGCCGCGCGGCGCGCCATCTCAATGGCATGGCCATTTTGTACGGGGAGAAGGTGACCGACTCGATGAAACGGGCCATCGGCGAGACGGATCGGCGCCGCGGCAAGCAGGAGGCTTTCAATGCCGCCAACAACATCACGCCCATCGGCGTGCAAAAACGCATCAAGGACATCATCGACGGTGTCTACGACCGCGATGAGGCGCGCCTCGAATTGAAGGCGGCACAGAATCAGGCGCGCTATGAGTTCATGGGCGAGAAGGAGATGACGCGCGAAATCAAACAGGTGGAAAAAGCCATGCTGGAGGCGGCGCGGAATCTGGAATTCGAAAAAGCGGCGCGTCTGCGCGACGAATTGAAACTGTTGCGGGAGCGTCTGTTTATTCGCGCAGCATGACGCTGGCTGTTACGTAAGCATATGATTTTATTTAATAAAGTTAGCATATTGTTTGTTTGCATGGGCAACCTGTGCCGTTCGCCCACGGCAGAGGCGGTGTTTGCGCACCATGTCGCCAGTGCGCGCCTTGGGCGGGCGGTTCGCATCGCGTCGGCGGGCACGCATGTTGGCATTACCGGTGATCCGGCGGATGCGCGCGCGGTGCGCGCGGCCGCCAAACGCGGTTACGACATGCGCCGCGCGCGCACACGGCCGCTGCGGGTTGCCGACTTCCGGCGCTTTGACTATCTGCTGGCGATGGATCAGAAAAATCTGGTGCAACTGCAGCACGACTGTCCGCAGTCGGACTCGCCCACCCTCGCGTTGTTCACGAGCTATGGGACTGCCGGCGAGGCGCTCGGGATTCCCGATCCGTACTACGGCGCGCCACAGGGATTCGAACGTGTCCTCGATATGGTCGAGGACGCGGCGCAGGGATTGCTGCGCCACATCCGCGAGCAATACGCGCTATAGCGCGGCGGACGCCTGCTGCCGGGTTTCAACCTGCACCAGCGGTTCGTTGCTCGTCGGCGGCAAGACGGGTCTTACGCGCGGTTTGCGCGGCGGTTCAGATAGCGTGGATTCCACCAGCAGAGCTGCCTGCAATTTGACACGATCAGTCTCGATTTGCGTCAAGCCATCGGACCAGTCGAGTTTCAGCGGCGCAGGCGCGGCCACGCGCGGCGTGACCACGGCTGCGGATGGAGGCGGTGCCGAGACCGCATGAACGGCCGGCGCGGCCGGCACGTCGGCAAGCGCCGGCGGCCGCGGCTCGAATGATGGCGCGGCCGCGGGTACAGGCTGCAGCGTTTCCTGAACCGCGGCCGGCGCCGCCACGGGCGGCGCTGGCACTACCGGAACCACCGGTACGATGGGCACGCCGGGCGCGCCGAGGTTAGCAGCATCCGGCACAGTGCTTGCCGCGAGGGCAACGGTTGCTTCCGCGTCATTGCTTTCATCCGCAGTGCCGATACGCGGACGCGGTACAAACGGCGTGCGCGGATAGCGGTAACGGCGTTCGCCGCGCGCCTGGCCCTCGGTACGCGTCTCGGCAGCGGTTTCGGTCTTGATGCCTTCAGCTGATTCCGCGCCGGCGGCCTGCGTGTCCTGTCCTTCCGGACGATTGCCGCGACCCCTGCCGCGGCGGCGGCCGCGGCCGCGACTTTCGCCGTTTCCGCCCGCTGCGGCGGCGGTTTGCTCCGGCACCATGCCCACGGCCGTAGCGGCTGTTTCAGTCGCCGCGGTTTCAGCGGTATCACGCGCGGCTGCCGAGCGTTGCTGCTGCGGCCGATGATGGTCATCGCGCTCCGCGCGCGGCGGGCGATTGCCGCGTTCGCCGCGCGCACCGCGTTCGCCACGTTCGCCGCGTTCACTACGATCACCCTCGGCGCCACGTTCGCCGCGATCACTGCGATGGCGGTTGCGCCCGCCGGCGCCTTCACGAGTGCCGTCACGGTCTCTGCGTGCGCCCTGACGCGGGCGGTCGCGGCGACTTTCCTCGCGCCTGACGGGCTCGGCGGGCGCGGGAGCGGCGATGTCACTGGCGGCGGCTGCCACGCTTGCCATCGCAACATTCTCCACCGGCTTGCGGCGGAACCAGCCGAAAATCTTGCCGATGATGTTGGGCTCTTCGGCGGGCATTTGTGCAGCCGCGGCCACGGCGGGCGCCGCTGCCGGTGGCTGTGCCGCAGGCTCGGGCAGCGGCGGCCGCTCGGGCGGCAGTATTCCTTTGACGGCGGCCTCCTGACGCGGCGCGGCGGCTTCGGCTGTCGCTGCGGCTTTTGCCGCTTCCTCCGGCACGGCGACCAGTTCGTAACTCGGCGGCAGCGGTTCGCTCTGATTCAGATCGTCATGGCGCAGCCGGGTGATGGTGTAGTTGGGCGTCTCCAGATGGGTATTCGGGATCATGGTCACCGTGACGCGGTGACGGGTTTCCAGTTGCTGGATATCGAGGCGCTTTTCATTAAGCAGGAAGGTGGCGACATCCACCGGCACTTGCGCATGCACGGTGGCGGTGTTTTCCTTCATCGACTCTTCCTGCAGGATGCGCAGGATGTGCAGCGCGGTGGATTCGGTGCCGCGAATGTGGCCGGTGCCGTGGCAGCGCGGGCAGGCCTCATGGCTGGACTCGCCCAGGCTCGGGCGCAGCCGCTGGCGCGACAATTCCATCAGGCCAAAGCGCGAAATTTTGCCCAGTTGCACGCGCGCGCGGTCGTAACGCAGCGCGTCGCGCAGCCGGTTCTCCACCTCGCGCTGGTTGCGTTGGGTCTCCATGTCGATAAAATCGATGACCACCAGGCCGCCCAGATCGCGCAATCGCAATTGCCGCGCGACTTCTTCCGCGGCCTCCAGATTGGTGCGAAAAGCCGTCTCTTCGATGTCGTGGCCGCGCGTGGCGCGCGCGGAGTTGACGTCGACCGATACCAGCGCTTCGGTATGATCGATGACGATGGCGCCGCCGGATGGGAGATTCACCGAGCGTGAATGTGCCGTTTCAATCTGGTGCTCAATCTGAAAGCGCGAAAACAGCGGCACATCGTCGCGGTAGTGTTTGACCAGCGACACCTTGTTCGGCATCACCAGCGACATGAAGTGCTGCGCCTGCTCGTGAATGTCGGCGGTATCGATGAGAATTTCGCCGATTTCATCGTGGAAGTAGTCGCGAATGGCCCGCACCACCAGATTGCTTTCAAGATAGATCAGGAAGGGCGCGGAATTCAGCCGTTTCGGCTTGCCGCCGGCGCCTTCTTTGGGTTCTTCAAACTGGGGCTGGGCCGCGCTGTCAATGGCTTCCCACAGCTTGAGCAGATAGTTCAGATCCCACTTGAGTTCCTCGGCTTCGCGGCCGATGGCAGCCGTGCGCGCGATCACGCTCATGCCGCCGGGGACTTCCAGCTCATCGATGACATCGCGCAATTCGTTGCGGTCTTCGCCTTCGATGCGGCGCGACACGCCGCCGCCACGCGGGTTGTTCGGCATCAGTACCAGGTAACGACCGGCGAGACTGATAAAGGTAGTCAGGGCCGCGCCCTTGTTGCCGCGCTCGTCCTTGTCCACCTGCACGACAATTTCCTGGCCTTCGCGCAGCGCTTCCTTGATGGTGGCCTTGCCGACATCGACGCCAGGTTTGAAATAGGCGCGCGCGACTTCCTTGAACGGCAGGAAACCGTGGCGTTCAGAACCGTAATCAACAAAGGCCGCTTCGAGACTGGGCTCGACGCGGGTGATAATGCCCTTGTAGATATTGCTCTTTTTCTGCTCTTTGGATGAGGATTCGATGTCGAGGTCAATCAATTTCTGACCGTCGACGATGGCGACACGCAGCTCTTCGGCCTGTGTCGCGTTGAACAGCATTCGCTTCATTTTCTTCTCCCGCGCTCAATACGCCACGGGATGGGCAAAGCCTGTGTCACCGCGTTGTCACACGGGGACACTACTCAACTTCAGTCAGATGCGGTATTTGACATACTGGGCAGGGCTGATTCGAGGTCGTCGGGTTTTGCCGGTTGCGGACCCGCCGGGCCGGAGCCTGAGGCGTGTCCGTACAATTCAATCGGTGTCTTGAGCGCGCGTTTTATACTACTATCGACTACTATCGCTACTTCGTGGTGAGCGACTTTAACCCGTAAATCCGGGACTGCGTCTGCGTGTTTCGCGCAATGGGGCAGGGCCGGTGCCGGTGCGATCCGCGTTCCTCCGTTGGCTGCAGGCCAAAAAGCTGCTTCGCACCGTGGAAGCTGGAACCTGTAAACCGCGGCTAGAGTACTGACCATGCGACAAGTTTCGTCTGGTTTCCTTCTAGGCCGCTTTAAACACTGCGGGGAACCCGGATGGTGCACTGCGAAATAGTATAATCAAATGAAGCAGTTAAGTAAAGAAACCGTAAACTGGCTCGAAGTTGGCGCGGAAGAATCCGGGCAGCGCATCGACAACTACTTGATACGATGGCTTAAAGGGGTGCCGAAGAGCCATATCTATCGAATCTTGCGCAGCGGCGAAGTGCGGGTAAACAAGGGCCGAATCGGTCCGGATTATCGGGTGCGGGACGGCGACAGGGTGCGCGTTCCTCCAATACGTACCGCACAATTGCCACGCGCTGTACAGACAAGTACCGGTCCCCGTGCACAATTCGACACCTTGTATGAGGACGCCACGCTGCTGGTCATCAACAAGCCGCCGGGACTTGCGGTGCATGGCGGCAGCGGCATCAGCCTGGGCGCGATCGAACAACTGCGGGCGGCACGTCCACAATCGAAGTTTCTGGAATTGGCACATCGGCTCGACCGCGACACGTCCGGCGTGCTGATGTTGGCCAAAAAGCGCTCCGCGCTGCTTCATTTGCATGAGCAACTGCGCGAGGGGCGCGTGCAGAAACGCTACCTTGCGCTAGTGTTGGGCCATTGGCACGAGGCAAAGCGCGCGGTCAAGGCGCCTTTGCAGAAGCATCTGCTGGCCAACGGTGAGCGGCGGGTAACGGTAAGCGAGCAGGGGCAGAGCGCGCACACCATTTTTCGCTTGCGAAAATCCTGGGCGCAGTTGCCGGTGCCCTGCAGTCTGCTCGAAGCAGAACTCAAAACCGGACGTACGCACCAGATTCGCGTGCACCTCGCCCATCTTGGCTTTCCGATCGCGGGCGACGACAAGTATGGAGATTTCAAGATAAATAAAACCCTTAAAAAACAATTACATAGCAGAATGTTTTTGCATGCGCATCATACCGTGGTCACGCACCCGGACAGCGGCGAAACGCTGCGTTTTGAAGCGCCGTTGGGCGCGGATCTGCAGGCCGTGCTGGCGCATCTGGACGCACAACAGCAGCGTGATCATGCCGAAGCAATTTGATCTGCTGGTGTTCGACTGGGACGGCACGCTGATGGACTCGGCGGCGGCGATTTCCACCTCGCTGCGCGCGGCGTGTGCTGACATGGAACTGCCCGTGCCGAGCGATGAGCAGGCGCGATTCGTGATCGGTCTTGGCCTGCAGGACGCGTTGCGCCACGTGGTACCCGCCCTGCCGCCGACGGCTTACCCCGCGCTGCTGGAACGCTATCGCCATCATTTCCTGCGACGCGATCGCGAGACCACCTTGTTTAACGGTGCGCCGCAGGCGCTGAATGCGCTGCGCGAGGCGGGATTTTTACTGGCCGTCGCCACCGGCAAGAGCCGCCGCGGACTTGACCGGGCGCTGGAGGCTACCGGTCTGCAGACGGTCTTTCATGCCACGCGATGCGCGGACGAAAGCTTTTCCAAGCCGCATCCCGGCATGTTGCTGTGGTTGCTGGACGAACTGTCGGTGCCGTCTGCCCGCACCCTGATGATCGGCGATACCTCGCATGACATGGAAATGGCGTTGGCCGCGGATGTGCCGCGGCTGGGTGTGGCGTATGGCGCGCATCCACGTGAAAATTTGATCAAACACGATCCCGTCGCCTGCCTGAACACTTTTGAAGAATTGTCGCAATGGCTGACGAACCACGCGTAATCTGCGACAGTGGCGCGCTGGAAGAGGGCGGCAAGGGCGTGCGCTTCACGGTAATGACGGCTGACGGCGAAGAGCCCGCATTCGTGGTGCGTTTCTCGGGCAAGGCGTACGCATATCTCAACCGCTGTGCCCACGTGCCAGTGGAACTGGACTGGTCCGACGGCGCGTTTTTTGACTATTCCAAGCTATACTTGATCTGCGCCACCCATGGCGCAACCTATCTTCCGGAAAACGGCGTCTGCGTGATGGGACCGTGCAAGGGAAAGCGGCTGACCCCGTTGGCCGTCGAAGAACGCGACGGACGGGTATTACTGGTGAAGGAAACACGACATGCCTGACAATAACCCCGCGGGCTGGGAACACGCCGTGCTTGAGAAGGTGGCGCTGGCGGCAGTCACGGAACAACGCCGCGCGCGCCGCTGGGGCATTTTTTTCAAGTTTCTGATTTTCGCGTACTTGTTTGTGGTGCTGTTCATTGCCATGGGATGGATCGGCAAGCGCGACGGATTTCCGTCCAAGCACACGGCGCTGGTGGAGGTGAATGGCGTGATCGGCGCGGGCGCCGCGGCGAGCGCCGACGCGGTGATGCAGGGCCTTGCCGATGCGTTCAAGGACAAGCGCACGCAGGGCATCGTGCTGCGCATCAACAGTCCCGGCGGCAGCCCGGTGCAGGCGGGTTATATCAATGATGAAATCCGGCGTCTGCGCGCCCTGCATCCGGAGATTCCGCTCTACGCGGTGGTGGAGGATGTGTGCGCCTCGGGGGGCTATTATGTCGCCGTCGCCGCCGACAAGATTTATGTCAACAAGGCGAGCATGATCGGCTCCATCGGCGTACTGATGAATGGATTCGGCTTTACCGGAACCATGGAAAAGCTCGGGGTAGAGCGGCGCCTGCTCGCTGCCGGCGAGAACAAGGGATTTCTCGATCCGTTTTCCCCGTTGAACGAAGTGCAGAAAGACCATGCCCGGCAAATGCTGGCACAGATTCACGAGCAATTCATCGAGGTAGTGCGCAAGGGTCGCGGCAAGCGCTTGAAAGAAACGCCGGACATGTTCTCGGGCCTGGTATGGGTGGGCCAAAAGAGCATCGAGTTGGGGCTTGCGGATGCGCTGGGCAGTGCGGAGCAAGTCGCGCGCGACGTCATCAAGGCCGAGGATCTGGTGGATTTTACGCCGCGCGAGAACGTGGCGGAGCGCCTTGCCAAACGCTTTGGCACCTCGCTCGCCGAATCACTGGTGAAGCTGGGCGGCGCCGGCGTGATCAATCTGCAACTGCGCTAGATTATGCTGACGCCCTCGCGCGCGAGCATGGTAACCAGCGCCACCAGCGGCAACCCGATCAGTGCGGTGGGATCGCCGCTTTCGATGCGCTCGACCAGGGCAATGCCGAGGCTCTCGATTTTTGCGCTTCCCGCGCAATCGTACGGCCGTTCACGTTCAAGGTAGCGCTCGATCTGCGCGTCGCTCAGATCGCGAAAACTTACCGCGGTGGGCACATTTTCAAGCTGGCGGCGGTTGCCGGCCGCATCGAAGAGGCACAACGCGGTATGAAAGACCACGCGGCGACCGCGCATGGCGCGTAGCTGGCGCACGGCATTGCCATGATCACCGGGCTTGCCGAGCGGATTCCCGTCAAGATCGGCGACCTGGTCCGAGGCAACGATCAGCGCATCTGGATGCGCGGCGGCAACGGCCTGCGCCTTGGCGAGTGCAAGGCGCAGGGCCATGGCCGCGGGTGTTTCGTTGGTCCGCGGTGACTCGTCCACCTCGGGCGCCACGGCGGTAAAGGACAGTCCCAGACGCGTCAACAACTCGCGCCGGTAGCGCGATGAGGATCCGAGTATCAGTACACGTGCAGACATGGCATCAGTACCGTCAGGCGCCGCATTTACGGCATTTAGTGGTGAAATTCACCGGGATTGGCACGGAAAAATGGTCAGACAAGCATGCCTAAGTGTCTGCTTTTTTTGATTTTTCCGAAAGCGTGTTTTGACAAAGTTAAGCAAAAATAATACAATTATGGGTTTACGTGAGTCGGGTCCGGCCGGTGATTCCAATCAATGAAGTCCTGGTTGACAGTCTCAAACTGGTGCAAGACAGGCAGCTGCTGGCGGGCGCCATGCCGTTGAAGGGATTTCAGCGGTTGCGGGACAGCTTGCTGGGTACGGAAGGCTCACTGGACTATCGCGTGCAGGGCGCCGTGGATGGCCAGCAGCGGCCGATGTTGAACGTTCACATTCGCGGCATCGTGCAGTTGCAATGTCAGCGCTGTCTGGAGGCGTTGGACTACACGATCGGCATCGACGCGGCGGTGCGGCTGGTGGCGCCCGAGGCGCTGGACAGCGAGTGCAGCGACGATCCGGACGAGCCGGATTGCGTGGCGGCGAGTGCGGCGTTTGATGTGGCGGAATTTCTGGAAGACGAGGTGCTGCTGGCGCTGCCGGCGTATCCGCGGCACCTGGCGGGGCAGTGTGTGGGGGTGGCGGGCGAGGCGGCAGATATCGCCGGCGGACAGATTACGGCGTTCAGCGCCTTGCAGACGCTGAAGCCAAAGCTTAAACAATCCAAGGAGTAGCAAAATGGCTGTGCAGCAAAACAAGAAATCGCCGTCCAAGCGCGGCATGCATCGAGCGCATCATGCGTTGATTGCGCCGCCGCTGGCGCTGGAGCCGACCACAGGTGAGGTGCATCTGCGCCATCACATCAGCCCCAATGGTTTCTATCGCGGCAAGAAGGTCATCAAGGCCAAAGGCGAATAAATCACCCGCATTCAGTTTGTCCATCCCGCTGTCCTTCTCAGCCGGCTGGCCGGGCATGAACGGTAACGCGAACGGCAGCAGCGCGTGCGCGTAACCGTCGCCGTCGATTGCATGGGGGGCGATCATGGCCCTTCGGTGACCGTGCCTGCCGCGTTGCAGATGCTGCGGGACGATGCGGCCAGCGGTGTCATTCTGGTGGGTTTGGCCACCGAGGTTGAAGCGCAACTGCAGCAGGCGAAGGCCGCCTTCGGCGACCGCCTGGTGGTGCGCCATGCGTCCGAGGTGGTGGGCATGGATGAACCGCCGGCGCTGGCCATGCGTGGCAAGAAGGATTCGTCCATGCGCGTCGCGGTGGACCTGGTCAAATCCGGCGAGGCGCAGGCGGCGGTCAGCGCCGGCAACACCGGGGCGTTGATGGCGATATCGCGCTATGTGCTGAAAACCCTGCCGGGCATAGACCGGCCCGCCATTGCCTCCATCATGCCGACCCACAACGGGCAGGTCTATGTGCTCGATCTGGGCGCCAACGTGGATTGCACGGCCGAGCATCTATTGCAGTTCGGATTGATGGGTTCGGAGCTGGTTGCGTGTGTCGAACACAAGACCAATCCCACGGTGGGGCTGCTGAATATCGGCGAAGAGGATATCAAGGGTAATGAGGTGGTCAAACAGGCGGCGGAACTGTTGCGCGCAAGCGGCTTGAATTTTTACGGCAACGTCGAGGGCACCGATATCTTCAAGGGCACCACCGATGTGGTGGTGTGTGACGGTTTCGTGGGCAACGTCGCGCTGAAATCCGCCGAGGGTCTGGCGCAGTTGATACGCACGTTTTTGCGCGCGGAATTCGAGCGCAATATCCTGACGCGGCTGGCCGGACTCATCGCGCTGCCGGTACTCAACGCGTTCAAGCGGCGGGTTGATCACCGCAGATATAATGGCGCGAGTCTGCTTGGCTTGCGCGGCATCGTGCTGAAAAGTCACGGTTCGGCGGATACCTACGCATTCGATTGCGCATTAAAGCGGGCCGTGGAAGAAGTGCGCACGGGCATGCTTGCGCACATCTCGGAACGTCTGACGCATATTCATGGGCTGACCCAGTGACTGTTTTTTCCAGAATAGCCGGTACCGGCAGTTATCTGCCGGCCAAAGTGCTCACCAATCGGGATCTGGAAGGCAGCGTCGACACGTCCGACGAATGGATATACAGCCGCACCGGCATACGGCAACGGCACGTCGCCGCGGCGCACGAATGCGCCAGCGATCTCGCGCTGATGGCGAGCCGGCGCGCGCTGGACGCGGCGGGTGTCGGCGCGGATGCACTCGATCTCATCATCCTCGCCACCACCACGCCCGACATGGTGTTCCCGAGTACGGCGTGCATTCTGCAGGCGAAACTCGGCGTCAAAAATTGCCCGGCGTTCGACGTGCAGGCGGTGTGCAGCGGCTTTGTCTACGCGCTGACCACCGCGGACCACTTCATGCGCTCGGGGCAATACCGCAACATTCTGGTGGTGGGCGCGGAAGTCTATTCACGCATCCTCGATTGGGAAGACCGCGGCACCTGCGTGTTATTCGGGGACGGTGCGGGTGCAGTGGTTCTGCAACGCAGCGACAAACCGGGCATACTCGCCACGCGTCTGCACGCCGATGGCAGTCACGCGCATATTCTGTCGGTGCCCGGTACCGTGTCCGGCGGCAAAATCAGTGGCCGTCCGCTGCTGCAGATGGAAGGCAATGCCGTATTCAAGTTCGCGGTGCGCGTGCTGGGCGAGGTGGCGGAAGAAGTCCTCGCGGCGAGCGGTCTGGCAAAGGACAACATTGATTGGCTGATACCGCACCAGGCGAATGTCCGCATCATTCAGGCCACGGCCAAACGCCTGGGACTGCCGATGGACAAGGTGATCACCACGGTCGACCTGCATGCCAATACCTCGGCCGCGTCGATTCCGCTGGCACTCGACGTGGCGGTGCGCGATGGGCGCATCCGGCAGGGACAGCATGTGCTGCTCGAGGGTGTTGGCGGCGGCTTCACTTGGGGTGCTGTGGCTGTTATAATGTAACTTATTGATTTTATTGAATATTTTATTATGAAGCTCGCATTGGTGTTTCCGGGTCAGGGGTCGCAGGCGGTAGCCATGATGCAGCCGTTTGCGGATTCCGCAGTGGTCAAGGATACCTTCGCCGAAGCCTCCGCCGCACTGGGTGAGGATTTGTGGGCGTTGGTGGCGCAGGGACCCGCAGAACAGTTGAATGCAACGGTGAATACCCAGCCGGTCATGCTGACCGCGGCGTACGCGGTTTACCGTGCCTGGCTGCAGGCCGGCGGGCAACCGCCGGCAATGATGGCGGGGCACAGCCTGGGCGAGTACACCGCGCTGGTGGCGAGCGGTGTGATTGCGTTCAAGGATGCGGTGCCGCTGGTGCGCTTTCGCGCGCAGGCGATGCAGGAGGCGGTGCCGCTGGGCAGCGGCGCGATGGCCGCGATTCTGTCTCTGGATGACGAGGCAGTGCGTGCAGCCTGTGCCGAGGCGGCACAGGGCGAAATCGTCGAGGCCGTCAATTTCAATGCGCCGGGCCAGGTGGTCATTGCCGGCGGCAAGGCTGCGGTCGAACGCGCCATGGCGGCATGCAAGGCTCGCGGCGCGCGGCGCGCGCTGCCGTTGCCGGTGAGCGCGCCGTTTCACTCGTCGCTGCTGAAACCGGCCGCAGACCGCCTTGCGGATTATCTCAAGAATGTCAGCTTCAACGCGCCGAACATCCCCGTGATCAACAATGTCGACGTCGCGGTGGTAAATGATCCCGGCCAAATCAAGGCGGCACTGGCACGCCAGGCCTGCAGTCCCGTGCGCTGGGTGGAGGTCATCCGGCATATGGCGGGCGCGGGGGTGACCCATGTCGTCGAGTGCGGCCCGGGCAAAATCCTCGCGGGCATGACGCAGCGCATTGAAAAGGGTCTGCAAAGCTTTGCGTTGACCGAGCCTGCGAGCCTCGTGCAAACCCTGGAGGCCCTGCAATGAAGACACTGGAAGGAAAGGTCGCCCTGGTGACCGGCGCCACTCGCGGTATCGGGCGTGCGATCGCGCTGGGACTGGCTGAGGCGGGCGCGACGGTGGCCGGCACCGCCACCTCGCAGGCCGGCGCGGACGCCATTTCGGAGTCGCTGGCGGCGGCCGGCGTCAAAGGGGGCGGATGGGTGATGAACGTAACCGAGTTCACTCAGATCGAGAGCTGCCTCTCCGACATTGCCACGCGCTTTGGCGACATTGGCATCCTGGTGAACAATGCCGGCATCACCCGCGATAATCTGCTGCTGCGCATGGGCGACGGGGAGTGGGACGACGTCTTTGCCACCAATCTGAAAGCGGTTTTCCGCTTATCCAAGGCGGTGTTGCGCGGCATGATCAAGGCGCGCGCGGGACGCATTATCAATATTGGCTCGGTGGTGGGCGCCACCGGAAACGCAGGGCAGGCCAACTATGCCGCGGCCAAGGCCGGGATGATCGGGTTTTCCAAGTCGCTGGCGCGCGAGGTGGGAAGCCGCAACATTACCGTCAACTGTGTGGCGCCGGGGTTTATTGACACCGATATGACACGCGTACTGACCGACGAGCAGCGCAAGGCGGTTACCGGCCGCATTCCCCTCGGGCGCCTGGGCGAGGCGGCCGACATCGCTGCCGCAGTGGTGTTTTTGGCTTCACCCGCCGCGGCTTACATCACCGGCGCGACGCTGCACGTGAATGGCGGCATGCACATGGATTGAGCGTTTGAATGTAAATTATTGATTTTAAACAGTTTTTTGTGTATCGATGGTTGTAATTTGTGGTAAAATAGTGTGTTGAGTCAATGGTTTCTGTAATTCCGCGTGGCGCGGCCGTCCCGGCTGCCGAATGCGGGTCAAATAATCCAACTAGGGGAAGACTATGGAAAATGTCGAGCAACGCGTCAAAAAGATTGTTGCCGAACAACTGGGCGTCAACGAGGCCGACGTCAAGAGTGAATCATCGTTCGTCAATGATCTGGGCGCAGATTCGCTCGATACGGTTGAGCTGGTGATGGCGCTGGAAGAGGAGTTTGAGACCGAAATTCCCGACGAATTTGCCGAAAAGATCACCACCGTTCAGCAGGCGATTGATTTCATCAAGTCACACGCCAAGGCCTGACACATCGTCCGCGCCGGTGAGGCAGGCTGATGGCGGCGCCAGCCGCCTGCTGCTTCCCGGCCCTTTAACCCGAAGTCAGATTCGCAGGCCATGCCACGTACTTCCACCCGCAAAGTTGTCGTGACCGGACTGGGCATCGTGTCGCCGGTCGGTACCGGCATCACCGAAGCCTGGAGCAATATCACGGCCGGCAAGTCCGGCATCGGGCTGATCACGCGCTTTGATGCCTCGGCGTTCACCTCGCGTATCGCGGGCGAAGTCAAGAATTTCGACCTCGCCCAATGGCTCAATGCCAAGGAGGCGAGGCGTTTCGATACCTTTATTCACTATGGCCTTGTGGCTGCGATCGAGGCGCTGAAGGATTCCGGACTGGATGTGGAGCGCATCGACCGTGACATGGCCGGCGTCTGCATCGGTTCGGGCATCGGCGGTTTGCCGCTGATCGAAAACACCCACGATGCGATGCTGGCCGGTGGTCCGCGCAAAATCGGACCGTTTTTCATTCCGGGCTCGATCATCAACATGATCTCCGGACAGCTGTCGATCATGTATGGCCTGCGCGGTCCGAACCTGGCCGTGGTTACGGCATGCACCACCGCCAACCACAGCATTGGCGAAGCGGGACGGCTGATCGAGTACGGCGACGCCGACATCATGATTGCCGGCGGCGCCGAATGCGCGATTTCCAAGCTCGGTGTCGGCGGTTTTTGTGCCGCGCGCGCCCTGTCCACGCGCAACGAAGACCCGCACGGCGCGAGCCGGCCGTGGGACAAGGGGCGCGACGGTTTTGTGATCGGCGACGGCGCCGGGGTACTGGTGCTCGAGGAGTATGAGCATGCCAGGGCGCGCGGCGCGCGCATCTATTGCGAACTCGCCGGCTACGGCATGAGCGCGGATGCCAACCACATCACCGCGCCATGCGAAGATGGCGCGGGCGCAGTACGCTGCATGACCAATACACTGCGCAATGCCGGCCTTAACGCCGATCAGGTGGATTACATCAATGCCCATGGCACGTCCACGCCGCTGGGCGACATTGCCGAAACCGTCGCGGTCAAGCGCTGTTTCAACGACCACGCCCGGAAGCTGGCCGTCAGTTCGACCAAATCCATGACCGGTCATCTGCTGGGGGCCGCGGGCGGTATCGAAGCCGTGTTTTCGGTTCTGGCGATCCGCGACCAGGTGGCGCCGCCGACCATCAACCTGCACGATCCCGATCCCGAGTGCGATCTCGACTACGTGCCCAATACCGCGCGCCCGATGAAAATCGACGTCGCGCTGTCGAATTCCTTTGGCTTCGGCGGCACCAACGGCAGTCTCCTGTTCCGCAAGTTGTGAGCGGTTTTCGGCCCCTCGCGCAGGCGCGGCCATGCGGCTCATCAACGGCATAGCCGCCGATTCCATCCCCGCCGCGGACCGCGGTCTGGCGTACGGCGACGGCGTATTTCGAACCTTGCGCGCCGCGGATGGCGAGCCGTTGCACTGGCAGCGGCATTTCAATAAGCTGGGCGCGGACTGTGCCGGCCTCGCAATTTCTTGTGTAGCCGAAGCCACGCTGCTGGCCGACGTGCGGGCGGTGGCGCGACAATTTCCGCGAGCGGTGGTGAAAATCACCGTGACGCGCGGCAGCGGGGCACGCGGTTACGCGCTGCCCGTGCCGTGCACGCCATTGCGAATCGTCGAGGGCGCGCCGTTGCGCGCCGCGGCGGACGCGGACGCAGGCATCACAGCCCATCTGTGCCGGCTCAGGCTCGCCCACCAGCCCGCGCTGGCGGGCATAAAGCACCTGAACCGCCTCGAGAACGTGCTGGCGCGGGCGGAATGGAACGACCCCGCGATAGGCGAGGGTCTGATGCTGGATCAACACGAAAACGTCATTGGCGGCACCATGAGCAATGTGTTTATTGCGGAACAGGGCAGGCTTTTGACGCCGCGGCTGGATCAATGCGGCGTTGCTGGCGTAACGCGCGCGCGCGTGATGGCGCTGGCGGCGAGCGCCGCAACACCGTGTGGCGAAGCGCATTTGAGCCTGCAACGGGTGCTCGATGCCGACGAGGTCTTTCTTGTCAACAGCGTGATCGGGCTGCGGCCGCTGGCGCGTATGGGTGTCCGCGCCTGGACGCCGGGCCCCCTGGCGCGCAAGATTGGCCGGGCATTGGCCGCCGAAGATGCGCGCGCGGCTTAAGCGTCTCGCGCTGGCATTGCTGGGCATGGCGATGCTTGCCGGCGCGGCGCTGTACGGTTACGCGACTTATCAGGTACGCTTCGTGTCCGCACCGCTGACGTACGACCTGAAGTTCGGCGCCAATCTGCGAACTGTGGCGCGCGAACTGGCGGCGATGGGCGTCGTGAAGCAGCCGCTGCTGTTCGAAATCCTCGGCCGCCTGCGCGGCGACGCGCCCAATATCAAGGCCGGCAACTATGAATTTGAGTCGCCGCTATCGCCGCTGGCGCTGCTGCGAAAAATGACGCGCGGCGACGCCAGCCAAGCGGCCGTACGGTTCATCGAGGGCTGGACGTTCAGGCAGGTGCGGCAGGCGCTGGATGTCCATGGTGCGCTCGCGCACGACACGCGCGGCCTGTCGGATGAAGCTATTGCACACAAGCTGGGCATCGCGGATGGCCGGCCCGAGGGCTGGATTTACCCCGAGTCGTATCACTTCGTGCGCGGCACCAGCGACCTGGCCGTGTTGCGCCGCGCGCATCGCCTGATGCAAAAACAACTGCGGCTGCAATGGGATCAGCGAAATGCCGCGGTGCCGCTGAATTCGCCGTACGAGGCGTTGATTCTCGCGTCGCTGGTGGAAAAGGAAACAGGCAAGGCGGCAGACCGGCCGCTGGTCAGTTCCGTGCTGGTAAACCGCCTGCGCCTCGGCATGAAGCTGCAGACCGATCCGACGGTAATCTATGGCATGGGGATGAGCTACAACGGCAACCTGCGGCGGCGTGATCTGCAGACTGACACGCCCTGGAACACGTATACTCGCCCCGGCTTGCCGCCGACGCCCATAGCCATGCCGGGACTCGCCGCGCTGCAGGCGGCACTGAACCCGCCCGCAAGCAGCCTGCTGTATTTCGTTGCACGCGGCGACGGCAGTTCGCAGTTCTCGCAATCCCTGGATGAGCACAACGCCGCCGTGACCCGCTACATCCGCGCCAACCGCAATGCCGCCGGCAAGGGACCCTGAACCGATGCCGCGCGGCAAATTCATCACACTGGAAGGTATCGACGGCGCGGGCAAGAGCACGCACCTGTCCTGGATTCCGGCATTTCTTGAAGCCCGCGGCGCGCGGGTCAGGCTCACGCGGGAACCGGGCGGCACTTCGCTGGGCGAGGCGCTGCGCTCGCTGCTGCTGGACAAGACGCAGCACCTGCATGCGGATACCGAGGCGCTGCTGATGTTCGCGGCGCGGCGTGAACACCTGGACAAGGTGATACTGCCAGCGTTGAACGCGGGGGAATGGGTGGTGTGTGACCGGTTCACCGATGCCTCGTTCGCCTATCAGTCGGGCGGCAGCGGACTGGCGTGGGAGCGCGTGGCCGCGCTCGAATCCTGGGTGCAGGGCGCGTTGCAGCCGGATCTGACCCTGTATTTCGACGTGCCCGCGGCGGTTGGCAAGGCGCGTACCCAAGCGGTGCGGGAAAGTGACCGCTTCGAGCAGGAGGGGCATGCCTTCTTTGAAAACGTGCGGGCCGCCTACCTGCGCCGGGCGCGTGAAAGCGCAGGCCGCATGATCGTTATCGACGGTAGTTTGAAACTGGATTCAGTTAAGAACT
Organism: uncultured beta proteobacterium; assembly: GCA_902825845.1. Lineage (GTDB taxonomy): Bacteria > Pseudomonadota > Gammaproteobacteria > Burkholderiales > SG8-41 > UBA5216. The sequence continues at coordinate 19,809 of CADECM010000091.1, forward strand.
CAGTCGAGACAATTATTTTAAATAGTTGTTTTTAAATGACTTTTTATTCATGGCATGCAAGTGATTTCCAGCAGCTGGCGCAGCGCGCCGCAACGCTGCCGCACGCCCTGCTGCTGACCGGACCACCCGGCATCGGCAAGCGCGCCTTCGCGCGGGCGGTCGCTCAGGGCTTGTTGTGCGAAAAGCCGCCAAAGCCGCTGGAAGCCTGTCAGGCGTGCGCGGCCTGTCACTGGCTGGCCGCCGATAATCATCCGGACTTGCGCCTGCTGCAGCCTGAAGCGGTCGAAAGCAGTGACGAGGGTGAGTCGGATGATAAAAAGAAAAAACGCGATATTTCAATTGCCCAGGTTCGTTCCCTAGCGGAGTTTATCAACATCAGCGCGCATCGCAGCGGGGTCAAGATGGTGCTGATCCAGCCTGCGGAGGCGATGAATGCCAATGCCGCCAATGCGTTGCTGAAGAGTCTCGAAGAGCCGCCGCCGCACACCCATTTTCTGCTGGTGTCGGATCGTCCCAGCATGCTCCCGGCAACCATACGCAGCCGTTGCCAGCAACTGGCGCTGCGGCCGCCCTCGGCGCAAGAGGCGTCGCAGTGGCTGGCCGCAAACGGCAGCCCTCAGCCCCAACTGGCGCTGGCGCAGTCGGGCGGTGCGCCGCTGCTGGCGGCCGAGCTGGATACGCCCGAATACTGGACAGCGCGCCAGCGCTTTGTGGAGGGCATGACGTCGCGCGCATTCGACGCGCTGACATTTGCCGAGCGTCTGCTGGAGCAGCCGATCCCGCAATGCATCAGCTGGCTGCAGCGCTGGAGCTACGATCTGGCCAGTGTCTGCATGCAGTTGGCGCCGCGCTACAACCCCGACTGCCGGGATGCGCTTGAGGCTGCCGCCCGCCGTACCAATAGTCTGGAAGTGCTGCGCTACCACCGCGACCTGGTGCGGTTTCAGCGCCTGGTCCATCACCCCCTCAATCCGCGCCTGCTGCTGGAAGAACTGCTGCTGCGCTATTCAAAAGTGCTGGGAGCCGCGGATGCTCATTGACTCGCACTGCCACCTGGATTTCCCCGAGCTGGCCGGGAACCTGGACGAAATTTTTGCGCGCATGCGGACAAATCAGGTGAGCCATGCGCTGTGCGTGAGCGTCAATCTGGAGGATTTTCCAAAGGTGCTGGCGCTGGCTGAAGCGCACGCGCATCTGTTCGCTTCGGTGGGCGTGCACCCGGATTATCCGGATGTGGACGAGCCTGCGGCCGATGACCTGGTGCGTCTGGCGCAGCACCCAAAAATCGTGGCGATCGGGGAAACAGGCCTCGACTACTATCGCCTGAGCGGTGACCTGGAATGGCAGCGGCAGCGCTTTCGTACTCACATCCGTGCCGCCCGGAATTGCGGCAAGCCCTTGATAATCCACACCCGATCAGCGGCCGACGACACGCTGCGCCTGATGCGGGAGGAGGGCGCGCGAGAAGTCGGCGGCGTCATGCATTGCTTTACCGAAAGTTGGCCGGTCGCCGAAGCCGCGCTGGAACTGGGGTTTTATATCTCGTTTTCCGGTATTGTCACCTTCAAGAACGCGAAGGCGCTGAAGGAAGTGGCGCAAAAAGTCCCGTTCGAACGGATGTTGATAGAAACCGACTCGCCTTATCTCGCGCCGGCGCCGCATCGTGGCAAGACCAACGATCCCAGTCTGGTCAAGCATGTAGCCGAGGAAATCGCCCGTCTGCGGGGCTGTGAGTATGATCTCGTGGCGACGCAAACAACAAGTAATTTCTATAGATTATTCAATACGATAGGACAGTAACTTGAACCTTATTAGAAAGTTTGTCCTGATGCTCGGCATGAGTATTTTCAGCGCCGCAAGTTATGCCGGTGCGTATGAAGACATGGTACGTGCCATCCATCTCGGCGACCAGCGCGGCGTGTCGACGTTGTTGCGCAAAGGCCTCGATGTGGATTCTGTCGACAAGCAGGGCGAATCGCTGCTGATGATCGCCGCCAAGGAAGGCAACAACACGATTCTCAACACCCTACTGGCAGCCAAGCCCAAAGTGGCCGCCAAAAACGCCTTCGGCGAAACCGCGCTCATGCTGGCCGCAGTCAAGGGTCATCTCGAAGCGGTGAAGCTGCTGCTTGCCGCAGGCGGGCAGATCGACCACGCCGGCTGGACACCATTGATGTACGCGGCTTCAACCGGAAAAACCGAGGTCATGCGATTGTTGATTGTGCGCGGCGCCAGGCTGGACGCCGCGAATGCCACCGGCCTCACCGCGCTGATGCTGGCAGCGCGCGAAGGGCAGACACTGGCCGTGCTGCTGCTGATGGAATCCGGCGCCAATATCCAGCTGGCCGCTGCGCAGGGACTGACGGCACTCAAGCTGGCGCGGCAGTTCAATCATGACGAAATTGTGGGCATATTGCAGAAGGCGGGCGCCAAACAGTGACGCTACCTCACCACCGCAATAAAAAATAATGCAATAAAAACAAATACTTATAAAATTTCCCCGTCGCCACCCGGAGGCATTGGTGGCTCCGCTGGAGATGCCGCGCCCGTCATGCCGTTATGTGCCGGCGTTTGCCCTGCAGGGCGCGGGATAGCCGAACGCTAACGCGAAGCCGCCGGCTGCGGCACTTCACCTTGCGGTGCCGTATCCGTCCTGACCATGCGGCCGTGACTGGGCGGACGATGGCGCGGCAGGGATAGCGCCAGCGGCAGTCCGGCGCAGCCGATCACCAGTGATGCTGTCAGCGACCAGGTGTAGTCGCCCGACATGTCAAACAGGCCGCCACCGAGCCAGCCGCCCAGCGCCATGCCGGTGCTGGCACCCAGCATTTCGAACGAATAGATCGATCCCAGCGGGGCTTTGGCGCCGAACAATTGCCGGTTGATGATCGGAAAGCCGACCATCTCGCCGCCATAGCACAGCCCGAAAATGACCGCGAACAGATAAAAGCTCCAGGCGTTCTGAGCAAAAAACAGAATTATTACCGGCAGACTTTGTCCGAGCAGCGAAATAGTGAGCACCTTGCGGCCGCCAAGGCGCTCTGCGAGCACTGAAAACGCAAAGCGGCTGACTACCGAGGTGCCGGCAATGGTCGCCAGCACGCCCGCAGCCTCGACGCCCGGTATGCCCTTGAATGTCGCCATCGACACCACGTGCGCAAGAATGATCGCATGTGCCACGCAGCCGATATGGTGAATGCCCATCAGCAGCCACACCTGGCGGCTCTTGAGGATTTCGCGCAGACGGATCGGTGGCGCGGCGGTACTGGCGCCGGCCGTGCGCGGTGGCTCCGGCTCGTCTTCGGCACCGTACGGTTTAAGCCCCTTGTCAGCCGGGCTGTTGCGGATGAACAGCGAGAAGGTGGCCAAAATGATCCCGACCACGATGCCGATCAGGGTGAACGCATTTTGCCAGCCGCGGGTTTCCAGCATCCAGCGAAACAGTGGCGCGAAGATCACCGGCCCCAGTCCCTGCGCCGCCCAGTAGATGCCGAGCGCGACGCCCATGTGCCGGTAGAACCAGCGCGTCATGATCACCGGCAGCAGCACACTGAACGCGGCGTGCCCGAGCGAGCCCACGAACAGGCCGTAAAACACGTAGAAGTGCCACAGCTCCTTGATCGTGCCCAGCAGCACGGTGCCAACGCCGATCAGGACCGACGCACCCAGCATGAGAATGCGAGCGCCGAAGCGGTCGCCCAGCCATCCCATGATCACCACCGCGGGCAGGCCCGCGATAAAGGCAAGCGAATAGGCAAATGAAATGTCGCCGCGCTTCCAACCGAACTGCTGCACCAGCGGATCGATAAAGACGCCGAACGACGCGGAGTCGGCGCGGCTCACGATATTGAGCATGCACGCGGCGGCGAGCACGACCCAGGCGTAGTGCAGGCTGTGTTTTTTCAGATGAGCCACAGGTTTGGTCGCATTGTGGATTCTTCTGATCCGCGCAGCTTTCTTGTTCGAGTCGGCTTATAGTATCATTTCAGCTATCAGACTTGGCTGGTTCATGAAATATCTGATCGCCCTTTCGCTGCTTGGCCTTGCCGGCGTGGAGTATTACCACCACGTTGCGGACGCGCATGGATCGACCGGGCTTATGTGCAGCGCGACGTACAGCAAGGCTGACGAAGCGCGCGACATGCTGTTCCAGCACCTGCGCGGTCATCACTGACCGTTTGCGTCAGCGCAGGATTGAAATCACGCGCGACCCGGGATCGAGTTCCACTGCCGCGCCATCGGGAATGGCGCCGGTGATGTCAATATCGAAACCCGCCAGCATCGGCATCTCGCCCAACGCGGCGCCCTGCACCAGAATCGGATTGACCGAATTGAACACAAACGCCAGCGGTGCCAGTGCGCGCGAGCGCATTTCATGCAGCATCCACGCGCTGGCAACACCGCCCTTGGCCGTGTCCATCACCAGAATCTTGCCGACATAAGACTGGCCCACCAGCTTGTGCCCGGGCCGGCAAAAGATGCCGGCGTTGCGATCCAGATCGTAACGTGCCGAAAAACCATCGTTCGCCACCAGCGCCGTGCCGCGCACCTTGCGCCCCATCGCGTGGCGGGCGTGGAATACCAGGCTTGCACTCATGCCAGTCTCCCACTCACCGCTGCGTCCACGCAAGCTTCCATGGAACCGAGCATCGGCTGATAGCCGTAACCGCCGAGGATATTGACCAGCTTGGCGCTGTTCGTGGCGAGACGTTTCCAGCCGCGCGCCTCGGCGATTTCGCGCGCATACGACTGATAAAAACACATGCCCGACAACACCGTGCCGCCGGCAGCCTCGATGCGCGCGCTGAAACCCATGCGGTCGGCGTCGGGCTTCACCTGCGGACTGGTCACCGCCAGCAGTGGTACGGCAAAGTGCCGGTCATCGCACAAGGCCGCGAGGTCGCGCAGCTCGTAAAGGCTCAACTGCGGCGCGGAAAACACCACCACGTCCACCGCGCCATCGCCGCGATACGACTGCTGCAGCGACTCGATATCGGCACGCGTGACGCGGTGCAGCGGCAGGGCAGGGGACGCCACGTCGCTCAGGCGTTCGGCTTCCGGCGTGATCCCGACCAGATGAAACAGCGCGATCGAGCCGAAGCTCGCCATCGCCGCGCCAAAATGCTTGAGCTGATCCGAGCGCGGCGCGCCTTCGATGCCCTCGATCACCGGCACCACCCAGTAATTGCCCGCGCTGCGCCCGATCAGCGCACCCAGCGCGCCCCAGTCGTTCAGCGTCTGCGGCGTGAATTCGGTCTGGAAGCGAACCGTCCCGCGCCGGTGCTCGGGCAAGTGAAAGCCGTAGCGCGGCGTGCGCCCGGTCAGACCCGCGGCCACGGCGGACGGCCCCCCTTCGAAATTGGAGCGCGCGCCGCACACCGAATTGGAATAAATCACCACCCCGGTGTCGCCAAACGCCAGATGCTCGTTGCGCGTGGGCGCCTGTATCGTCTGGTAATTGATGCAGGTGTCGGTCATCGACACGCCGAGTTTCACAAAGGCCGCGATGGCCCGCCGCTCCAGATCGACCATCGATGCGGTTTGGCCGAGAAAATCTGCCTTGGAGAAATCCGTGCCGCGCGGATCGGTGATGGTGGGGATGCACACGCGCCGCTGTCCCGACGTTTCAGCGGCAAGCCCCTCCAGCCAGCGCACCCCGGCCTCGCCCAGGCTTTCCGTATCCGCCATGATGTGCGCCTGCGTGACCGGCACAAAATCCGCGGCGCCGAAGAAGTCGCCTACGGCGATCTGGTGCTGCAGGGCCTGTTGGGGGACGGTGGCGACGTTGCCGGCGAGGATTTCTTGTTCTTCTTCAGTGAGTTTCATGGTGGCGGGTAGGGTAGCGATATGAATTTAGGCATTCATCCGAAGCGACTGATCATGGCGGTGGCCTGACCAGACGCAACATGGGGAGTGGCAATTTCGACAGATATGCGCATTATCCCGAATCTGTGTTTCGCTGGCACGCAGATGCCGATTCGTCCCCGACCACCAGCCCTACTGATGCTCAAGGGCCGGTATGGAAACTGACCTGACGCCTGTGGTGGCCCCCACGGTCAGTCAATTGGCCAAAGCCGCCTTCGCAGTTCGGTCCTGCTAGCGTCGGAAAGGTGCAGTCAGCAGACTTAGGCGCAAATGTCGGCTCGAACTCCTGCTTGCGACTCTAAGCTATGGCAATACCAGACCGGAACAGGGTGTCTGCGAACGCCCGTTAGCGATTGTCGAAATTCATTCGCTCTTCCCGCAAAACCAGCCAGCACCAGGCCCCATCCCTGGTTTGGCTATAGACGGAACATTCGTATTTCGTCTT
>CADECM010000092.1:0-15579 GCA_902825845.1 uncultured beta proteobacterium
GGAGGACATAGACGTCGAGGTCTTGATGGCCGGAAAGCCGTCGGGCGAGAGCCAGGCGTCGTTCAGCAGATGGCTCGAAAAACGATCATCGCGCGGGGCAAAACGCTCAACACGGACGCAGGAAAAACGGCCGCGCGTCGGTTAGCACCACGTTCAAACATGCAGCCCGGCGCGCCAGCACACCTACTGCGCCTTCAACCCCGCCTCGCGTATCGCCTTGCCCCACTTGACGATTTCGTCTTTCAGAAATGCGGTAAATTCCGCCGGTGTGCCCGGCGTGGGTTCCGCGCCCTGCCGCACCATCCGCTCGCGTACTTGCGGGGTGCTTAAAATTTCCACCAGGTCGGTGTTCAGTTTGCGCGCGAGGGCGGCCGGCAGTTGCGCCGGCGCCACCATGCCGAACCAGGTGGTGGCTTCAAAGCCGGGCAAACCGGCCTCGGCGATGGTCGGCACATTGGGCGCGCCGCTGAAGCGCTTGGCCGAGGTGATCGCGAACGCTTTTACCTTGCCCGCTGAAACCTGCGTCATCGCCACGGCCACCGGCACCATCGCCAGTTGCACTTCGCCGCTCATCACCGCTGTGGTTGCCACGCTCACGCCTTTATAGGGAATGTGCACGAGCTGGATGCCCGCGGTGGTGTTCAACAGTGCGAACGTGAGATTGCCGGTGGTGGTGGGCCCGCCCGACGAATAGTTGACCACGCCCGGCCGCGACTTGGCATAGGCGATCAATTCCTTGACGTTGGCCACCGGAAACGATGGATTGGCGATCAGCATTTGCGGCACGCGCGCCACCAGCGTGAGCGGCGCGAAATCCTTCACCGGGTCGTAGGCGAGCTTTTTGTAGAGGCTCACGGCGGCGACGAACGACGACTGCTGCGCCATGTGCAGTGTGTAGCCGTCGGGTGTTGCATGTTTCACCAGCTCGGCGGAGACGATGCCGCCGCCGGTGCGGTTTTCCACAATCACCGGCTTGCCCCATTTTTCGTTCAGGCGCTGCGACAACAGACGCGACAGAATGTCGCCGGTGGTGCCCGATGAGCCGGTGACAATGCGCACGGGTTTGGCGGGCCAATTTTGCGCGAAGACCGATACTGGGCCTACCGAAAAACACAATAAAATCATATACTTATAATTCGACTTTTTCACACGATTCTCCTCGTTTTTACGTGAATGCTGCCGCGCTTCTTGAAGCACAGCATATTACCCGTGTCGTTCCCAGGCGCGGGAACTGATACGGTGTCACCTGCGGTAGTGCGTTTATAGATGGCCTTCGGCGAAGAGTACGACCTGGATTCTGGCATTCGCCAGAATGACGGTGCTGGTGTAGACGCTTATTCGCGCCCCAATGTTATCGAGTTTCGTAGCGGTCTCCTGCGCGGGAACCACCGTGCGGGGATGTCCGCTCGTCCGTCCAGGGTTATCGCATCGCATTCCAGAATTTCTCCAGCCGTTTATACGACACCGGATAGGGTGTTTTTAGCTCCTGCGCATAGAGCGACACGCGCAGTTCCTCCAGCTGCCAGCGCATGTCGGGCAGCCGCTCATCGACAGCGCCTGCTTTCTGCTGCTTGTCGAACGCGTCCTCATAACGCTGCCACCACTCGGCGATGCTCGTCGCGTGCTTCGCGTCACGCGCCGGATCGCGCGCATATTTTTCCAGCCGCCGCTGCATGGCCTGCAGATAGCGCGGCAGATGCGTGAGCTGTTCCCACGGCGTTCTGCTGAAAAAGCCCTTGTAGATCAGCCGCGACAGTTGGGCCTTGATGTCGGCTGCCGGGCGTGCCAGCACACCCTTGGCGCCGCCCAGCGCCAGCGATACCAGGTGATAGTCCGTGCCGATCGCCGCCAGCAGCCGGCACGCGCCTTCGTTCACCGCCGGCAGGCGTGTGCGTGCGCGTTTGATTTGCGCCTCAAAATCCTTTTGTGTGCGCGGCAGCGCATCCTCACCGATGAAGGCGCGGTCGGTGATGGCGGCAATCACGTCTTCGCGCATATCGTCCACGCCGGCCACGCTGCGCAGTTGCATCGCCGCCTGCTCAAAGCCGCGCAGGTTTTTTTCCAGCTGCTTCATCTGCTCCTTCAGCGCCAGCCGCATCAGGCGCGTGACGCCCAGGCGCATCGCGGCATCGGCCGCCTGCTTCACATCGAACAGACGTATCGACACGCTTTCGCGTTCGTCCACCAGCGCCGGGTAGCCGGTGAGCTTGCGTCCGTTGCGGGTGAATGCAATTTGCCCGGGCAAATCGCCGAAATCCCACAGCTTGATGTTGTCGCGCTCGATGCCGGTTTCTTTTTTGCCGACGTCGCCGAAGGTGAGCTGCGCCGCCTGGCCGAGCTGCTGTTTCAGCGCCGCAAGGTCGCGCCCGCTCGCCAGTTCGCGTCCGGCGTCATCGATCACGCGAAAATTCATTTTCAGATGCGCCGGGATATCGGCGCCGTCCCACACCGTGGGGCTCACCGGCTGGCCGGCGCGGCTGCGCACAAAATGCGCCAGCGCCTCGGTGAACGGTTTCGCCGCATCGCCTTCGGTGAGAAACGCCGTCACCTGCTCCGGCAACGGGAACAGGTTGCGCCGCAAGTTTTTGGGCAGCGCTTTGAGGTACGCCGCCACCTTGTCGCGGATCAATCCCGGCACCAGCCAGTCCGCAGGTGTTTCCTCCAGCGTGTTGAGCAAATGCAGCGGCACGGTGATGGTGACGCCATCGAGGGGATGCGCGGGCTCGAAGCGGTAGCGCAGTTTGTAGGTGACATCCGCGATGCGCAGCGTTTCCGGAAACTGCGCCTCGGTAATGTCCATCGCCGAATGGCGCATCAGGTATTCGCGCGTGAGAAACAGCACGCGCGGATTCTCCTTCTCCGCTTCGGTGCGCCAGTGCTCGAATGCGGCGCCGTTGTGAATGCCCATTGGCACGCGTTCGTCGTAAAACGCGAACAGCGATTGCTCGTCCACCAGCACGTCGTGCTTGCGCGCCTTGTGCTCCAGCTCCTGAATCTCCTTTATAAGTATTTGATTTTGAACAAAAAATTCTGCCTTGGTTAAATAATCGCCCGCCGCCAACGCGCGCCGGATGAAGATCTCGCGCGCCTCCGGCGGATTGATCGGGCCGTAGTGCACGCTGCGTTTGGAGACGACGGTAAGACCGTAGAGCGTGATGCGCTCATACGCCATCACGCACGCGCGGTCCTTCTCCCAGCGTGGATCAAAGTAATGGCGCTTCACCAGGCTGCCGGCGATGCGTTCGATCCAGTCGGGATCGATCTTTGCCACGCAGCGCGCGTAGAGCCGCGTGGTGTCGACCAGTTCCGCCGCCATCACCCACTTGGCCGACGTGGCACCGGCCTTGCGCAGCACTGAACCGGGAAAAATCGTGAACTTGATGCCCCTTGCGCCGAGGTATTCACCTTCGTCGTTCTTGAAGCCGAGGTTGCCCAGCAAGCCCGCCAGCAGCGCGCGGTGAATCTGCTCGAAGCTTGCGGCAATCTGGTTTTCGCGCAGGCCCATTTCGCCGGTGAGCGTCGCCAGCTGCCCGTGAATGTCGCGCCACTCGCGCATGCGCCGCTGCGACAGGAAATTTTCCTGCAACTGCTCAGCGAGCTTGCGGTTGGATTTCTTGTGCTTGATCGCCTCGTCGAAGAACTGCCAGAGTTTGAGATAGCCCATGAAATCCGAGCGCTCATCGGCAAACTGCTGGTGCGCGCGGTCGGCGGCCTCGGCACGTTCGAACGGGCGGTCGCGCGGGTCCTGCACCGACAGTGCGGAAGCGATGATCAGCACTTCGCGCAGGCAGTTCTCCTGCTTCGCGGCGATGATCATGCGCGCGATGCGCGGATCGATCGGAAATTTGGCGAGCTGCCAGCCGACATCGGTGAGCTGGTTGTCGTCATCCACGGCGCCCAGCTCCGCCAGCAACTGGTAGCCGTCCGCAATCATGCGCGGCGACGGCGCTTCCAGAAACGGAAAATCCTCGACGTCGCCGATCTTCAGCGACTTCATGCGCAGGATGACGGACGCCAGCGAGGTGCGCAGAATTTCCGGATCGGTGAATTCATCGCGCGCGTTGAAATCGTCCTCGTCGTAGAGCCGAACGCAGATGCCCGCCGCCACGCGCCCGCAGCGCCCGGCGCGCTGATTGGCCGAGGCACGCGAGATTTTCTCAATCTGCAGCAGCTCCACCTTGTTGCGGTAGCTGTAACGGTTGATGCGCGCAAGGCCGGGATCGATCACATAGCGTATGCCGGGCACGGTGAGCGAGGTCTCCGCCACGTTGGTGGCGAGCACGATGCGCCGCGCGCCGTGCGGCTTGAAGATGCGGTCCTGCTCTTCGAACGACAGACGCGCGAACAGGGGCAGAATTTCCGCGCCGCTGGGATGATGCTTGCGCAGCGCCTCGGCGGTGTCGCGGATTTCGCGCTCGCCGGGGAGGAATACGAGGATGTCACCGCCAGTTCTGTCTCGTGACAGGTCGTCAACCGCATCGAGGATCGCGGCTTCGATGTCCTCGTCCTCCTGTTCAGTTTCCTTGTTTTTCGATTTCAGCGGCCGATACCGCACCTCAACCGGAAACATCCGTCCCGACACCTCAACCACCGGCGCATCGTCGAAGTGTTCTGAAAACCGCTGCGCATCGATCGTCGCCGAGGTCACGATCACCTTCAGGTCCGGCCGCCGCGGCAAAAGCCGCTTCAGATAGCCCAGCAGAAAATCGATGTTCAGGCTGCGCTCATGCGCTTCGTCGATGATGATCGTGTCGTAGCGCCTGAGCAGCGGATCGCCCTGCGTTTCGGCCAGCAGGATGCCGTCGGTCATCAGCTTGATATAGGTATTGGGCGACACCTTGTCGGAAAAACGCACCTTGTAACCCACCGCCTGACCCAGCGGGCTCTTGAGTTCCTGCGCAATGCGCGTGGCCACGGTGCGCGCGGCAATGCGCCGCGGCTGCGTGTGACCGATCAGGCCCTTCACGCCGCGCTGCAACTCGAGGCAGATTTTCGGCAGCTGCGTGGTTTTGCCGGAGCCGGTCTCGCCGCACACGATCACCACCTGGCTGGCGGCGATGGCACGCGCGATGTCCTCGCGCCGCGCCACCACGGGCAAATCGTCGGGATAGGTGGGCTGCGGCAGATTGCGCAGGCGTTGTTCGGCGTAGTGCTCGCTCACGGGGCATCACAGGAATTACGGCCGCGCATTGTAACTCGGGCGTTTTCCCGCTGCACGCGCCAGACTATGAAAAATTATTTAAAAACAAATAGTTATGTAATGCGCTGCTGTCGCATGGACAGGCGTTGCGGTGGTTTGCCGATGCCGCGTTTTCAGCGTGGGCTACCGGCGAGTTGCGCCACGGCATCACCCGCTTCGACGGGAAAGTGGCACGCCACCTGCCGCTCCGGTCCGGCGGCGCGCAGCGGCGGCGACTGCTCGGCGCACAGGGCCTGCGCCTTCCAGCAGCGGGTTCGAAAGCGGCAACCGGATGGCGGGTTGGCCGGGCTTGGCACTTCGCCCTGCAGCCGTATGCGGTCGGCGACCGCCTTGCTGGTGAAGTCGATGCGCGGCTGTGCGGACAGCAAGGCCTTGGTATACGGGTGACGCGGTGTTTTATACACGTGCTCGACCTTGCCGATTTCGACGATGCGCCCCAGATACATCACCGCGATGCGGTGCGACATGTGACGAACCACCGACAGATCGTGCGCGATGAACAGGCACGCGATGTGAAATTTCGACTGGATTTTCTCCAGCAGGTTGACCACCTGCGCCTGCACCGACACATCGAGCGCCGACACCGGTTCGTCGCACACCAGAATCTCCGGATTCAATGCCAGCGCACGGGCGATGCCAATGCGCTGACGCTGGCCGCCGGAGAATTCATGCGGGTAGCGTTGCGCGTGATCGGGCAGCAGACCGACGCTCTCCAACAACTCGCCGATGCGCGTTGCCCACTGGCTGCGCGGCAGCATGTCCGCATGGATGACCCACGGTTCCGCGATAATTTGCCCGACGCGCATGCGCGGATTCAGCGACGCGTAGGGATCCTGAAAGATCATCTGGATGCGCCGGCGGACAAGCTTCAGTTCGGCAGCGTCCGCGCGAAAGATGTCTTTGCCGTGAAACAAGGCCTCGCCGGCGCTCGGCTCCTCCAGGCGCATCACGGTGCGCGCCACCGTCGACTTGCCGCAGCCGCTCTCCCCCACCAGACCCAGTGTTTCGCCCTTGTGAAGGGCAAAATCAACGCCATCAACCGCCTGGATAACGCCCGTGCTTCGCCGCAGCCGCAGGCTGCCGCCAATGGGGAAATGCTTGACCAGCCCGCGCACCTCGAAGATCGGCGCATCGCCGGGCGGCCGCTTCGACGCTGGCGCTGAACCCGGCCCCGGGATCGACAACTCAGCGGCCATCGAACACCGCCTGCGCGTGGAAACACTCGGCATGGTGGCCCGGCGCCACCTCAACGCCGGGCGGCGACGATGCGCGGCACTGCTCGCTTGCCCTGCGGCAACGCGGATGAAAGCTGCAGCCGACCGGCAATGTCGCCATGTCCGGCGGCGATCCGACAATCGGGTTCAGTTGCTGCTGATCGAGGTCGGCGCGCGGCACGGACTCGAGCAACGCCAGGGTATACGGATGCGCCGGGCGCGACAGCACGTCACGCACGCGGCCGCTTTCCACCACGCGGCCGCCGTACATCACGGCGACGTGGTCGGCCACCTCCGCCACCACGCCCAGATCGTGAGTGATGAGCACCATGGCCATGTGGCGTTCGCGTTGCAGGTCGAGCAACAGGTCCATGATCTGCGCCTGCACCGTCACGTCCAATGCGGTGGTGGGCTCGTCGGCAATGAGCAGGCTCGGGTCGAGTGCGATCGCCATTGCGATCATCACGCGCTGGCGCATGCCGCCGGAAAATTGATGCGGGTAGTCTCGCGCCCGCGCATGCGGCTCGGGAATGCCGACGCGGCCGAGCAGGGCCTCGGCGCGTTCCAGCGCGGCCCGGGTGTCCAGAATGCCGTGCGCCCTGAATGGCTCAGCCACCTGCCAACCCACGCTGAACACCGGGTTGAGCGAAGCCAGCGCATCCTGGAACACCATGCCCAGTTCGCGTCCGCAGCGTTGACGCCATTCGGACATGGGGGTGCCGAGCACGTCGATGCCGTTAAAGCGGATGCTGCCACCCGTGATGTGCGCGGGCGGCGATGCCAGCAGGCGCATGATGGCGGCAGCCGTGACGCTCTTGCCGGAGCCGCTTTCGCCCAGAACCGCCGCCGTTTCTCCGCGCCGCACCGAGAAGGTGGCGCCATTGACCGCGCGCACGATCTCGCGGCCGCTGCGAAATTCGACGCGCAGATCGTTCACTTCCAGCAACGGGGCGCCGGCGTCAGGCATTGGTCTTCACGGCCGTCTTCGGCGCTTCCAGGCGCCAGCGCTGCACGGGGTCGGTCACCAGCCGCAGCCAGTTGGACAGCAGGTTGGCGGACAGCGTGGTAATCATGATCGCCAGCCCCGGAAAAAATGCGAGCCACCAGGCCTGCGTGAGATAGTTGCGGCCCTGGGCCACCATCAAACCCCAGGTGATCTCGGGCGGCTGAATGCCGATACCGAGAAAGCTCAGACCGGACTCTGCCAGCATTACGATGGCGAAATCGACCGTCAGGATGGTGAGCAGCGTCGGCGCCACGATGGGCACCACATGACGCCACAGGATGTGCGTGCTGCTGCCGCCCATGGCGCGCGCGGCGTCGACGAAGCCGCGTTCGCGAATCTCCAGCACCTGGGCGCGGGTGACCCGCAGGTACGACGGTATGCGCGTCACCGCCAGCACGATGATGAGATTTGCCACTCTCGGTTCCAGCATATACAGCACCACCACCGCCAGCAACAGTGACGGAAAGCTCTGCACCACATCGGACAAACGCATGATCAGATTGCCGACGCCGCGCCCGATATACCCCGCGATGAGGCCCAGTACGCCGCCGAGGAGCATCGCCACCACCACCGCGGTGAAGGCCACAGTGAGCGTGTTGCGCGAGGCGACCACCAGCCGCGCGAGCATGCTGCGTCCAAGCGCGTCGCTGCCCAGAAACATGATCCAGCCCTTTTCGGTCGAGCCGGGCGGCAGGTTGCGCGCACGCAGATTGATGTCGGTGGCGGCTTTGCCGAGCCATTCCGGGCCGGCCAGCATGCACAGCAGCATCAACACCAGCCACACGGCTGCGCACAGTGCCAGCGGGTCGCGCGCCAGCAACCGCCACCACGGCAACCCTTTGCGAACAGTCACCATTTCCGCCTGCGCCGCGATCGCGCGTGTGTCCGCGATCGCAGCCGCGATGGTGGCCGCGGAAGTCGCGTTATTGGCCGGAGCGCTCACTGGTGACGAATCCTGGGGTCGAGCGCGACATACAGCAAGTCGATGAGGATATTCATGAGGAAGATCGCCGCCGCGGTCACCATGATGGATGCCTGCACCACCGCGAAATCCCGCTGTATCACGGCGTCTATCATCAGTTTGCCCACGCCAGGCCAGCCGAACACCGTTTCCACGATGACCGCGCCGTTGACCATGCCCACGGCGATATCGCCGGCGACAGTGACCACCGGCAGGCATGCGTTGCGCAAGGCATGCACATAGATGACGCTGCTTTCGCCCACGCCTTTGGCGCGCGCGGTCTTGACATAGGCCGAAGCCAGCGCGTCCAGCATCGCCCCGCGTACCACCTGCACCAGCAACCCGAACGGACGCAGCGCAAGCACCGTTACCGGCATGATCCAATAGAGAAAACCGCCGGTGCCGGAGGTGGGCAACCATCCCAGACTGACCGAGAACAATAATATGGCGGTGATGGCGACCCAGAAGTCCGGCGCACTGGCGCCGATCAGCGAGCCGGTACTGCCGACGCGGTCAAACAGGCCGCCGGGGCGATAGGCCGCCAGCGCACCGACGGCGACCGCCAGCGAGATGCCGAGCAGCAGCGTCACGGCGGCCAGCTTCAGCGTCGTGGGATAGGCCTCCAGCACCAGCTCCATGGCCGGCCGCTGCTTGCGCAGCGAAAAACCCAGGTTGCCCTCCATCACGTCGCCGACAAAATGGACAAACTGCTCCGTGGCCGGGCGATCGTAACCGTGTTTGTGCGCGAACTCGGCGCGTTCCTCGCGCGAGGCGTCGAGCGGCAGGAACAAATCGGTGGGGTCGCCGGTCAGCCGGGCGAGAAAAAATACGGCGACGACCAGGCCGAGCAGGGCAACAACGCTGTGCACTGCGCGGCGGGTCAGATAAGGAAGCACTATCCCGAACCTATCGATTGGACAGACGTCTCAATCCACCGTTTTGTTCGTGACCATGTTTACTTGAAGGTAATCTGCTCCAGCAGCACTTCGCTGTTGGTCGCGGCAGTCGGCTTGAAATTGATTTTCGGGCTCACGCGCGCGAAGCCGACCATGTGGAACATGAACACGTCCAGCGCGTTTTCATGGACCATGGCCATGGTCTCTTCCCACAACTTGACGCGCTTGGGGCCGGCAGGCGTCTCCGTGGCCGCGGCGATTTTCTTGTCCAGTTCCGGCATGCAGTGCGACGAGGTTTGCGACTTGCATCCATATTTGTTGTACATGGAGAACACCGGATCGCCGACATTGTTGTCATGCATGTGGCCAAGCAATATGGGGCCACGGCCCTTGATGTTGGCGTCGGCCTCCGGCGTGAGCGCCCCCTTGTTGGGGTGGGCATTGAGTTGAACCCACTGGCTGACCTCGAGCATCTTCAGCTTGATGTTCAGGCCGACATTCTTGTACATGGCCATGATCGCCTCGCAGGTTTCCGTGGTGTTTTCCCACTGGTTGATACGGCAAATCAGATCGATGGGCGTGTCGACCTTCACACCGGCGGCCTTGGCGTCGGCCAGCAGCTTTTTGGCCTTTGCGGGGCTGTATTCGAAGCGACGCTTGTCGAGCGCGTGGTTGTGTCCGGCAATGCGCGGGATCACCATTTGCGTGGCAATCATGGCTTGCTTGGGAATGATCGCGCCATGCAGACCGTTGAGGTCGACCGCGTGGTTGAGCGCCTGGCGCACCCGCTTGTCGTTCAGCGGCGGCACCAGCGATTCAATGCGCAGGTAGTTGGTCTCCGAGTTGGGGTAGGCGAAGTCCGTCTTCTGATCCTTCGCGTCTTCGTGGGAAATGTTGGTTGCGATATGGGCTTCGCCGACTTTCACCATCGCCGCGCCTACCGCGGATTCCGTGCGCCACACGTAGCGCGCGCCATCGAGTTGCGGCTTCTTGCCCCAGAAATGCGGGTTGCGCTTGAGCACGACTTCACTGTTGGCCTTGTAATGCTCGATCATATAGGGACCGGTACCGACCGAGTTGTTCATGATCTGAATGGGCTCGTTCGCAGCACCGATGGTCATCTGCGTCAAGCGCACCGGCAAAATCGGATCGGGCGTCGGGGTGACGATATCGATGGTCTGCGCGTCAACCTTCACCACCCGGATCTTGAAGCCGGAGAACGTCTTGGTGCGGGTGTTGCAGTCCAGTTTCGGGTTCAGCGCCTTGTCGACAGAACTGATGATGGCCTCGGGCGTCAGCGGCTTGCCGTCGCTGTACTTGACACCCTTGCGCAGATTGAAGCGCCAGGTCGTGTCGTTAAGCTGTTTCCACGACGTCGCCAGCCGCGGCTTGAGCGAACTGTCATTGGGATCGAGTTCGATCAGCGTCTCGTTGACGTTTTGGCGCAGCACCCGTCCCACGTTTGAACGCCCGCTGTTGCAATTGTCGAGGCTGTCCGGCTCCTCGGGAAGGACCACGGTGATGGTCTTCTGCGCGTACGATGCGCCCGGCGCGATCAGCATCAGCGCCGTCAGCGCTGCCACGCCCATTGTGGTGATGCCCAGTTGGCGTACACGGTCTCGAAACATGGCGATACCCTCCTCGTATTGTCGACACGCGGTTGGAACAGACCAGCGGTATTCGTTGCGTTTGCCGAGCCACCAATGCGCGTGGCAGCCTGTGCATATTTGCAGAAGTCTACCAGACTGCGCCGTTGACCGACCCGCGGCGCGAAACTTGTGCACGCTGTTGGGGAATCCACGAATTGACGATCCGCCGGCCGGGCGCTAGAGTGCATCGGGGCAACGGCGTGCCGCAGTCGATTGCCCGTCTGGTCCTTTGGCGGACTGCCACGGAGAGTTTGATTCAATGAAAGCATTGTCCATGGATGCATTGACCGTGTTCGCACGCGCGGTGATCGCGGGAATGCTGCTGTCGCCCGCGGGCGTCGCGCTGGCCCAGAAGCAGTATCCGGTCAAGCCGATACGATTCATTGTCCCGTTCCCGCCGGGCGGCAGCACCGATCCGATGGCCCGCATGTCGGCGGCCAAGCTCTCTGAACTGTGGGGTCAGCAACTGGTGGTCGACAATCGCCCCGGCGGCAACACCATCATCGGCACCGAGGCCGTGGCCAAGGCGGCACCCGACGGCTACACCATTCTGCTGGCGTCATTCACCTTCGTCACCGGTCCCAGCCTGATTCCGCATTTGCCGTACGACCCCGCCAGGGACTTCGATCCTATGGCGACCATCGCCAAGTCCCGTTACGTGCTGGTCGTGCACCCCTCAATCGCGGCCACCAACCTGAAGGAATTCATTGCGCTTGCCAAGACCAAAGGCGGGCAGCTCAATTACGGTTCGTCGGGGGTGGGCAGCGGCGTGCACCTGTCGGGCGCCCTGTTCAATATCCAGGCCGGAACGGCGATGCAGCACATTCCCTACAAGGGTTCCGGGCCGCTGGTCAGCGAACTCATCGGCGGCCAGGTGCAGTTGTCCTTTCAGATTCCGATATCCGCCATTCCGCACATCAAGAGCGGCAGGCTCAAGCCGATCGCCATCACCGGTGACGCGCGGTTTGCGACCCTGCCCCAGGTGCCCACCTTCGCCGAGTCGGGCATGCCCGGATACCATATGCAAGGCTGGTACGGCATTGTCGCTCCCGCCGGGACCCCAAAAGCCATCATCGGCAAGATGTCGCGCGAGATGGCCGGCATTCTGGCGATGCCCGATATCCTCGATTACCTCGCGCGGCAGGGCATGGAGCCGTTTATCTCGACGCCAGAGGCCATGGCCGCCCTGATCAAGTCGGATATTGCCAAGTACGCCAAGCTCATCAAGGACGCCCGTATACCCAAGATCGGCGGTTAACCACCAGGGTCACGTCTTCAATTGACCCGCGTGGCGCGACGGGCTGTCCCACCACAACGCCGCCGTGACACGTCCGCCGCTGGCGCACCAGCCTCTCAGATTTTGAGCGCGGGATTCAAGGTGTAAAGGCCGGTGACCTTCGCCTCGGCCAGCACATGGCCCTTGATCGCATTGCGCACGTCGGCGCCGGTGAATTTGCCGCTGACACCGCATTGCGCCACATCCAGCGCGTAGAGCGTGAACACGTAATGGTGCACGATGCTGTCGTTCCACGGCGGGCACGGGCCGTCGTAGCCGAAGTAGTCGCCCGACATGTCCTTGTCCGCGGCAAACCACATGGTGTAGTCGTTGATGCCCTGGCGCGCGCCTTGCGGCGCGTTCGGCACGAGCGGTCCCGCCTTGCCGCGCACCGTGACCTCGCGCGACAACGCGCCGGCCGCGATCTCGCCCGCCTGCGGCGGCAGGTCGACCAGCACCCAGTGAAAGAAATCCACCCGCGGCAGCGTGGCGGGTATGGTGCGGCCTTCCTGATTCACATCATCGGGTTTGCCCGGCACATCCGAATCGTGGCAGATCAGGGCCAGCGATTTGGCGCCCGCCGGCACGTCCTGCCATGCAAGATGCGGATTGCGGTTTGCGCCCAGCGTGCAATGGGACTCGGCATCCGGCGCACAGAAAGCGTATTCGACGGGAATGGCGCTGTTGTCGATGAAACTGTTGCTGGCAAGCTTCATGGCAGGCTCCTCGGGCGATGGCGAAAATTATAGCGCGTTGGCTGCGCTGGCCGCGACGGCATCGGGCTCGTAGCGGCGCAGTGCGGCTTCGCGCGCGGGCTTGTCGAGCCGCGCCAGCGCGCGTACTGCGGCGTAAAACTTCGGCAGGTCGCCGCCCTGCTCGGCGAGCATGGCCTCGAACGCCGGCACGCGCTGGGTGTAGATCGATACCGATGCCAGCAGTGCGTTGTTCAGCGGCTGGCTGAACCAGCGGTCATAGCCGGCAAACCCGCCCCAGGCGGCCTTTAGCGCGTCATACTCGCGCCGCATCTCCCCGAACAGTTCACGCTTGGCCGCACGCATGGCCGCGGGCGGGATGGATTGGCCGTACAGCTGCGACAGACGCCCGCGATAGCTGCGCATCAAGGACAGAAAGCCGGCGCGGTAGCGCTGCATTTTTTCATAGGTCTCACGGTCCTGCGCGCTGCCGTGCGCGGCAAGCCAGCGTCGCAGTCCTTCGCGTTCGACCGCAACCGCGAACGACTCGTTGAACACGCTGTCGTCCTTCACATACACCACCTGGTGCGAAAGCTCGTGAAAGATCAGGCGCGTCACTTCCGCCGGCGGATACTTCACGAAGGTGTTGAGCACCGGGTCCGCGAACCAGCCGAGCGTGGAATATGCCGGCACCCCGCCGACGTACGCGTCGTGTCCCTGCGCGACGGCCGCAGCGGCAAACGCGTCGGCATCCTCGCGCGCAAAATAGCCGCGATAGTTCACGCAGCCCACCATCACAAAACACCACTGCACCGGTTGCAGCGAAAACTCCGGCGCGGCAAACACGTTCCACAACACATAGGGCCGCTGCAGATCGGCATAACGGCGATAGCTGTCGTTGCGCGGCAGTCCCAGTTCCGCGCTGGCGAATTCGCGCGCCCGCAATACCAGCGACAGCTTTTCGCGCAATGCCGGGGGCACGGCGGCATCCTCCAGCACGGCCTTGATCGGCTTTTCCCGGCGCCAGATGTCGAGTTGACCACGCACCGACTGGGCATAGTAGGCGAGTTGCGAACAACCCGAAAATATCAATAAAAACAATAAGATACAAAATACCCTCGCCGGCGGGCGCGCGGCGGCGGTGACTGCGCGGCGCCGTTTCACGCGCGCACGCCTTCGGCATGCGCGAAGCGCCCGCGCCGCAAAAATTCGCCAATCTGACGTACCACCTGCACCGAGATCACCATTTCGCTGTGGCTCACCGGCAGCACGATGTGATCGCGCGCGCCCGGCACGCGCGTTTCGGCAACGCTGATGGTACCGTCATGCGGCGCGGGCAGGTTGCGCGCCACCAGCATGCCGAGTCCGACACCGCGGTCACCGGCGATGACGCCGATCTCGTAACGCGCGAGATTGGCGGGCCGCGCGCCGCGCAGCCACTCCGCCACGGAGGCGCCCACGGCAATGCATCCCAGACGCACGCGGCTCAGCCGGCGCGCCGCGTGACTGTCCACAAACGGCGCGCCCAAAAACACCATGCGCCCGAGATTGAGCCGATGCGGCTCTTCCAGCATGCGCGCAATCAGCAGCCCGCCGAGACTGTGCCCGACCAGATGCAGACGCAGCGCACCCAGCGTCTGGCAATACGCCGCCAGGCGGCGCGCGTTTTCCGCCATGCCCATGCGCACCGACGGGTAGGTATACAGATGCACCGTGTAGCCCGCGCGCGTCAGCCGCCGCCCCAGCCAGCTCATCAGCGCGCCGTGCATCCACAGGCCGTGCACGAGCACCAGGTGTTCCCCCACCGCTACACCGCCCGGCCGTCGTAGCGCGTCACACCCACCTCGGCAAGATGCGCGACGTCGCCCCAGACCACTTCGACCCACGCCCGCGGCTCGCGGCGAAAAATATTCACGCTGGCGTTGAGCAGCGGCGCGTCGCGCTTGGCGTTGAGCGGCATGTTGCGCGCGGCGCGGTGCAGGGTGTCCAGCACCAGACCGTGCGTGACCACCACCGCGCATTCGCCCGGATGCGCGGCGGCGATGTCTTCGAGGCAGCCGAGGCTGCGCTCGTAAAACTGGCGCGGGCTTTCACCCCCGGGCACCGCGTAGTCATCCTCCCGCAGCACGAAGCGCGCGTGCTCGGCCGGGTAGCGCTGCGCCATCTCCGGATATGTCAGCCCTTCGAATACGCCGAACGTGCACTCGCGCAGCCGCGGTTCGCGCACGATCTCGCGTCCGCTCGCGCGCGCGATGGCGGCGGCGGTATCCCAGGCGCGCGTCAGATCGCTGCTGTAGATGGCGGCAAACGCATGGCGCGCCAGCCGCTCACCCACGGCTTGCGCCTGCGCGCGTCCCAGATCGGACAGGGGGGTGTCGGTCTGCCCCTGCATGCGCCGTTCGCGGTTCCACGACGTTTCACCATGGCGGATAAGAATCAGTTCGGTCATTGTTTCAGTCATTGTCCTGGTCAGGGCCGCGGCTTGGCCGGCGGCGATGCGGCTTTGTCCTGTTCACGTTTCTGTTTGGCGGCGCTGCGTTCTGCCTCCGCCTGTTCGCGTTGCTGGCGCGCCCGTTCGCGCTCCGCGGCCGTGAGCGCCTTTTGCTCGCGCTGTGCCTCGCGCAGCGCATCGCCGCGCTTGCGGGCTTCGTCGCGTTTGCGGGCCGGGGCTTTCCCCACCTGCGC
>CADECM010000092.1:15589-23593 GCA_902825845.1 uncultured beta proteobacterium
GGAACCGCGCGGCGGCGGGACTTCTCCGCCTGGCGCGCCGCACGCGCCCTGTCGCGCTCGGCGCGCAGGGCATCGCCGCGTGCCTGCGCCGCGTCCTTCCGCGGCTTTTGCGCCTGTGCCAGCGCCGCCTCGCTGTCCTGCAGCGCCTTTTGGCTGCGGATGAACACCTGCTGACTGTCCCGCACGCGGCCGTTGGCGGCGTCCATGCGCGCCTTGTCGCCGGTCTTGAGCGTCTCTTCCCACGCCCGCCGATTGCGCTTGAGTTGCGCGCGGTCGGCTTCCATTTGCTGCCGTGCCGCGGACACCCTTGCCTTGGCCTGGGCCACGTCCGCGTCCGCCGGCAATGGCGCCTCGGCGGCACCGGCAATCAGCGAAAAACCGCAACAGAGTATGGCCAGCCAATATTTCATAGGGATGAACACCCGGGATCTGCGATCTGCGATGGCCGCGGAAAAATGGCCGCGCGCGCCAGCGGCTTGCAACCGCCCCGTTCCACAACGCCGGATCGACAGGATTCGCGTACCGCCAATTGTAACGGTTCTGGTTATACTCGGCCTCCGTCCCACTGCACCGCCCTCCCCATCTGCCGTTCCGGCCATCGGCCATGCCCAGCCTTGAAGTCATGATTGTGGTGCCGTTGATCGTGCTGTTTGCGTATCTGGTCTTCGGCGTTTCCGGTTTTGGCTCGACCTTGATTGCGATCCCGTTCCTGGTGCATGTGATTCCGCTGAAATTCGCGATTCCCATGGTGGTCGTGCTCGATTGCGTCAGCGCCATCAGCATGGGATTCAAGCTGCGCGCGGACGTGTTGAAATCGGAATTCATGCCGATGTTGCCGTTTCTGGTGGCAGGCTTGCTGCTGGGCGCCTTCGTACTGCTCAACGTGCCGGCACAGTGGCTGATGCTGGTGCTCGGCGTATTGGTGCTGGTGTTCGGCACGAATTTCCTGCTCAGCCGCGCGTCGGCGATACGGCTGCCACGCTGGAGCGTGGCGCCGATCGGGCTGTTCGCGGGCACCACCTCATCGGCTTTCGGCGTCGGCGGGCCCATCTACGTCTTCTATTTCGCTGCGCGCGGGGCCACGCCGGAGCAGATTCGCGCCACGGTGCCCGCGGTATTTTCATTCACCAGCGTGGCGCGCATCGCGATTTTCGCGGGCGTCGGGCTATTCAACGTGCGGGTGCTGGCAGCGGTGGCGGCGCTGCTGCCGGTGATGGCGCTGGGCCTGTGGTGCGGCCACCGTTTGCACGGGCGGCTCACGCGCGATCAGGCGATTCGCATCATCGGCGTGCTATTGCTGCTAAGCGGCGCTTCGCTGATCGTGCGCGCCGTCGCGCTATAGGCCTCGGGCCGGCGCGGCCAGATGGTCGCGCAAGCGCCGCACGCCTTCGCGCAGGCGCGCAATGGGCCGCGTGTAGGCGAAACGCACGTGGTTGCGCGCACGATGCGTGCCGAAATCGATGCCCGGCGTAATCGCCACCCCCGCGTGCTCCAGCAGGTCGAGCGTGAAGGCGTGGCTGTCGGCCGTGAAACGCGAACAATCGGCGTACACGTAAAACGCGCCCGGCGGCATCTGCGGTATCACGAACCCCAGTTCGCGCAGCGCAGGCACCAGATAGTCGCGGCGCGCGCGGAATTCCTCGCGGCGCGCGTCGCAAATCGCCAGCGTATCGGGCGCGAAAGCCGCCAGCGCCGCATATTGCGCGGGCGCGGGCGCCGACAGGAAAACGTTCTGCGCCAGCTTGTCGATGTCGCGCACATGGCGCTCGGGCGCAATCATCCAGCCCAGCCGCCATCCGGTCATGTTGAAATACTTGGAAAAACTGTTGATCACGAACACATTGTCGCCGGCGTCCACCGCCGTGCGCGCATCGCCCTCGTACACCAGGCCATGATAGATCTCATCGACGATGAGCGCGCCGCCGCGCTGCCGCGCATGCGCGGCCATGGCGGCGATGTCTTCGTGCCCGATCAGCGTGCCGGCGGGATTGGAAGGCGTCGCCACCAGCGCCGCCACCGTACGGCTGCCCCAGTGCCGCTCGATCAATGCCGGGGTCAGTTGATAGCGGCTGTCGGGGCCGACCGCGATACCCACGGGCTCGCCTTCCAGCAGGCGCACAAAATGGCGATTGGCCGGGTAGCCCGGATCGGCCATCAACACCTGGTCGCCGGGATTGATCAGCGCCGCCAGCACCAGCAGCAGCGCGCCCGACGAACCCGTGGTCACGACCACGCGCGAGGGCGCGAGATCAATGCCATGGCGCGTGCGGTAGAAACCGGCGATGGCCTCGCGCAGTTGCGGCATGCCCAACGCCGGCGTGTAAAAGAGTTCACCCTGTTCAAGCGCGGCAATGCCTGCCTCGCAGATGGGCCGCGGTGTGGCGAAATCCGGCTCGCCGATTTCCATGTGCACGATGTCGCGACCCTGCGCTTCGAGCACTTTGGCGCGCGCCAGGATCTCCATCACGCGAAACGGTTCGATGGCGCGCAGGCGCTGCGCGAGGGGCAGGCCGTGCGGTGGCGCAGCGCTGGGCACTAACGTAAAATATTCAATAAAAACAAATACTTACAAAAATTCCCTGCGATCGTGCCCCTGGCGCTGGTCGGGCGCATGTCAGGCACCCGCCGCACTAATCGCTGCCGCCGCCGTCGACACTGAGCGCGCCGCTGCCCATGCCCGCAATCATGCTCAATGCGCCGAGGATGGCGAGGTTCTTGACGAAGTGATGGAACTGATTGAGTTGCAGCGCCGGCGGATAGGTCCAATAGTTATGGAAATACAGCGTCGCCGGAATCAAGAACAGGATCAACAGCAACGCGCCCCACTGCGCCTTCCAGCCGATCAGGATCATGATGGCGCCCGCAAACAAAATGGCGATCGCCAGCGGCAGCAGGATCTGCGGTTCGGGAATACCGCGCGCGCCCATCAGCGCAAGCGTCCTGGCGTAGTCAAGCACCTTTTCGAATGCCGACTGCAAAAAAATGAACGCCAGCAGTACGCGTCCGAGCAGCGGCGCATACGTCTTCGACACATCACTGAACAGGCCCATGCACGCTCCTCGTAAAAAAGCCCGCTACTGCTGGCAATAGCGGGCGCAATTGCTGTGCGCAAAACAGCCGCGGCGCGGCACTTACGCCGCGACGCCGTTCTTCTTGAACCACGCAATGCAGCGGTCCCACCCGTCCCACGCCTCGCGCTCGCGATAGCTCGGCCGGTAATCGGCATGAAACGCGTGCGGCGTGTCCGGATAAACGTGAATCAGCGACGGTTCGCTCATCAGCCGCTTGCGCAAGGCCGCGTTCATTTGTTCCACGGTCTTCACCGGTATACCGGCATCGTCGCCGCCATACAGGCCGAGCACCGGCGCGCGAATATTGTCCACGATATCGATCGGATGCTGCGGGGTCATGGCATTCTTCTCCCCGCTCAGGCGGCCATACCAGGCGACCCCTGCTTTCACATAGTTGTTGTGGGCCGTATACATCCAGGTGATGCGTCCGCCCCAGCAAAAACCGGTGACGCCCAGCTTGTAGCGGCTGCCGCCATTGAGTTCGGCAAAACGCACGGTGGCGTCGATGTCGCGCATCACCTGCCAGTCGGGAACCTTGCTCACGACCTGGGTCAGAATTTCCTTGTTGTCCTTGAGCTTGGACACGTCGCCCTGGCGGTAATACAGGTCCGGCGCAATGGCAAGATAGCCCAGCTTGGCAAAGCGGCGGCACACATCCTTGATGTGCTCATGCACGCCGAAAATTTCCTGCACTACCACGATGATCGGCATCGACGACGGCGACGCCAGCATTCTCATCTGCGTCGGCATCGCCATGTACGCCGGAATCATGCCGTTTTCGGTGGGCACCTCAAACATGCGGGCCAATAAATCCAGGCCCTCGGTATGAATGATGGTCTGCGCGCACACCGGCTGCGCCGCCAGCGCGAACCCGGAGGCCAGGGATCCGGCCATGAAGTCGCGGCGCGACCAGCGGGGTTTATTGGTGGTGAGTGCCATCAAATCTTCACGCATATTGCTGTTCATGTGCTCCCCTTGCGACCCGGTTTCAAATTCACCCAAAGAATCATGCCATTATGCCATATCAACGCGCCGCAAACGCGCAGCGCCGGCAGCGCTATTTTGCCCGATCCGGGCGCGTGGCGCGATAGCGTCCCGCCGCGGGCTGTTTGGCGGGCAGGGGCAGCGCGGTTTTGTATTTGACTTGTTTGAGAGCGAAGCTCGAGCGGATATTCGACACCCCGGGTATTTTCGCCAGATAGTCCACGATAAACCGCTCCAGCGACTGCATGTCCGGCACCACCACGCGCAGCAGGTAATCCGCGT
The DNA here is from genome assembly GCA_902825845.1 of uncultured beta proteobacterium. Classification (GTDB taxonomy): domain Bacteria; phylum Pseudomonadota; class Gammaproteobacteria; order Burkholderiales; family SG8-41; genus UBA5216. The sequence continues at coordinate 19,927 of CADECM010000092.1, forward strand.
CGCCGGTCATCAGGTAGCACTCCATCACCTCGTCGCGCGCGAGCACCGAGCTCTCGAAGGTGTCGAGCGCGCCGCGCATCTGCTTTTCGAGGCTGACCTGAATGAACACGCTCACCGTCAGCCCGATGGCGAGCGGGTCCAGCAACGTCACGTAGCGGCGAATCAGCCCCGACTGTTCGAGATCGCGCACGCGGCGCAGGCATGGCGACGGCGACAAAAATACGCGCTCAGCCAGTTCGGCATTGGTCAGCCGCGCATCGTCCTGCAGCACACCCAGAATGCGCCAGTCCGTTTCGTCGGGCGCACGCTTTGTAAGTGTTATCGCAATTTTCTGTGGTTTCTTGGACATTTCGAGACAGTTTATTGCGCTTTAGCGGTACCTTCAAGTCGAAATTGCAACCCCGTGCGGGCCACAAGCGCCTACCATCAGTACTCAGCGCCGCATGCCGGCGCGCATCCCAACGAAAGCGGCCCATGAGTTACCAGTCATTCAACACCGACCCCGATCCCCAGGAAACCCGCGAATGGGTGGAATCGCTGCAGTCGCTGATCGCCAACGCGGGCGAAGCGCGCGCGGAATTCATCCTGCAGCAGATGTTCGACACCGCGCGGCGCAGCTGCCGCGGCCTCAAGTTCAACGCCACCAGCGCCTACTGCAACAGTATTCCGCTGGCGGAACAGCCGCCCTACCCCGGCGACCTCGCGCTCGAAGAACGCATCACCGCGCTGGTGCGCTGGAACGCGCTGGCGATGGTGGTGCGCGCCAACCGCGAGCATCCGGAACTCGGCGGCCATATCGCCACCTACGCCTCGGCCGCCGATCTGTTCGAAGTCGGGCTCAATCATTTTTTCCGCGCGGGACAGGATGGCGATCTGGTTTACTTCCAGCCGCACAGTTCGCCCGGCATTTATGCGCGCGCGTATCTCGAAGGACGCCTGACCGAGGATCACCTGCTGAAATACCGTCAGGAAACCCGCGGCGGCGGCCTGTCCTCCTACCCGCATCCGTGGCTGATGCCGGATTTCTGGCAGTTCCCCAATGCCTCGATGGGGCTGGGGCCGCTCAACGCGATTTATCAGGCGCGTTTCATGCGTTACCTGGAAGACCGCGGTATACGTACAAAATCCGACCGCAAGGTTTGGGCGTTTGTCGGCGATGGCGAGATGGACGAACCCGAAGCGCTGGCCGGCCTGTCGCTGGCGGCGCGCGAAAAACTCGACAATCTGATCTTCGTGGTGAACTGCAATCTGCAACGACTGGACGGCCCGGTGCGCGGCAACGGCTCCATCATTCAGGAACTCGAAGGCCTGTTCACCGGCGCCGGCTGGGGCGTGATCAAGCTGCTATGGGGCAGCGACTGGGACACGCTGTTCGCGCGTGACAAGGAAGGCGTGCTGCTGCAGCGCCTGCACGAAACCGTCGACGGCGAACTGCAAAAATATGCCGCCACCGACGGTCGCTTCAATCGCGAGCATTTTTTCAACAAATATCCGGAGCTGCAGGCGCTGGTCGCCGACCTGTCGGATGCCGACATCGACCGCCTGCGCCGCGGCGGCCACGACCCGCTGAAAATTTACGCGGCGTACCACGCCGCCACGCGCAGCCGCGGGCGTCCGACGGTGATCCTCGCGCAGACCAAAAAGGGCTACGGCATGGGCCAATGGGGCGAAGGCAAGATGACCGCGCATCAGGCCAAGAAGCTGGAGACCGATGCGCTGCTGGCCTTTCGCGACCGCTTCGCGCTGCCGATTACGGACGCCGACGTGGCCGCGCTGCGCTTTTACCGGCCTGCAGAAAATTCACATGAAATCAAATACGTGTACGCAAGGCGCAGGGCGCTGGGTGGCGCCATGCCGGCGCGCATCGGCAGCGCGCCTGTGCTTCAGGCGCCGCCGCTGCCCGCGTTCAGGCGCCTGCTCGACGGCTCGCGCGAGCGCGAGGAATCCACCACCATGAGCTTCGTGGCCCTGCTGTCGCAGTTGCTGAAGAACCCCGACATCGGCAAGCATGTGGTGCCCATCGTCGCCGACGAAGCGCGCACCTTCGGCATGCAGACGCTGTTCCGGCAATTCGCGATTTATTCCTCCACCGGCCAGATGTACGAGCCCGAAGACCGCGACGAACTGCTCTATTACAAGGAAGCGAAAAACGGCCAGATCCTCGAAGAAGGCATCACCGAAGCGGGCGCGATTTCATCATGGATCGCCGCCGCCACATCCTACAGCGCACATGGCGTGACCATGCTGCCGTTCTACATCTTCTACTCGATATTCGGCTTTCAGCGCATCGCCGACATGATCTGGGCCGCCGGCGACAGTCGCGCACGCGGCTTCCTGATCGGCGCAACCTCCGGACGCACCACGCTCTCCGGCGAGGGCCTGCAGCATCAGGACGGTTCCAGCCACGTCGTCGCCGCCACCTTCCCCAATTGTATTGCCTACGACCCGACCTACGGCTATGAACTCGCGGTGATCGTGCAGGACGGCATCCGCCGCATGCTCGACCAGCAGGAGGACGTGTTCTACTACCTCACCGTCACCAACGAAAACTATCGCATGCCGGCAATGCCTGCGGGCGCCGAACCGGGCATCCTGCGCGGCATGTACTTGCTAAAGGCGGGCGGAAAACACAAACAGCGCGTGCAACTGATGGGTTGCGGCACGATCCTGCGCGAAGTGCTGGCAGCTGCGGACATACTCGAAAGCGACTACCAGATTGCCGCCGACGTGTGGAGCGTCACCAGCTTCAACGAACTGGCGCGCGACGGCACCGCGTGCGAACGCTGGAACCGGCTGCATCCCGAGGCGACTCCGCGCGTGAACTGGGTCGAGCAACAACTGCGCGATCACAGCGGCCCGGTGATCGCCGCCACCGACTACGTGCGCAACTACGCCGAACCGATTCGCGCGTGGGTGGACCGCCCGTACACCGTACTCGGCACCGACGGCTTCGGCCGCAGCGACACGCGCGAACGGCTGCGGCGATTTTTTGAAGTGGACCGCGCGCACATTGCCGTGGCGGCGCTGAAGGCGCTGGCGGATCAGGAGGTGGTGCCTGTTACTACGGTAACTGGGGCAATCCAGAAATTCGGCATCAGCGCAGATACTGTTGAGCCTTGGCGGGCGTAGCGATGTGCATCCAGAGTCACATTGCACTGCTCATCGCGCGCAGACCCGGCCCGTGGACGCTGGCATGCACTCCGAGTAAGTTGCAAGGGCACGGTGTTGGTCGCAAGAACCTTTGCGACGTACGCCAAATAGCGGAAACTGAGGGTGTTTGCGCCTTCGATTTCGGACGTACTAAACTTTTATAAATACATGATTTTACTAAATTTAATTTGTTAAGACTGAAAATGCATACAGATATTTGGTGTTTTACAAAGCGTCGCCAATGATTGCGACTTCAAGTTAGGCGTCATAGGAGACATCGTGCTTGCGAAAGCGCAGAACGCCGAGTTCTATCCCGAATGGCTCGGCCATATCCAGGTCGAAGAAGCACGCGACGCGTTCTGCTATATCGTCGGTCGCGCAGCAACTCTGCGGTTCTTTGTCTGTCACCCACAGCATAAAGGCGTTGTGCGCGACTTCCGCTTCATCGACGCTCAAGACGAGCAGCCGTTCGCGTTTATCCCAAATAAGAGCTGGCTACTCTTCTACTTTCGCGCCC
>CADECM010000093.1 GCA_902825845.1 uncultured beta proteobacterium
TGCGGCCCCATCAGAACAGTGCTCTGTTCCGGGCGCTGATGAGCGGCAGCGTCGATCTGGCGCGGGAAACGCAGACACTGCAAATGCGGGTCAGCCCGCACATATCGGAAGGCGTGGCGATCGCCACCGGCCTGCTGGGCGGTCCCATCGGCGGGCTGGCGGCATTCATTGCGCTAAAATTGACCAAAGATCCGTTCGACAATCTCGTATCCTTCCGCTATGCCGTTACCGGTAACTGGGCCGATCCCGTGGTGGCGAAGGCGGATGAGCCACGCGCCAGCAGCAACGAGTGATTCCACATCACCCCATCCCTGAACAGGAAAATCACGTCATGAGCCCGGTTACCGCGTCCTCCCGCACTGCCCGCATGGCCGCCATACAAATGGTGTCCGGTCCAGCGGTCGCGGGCAATCTCGAAGCCGCGGGCCGCCTGATCGCGGAAGCGGCAGCGCGCGGCGCGCAGTTGGCCGCATTGCCCGAGTATTTTTGCATCATGGGCATGAAAGACACCGACAAAGTCGGCGTGCGCGAACTGCCGGGCGACGGACCGATCCAGGCATTTTTGTCGGATGCGGCGAGAAAACATGGCATCTGGCTTGTTGGCGGCTCGGCGCCGCTGGTGTGCGCGGATCCGGGCCGTGTGCGCAACAGCAGCCTGGTGTATGGCCCCGACGGAAAGCTGGCGGCGCGTTACGACAAGATTCATTTGTTCGGCTTTCAGCAGGGCGACGAGCGTTACCACGAGGCAGGCACCATCGAACCGGGCACGACGCCGGTGACGGTGGACACGCCGTTCGGCAGGCTCGGCTTGTCCATTTGCTACGACCTGCGCTTTCCGGAGTTGTATCGTGCGATGCAGGATGTGGATATCATCCTGGTGCCGTCGGCGTTTACCGAAACCACCGGGCGCGCGCACTGGGAGACGTTGCTGCGCGCGCGTGCCATCGAAAATCTCGCGTATGTGCTGGCGCCTGCGCAGGGCGGCCGTCATCCCAACGGGCGCGAAACGCATGGCGATTCGATGATTGTCGATCCCTGGGGCGCAGTGCTGGACCGCCTGCCACGCGGCGCCGGCGTGGTGATGGCCGACATCAGCCTCGATCATGTGCGGCGGCTGCGTGGTAATTTGCCGGCGCTAACCCATCGTGCCATGGCCTAATTTATAAGTATCTGTTTATAAAGGATTTTTTGTGAAATCGCCCACCGAAGTTCGGCACCCCAATGCGACCTTGAATTTTGCCACCGCATACGACACCTTGCTCGCGCCCTACGCATTGAACGATACCAAGCTGTCCTCGGTGTTCGGGCAGATCATGCTGCACCAGATCGACTACGCTGATTTGTATTTCCAGTACAGCCGCAGCGAGTCGTGGAGCCTGGAGGAGGGCATCGTCAAGTCCGGCAGCTTCAGTATCGATCAGGGGCTGGGCGTGCGTGCGGTAAGCGGTGAAAAGACCGCGTTCGCCTACTCCGACGATATCAGCTTCGACGCGCTGGCCGCCGCCGCGCATGCGACGCGAGCGATTGGGCGTCAGGGTGGAAGCAGCGCAGCGCAGGTTACGCGTCGCAACAGCGGGCGCAACCTGTATGTGCCGCAGGATCCGCTGGCGAGTCTTGAAGACCCGAAGAAGGTCGCGTTGCTGGAACAACTGGAACGCCATGCGCGCAGCCTCGATCCGCGTGTGACGCAGGTTATGGCCTCGCTGGCGGGCGAATACGAAGTGGTCATGGTGGCGCGCAACGATGGCGCGCAGGCGGCTGACGTGCGTCCGTTGGTGCGGGTATCGCTGCAGGTGATCGTGGAACAGAACGGCCGCCGCGAGCAGGGCAGCGCCGGCGGCGGCGGGCGCTTCGATTATGGCTATTTCACCGAAGCCGTGCTGCAGGACTACGCGAAGAAGGCCGTCGATCAGGCATTGGTGAATCTGGACGCGCAACCCGCGCCGGCGGGAACCATGACCGTGGTGCTCGGACCCGGCTGGCCGGGGGTGCTGTTGCACGAGGCCGTCGGCCATGGTCTTGAAGGCGACTTCAACCGCAAGGGCACGTCGGCGTTCAGCGGCCGCATCGGCGAGCGCGTGGCGTCCCCGGGGGTAACGGTGGTGGACGACGGCACGCTTGAGCAACGCCGCGGCTCGCTCAATATCGACGACGAGGGCAATCCGACCCAGCGCAATGTGCTGATCGAAGACGGCGTGCTGAAAGGGTATTTGCAGGACAGCCTGAATGCGCGCCTGATGAAGGTCGCGCCCACGGGCAACGGCCGCCGCGAATCGTTTGCGCACATACCGATGCCGCGCATGACCAATACGTACATGCTGAACGGCGACAAGGATCCGCGGGAGATCATCGCGTCGGTGAAGAACGGTCTGTACGCGGTGAACTTCGGTGGCGGGCAGGTCGATATCACCAGCGGCAAGTTTGTGTTTTCCGCCTCGGAAGCGTATCTGATCGAGAACGGCAAAGTGACCGCGCCGGTGCGCGGCGCCACGCTGATCGGCAATGGTCCCGACGCGCTGACGCGCGTGGCGCTGATCGGCAACGACATGGCGCTGGATTCCGGCGTCGGCACCTGCGGCAAGGAAGGGCAGAGCGTTCCAGTGGGCGTGGGGCAACCCACGCTGCGTATCGACGGCCTGACCGTGGGCGGTACTGCACAGTAAGCGGCATCCGGTTATCCGCTATAATTCGTTGTTTTCACAGTGTATTGAGGTTGTCATGTCGCTCCGCACCGACGATTTACGCATCAAGGAAATCAAGGAACTTGTATCACCGGCGAAGGTGCTGAGCGAGTTTGCGATTACGGATGCCGCTGCAAAAACCGTGGCCGATACGCGCCAGGCCATTCACCGCATTATTCACGGCGCCGATGACCGGTTGCTGGCCATCGTCGGCCCCTGCTCGATACACGATGTCAAGGCGGCGCGAGAATATGCGGTCAAGCTCAAGGAGTATGCCGACAAGTCGCGCGACGATTTGCTGGTGGTGATGCGCGTTTATTTCGAAAAGCCTCGCACCACGGTCGGCTGGAAGGGGTTGATCAACGATCCCAAACTTGACGGCAGCTTCAATATCAATGAAGGTCTGCGTGTTGCGCGTCAACTGCTGCTCGAACTCAATGCCCTGGGCATGCCGGTGGGCTGCGAATTTCTGGACATGATCACGCCGCAATACATTGCTGATCTGGTGGCGTGGGGCGCCATCGGTGCGCGCACCACCGAGTCCCAGATTCACCGTGAATTGGCATCGGGGCTGTCGTGCCCGGTGGGGTTCAAGAATGGCACCGACGGCAACATCAGGATCGCGATTGACGCCATCCGCGCCGCGCAGGCGCCGCATCATTTCCTGTCGGTGACCAAGGAGGGGCACTCGGCGATTGTTTCAACGTCGGGCAACGAAGACTGCCATGTGATTCTGCGCGGCGGCAAGGCGCCCAACTACCAGGCGGAGTTTGTCGATGCGGCAGGCAAGGGATTGGCGGAAGCGGGTATTCCCGCGCGCATCATGATCGATTTCAGCCACGGTAACAGCAGCAAGTTGCCGGCCAAACAGATCGACGTCGGGCAGGACGTGGCGCGCCAGATCGAAGCCGGCGATGGGCGCATCTTCGGCATCATGGCGGAAAGTCACCTGAAGGCGGGCCGTCAGGATCTGGCGCCCGGCAAGCCGCTGGCCTACGGTGTCAGCATCACTGATGGCTGCATCAGTTGGGATGAAACCCGCGCCATGCTCGACGGACTGGGCGCCGGTGTGCGCGCACGGCGCCTGAAAGCGGCTTCAAGCGACTAAACCGCCCGGTGCCGCACGCGCTGCCCACGCTGTCTACGCTGCGTGTGTTGGGTGTGCTGCTGGCGGCCGGGGCTGCCAATGCGCACGCCGCGCCGATAGCGGTTCCTGACGCGCGCGGCATCACAATTCAGTTGGCGGTTCCCGCCAGTCGCATTATTGCCATCGCCCCGCATCTGACCGAGATTGCGTTTGCCGCGGGCGCGGGCGACAGGGTGATTGCCGTCAGTGCTTACAGCGATTACCCGCCCGCGGCCCGCCGCTTGCCGCAGGTCGGCGACGGCGCGCGCATCGACATCGAACGCATTCTCACACTCAAACCCGATCTGGTGCTGGCATGGAAAAGCGGCAATCAGGCCAGTGATGTCTCGCGGCTCGAGCGGCTGGGCATCCGGGTGTGGGTTAGCGAATCGTCACGATTGGCAGACATCCCCGCGTTGTTGCGACATGTTGCGGTACTGGCGGGCGTTCCCGCGTCCGGCGCGCGCGCGGCCGGCGCATTTGAAAGCGAGATTGCGCGTTTGCGCGGCCGTTACCGCGCGAGGGCGGCCACGGAAGCGCAGCAACGCGTGTTCTACGAAATCTGGCATCAGCCGCTGTTGACGGTAAACGGCGAGCACATCATCAGCGACGCCATTGCCTTGTGCGGGGGCATCAACGTGTTTGCCGGACTTCCGGTATTGACGCCGTCGGTGACGCTGGAAGCGGTGCTCGCGGCGCGCCCTGAGCTGGTGCTCGGCGGCGGATCGGCGGGCGGCGAAGCCGCGTTTGTCCAGCGTTGGCGCCGCATGCCGCTCGCCGCATTGCGCGCGATGTCCCCCCGCCATATCGCACCCGACAGTATCCAGCGCCAGTCGCCGCGGATCGTCGATGGTGTGAGGGCCATCTGCGCCAGTCTCGAATCCCGCCGCAACGAGCGACATCGCCGGTAAGTATGGCGTAAGTGAGGCTCGCCACACTGGACGGCGATTGCTTGCGTGGCTTGTTTCCGCGGCAACGAACAGGCACAACGCCGGTTCGCTGCCGGCGCGTTGGGAATCACCCTAAAATTTCATCTGGAGATTCACATGGCAGAGCAAAAATCGACTGCGCAGGGGAGTGCCGCGCCCGTATCCTCCACCGGCACGCCTTTTGGCGAGATGAGCGGTTCCCAAAAAATCACCTGGCTCGGCAAGGTGGTGGTGATGTTGGTCAGCGGTGGATTTGTGTTTCCGAATATCTTTGTTGAGTAGGGCGGACTGGCTGTGCGATGCTGGTCCTGCAACGGGCTTAAGTCCGCAGCAGGAAATCCTCAATAATCGCGGCCAGCTTTTGGGGCTGATCGTGATGCATCATGTGGCCGCTGTCTTCAAGCAGCGTTTCGGAGAAATTGCGGAACGCCTGTTTGCGTTCTTGAAATTGCGCCGGGGTGTCTTTGCGCCAGCCGCGCGGATCGATTTCATTGGTCATCACCCATAGCACCGGGCAGGTGACGCGTTTCCAGCATTCAATCAACTCTTCCAGACGGCTTAGCACCGGATTGACCATTTTGTGGCGCGGGTCGAAGCGCAGCTCGATTTCGCCGTTATCCGCCTGGCGTGCCCAATGGCGCGCCAGAAATTGCGCCTTTTCGTCGGTGAGCCGCGGATTGTTCTTGCGCAGGCGCCCGGCGACCGCCTCGAAACTGGCATAGGGCCGCAGCGTCGGCGGTTTCTTGAGGTCATCGAGCCAGCGTTCGTAGCGCGCGGGCGCCATTTCAGGCTTGCCCCGCCCCATGCCAAATCCTTCGAGCGAAATCAGTTTCGCCACGCGTGCCGGGCGAACGCCCGTGTAAGTGCAGGCAATATTGCCGCCCATGCTGTGACCGACCAGGTTCGCCGGTGTGTCCGGTGAATAGATGTCGAGCAACGCATCAAGATCGGCGTAGTAGTCCTGAAACCAGTAGCCCTCGCGCGTCCATTCGCTCAACCCAAAGCCACGCCAGTCCGGTGCGATCACATGCCAGTCGTGCTTGAAAGCGTCGACGAGGAACTGAAAGGATGCGGACACGTCCATCCAGCCGTGAAGCAAAAAAAGTCTTGGGTGGCGAGGATTGCCCCACAGGCGCACATGGTGCCGCACGCCGCGGAGCGCATGAAATTCGGAACGGCTTGTTTTCATTTGATTTTTTTTGCAGGCAGAATCGGTTATGCCTGAATTATGCAGCAACCCTGCTGAAGCCGCTAAAATACCGCCATGCAACCATCGTTTGTTCACTTGCGTTTACACAGCGAATATTCGATCGTCGACGGCATCGTGCGGGTCGACGATGCCGTTGCCGCCGCTGTCGCGGACGGGATGCCGGCGCTGGCATTGACCGATTTAAGTAATGTGTTCGGCCTGGTCAAGTTCTACAAGGTCGCGCGTGGCGCCGGCGTGAAGCCGATTATCGGCTGCGACGTGTGGCTGACCAACGACACTGACCGCGACAATCCGTTCAGGCTGCTGTTGCTGGCGCAGAACCACTCCGGTTATCTGCGACTGTGCGACTTGCTCACGCGCGCCTACCGCTCCAATCAATACCGGGGGCGTGCAGAGGTCCGCCGCGAGTGGTTTACGCAGGTTGGTACCGACGGTCTTATTGCGTTGTCCGGAGCGCACCATGGCGATATCGGGCAGGCGCTGATCGCCGACAACGACAAGGCGGCAATCACGCTTGCGCGCGCGTGGTCGCGGCTGTTTCCCGGCCGCTTTTACATTGAAGTGCAACGGCCAGGGCCGGCGGCGATGACTGCGGGCGCTGCGGTAGTGCCGGTGGAGACCTGCGTTCAGCGCTCGCTGCGGCTGGCGGCAAAGGCGAAGCTGCCGGTGGTGGCGACGCACCCGGTGCAGTTTTTGCAGGCAGATGATTTTCGTGCGCACGAGGCGCGTGTGTGTATCGCGCAAGGTTGCATGCTGTCGGATCAGCGCCGGCCGCGGCTCTTTACCGAACAGCAGTACTTTCTAAAGCAGCATGAAATATTTAATATATTCAATGACTTGCCAGATGCTCTCGCCAACAGCGTGGAAATTGCCAAGCGCTGCAATCTGACGCTTGAGCTGGGCAAGAGCAAGTTGCCGTTGTTTCCCACGCCGCACGGGGAAAGCCTTGATGACTACTTGAAGCTGCGCGCAGGCGAGGGTCTTGCGGCGCGCATGCAGGCTTTGTATCCCGATGCGCGGACGCGTGAACAGGAACTGCCGCGCTACGAGCAGCGGCTCGCGTTTGAGATACAGGTAATTTTGCAGATGGGGTTTCCGGGCTACTTTCTTATCGTGGCCGACTTTATCAATTGGGCCAAAAATAATGGTGTGCCGGTGGGGCCGGGACGCGGTTCTGGGGCGGGTTCACTGGTGGCCTACAGTCTGGGCATCACCGACCTCGATCCGCTGCGCTACAACCTGCTGTTCGAGCGTTTCCTGAATCCGGAACGCGTATCCATGCCCGACTTCGATATCGATTTCTGTCAGGATGGCCGTGATCGCGTGATCGATTACGTGAAACAGCGTTACGGCGCGGACTGTGTGTCGCAGATCGTTACCTTTGGCACCATGGCGGCAAAGGCGGTGCTGCGCGACGTGGGGCGTGTGCTGGAGCTGCCCTACAATTTTTGCGATCAGTTGGCGAAGCTGGTTCCGTTTCAGCCCGGCAAACTGATTACGCTGGAAATGGCGCGCGAGATGGAGCCGCAGTTGAAGGAGCGCGAAAAGAACGAGGAAGAAGTCGCCGAATTGCTCGCGCTGGCCGAGAAAGTCGAAGGCCTTACGCGTAATGTCGGCATGCATGCGGGTGGCGTGTTGATCGCGCCGGGCAAGCTCACCGATTTCTGCCCGTTGTACGTGGCGGACGGTTCCAGTTCGGCGGTCAGCCAGTTTGACAAGGACGATGTGGAAGCCGCCGGGCTGGTAAAGTTCGTCTTTCTCGGGCTGACGACGCTGACCATCCTGGATTGGGCGGTTCGCTATGTCAAACAGCTCGATCCGGAATCAAACCTTGCTCTGCATGAGTTGCCGCTGGACGACGCTGCGTCATACAAGATTTTTGCCGCCGCCAATACCGCCGCGATATTCCAGTTTGAATCGCGCGGCATGCGGGACCTATTGCGGCGCGCACGGCCCGATCGCTTCGGTGACATCATCGCGCTGGTGGCCCTGTATCGGCCGGGGCCCATGGACCTGATCCCCGACTTTTGCGAGCGCAAGCACGGCAAGCGCTTCGAGTATCCCGACCCCCGCGTCAAGGATATTCTCAGTGAATCCTACGGCATCATGATTTATCAGGAACAAGTGATGCAGATGGCGCAGATCATCGGCGGCTACAGCCTGGGCGGCGCCGACCTGCTGCGGCGTGCCATGGGTAAGAAGAAGCCGGAGGAAATGGCCGAACATCGCGGCATTTTCGGCGAAGGCGCGGCCCGGAATGGACTCACGCCGCGCAAGGCGGATGAGCTTTTCGATTTGATGGAAAAGTTCGCCGGATACGGTTTCAACAAGTCGCACGCGGCGGCCTATGCGCTGGTGGCGTATCAAACCGCCTACATGAAGGCACACCATCCCGCCGCATTCATGGCGGCCAACATGTCGGCGGTGATGAACGATACCGACAAGGTGCAACAGTTGCACGAGGATGCGCGCGCCAATGGGCTGGATATACTGGCGCCCGATGTCAACAGTGGCGGCTATCGTTTCGCGCCAGTGGACACCGGGCGCATTCGCTATGGACTGGGGGCGATCAAGGGCACCGGCGAGGGGGCAATCAATCACATCATTCAGGAGCGCGGGCAAAACGGTCCATACCGGGATCTGTTCGATTTTTGCCACCGCGTCGACAAGCGCGTGGTGAACCGGCGCGTGGTCGAATCCCTGGTGCGCGCGGGCGCATTCGACGGTGTGGACGATCATCGTGCAGCGTTGCTGGCATCGGTGGGCCTCGCGCTGGAAAGCGCCGAGCAGGCGAGCCGCAGCGCCAACCAGACCAATCTGTTTGGCGACGTGGAGGATCATCGCCCGACCGCTCAGCTATCCAAAGTGCCGCGCTGGAGCGACCTCGAACGCCTGAAGCAGGAGAAGGCGGCGGTAGGGTACTACTTGTCAGGCCACCCGTTTCGCACCTATGAGACCGAGTTGCGCGGCTTTGCGCCCACGCGTCTTGATCAGGTGAGCGCGCAGACGGGCACGGTGATGCTGGCGGGTGTGGTGGTGAGTCAGCGTATCCAGATGACGCGGCGCGGGCGCATGGGCGTGCTGGTGCTGGACGACAGCTACGCGCGCCTCGAACTCACCGTGTTCAACGAACTTTATGAGCGACATCGCCACTGGTTGAAGGAGGATGCCCTGATCGTGGTTGAAGGCAAGGTCAGCAAATCCATGTTCGATGATTCGGAGACTCTGCGCATATCCGCGGAAGCGCTCTACGACCTGCAAAAGGCGCGCGAGAAATTCGCCCGCTCGCTCAAAATAACCTGCAATGGCCAATCTTCCGGCGAAAAGCTGCGCGCGCTGCTGACGCCGCACCTGAAAGGTCCGTGTCCGGTCGAGATCGAGTATTACAACAAGAACGCGCGCTGCGAGGTCAAGCTCGGCGACGAGTGGAATGTCCACCCGCGCGACGAATTGATCCAGTCGCTGGCGGAGTGGTTGCGCCCGGAGAATGTCAGACTGCAGTATCGCGATGAGCAGCCTGCAGCCGCTTGACACGGCAATGATCGACTGCCTGATGGAGGCCGTGTTTGTACAATCCTGAGGGTGGACAGGTGGTGCGGCGGCTCGTCCTGGCGGCAGCGCTGTCTGCGGGCTACGCAACCCCGGTGCTTGCCGGCGAAGCGCAGTGGAAGGCCCTCAACGATCAGGTTGTGCCGTTCATGACGGGTGGCAGTCTCGACAAGGCAGAGCAGGCCGCGCGGCAGGGTTTGGCCGAAGCGGAAAAAACCTTCGGCCCCGCGCATCGCAATACCGAAATCAGTCTGAGCAATCTGGCGCTGGTGCTCCGATTCCGCCGGCAGTACGAAGCTTCCGAAACACACTACCGGCGCGCGCTGGCGCTGCGTGAAAAGCTGCTGGGCAAGGCGCATCCGGCCACTGCGCTGCTGATGCTGAACCTTGCCGATGTGCTGCAGGCGCAAAAAAAGTTCGACGAGGCCGAGCGGATGCAGCGGGCAGTGCTGCCAGTGTTCGAAAAGGCCCATGGTGAGGATCTCAAAACGGCGACGGCACTGCACAATCTGGGCGCCAATCTGCAACTGCAGGGGCGCTACAAGGAAGCCGAACCGTTACTGCGGCGCGCGCTCGCCATGAAGGAAAAGTTGCTCGGGTTCATGAGCCAGAGCGTTGCGCATACCCTGGTCAATCTGGCGCACGTTTGCGAGGCGCTGGGGCGCCAGGATGAAGCGGCCAAACTGCGCGCGCGGGCACAGGAAATTCACCGACAGGCGTCGGCAAAGGCGTAGCACGGGCGTCTGTTTACGGAACGGGCCGTGCACGTATGTGCCTCGCGATGCTGCTCGTCCAAGGGGCGAGCGCGAGCAGCGTCAAAATTCCGATCGTTTCCGCCGATCCGTCCTGCGCCGCCTGCCCGCGGACGCCCGCTTGGCGTCGCCACCGGTACGCCGTTCGGAGGTGCGGCGGTTCTGATTCTTGCGTCGGTCGGCCAGCGTCACATTCTGCGCTTGTTTCGCCGCTGCCAGCCAGCGTACGCCTTCCGGGTCAATGTAGTAGCAATCCGTCAGATCAATAACCACGTTGCCTGCGCGTTCGATGGCTCGATGGTACGTTCCCTCGATAACCGGCAGCGAGCCGTAGTAGATATTCCCCCGGACCTTGAGCACGTTGCCGTTCAGGCTGATATTGGGATGGGCCTGTTCCCATTTCGCGTACGCCACGGCAAGGGCCGATCCCACGATCACGGCGCCAAACAAATCAAGGAACAGTACCGACAGGAATGAAGCCATGAACACCACGGTTTCCTGACGGTCCTTGAAGTGCGGCTTGATGTCCTCCCAATTGATCATGTTTGCGCCGAGCAACATGATGACCGCGGCCATGGCCGGCATGGGTATGATCGCAATGGTTTTGGCGAAGAACAGCACCATCAGCAACAGGATCAGCGCGGAAATCACCGAGGTCCAGCGGCTGTGGCCGCCCATGTTGTAGACCAGCCACATGCGATTGAAGGAAGCGCATGTCGGCAGGGACGACAGAAACGGCAGCACGCAGTTGGATACCGCATCAGCAAATATCCCTTTGCGGCTGTCGGTGTAGCTGCCGATTTTGCGGTTCATGCGCCGCATCGCCGCCACGGTCTGAAACAGGCCCAGCAGCGCCAGTGTCACGGCGCCCGGCAGGATCAGGATGATATCCGCCATGGCCTCCTGATTGAAAATGGGTATTGAGGGAAAGACAAATCCCACGGATGCAAGATTGGCGATCTGCTCGATCATCGAATTTTGCAAACCAATCGTGGCGCTCAGGTACTCCGAATACGACGTGCCGGCGATAACACCGGCCAGAATTGCCCAATTGCGCAAGACACCGATCTGCCGCAGTACCAGGCTGGTGATCAAGGTCACCAGCCCGATTTTGATCGCGTACAGATTGCCGATCTCCAACAGCGCCAGCAAAGACTGCCATGCAATCCAAATCGGCCATTGCACCTGGGTATTGATCGGCAGTCCCGCAAAACTGGTTAGAGACTTGAAGATGAGGATGAGACCGATACCGCAGATCAGGCCATTGATGATCGGCTCGTTTATCAGGTCAAGCATCCTGCCCAGAGGCCGCACCAGCACAAACAGCAGCTGAATCAGCCCCGCGAGCAGGATCAGCGTCATTGCAAAGCCGATATAGTCGGCACCAAACGGTGGTGCCACGGGCAAAAGTGTGACGCCGATTGCCGCGGACATGGTGGTATTGGGGCCCCCGCTGAATACGCGTGACGGGTTTAGCAAAGCCGTGAACAATACGCCCCAGATGGCCGCGTAGATGCCGAAATGCGGGGGCAATCCGGCCAGCGTCGTGGAAAAAGCGATCGACTGGGGAAGCGTGACCACGGCGAGCGTCAGGCCCACCACCAAGTTCACGCGCAGAATCGGGAGGATGCGCGGCAGGGTGCCGGCTGTCAGGCTCATCAGCGGGGCCTAATTCGCTGTCTGTTGCGCATCATTGCCGCCCAATGATTCTGCGTACTTCGTCAGCCGCGGCATGATGGTCATCATCAGCTGCTGCCATGCTGCAGCCAAAGGGCTCTGCCGGTCGCCCGCGGGTCTCGGCAGTGTGCTGATATAGTACGCAATGTCGCGGCACTGTTGAGGGTCAAGCGTGCCCTCCCGGCCGAGCGGCATATTGCGGCAGATAAATCCTGGCATGACGGTATTGATTCTTGCGAAATGCATGCGCGAATCGAGGGTGAAGGACTCGGGGCCGGCCAATGCCGGGTACACCGCCCGCCCCGCCACCACCGTGCCGAGGCCTTGCGGACCGTGGCATGGCGCGCATGACTTGCGGTACTCATGGGCGCCACGCACATAATCGTCGCCGCGTCTGAGTGTCGAAGCGGCAGTAACCTCGTCCATGCCCTGTTCCGGATAGCGATAGCCGATCTTCAAGTCAAGTGCCGCCGCCAGAAACCGGCTGTAAGCGGTTACGTCGCGAATGAGATCGTCGGCAGCATTCGGTTTATAGCCGTTCGATGAATTGATATAGCATTGCATCTGGCGCAACTCGTAGGGCAACAGCAAACCGGTAAATCGATCGTACATATCCGCCATCACCCACGACGCGGCGAGTCCGCTGGAGCCGACCAGCCGGTTTCCCGCGGCATCCTGTCTGTCCCCGACGCCACGATGGCAATGAACGCAATTGGCATGCGAGCTGCGGCTGAAACGGGTTGCATTCCAGCGTTCCCGCGCGCCGGATTTGGCTTTATGCCCCTGCATGTCGTCAACGATATTGCAGCCGCGCTGGATGGCGCGAATGTCTTCGTCACTATAGCCGCGCAGTTCACGTGTGCGGCCGGTGGTCTTCAGGAGATAGGGCGAGCGATAATGCTCACCTGCGCGCAGTGCATATTCCTGCAGCTTTGCGTTGCAGGCTGGCGTGAGATCGACCGCGGCTTGGCGCAGCGTTTCGCGTTCCGCGTGCATCATCTCCGCCAGCAGATAAAGACCGCCCAGAACAAGAACGATCGGAATTGTTTTAAGGAGATTTGCCGTTGTCGCCGCCATTTGCCTACCCGCCGCCCTTGTCAGCGCCTTCGCTCAATTTTAAGTGGTGCGCAACCGCACGCGCCAGAATCCGTAGATCGCGTATCGCGGGATCATAAAGGGTTGGAACGAATCCGTTCATGGGGCCCGCATAACATCGCATGATGCGTTCCTCGAATGACACTCGTCTGCGCAGACCGGCATCAAAGCGATCGGAATTCACGAAGCTGTAAGCCAGATCCTTTACCGTATGGCAGCCCGCGCACGCATTGATGGCGTCCCGGGCGGTTTTGCGTGTGAAGCGCTCGCCGAAGCGGTGCGTGAAAAAGAACAGGTTATAGCCGTTTTGCGCTGCCCTCGTGAAATAACCGTCTGCGCCGAACTCGTCCAGTCCATAGTCTGTGCGAAACTGCTGCCATCCCGGTGTCGCGGACACGTACGGGCGAAACACCTGGAATCCTGATGCAAAGTGCGCCCACACCGCGAATCCTACAATCGCGGCCACGGCGGCAAGGGGTTTGACCAGCCCGTGAAGCGGCCGTCTCGTGCCGGGCCGTTGCTGATGGCGATCATTGCCTTTTTTGGCGCCGGTGTTTTCCATGACCGTGTCTGCTCAGCGCTGCGCGGGTTCCACCAAACCCAGTACGGCACGTACGATCTTGCGATGTGGATCATAGTCCTTGTCCTCGGCCTTGCCCATGCCGGTCATGACGGCCGATTTGAGTACACTATTTCCGGCCTCGCTGTTGCGAAGGTCCACCAGGGCCGACTGAATGGTGCCTCGAAGGGGGGCGGGCATGGAGCGCTTCACCGCAATCGGAAGTTGCAACAGCGGGGCGGAGGTTGCCAGGGCCACCAGTTCATCGGTCTTAATGGTCTTCTTGATCAGTGGCAAGTCCAGGATGCTATCACCCGCGCCCGAGGCATCGACTTGCCCACGATGCAGGGCAACAATGGAGTTCGGTGGATTGACGGCGAACAGTGATTTGAAGTCGTCCTTCTTCAATCCTGCCTGCAACAGCAGATATCGATTGGTGATGTAGCTGATCATCGCATCCTCGCCGCCGCCGAACAGTACGCTGCGGCCTCGCAACTGAGTTAGTGCCTTGATGCCGCTATCCTTGCGCACGTAAATTACCCCGGCGATCGTGCTTTTGCCAAATTCCTCAATGTGTGTGATGACCTGGTAACTCTGCGCCGAGCGGATGTAGTGATACTGATTGTAGTGGACTATGTCGTAACGTTGTTCTGTCACGCCCAGCCAAAACGACTCGAAATCCTTTGTCGTGGCCAATATGACTTTGCGTCCGATCTTCTTGCTGAGGTAGTCCGCCATGGGCGTAAACAGTCTGGTGGTTTCGGCTGCGTTTCGTCGAGGAAACACCCCCAGAGTCAATGGATCGTCGGCCGCGCGAGCGACAGGCGCCCAAGTTGTAGCGATAAGCATCCCAAGCAGCAGCGGGATCCAGTGCCACTTTCGTTCCCGGCTCAAGGCAGATAGAGTTTTCATTTGAATATTTTCCGTGATTATCGCGTCAACTGAATTGTGTAAAATATAGCCTTCATTGTTGCCGGCTGATTCGATTGCCCGGGTAAGCAATGCACTCTTCCGCGCACCGGACGATCGGCTGCACGAAGACTCGCGGCAAGCCCCTATTTGGCGATGCCATCGGGACCCAGAACCGCTATTGTCATCTGGCGATGCGGGTCGTAGTCCTTGTCCTCCGCGCTCCCCAGGCCGGTCATGATTGCCGACTTCAAAACCTGCTTGCCGGCGTCGCTATTCTTCATATCAAGCAACAATGACTGAATGGATTGCGTCAGTGCCGCCGGCATCGAGCGTTTCACCGCCCAAGGCAGGAACAGCAGCGGTTCCGTCGATGCCAAAACCCTGATGTCCTGGGTGGCAATGGCATCTTTGACTACCGGCTGATTGAGCACCACCTCCCCGCCTCCCGCCGCATCGGCCTTTCGATAATGGAGCGCGACCAGCGCATTTTGGGGATTGACCGCAAAAACCGTCTTGAAATCGTTTTCTTTCAATCCAGCCTTCATCAACAAATAGCGGGGTGCTATATAGCTCAGCATTGCGTCCTTGCCGCCGCCGAAGATAATTGTACGACCACGCAGTTGGGATATCTCCGTAATTCCGCTATCCTTACGCACAAATAGTATGCCTGCAACCGAGTCGCGACCGAACTCCTGCGTGTGCGCTATGACCTTGTAATGCGTTGCCGAACGGATGTACTGATATTGATTGTAATGCACAATGTCGTAGCGCTGCTCCGTTACGTCCTTCCAGAACGTCTGAAAATTTTTCGACGGAACCAGTTTGACCGTGCGGCCGAGTTTCTCGCCAAGGTAGTCCGACATGGGGGTAAACAGCTTGCTGGTTTCAGCAATACTGCGCCGCGGGAAAACACCCATGATCAACGGCTCATCCGCGGCGGTTACGTTCGTGGGCCAAAGCGTGGTCGCGGCCAGCAACAGCAAAACGATGATTGGCCGCCATTCGTGGCGCCTGTGCGAGCAAGCCAAGATTGTCATTGATGGTGGCCTATCGCGCCTGTGCTGGCGAGCGCCAACGTATACATGCGATCAAGTCGATCTGCCAGTCGCGTATCCATGCTGGGCCGCACCAGTCTGCGATGCATTAACCTCTACTTTCCGGCTTCGCAGAAAATTCGAATATGCCGCTTCATTCATGGGCTTTGCAAGGAGGAAGCCTTGCACCACATCGCAGCCCTGGCTTGCGAGAAACCGCAACTGGTCGTGGTTCTCAACGCCTTCGGCAACCACCTTCAGGTCGAAGCCCTTGGCCATGGCCAATATGGCCTTGACCAGCAATACATCATCGAGGTCGTCCGGCAGTCCGCTGACAAAACTGCGATCGATTTTCAGTACGTCGAAATGGAAGCGTTTGAGGTAACTCAGCGAGGAATAGCCGGTGCCGAAATCGTCCAGCGATAACGTCAGGCCTGCGGCGCGCAGGTTGCGCAACTCTTCGGCAACCTGGCTGTGGTCGTCCAACAGAACGCTCTCGGTGATTTCAAGTTCGAGTGCGTGACTTGGGATACGAAAGTTTGCCATCAATTCGGTGAGCCGCACCGAAAGGCGACGCCTGAACTGGACCCGCGATACGTTAATTGCCAGAAAGCCCGGGTCGATTCCCGCATTGTGCCATTTCGCCCAATTGCGGCAGGCTTGTTCCAGGACCCAATCACCGATGCTGACGATTTGTCCGGTGGCTTCCGCCAGCGGAATGAAACTCGCCGGACTGATGGCGCCGCGCTCGGGATGGTGCCAGCGCAGAAGCACTTCGGCGCCGCAATGCCGCTGCCCGTCTGTCTCGAACAGCGGCTGAAAATTCAGGGACAGTTGCCCCAACTCCACCGCGAGATTGAGGTCCTGTTCCATCTGCATGCGCTCGCGCAGCCGGATATTCATCTCCGCGGTGAAGAAAATGGCCGATCCGTCGCGCGTGGATTTCGCCTGGTACATCGCGTTATCCGCATTCGCCATTAATTCTTCCATGCTTTCGCCGTTGTCGGGGTAGATCGCAATGCCGATACTGCAGTGCGCGACGACTTTGCGTCCGGCCAGTAATTGCGGTTCAGATACCGCTTTGATCAATCGTTCCGCCAGTTCCTCGGCTTTTGCATCACTCGCGATATCGGGCGCCAACACCACAAATTCGTCGCCGCCCAGGCGCGCGACGATGTCGGAATCCCGGATGCAGGCTTGAACACGCGCGCCAATCGCAATCAACAGCTCATCCCCCACCGCGTGCCCCATCGAGTCATTGACATTCTTGAAGTTGTCGAGATCGATGAAAAATACGGCGAAGCGCTGTGCGGAGCGCTTGGCTCGGCTTATTTCCTGTTTGATCCGGTCAAACGCCATCATACGATTGGGTAACCCGGTCAGCCCGTCAAAATTCGCCTGGCGATGCAATTTGGCCTGTTCGCGCTTGACCGCTTCCGTCATCACATTGAACGCGCGTGCAAGCACCCCCAGTTCGTCGCGTGCCTTGGTTTCCACCAGTGTGAACTGGCCCCGGCTGACGTCCTCGGAAGCGGCGATCAACTTGTTGATGGGTTTCAGAACATTGGCGCGAAACACGACGTGGATTGCCACACTCAGGAACAGGACGATGGCAGCCAGCACCATGGACTGGACGATCAATTGCCGTCGGAATTCGTTCTCCAGCGACTGCCGGCTTATGCCGACCAGAAAACGGCCCAGCACGACGTTGTTGCTGGTAATCGGGAACTGCAGCCTGACGAGACCGGATTGCCCGTCCAGTTTTTGCAGTAACGGGGATAAATCCTTGGATCCTGCCGCGTCAATTTGTTTCTTGATCAACGGGTCTTTGTCGTCAATGTAGGTACTTATCGGCTCGCCCTTGGCATCCACGATCACGCCATAAACGACATCCGGTACTGCCGACACTTCGCGCGTGTAGCGATTCAGCAGGAGAAAATCAAAACCCAATATGGCATCCGGGCTGACCAGCGAAATGAGTCGCCCCAACGCGCGCCCGCGTTCGAGCAATTGCTGTTCGTGGAAACGCGCTGACGTGCCGAGAAAATAGAACGTGTTCGCGGCTATAGTGGCCACGAGAATTATCGTTACCGTAATGGTGAACTTCGCACCCAGACTAAGCCGCATTGCTGCTCCCCAGCTCCCCGGACTGACCGGGGCCGACTATTGAGCCATCCAGCCAGTTCAATCGCTTCCCCTTGCAGCAGATCAGAAGAAATCGCTGTTGGGGCGCCAAGCGCTTAATAATAATCATTATTCTTAGCAACTATAAGTTCGTATCGGCGCGAGGTCAATTGTAACTCCCGTAACAAATCGGGGCAGCAAATACGAAGCGCAGGAAAGCTATAGTGTGGCGTAAGTCACGAATTCGCTAAAGTTTCCGCAAATGTCCTCTGTCGTCACGCTGCTGACAGACGCATTGGGCGGGCCGCGGTGTGCGCGCAGGATCATCGCCGCGACGTTCCCGGGCGTGCCCTGGACCACGGCTTCGACGCTGCCGTCACTGCGATTACGCACCCAACCGGTAATCTGGAACTGCCGAGCTTTGACAACCATGTAGTTGCGGTAGCCGACGCCTTGCACGCGGCCGGTGATTGTCAAGTGTTTGGTTACCATGAACGCGCCGCTCCAGTTTGTCACGGCGATAATCGCTCGTGAACGGGGCTAATGGGCCCAGTGCGACAAATGGGGACTATTTTACATATACGCGATCGCATTATCGGTCGCGTTTATCCTGGATCATGGTCGGAATTAAGGCAATTTTCCGGCGTAACGCAATAAGATTACAATCCAAGCCTGCCCGTTGCGCTTGCGTAAGCCGCCGGGTGCCATCTTAGCCGCATAAGAATACAAAAATGTATCCGTTCGAAGAGGCGCCGCTGGATCTGATACTGGGCATCGTGCTGTATTGGCTTCTGATCGGCGCGGCGGGCTTGCTGCGTCCCGCGAGCCTGCGCTTTGTGAGCCGCGTCCTGTTTCCGATGGGGGCGTTGGGCGGCTTGCTGCTGGTTATCGCCGCTTTGACGGCAGTGCGTCTTGATCCGGCGTCCATGGTGCTGCCGTTGGGGCTGCCGGATTTGCCTTTTCACCTGCGTCTGGATGCCTTATCTGCGTTTTTTATGGTTCTGGTCGGCGCGATCGCGTTTGGCGTGTCGCTGTTTTCCGTGGGCTATTTTCGCAGCGGTGAAGGCGCGTTGCCGGGGCTCCTTTGCCTGCAGTACCACGTGTTCCTGTCCAGCATGGTGATGGTGATGCTGGCGGACGATGCGTACTTGTTCATGGTGGCCTGGGAGACCATGGCGCTGTCGTCGTATTTCCTGGTGACGACGAGCCACCGCATACCGGAGATTCGCCGCGCCGGTTTTCTGTATCTGCTGATAGCGCATATCGGCGCCATTGCGCTGCTGTTGTGTTTCGGTGTCATCCACGGCGAAGCGGGGCATTATGCCTTCGACGCGCTGCGCGCCAATTCGCTGTCGCCGTTCTGGGGCAGCGCGGCGTTCTTGCTGGCGTTGGCTGGCTTTGG
Organism: uncultured beta proteobacterium; assembly: GCA_902825845.1. Taxonomy (GTDB): domain Bacteria; phylum Pseudomonadota; class Gammaproteobacteria; order Burkholderiales; family SG8-41; genus UBA5216. Next base: position 19,051 of record CADECM010000093.1, read on the forward strand.
CGCCAAGGCGGGTTTGCTGCCGCTGCACGTATGGTTACCGGAAGCACATCCGGCGGCGCCCTCGCCAGTGTCGGCGCTGATGAGCGCGGTGATGCTGAAAACCGCGGTCTACGGTTTTTTGCGGGTGGGATTTGATTTGTTGTCCGCGCCACTGTGGTGGTGGGGCGTGACAGCGTTGGTGCTGGGCCTGTTGACGGCGCTTTTTGGCGTCATGTTCGCGGCCGTACAAAGCGACATGAAGCGTTTGCTCGCGTATTCGTCCATCGAAAGCATCGGCATTATTTTCGCGGGCGTCGGGCTGGCAATGATTTTTCACACGTACCACAATCCGCACCTGGCCGCGCTGGCCCTGGCGGCGACCTTGTACCACTGTCTGAACCATGCCTTTTTCAAGTGCCTGTTGTTTCTGGGCACGGGATCCGTGCTGCATGCCACCAACGAACGCAATCTGGGCCGCTTGGGCGGCCTGATGCGCACGATGCCCTGGGTTGCCGGATTCTCATTGGTGGGCGCACTGGCGATTGCCGGTCTGCCGCCGCTCAACGGCTTTGTATCGGAATGGCTGTTACTGCAGGCGTTTTTATTTTCGCCGGGACTGCCGAATCCTTATCTCAACATGCTGGTGCCGCTGGGATCAGCCGCGCTGGTGCTGGCCGCGGCGCTGTCAGGCTACGTGATGGTCAAATTTTATGGCGTGATTTTTCTTGGGCAGCCGCGCGAGGACAAGCTCGCCAGTGCGCACGATGCGGGCGGGTGGGAGCGCTGTGCGTTGGCCTGGTTTGCGCTGGGGTGCATCGCGCTGGGATTGTTCCCGATGGCGGTAATCCTGATGCTGGACCACGTGACGTCGTTGCTGGTGAATTTCAGTCTCAGTAGCGTGACATCCGGCAGGGGCTGGCTGTTGTTTGCCCCGATCGCGGCACAGCGTGCAAGCTATGGACCGTTGTTCTTCCTGCTGGGGATCGTCGGCACGCTGGCGGTAACGTTCCTTGCAGTGAGGGCGTTCTATCATGGCCGCTTACGGCGGGGGAACGCGTGGGATTGCGGCTTTCCCGCGCAAACCTCGCGCATGCAGGATACCGCGGAAGGTTTTGGCCAGCCGATCACGCAGATTTTCGAGCCTTTTTTCCGCGTGCGCCGCGAAATGCCGGATCCGTTCAGCCGCACGCCGGTCTACTTCAAAACCAACGAAGACCGCATCTGGTACTGGCTTTATTTGCCCGTGGCGCACGCGCACGAGCGCATCGCGTCCTGGATCGGCGTGCTGCAACACGGCCGCATCCATATTTACCTCCTGTACAGCTTTGCGACGCTGTTGGCGCTGCTGCTGTTCGTGCGATGACGCTGGCGCATCTGATTTCGTTTCTGTCGCAACTGACCCAGACCTTGCTGGTGGTGCTGATTGCGCCGTTGATGCTGGGCTGGGTTGCCCAATGCCGCGCCTGGCTGCAAAACCGCAGTGGACCGGGACTGCTTCAACCCTATCGCGTGTTGTTCAAACTGCTGCACAAGGACGCGCTGCTCGCGCACAATGCGTCGCCCTTGTTCCGCAGCGCCCCGTACATCCAGTTCGGCTGCATGGTGCTTGCGGCAAGCGTGGTGCCGATCATCGAGACCAATTTGTTGTTCGCGCCCGCCGCCGACGTGATTGCGCTGGTGGGCGTGTTTGCATTGGCAAGAGTGTTTTCGTCGCTGGCGGCCATGGACGTCGGCACGGCATTCGGCAGTCTTGGCGCGCGGCGCGAAATGCTGGTGGCAAGTCTGTCGGAACCGGCGCTGTTGATGGTGCTTTTCACACCGCTGCTGATCGTGCAATCGAGTTCTCTCAATACGATTGTCGATACGCTGGCGCATCGCGAATTCCAGTTGCATCCGAGTCTTGCGTTTGCCGCGGTTGCCTTCGTCATGGTGCTGCTGGCGGAAAACGCGCGCATTCCCATCGACAACCCGTCGACGCACCTGGAACTCACCATGATCCACGAGGCGATGATCCTGGAATATTCCGGCCGCCATCTGGCGCTGATCGAGTGGGCGCACGCCATCAAGTTCACCACCTACTGCGCCATCGGCATTGCGCTGTTCGTGCCGTGGGGCATCGCGCAGGCGGGCGTCTGGCAGGTGCTGCCGGGCGCGGTCTTCGCGCTGCTGGTCAAGCTGGGCGTGGCGGGCGCGGGGCTCGCGCTGCTGGAATCGGTCTGCGCGAAGCTGCGTATCTTCCGCGCGCCGGAGTTTATGGGCATGGCGTTCATGCTGGCGGCACTCGGCATGCTGACGCGCTTGTTGCTGGGGGCCTGATCGCTGATGTCAACGTCTGCGCAACTGATCAATCTGATGGCATCGCTGATGTTGTTGATCGCCTTCGCCATGCTTGCGCAGCGGCGCATCAAGTCGCTGATCTACCTGTTCGCCTGGCAGGGACTGGTGCTGGCGGCCAACAGTCTTATCGTGGGCTGGTATACCGGGCATCACGAATTGTATCTGTCCGCGTTTTTCACGCTGCTGCTCAAGGTGATGGCGTTGCCGCTGGTGCTCCATTACCTGATCCGCCGCCTCGACATTCAATGGGACGTGGAGACGCTGATCAATATTCCCGCCACGCTGCTGGCGGGGATCGTGCTGGTGGTGTTCGCGTTTAATCTCGCGCTGCCGATTTCGCAACTGGCGGGCACCATCACGCGCGGCACGCTGGGCATAGCGATCGCGGTGGTGCTGCTTGCGTTCCTGATGATGATCACGCGGCGCAAGGCGGTGCCGCAGGTGATCGGGTTCCTGGCGATGGAAAACGGCCTGTTTTTTGCCGCCACCAGCGCGACCTACGGCATGCCCATGGTGGTGGAACTGGGCATCCTGCTGGATGTGATCGTCGGCGTGCTGATTCTGGGTATATTCTTTTTTCAGGTGCGGGAGGCATTCGACAGCCTCGATCTGAAGCACATGGAGAAGCTGAAGGAATCGGATCCATGAACGAAATTGCGCTCACCCTCGGCGCACCCATTGCCGGCGCGATCGTATTGGGCATCTTTGGCGGCCACGCGCAAGCTGCGCGACTGAATGCGCTGGTGTCCCTGGTGACGTTCTGCGGTGCGGTGCTGCTGGCTTCCCGCGTTGTCAGCGAGGGCGCGCTGCTGGCCTACCACGAGGCTTTCTTTGTGGATTCGTTCAATGTGTTTCTGGTGGCGTTGACGGCGTTCGTCGGCCTTACCACCGCATTGTTCAGCCGCCCGTATATGTTGAACGAGCAGGCGCATGGCCGTATTACACGGCGCCGGTTGCAGCTTTATCACTGCATGTACCAGTTGTTCGTGTTCACCATGCTGCTGGTGCTGCTCACCAACAACATGGGCATACTGTGGGTGGCGCTGGAGGGGGCAACCTTGGCAACGGTGCTGCTGGTGAGTCTGTATCGCACCCCGGCAAGCATCGAGGCGGCATGGAAGTATTTCATCCTGTGCAGCGTGGGCATCGCGCAGGCATTATTCGGCACCATCCTGCTCTATCTCGCGGCGGAAAAGGTGATGGGCGGGGGCGGCAACGCGCTGTTGTGGACACACCTGAATCAGGTCAAGGGCCAGTTGGAACCGACCGTGTTGTCGTTGGCCTTTGTGTTCCTGATCGTGGGTTACGGTACCAAGGCGGGCCTGGCGCCGTTGCACAACTGGCTGCCGGACGCGCATGCCGAAGGGCCTACGCCGATCTCCGCGGTGCTGTCGGGTCTGCTGCTGAACATCGCCCTGTATGCCATCGTGCGTTGCAAAGTGCTGGTGGATGGCGCGCTGGGCACGCCGTTCGCGGGCAATCTGATGATGGGTTTTGGCATCATGTCCGTGGTCATCGGCGCGTTTTTCCTGTCGCGGCAAAGAGACGTCAAGCGCATGTTTGCCTATTCGTCGATTGAGCACATGGGGCTTGCCACGTTTGCTTTTGGCATGGGCGGGCCGATAGCGAATTTCGCCGCGTTGTTGCATATGACGGTGCACAGTCTGACCAAATCGGCGATCTTTTTCACCGTCGGGCATGCAACGCAGAAAACCGGTACGCAGGTGATGGATCAGATACGCGGGCTGATCGTGACCAATCCCACCATCGGCTGGGGATTGATGTTGGGGACGCTGGCAATACTGGGGATGCCGCCGTTTGGCGTATTCGCGAGTGAGTTTCTAATCGTCACCACGGCCATGCGCGAGCAGCCGTGGGCGGCGCCCATTCTGCTGGTGTCGCTGGCGGTGGCGTTTGCCTCGATGTTCATGCGCGTGCAGTCGATGGTGTTTGGCGACACCACCGCCAGACGGCTGCCGCATGCGCCGGCGCTGGTACCGGTGTTTGTTCATCTTGCCCTGGTGCTGATGCTGGGCCTGTGGATTCCGCCGTATCTTGCCGACTGGTATCGGCTGGCGGCCAAACTGATCGGATAAGCGGCGATGCGCATCGGCGAATTCGATTTGAATTTCCGCGCGCTGGACAGCGCGGTGGCGGTTCAATCGGCGCAGGTCGATG
>CADECM010000094.1 GCA_902825845.1 uncultured beta proteobacterium
GAGCCCGCCAGGTCCGCCGCACTATGGCACCGTCAACCGGCTGACCCATCTCTTCGTCCGCCTGGTCGGCGACGCGGCACCTGCGTACCGGCGTCACCCGGCCCTCGAACATCTCGTCGTGGCTGGCCAGGCATGCGATCGATGCTTCGCCTCCTTGCCGGATGCTCCCGACCGCCCGTTCCGATCACCGTTCACGCATCCCCAGGAAATCCCATCCATGGCCCGCATCACCGTCGAAGACTGTCTGGCCCGCATCGGCAACCGGTTCCAGCTCACGCTGGCCGCCACCTATCGGGCCCGTCAGCTCGCACAGGGCGCCGAGCCGCTGGTCGAGGCGCGCGACAAGCCCACGGTCACGGCGCTGCGCGAAGTCGCCGCCGGCAAGGTCGGCCTCGAGATGCTGAAGCGCGTTCACTCCCAGGGCTGATTTGACCGGCGACGCCCCTCCTCCCACCCCGCCCGCGGCGCATGCCTGGCAGGCAGGCGTGGCCTGGGAGCCGCACGTGCGATGCGGCAGTGCGGGGCGGTGACCCATGGGCCACCTGGGAGAACTGCAGCAGGCGCTCGCCACCTACCTGAAGCCGGCGGATCTCGCTCGCATCGAGGCGGCGTACGAGCTCGCCGAAGAGGCGCATAGGGGCCAGTTCCGGAAGAGCGGCGACCCGTACATCTCCCACCCGATCGCGGTGGCGAGCATCCTCTCGCAGTGGCAGCTCGACGCGCAGACACTGATCGCGGCACTGCTGCACGACGTGGTGGAAGACACCAACGTCTCGAAGGCCGACATCACCGAACGGTTCGGGCGCCAGGTCGCCGATCTGGTCGATGGTGTCTCGAAGCTCGATCGGATCGAGTTCCAGAGCCAGCAGGAAGCCCAGGCCGAGAACTTCCGCAAGATGCTGCTGGCGATGGCGCGCGATGTGCGCGTGATCCTGATCAAGCTCGCCGACCGCCTGCACAATATGCGCACGCTCGACGCAGTACCCGCCAACAAGCGCCGCCGCATCGCGCGCGAGACGCTGGAGATCTACGCACCCATCGCCAACCGCCTGGGCCTGAACAGCATCTATCAGGAACTGGAAGACCTGTCATTTCAGTATCTGTACCCGTCGCGCTGCCGCGTCTTGTCCAAAGCGGTGGCCGCCGCGCGCGGCAACCGCCGCGAAGTGGTGAGCAAGGTGCGGGTGGCGATCGAAAAACGCCTGCGCGAAAGCGGCATCATCGCGCAAGTGCAGGGCCGCCAGAAGCATCTGTATTCGATCTATACCAAAATGCGGGAAAAGCACCTGACCTTTGGCCAGGTGCTGGATGTCTACGGCTTTCGCATCGTGGTCAAGGACGTCACCGCCTGTTACATCGCCCTCGGCGTGCTGCACGGTCTCTACAAGCCGATCCCGGGCAAGTTCAAGGACTACATCGCGATACCCAAGGCCAACGGCTATCAGTCCCTGCACACGCATCTGTTCGGTCCGTTCGGCAGCCCCATCGAAATCCAGATCCGCACGCAGGAGATGCACAAGATCGCCGAAGCCGGCGTAGCGTCACACTGGCTCTACAAGAGCTCCGACGATTCGATCACCGAACTGCAGAAAAAGACCCACCAATGGCTGCAGAGTCTGCTCGAAATGCAGTCCGAATCGGGCGACTCGGTGGAGTTTCTCGAACACCTGAAGGTCGATCTGTTCCCGGACGAGGTCTACGTATTCACTCCCAAGGGCAAGATCATGGCGCTGCCGCGCGGCGCCACCGCGGTCGATTTCGCCTATGCCGTGCACACCGACGTCGGCAACCGCTGTGTTGCGGTCAAGATCAATCAGGAGTTGATGCCGCTGCGCATGGCACTGAAAAACGGCGACCGTGTCGAAGTGATCACGGCGTCACACGCCAAGCCCAATCCGTTGTGGCTGAATTTTGTCGCCACCGCCAAGGCGCGCTCGCACATCCGGCATTTTCTGAAAACCATGCACTTCGAGGAATCGGTGCAGTTGGGCGAACGCCTGCTGAATCAGGCGCTGGCGGCGCTCAAATCCAGTATCAGCGCCGTGCCCGAACAACAATGGACGACGCTGGTGCGTGACAGCAATGCGCGCTCGCGGCAGGAAATCCTGTCCGACATCGGGCTCGGCAAACGCCACGGCGCGGTGGTCGCGCGCCAACTGCTGGCCGTCGGCGACCCGGCGGCGGCGGGCGAACTGACCAGCATGGGCCCGGTGATGATTCGCGGCTCGGAAGGCATGGCGGTGCAGTTTTCCAAGTGCTGCCATCCAATTCCCGGCGACCGCATAGTCGGCCTCATCAGCAAGGGCCAGGGCATGGACATCCACACCCACGATTGTCCGCTCCTCGCCAAATCCCACCCGGAACCGGATCGCGTTCTGGACGTGGAGTGGGACAACGAAATGAAGAAGCTGCACGACGTCAACGTGCGCATCATCGTCGCCAACGAGCGCGGCGTGCTGGCTCAGGTGGCGGCGCGCATCGCGGAGTCCGAATCGAATATTCAGAACGTCACGGTGGAACCGCAGGATGGCGGCAAGTACGCGATCATGCAGTTCACGCTGCAGGTGACCAATCGCCAGCATCTGGCGCGCATCATGATCGAGCTGCGGCGTATTCCCGAGGTGGTGCGCATTACGCGAATGCGCAACTGACTACGCGCTACTTGCCCTGGCGGCGGCAAATGCTGAATCCGTCCTGCCAGCCGATGGTGTAATTGTTGTCCTTGTTGAAACGGCTGGCATCTCGACGGTAATTGCCGCGAAAGCTGTCGCAGCCATCGCGAAACCCCTGCCGGAATGCCGGCGGATACCCGGACAGATTCACATTGGGCAGCGGTCGTGATGCCGGCGGCGGCGCCGGCTCGCTCTGCGCGGGCGGCGGCCCGCGGCGGGGCGGCTCCACGATCGTACACGCCGCGATCAGGGCGACAGCGATCAGGCATACGCCGCGCAAGGCTCTTCCGGGCATCGTGCCTCTGATATTTTTCGGCAACGGCATGCGCACAGGGTTGGTCCGCGCCGTCACCGGGAAATTCACCCTCATCGCGTGATGGCGGCGCGCCGCGCTCATCCCGCGTTCTGCTTGTTTTTCGCTTCCAGCGCCTTGATCAATCCGTCGATGCCGGACTTGCCGATTTCGGTGTTGAATGAGCTGCGGTAGTTCGTGACCAGACTCAGGCTTTCGACCACCACGTCATAGACCTTCCAGCCGTTCGCCGCTTTGGCCAGCCGATAATCGATCGCCAGCGGCTTGCGCGCGGTGTCCTTGACCAGCGTCTTGACCGTGACATCATCATCCGCCGGCTTTAACGCAAGCGGCCGCACCTCGACCATCTGCTCCGGCGTCGCCGCCTGCGACAGGGCTTGTGTGTAGGTGGTCACGAGCAGGCCGCGGAAGGCGTTCTCCAGCGATTTTTGCTGTGTGGGCGAGGCTTCGCGCCAGTGCTTGCCCACCGCCGTGCGCGTCATCGCGCGGAAATCAAAATGCGGCAGCACCTTGGTCTCCACCACCTCGGACAGCGCGCGCCGGTCCTTGCCGCTCTTGATCACCCCCAGCACTTCGTCGACGGTGGTTTTCACCAGTGCGTCGGGCGCCGTTTGCGCGTGCGCCATCGTCCCGAGGAACATCAAGGTTAGTACACTCAACACCGCAGACAATCGTTTGATCATGGTCATTTCCATATGTTGTTTTTGTTTCTGATACCTGCGCCCATTCAACCGGGTTAGGCGCTTTTACATTAACGCAGTTCCTGGCGCGGCGTGGCAATTTGGCCTGCGCAAGGTTGAAATGAAAATATCATTTAAAAACAGATACTTACATTATTTTCCGCGCCGCCGCACACGCTTTGTTACAAATTATCCGACCTCGCGCGAGGGCTGCGGCAGCGTCGCCACGCCGCTATTGCCGTTGCGCCGCAGGTGCATCAGCCAAAGAGTAAAGCCCAGCGCCAGCAGCAAAAACGGAATCGTGCCGTAGTTTACCGCGTGCCAGCCGCTGGCACTGAGCAGCACGCCCGAGGAGGTCGACGAAATGGCCATCGTGATAAACACCATCAGGTCATTGGCTGCCTGCGTCTTGGCGCGCTCGGCCGGCGTGTGGCATTCGGTGAGCAGCGCCGAACCGCCGACGTACATGAAATTCCAGCCCACGCCGAGCACAAACAACGCCAGCCAGAAATTGATGACGCCGGTGCCGGCAAGCGCGCACAGCACGGCGCCGAACAGCAACACGATGCCCATGAGGATGACTTTCAGCACGCCGAACTTCTGAATCAGCGAGCCGGTGAAAAACGACGGCCCGTACATGCCCAGCACATGCCACTCCAGCACCAGCGCCGCGGAATTGAAGTGATGATCGTGCGCATGCATCGCCAGCGGCGTCGAGGTCATGAAGAGATTCATGATGCCGTACGACAGCGCGCCCGCGAGCGCCGCCACGATGAACACCGGCTGGCGCATGATCTCGCGGATCGGGCGCCCGCCTTCCTTGCGCTCGTGCTCGGTAAGGCGCGGAATCTCCAATCGCGTAAGCAGCAGCGCGGCGATCAGGCACACGCCCATCAGCGACAAATACGAGCCGAGGAAAACATGATCGGCGAACATATCCTTGGTGCGCTTGGCCATCTCCGGCGCGACAAACCCACCGACGATGCCGCCCGCCAGCGTGAGCGAAATGGCGCGTGCGCGAAACGTGGCATCGGCCACGTCGGCGGCGGCAAAGCGATAATACTTGCCGAATGCGGTGTACGAACCCATGATCATCATGCCCAGGCATAACAACCAGAAGCTGGCCTGATAAATCGCCAGCCCGCACAACGCCGCGCCCACGAAGCCGATGCCCGTGCCCGTCTGAAAGCCCGCGCGCCGGCCGATGGCCTTCATCAGCATCGACGCAGGCACGGTGGTCAGCGCCGAGCCGATCACATAGCAGGTCAAGGGCACCGTGGCAAAGGCCTTCTCGGGCGCCAGCGCGAAGCCGGCGAGTCCGGTAACGGCCACCAGCGTCACGCCGCCAGTCTGCAGCGTGGCCTGGCAGGCGGAGAGCACCAACACATTGCGGTATTGTTTTTGCATCATGAGCCGGAAATGGTTACGCCGCCGTCCACCGTGATCATTTGTCCGCAAATATAAGCCGCGGCATCCGTCGCCAGAAACGCCGCCACGCCGCCGATATCCCTGGGTTCACCGAGGCGCCGCATGGGCGTCGCGGCCTCGCGCGCGGTGCGCCGCGCATCGTCCGACCACAGTGCCTTGGCAAAATCGGTCTTGATCAATCCCGGCAGGATGGTGTTGACGCGAATTTTTTTCGGCCCCCACTCCACCGCCAGCGCCCGGCACAAGCCCACCTCCGCCGCTTTGGAGGTGCCGTACAACCCGATCACCGTGCTCCCGCGCAACGCGCCGATGCTTGAAATAATCGTCATCGAGCCGCCCTCGCCGCGCTCGGCCATCTGCGGCAACACCATATTCGCCAGCCAGAACACGCTCTTCACGTTGGTCTGCATGATCTTGTCGAACACCTCGTCCGACGCCGTGGTGAGCGGACCAAAATGCGGATTCGACGCGGCATTGCATACCAGCGCATCGATGCGTCCCCATTTTTTCATTACGGTGTCGACGAGATTCTGCGCCGCGGCCTTGTCGCCGACGTTGCAGGGCACTGCCAGCGCCGCCTGACCGCGAGCGGTGAATTCCGCGGCGACCGCATCGCAGACATCGGCCTTGCGGCTGGAGATGACGACCTTCGCGCCGGCGTTGGCCATTTCTTCGGCGATGGATTTTCCTATGCCCTTGGTCGATCCGGTCACCAGCGCCACCTTGCCTGCAAGACTGAACATGTTTTTCACCTTTTGAAATATTTAAGCGGTACGAAAAGTTACCTAAGAAGATTCGCAATTATCCCGCGTGCCATAACTAAGGATACTTGCAAGCGCCCGGGGGTTGGCAATGTTTCATTTAGTGGACGTGTTGTCAACGGCGCAGCACCCTATGTTCCACGAATAATAACGAGGAGGAAATAGCAGTGAATAAATTGATGTTGGCATGCATTGCCGCAACCGCGGGAGTGGGGGGGTGTGCGTCCATGCCCAGTGAAGAAACCATGAATTGCGTGCAACCGAATCGGCGCGTCGTGGTGGAAGTGGGCGGCGCCAAGGCAGCGAATCCACCGAAACTCAAGCCGGGTGAGAAAGCCAAGAAACTGCGGCCAGAGAACGTAATGTCGAAAGCGCTGACACAAGGCAATTCGGCATGGGACTATGGCAAGGCCGAACTCAAGGACGGGGGCAAGCAAGAACTCGACAAACTGGTAAATCTGCTGAATACGGGCACGAAACGCGACCCGCGTCCGACCAAGGTCTCCTCCATCATCATTGCGGGCCATACCGACCGCTATGAAGCCGAAAACGGTCCGGCCAATCTCAGTGAAATGCGCGCGCAGGCCGTTGTGAAGTACCTGACCGACAAAGGCATGAATTCCAAATTGATGTTCTGGGAAGGCAAGGGCGCCAGGGAGCCGGTGCCGGTGACAAAATTCTGCGCGACGTAACGCGACACGTTTTTACAGGCTGTCGCCCGGCCGAAAGCCCCGCGCAAGCGGGGCTTTTTTTATGGGGGCATTCCATCTGCCTGATATTATTTGAAATTCTCTCCCACCCGTTGCCCTGATGCCAGCGCCGGAAACGAGCGCATCGCAAGTCCGGCGCGCGTACTGCGATAATCCGCGCACAAACTGTTGCCCTGGAAAAACCCATGTCCATGATTGCCCCGCCCGGCGCCGCACCATTGCACGCCACACCCCTGAAATCCGGCGTTGAAGCGTGCGTCCTGATCAAGGCATCGCCTTGCCCCAAACATGTCGCCACGGTGTGCGGCGACGCATCCACACCGTCGCGCGCGGCGGGCAATGCGGGAGAGCGCCGATGACCACGCCCCCGTTGCCACTTGCCGGCATCAAAATGCTGGAACTCGGCCACACCGTGATGGGGCCGTCGTGTTCGCTGGTGTTCGCCGACCTGGGCGCCGACGTGATCAAGGTCGAGCCGCTGGAAGGCGAGCGCACGCGCCAGACCGTCGGCTTCGGCGCCGGCATGTTTCCGACCTACAACCGCAACAAGCGCAGCATCGCGCTTGACCTTAAGTCCGACGCCGGCAAAACCATTCTGCGCAAACTGGTGACGCAGGCCGATGTGTTGATGGAAAATTTCGGCTATGGCACGCTCGACCGGCTGGGCTTCGGCTACGACGAACTGTCGAAGCTCAACCCGCGCATCGTCTACTGCAGCCTCAAGGGTTTTCTCGCCGGCCCGTATGAACAGCGCCCCGCGCTCGATGAGGTGGTGCAGTACATGGGCGGACTTGCCTACATGACCGGACCGCGCGGCCAGCCGCTGCGCGCCGGCGCCTCGGTGGTGGACATCATGGGGGGCATGTTCGGCGTGATCGGCATCCTCGCCGCGCTGCGCGAACGCGATGTCACCGGACGCGGGCAGAAGGTGCAAAGCGCGCTGTTCGAATCCACCACTTACATGATGGCGCAACACATGGCCGGACAGGTCGTCACCGGCGAGGAACCGCCGCCGATGCCGCACAAGTCGAGTTCATGGGCAATCTACGAAACCTTCACCACCGCCGACGACAGGATGATTTTTATCGCCATCACCAGCGACAACCACTGGCGTGGCTTTTGCAAGGAGTTCAAGCTCGATCATTTGCTCATCGATCCTGAACTGCTGACCAATCCGCAACGCGTGAAAGCGCGCGGGCGCATCGCGCCGCTGGTGAAAGACCTGGTCGCGCAGCACACCTTCGCGGACCTGGGCGCCACATTGGAGCGCCTGAAGATACCCTATGCGCCGCTCGCCAAGCCCGCCGATCTGTTCGACGATCCGCATTTGAATCACGGCAACCGCATGGTCGAAACGCTGTTTCCCAACGGCAAACGCGCGAAGTTGCCGGCCCTGCCGCTGGAAATCGGCGACCACAACATTGGTCTGCGTTTGCAGCCGCCGCGCAAGGGGGAACACTCGCGCGAGCTGCTGCGCGAAGCGGGATTCGATGCCGCGCAAATTGAGGCGTGGATCGCCGGCGGTGTCGTCATCGCCGCGGAAAAATCGTAAGTTATTGATTTTAAATAATATTTAAGGATTCGCCATGACCATTATCACGCACACCGAAAAGCTTCTCGCGCACAAAGACGGCCCTGCCGGCTGGGTCACCTTCAACAATCCCGCCAAACGCAATGCCATGTCATACGAGATGTGGCTGGGGCTGGATATCGCGCTCGATGCCTTCATCGCCGACCCGGCGATCCGCGTCATCGTGTTGAAGGGCGCGGGCGACAAGGCGTTTGTGTCGGGCGCCGACATCAGCGAGTTCAAGGAAAAGCGCGCCAACCCGCAAATGGTCGCCGAGTTCAACAAGGTCTCCGGCGCGATCGCCGCCAAGCTGCTGGAATGCACCAAGCCGACCATCGCGATGATTCGCGGCTACTGCATGGGCGGCGGCCTCGGCACAGCGCTCACCTGCGACCTGCGGCTGTGCAGCGACGACGCGCGTTTCGGCATTCCCGCCGGCAAACTCGGCGTGGGGTACAAATACGGCGCCCTGAAACGCCTGGTGGATATCGTCGGTTCGGCCAACGCCGCGGAAATTTTTTACACCGCGCGCCAGTTCGATGCACAGGAAGCGAAGGACATGGGCCTGGTCAACCGCGTGCTGCCCGCGGACAAGCTCGAAGCCTACGTGGCTGACTATGTCAAAACCATCGGCGTCAACGCGCCGCTGACTATGAAGGCGGTCAAAGTGTGTCTCAACGAGATCGCCAAAGACGACCACCAGCGCGATATCGCGCTGTGCGACCGCGTGGTCGATGATTGCTTCGCCAGCGCGGACTACACCGAGGGCCGCACCGCGTTCATGGAAAAGCGCAAGCCGGTGTTCACGGGGCGTTGACGCCGGCATTTTGCCCGGCGTACCGACCACCAGGCGAGCACCAGCAACACCAGCAGGGAGCCGGGCATGGCGATCGCCGCCACCAGCGCGACGCCGCGCAGATACTGCCGACAGTTGTAGCGTAACAGTTTCACGGGCTATTCTCCGGACATGGGCAGTAGTCCGCAATATCAGCCCGAACTTACATTTCTTTTGCAGGGAGCCAACGCATGAAACGGGTCAAGGTAGGTAATGTCAGCGTGTCCAGCATCATCGAGCGTGAAGGCCCCTGGCGCGCGCCGGGGATCATGTTCCCCAGTGCCACCAAGGAACAACTGGCCGACGTCATGTCGCTGGTACCGGACTTTGCCTACGACCGCGCGCAGGACCTGCTGTGCATCACCTATCAAACCTTCGTGCTGCGCACGCCGCGCGCCACCGTGCTGATCGACACCTGCGTCGGCGAACACCAGCGGCGGGCACCCGCGCTGCTGTTCGACAAGAAACCCTGGCTCGATGGTTTTGCGCAGCACGGGCTGAAATTCGAAGACATCGACTATGTGTTCTGCACCCATCTGCATGTCGACCACGTCGGCTGGAACACGCGCCTCATCGATGGCCGTCTGGTGCCGACCTTCCCCAACGCAAAATATGTGTTCAGCCGGCGGGAATATGAACACTGGAAACAGGCCACCGATCCCGGATTCGCCGCGGTGCACGAGGACTGCGTCGAGCCCATCGTCAACGCCGGCCAGGCGCTGCTGGTGGACGACGCCTATGTGTTGTCGGATGAACTGTCGCTGGTGCCCACACCCGGCCACTCGCCAGGGCATGTATGCGTCAACCTGAAATCGGGCGGCGAGCGCGCCCTGTTCACCGGCGACATGATGCATCATTGCGCGCAGGTGATCGCCCCCGACTGGAGCTCGTGCTTCTGCTACGACGTCAAACAATCGGCCGAGACGCGCTGGAAGTTCTTTCGTGAACACGCGAAGACCGACACCCTGATCATCCCCACGCATTTCCCGGGCACCACCGCCGGCCACATCGAACCGTTTCGCGACACCTTCCGCTTCGGCTTTCTGACGCCGTGACCTCGGCGGCAGGCTGCCATCCCATCCGGAGACGCCCATGAAAATCTGCCACTACAACGCCAATCAGGCTGGCCTCGTCGAAGGCGATCAGGTCTACCCGCTGGGCGACGCACTGCGTAAAGCCGGCGTCCTGCGTGAACGCTACACCATGGTCGAAGTGGTGGAAGCACTGGTCGACAATCCCGCCGCGCTGCAGATCGCCCGCGACGCGCGCGCCACCGGTGCACCGCTGCCGCTGGGGAGCGTCAAGTTGCTGCCGCCGATCACCAATCCGCCCTCGATCTGGGCCGCCGCGGCCAACTACCGCGCCCATCAGAGCGAAATGAGCGTGCGCACCGGCACTTCCTACGAACGCAAACAACTGACCAAAGACGAACTGATGGCAGAGTTTTTCCTGAAACCCAGTTCATCGCTGATCGGTCCGGGCGGCACGGTGATCCTGCCGAAGATCGCCAATCACGTCGACCACGAGTGCGAACTGTGCGCGGTGATCGGACGGCCCGCGCGCAACGTGGGCGAAGCGCAGGCGCTCGACCATGTGTTCGGCTACACCACGCTGTGGGACTTCAGCGTGCGCGATCCATGGGGCAAGCAGCAGAACACGCGCAATGTGCGCAAGGGTTTCGACAGCTTCACCGGCCTCGGCCCGTGGATCGTGACGCGCGACGAAATCGCCGACCCGCAGGACCTGCATATCACCGTGGAACAAAACGGCAACGTCGTGATGCGCGCGCACACCGCCGACATGATCTGCAACCTGCGCGAACACATCCGCTTTCTCTCTGACAAGCTCACACTGCGCACCGGCGACCTGATCACCACCGGCACGCCGGCGGGCGTGTCGCGCCTTGCTGACGGCGACCGCCTGAAGGGCGGCATCGGCGGCATCGGCGACATGGAATTCACGGTGCGGGCGCAGGCCTGAATTTCCCGACATCATCGCTGATCGGCCGCGAACGGGATTTCAGATGATGTCGGCGGCCCCAAGCTCTCGCGCGATTTCGGCGAAGGCGGCATCCTTAACACCATCGGGCGCCTCAACACTTGCCTTTCATACTGCGCCGATGAATTCCGTGACTGCCGCCGCGGATTTTCAAGGTACCCGGTCAGCACAGTGCAGATAATATCTGGGCGGCGATCAGCTACGGCTGGGAAAGCGCCGATGGTTTGGCAATCGGCTGGAAGCCGAAGGGCATTCGTTCAACGGCTGTTGCAATCTGCTTACTCAACCAGCCTCGATGCTTCCGTTTTAAGCGCCATGAACAACGAAGCATTACACGAGGGTAGTGTTGCACTCTTGAAGGAACATGCAGGAGCTTACCTTCACATGCCGTCCGGTCAAAACCCGGAACGTCATTCCGGCGAAAGCCAGGATCCATGTCGTAATCGGACTTGATCCGGAGCTTTATGACACCCGCACCATGCGTCGGACCGAGGCAACACTGATCCACAAGCGAACGAAGAACCTGCGTACAGTTCAACTGCTTCCGGGCCACGGCAAGTTCGGAAGCACCGCGAGATACCTTGGTGTCGAAGTAGACGACGCGCTTGAGCATTCGGAACAGACTGAAATCCAACTGCGTTCCCGCGGCCACGCGTTCAACGTTTTGTTCGATGTCGCGTGGCCGCGTTGCAGTGCAATGCCTTATACGTACAATCGATCAACTCTGCTACCGGGCACCGCGGCGGCATTGCCACCCGTTGTGCGGCTGCGCCACTCAGATAGCCGCCGAAAGCCCTCCGCAGACAATTCAGTCATTCCCGATCAACCCGCCACCATCGCGGGCAGGCGCTTGCGGATGATCTCGGTGGCGTCGGCAACGATGCGCCCGATCAGCTCCGCACAAGTAGGCACGTCGTGAATCAAGCCCATCACCCCGCTGGAACTCCAGGTGCCGGCATCGAGCTCGCCCTTTTCGAACACCGCGGGCGAGCGCGAACCCGCGGCCAGATGCTTCATGTCTTCGAACGTCTTGGTCGGGTCGGCGTCGAGCGCGACCAGCTCCTTCGTGATGGCGTTCTTGAACAGGCGCGAAGAATTGCGCAGGCGCCGAAAGACGAGCTGCGTGTCGAGCTCGGTGCCTCGCACCAGCGCCTGCTTGACGTTGTCGTGTATCCAGCACTCCTGGGTGGCGAGGAAGCGCGTACCCATGTTGATGCCGTCGGCACCCAAGGCCAACGCGGCGGCGAGCTGACGGCCCGTGCCGAGGGCGCCGGAGGCGATGAAAGGTACCGAGAGCTGTTCGGCGGCGAGCGGCAGCAGCAGCATGTTCGGTACGTCGTCTTCGCCGACGTGGCCGGCGCACTCGAATCCATCGACACTGACGATGTCGCAGCCGAGCGTCTCGGCCTTCTTCGCATGCCGAATCGATGTGCACTTGTGGATGACCTTGATCCCGGCCTCTTTGAGAATCGGCATGACGCGCTGTGGATTGTTGCCTGCGGTCTCGACAATCTTCACCCCGCTCGCGACGATGGCCCGGGCGTAATCCTCATAGGGCACCGGCGTAATCGTCGGCAGTATGGTGAGATTCACCGCGATCGGCTGGTCAGTCATGGTGCGGCAAAGCTCGACTTCCTTGATCACTTCATCGGGCGTGGGCAACGATAGTGCGGTCATGATGCCAAGCCCACCGGCATTGGATACGGCGGCGGCGAGCTTCGCCCGGCCGACCCGCATCATTCCGCCGCACACGATCGGATAACGGATACCAAGCATTTCAGTTACGCGGGTTTTCATTTCTGTTCCTGTTCAGTGACGTGCGCCGGGGCGATGGACATCATGCATTGACCTGTCGGGCCTCAACAGACGCGGATGAAGCTTGAGGCTTGTCCAAAACCCCAGACGCAGAGCCGTAATGGACAAGGCAGGTCATCAAACAGTTTATCAAGTATGCGGGGCTGGATGTGCACAAGGAAACAATCCCGGTGGCGGTGGCGGACCGCGATGGCAGCGAAGCTGCGATTCTTTGGCGAGATCAGCAATACACCGCACGCCTTCGAGAATCTGGTCGAATCAACGCGGTCGCCCGTCAACATCGCCTTTGGCCGAATTGCACGCGCGGCACCACCGGCAGGTGTTACGCAGCAGCGGTCGTTTAGGTCTACGCCGGATACTTCCGCACCCAGCGCATGCCCGAGTTTGCGCACATTGATGCCCATGGCGTCGTCCTTTGATACGATTTACGGCTCGTCGGACGGGGTCACCTCGGCACCGGTGCGTTCGACGATCAGCCGATAGTGTTCGGGGCGGCGGTGCGCCGCGAAATTGAAGGTGTTGCGCTTGAGATCGGCCGCAAGATCGATATCGGCATTGAAGCAGATTACTTCGTCCTCTTCACTCACCGATTTGGCGGCGATCTCTCCGGTCGGCGCCACGATCAGTGAATGGCCGAACATGCGATACCCGTCTTCGAAGCCGCATTTGGCGGTCTCGATGAGCCAGGTCGCGTTCTGATAGGCCATCGCCTGTGCGGTGATGAGATGATGGTGCACCCGCAATGCCGGTGGCTCCGGAAACGCCAGGTTTTCGCTCGGGGTGTTGAAGCCGAGGGCAACGATTTCCGCGCCCTGCAGCGCCAGCACGCGGTAGGCCTCCGGCCAGCGGCGGTCGTTGCATATCAACATGCCGGTGATGGTGTCCATGTAGCGCCACACCCGGAAGCCGAGATTGCCTACTTCAAAATACTTCTTTTCGAGGTGCTGAAACGGCGCCTGCGGCCTGTGCTCCGAGTGGCCGGGCAGGTGGATTTTGCGATAGCGCCCCGCTATGGTGCCGTCCGGCCGCACCAGTATGGCGGTATTAAAGCGCCGCACGCGTCCTTGCTCGACTACACGTTCCGCATAGCCGATGTAAAACCCCATGCCGAGCTTCCTGGCCTCGTCAAACAGCGGCTGGGTTTCCGCCGACGGCATGGTGAATTCGAAAAAGCGCTGATCGACCTCGGTGTCATCCGCGTACCAGTAGCGCGGGAAGAACGTGGTAAACGCCAGTTCAGGAAACACCACGAAGCGCGCGCCCATGGCATGTGCTTCGCGCAGTAATTTGACCAGCCGCGCGGTGGCAGAGGTGCGTGTATCGGCGAGGTGCAGCGGCCCAAGCTGGGCCGAGGCTACTTTGAGGTGGCGGGACATGGAACGCAGTGGGAATTCATGTTGAACGGTGGAGGACCGGCAGTTCGCGCGAAAAGATGCGCCGGCCGCGCTTGAAGCCGGCGACCGGTAGTGCGCATTTGGCGACGATGTCGGCGGCAGAGGTCTCGTTCCATATCACCAGGTCAGCTGCCTTGCCCGGCGCGACGCCGTAGTCTGGCAGCCGCATCAACTGGGCAGCGCGGTCGGTAATCATATCGAAGCACATAGCCAGGTCGTGCGGACCGTAGCGCTGCACCACGTTGGCGTACAGGTTGGCAATGCGCGTCAGGGAGCAATCCCCGTACGGCGTGAATGCGTTCAGCACGTTGTTGGTCGCCAGGGTACAGTTCGCCCCGTTTTCGATCAGTGTGTTGGCGTCGGTCACGCCGCGCATCACGGTGTGTTCCATGTGACGCCCGGCGTTGAAGAGGTCGGTCGCGGGCAGCACCGCAAGCGATACGCCGGCCTCGCCCAGCCTGCGCCCCACGGCGGCCTGTTCCTTCACCGGCATGCAGGAAAACTTGGAACCGTGACCGAACGCCACCCGCCCCTGCCAGCCGATGCGCTCGGTGATCTCGCATACCTGGGGGTAATCAAGCTCCCGGGTATCGTAGCCGCCGTCGAGGTGGAAATCCACGTCGATGGCGTACTGTTGCGCCAGCTCGAACACGCGGCGTATCTGGCCCGGACCATCCTTGTCGTAGCGGATGCCGCCGCCGATGACAGGAGCGCCGCGGTCAAGGCAGGACACCAGGTTGTCGTCAGCCCCGGCAACGTCAGTCCATCCTTCCTGCAAAAACACGCAGGATTGGATGTCGATGGCCCAGGCGTAGTCCTTGCGCAATTGTTCGATGGCCTCGAAGCCGAGCAGGCCCACATTGGGATCGACCTCGATTTGTGTGCGCATGTGGGTGACGCCGTGCAGCAGGCACTGTTCTACGGTGGCCTGGGCACGCCGATAGATGTCCTCCAGGGTAAACGTGTGCTTGATCGACGACGTACGCTCCATGTGGTCGCGCGCCATGCGGTTCGCCTGGTACGGCACGCGCTCGACGATCATTGCCTTGTCCAGGTGAAAGTGGCTCTCGATGAGCCCGGGCGACACCAGCTTGCCGCCCGCATCCAGCGTTTCGCCATCCGCCACCAGGCGAGGCGTAACAGCAGCGATCAAGCCATCCTGAATACCGATGTCGACCACCATGACGCCATCACCCGTACCTCGCACCAGGGCATTGCGTATGATCAGGTCCAGTGCCATGCCGCGTCCTTCCCACTTGTGCAATGGCACTGATCATAAGGGGTCCATCATGGGGGAGCAAGAAATTCATCCATCCCGCCGATGCATTCCCGGATGAGCAACAGACGATTGCATTAGCCATTCAAGAGCCAAGGATCACCCCCCTGCGCGGGGAGGTTGACCGAAATGGCGCCTATTGGATTCTCACCCGTGGAAATCACGGCATGTCGCTTTTCTTATCCCAAAGTTGGGGCTGCATCGTCGTGCAAAGCTCCGCAGCGCGTCCGAACCCGACGCGTTGCGCAACCCGCGCAGTGGCTACGTGCCGCTGAACTTCGGCGGCCGCTTTTCGATGAAAGCCGCCAGCGCCTCTTTCGCGTCCGCGGTGTAGCGCAGCTTGGTGTTCATGGTGTTCTGCATGTCGATGAACTGCTCGGCGGAGATATCGTGTGCGCGGTGCAGCGCCTGCTTGGTCATGCGCACGGCGATCGGCGCTTTGCTGTTGATTTTGCGCGCCAGTGCCAGCGCTTCGTCCATCAGCTTGTCGTGCGGCACGACCTTGTTGACCAAGCCCCATGCTTTGGCCTGCGCGGCGTCGAACGGCTCGCCCAGCATGCAGATTTCAGTGGCGATGGCGCGGCCCACCAGCCGAGGCAGATAGTAGGCTGAAGCCTCCGCCATCAGACCGATGCCGACGAAGTTGCAGCCGAACTCGGCTTTTTCACTGGCGATCCTGAAATCCGCCGCGAACGCCATGTTGTTGCCCGCGCCGCGCGTAACGCCGTTGATCGCCGCGACCACCGGCTTGGACAATTCGCCGAAGGCAATCGGATAGTAGTACTTCGCATCGAACATCGGCTGCACCGTGATGCTGTTGCCGCCGCCGGCGTTCTCGGCCTCGGCACGCGCCTTCAGGTCCGCACCAGAGCAAAAGCCGCGTCCGGCGCCGGTGACGATCAGCGTCCACACGTCCGCGTCGTGCTCGGCCTTGCGCACCACATCGGCGATTTCCTCGCGCATGGTGTAGTCGAGCGCGTTCAGTCGCTCGGGGCGGTTGAGGGTGAGGATGCCGGTGTGTTCGCGGACTTCCCATGTGACGGATCGATACATGCGGGCTTCTCCAGGACGTAGGTGGGGGGGAATCGGATCAAGCGGGCTGATACAGCCGCAAAGTGTAACAAGGCGGTCGCTGGTTGGGCGCGCATCTCAGCCGCGGCAAGATCGACCGCCTTGTAGCCCGCAGCCACGTTGACGATCACTTCGAGCCTGGGCAACAGCGCCATCGCGCCCGCGGCAAGCCCGCCGCGGTGCGCACTGTCACCCGTTCGGCACGGACTGCTTTTAGCGCGAGAACACCGATGGCCATGACAACGCCTTCAGTAGTGCGCGGTTAGGCGCACGGCGTACGGCCCGCGCCGACGACATGAGGGGTTGTGCGTGCACCGCTGCGGGCGTTTTCTCGCACATCGCTCGCATTCTATAAGTATTTGATTTTATTAATTATTTTTTAAACGCGTTGTGCGGGCACCAAAAGGCAAACGCTTCCCGCCGATGATGTGCAGCAGTATAGTGCCGTTGTGGATGCAGGACTGATGGGGCATGACGGCACATTTGCGTTGTTGAATCAAGCCGGCCGCCTGTGGGTACCAGGGTTGGCCATTGCGTTTGACCCGATACGACGAAAGGGCACATCGTGAAAACCTTATCGCCACCTTCACCTGTTTCGCGGTTTTGGTCACGCGCGGCAGGTTCGCTGCGTGACAGGCACGCCGCGGGCCATGCAGCGGCGGCAGCGCTTGTGCCGGCGGCCGTGTTCGCGGCCGTACTCGCGCTAAGCGGCACGGCCCACGCGCAGCAGAAATTTCCGGTCAAGCCGATACGCATCGTGGTGGCGTTTTCCGCCGGTGGCACCAGCGACATTCTGGCGCGGATGATCACGCAGGGCATGGGCGACACCTGGGGCCAGCCCCTGGTCATCGATCCGCGCCCCGGCGCGGGCGGCACGCTCGCCGCCACCTTGGTCGCCAAGGCCGCGCCCGACGGCTATACGCTGCTGGCAACGTCCGCCTCCTTCCCGATCAGCGTGGCCACCGGTGCCAGACTGCAATACGATCCGCTCAGGGATTTTGCCACGGTGGGCGAAATCGGTTACGGCACGCAGGTGATCGTCGCCTCGCCCGCGCTGGGGGTGAAGACCCTGAAGGAATTCATAGCCCACGCCAACGCGCGCTCCGGCAAACTGCTGTACGGCTCCACCGGCGCGCTCACGTCGACGCATCTTTCCACCGAGCGTTTTCGAAACGCCATCGGCATCCGCGCGCAACACGTGGGCTTCAAAGGCCAGGTGGAATACGTGATCGAGGTCGTGGCCGGCCGTGTGCACTTCGGCGCGCCGGGGCTGATGGTGGCGCTGCCCCTGATCAAGGACGGCAAGCTCGTGCCGCTGGTGGTGGCCATACCGCAGCGCTCGCCGCTGTTGCCCGACGTGCCGACGGCACAGGAAGTGGCGCCGGGCTGGGGCCGCGATGGCTCGCAAGCCTGGCTCGCGCCCGCCGGCACGCCGCTCGCGATCCGCCGGCAAATCAGCAGGGAAATGGCGCGCAATCTGGCGCTGCCGGACGTCAAGACGCGGCTGCAGGCCATGGGCTTTTTCATCGCGCCCACCTCACCGGAGGAGCACGAGAAGAATCTGCGCGCCGACATCGAGATTTTCTCGCGCCTGGTGAAATCGCTGGGGATGGCGGCCAAGTAAGCGGCACACGCGACACACGCTCAGGAGGGCGCCCCGGGATGCAGCGCCCGCGGTTGCCGGCCCGCTGTTGTTGAACCGCAGCCGGGAGCAGCGCCAGCCAAAGTCCGCGGATTTACCCGAGACTACCTGCCGGCCGGCTTGAATTTCGGCGTGCGCTCGCGGTCACCCGGATTGTCCCAGCCCTTCCAGTTGGGTTTGCGTTTTTCCGCGAACGCCTTGCGCGACTCCATGCGGTCCGACTGCGCGCCGTGGTTGTGCAGCAGCTTGGCGTAGGCCTCGATATCGTCAGGCACGCGGCCGCGCATGGCGCGCGTCATCGCCAGCGTGTTGACGCGTGAGGCCGGCGGCAGGCTCAACAGGTGATCGGCCATTTCGCGCGCCGCGGGCATCAACTGGTCTTCATCCACCAGCCGGTTCAGATAGCCCAGCTCATACAGGCGCTCGGCCTTGAAGCGGAACGCGAACGCGACCTCCGTCGCAATCGCGTGCGGCAGATTGTTGACGAAGCCGTGGCTGTGGCCGCCCAGCAGCCAGCGCTTGGCTTCGGACGATTCAAAGGTCACGCCGCGCACCGCCACGCGAAAATCCGCGCGCTCGGTAAGCATGAAGCCGCCGCCCATGGCAAAACCGTTGATGGCGCAGATCACCGGCTTGTCGAGCGTGCCGTCGTTGTACGGGTTGGGCTTTCGCGCCGCGTCGGCTGAGGCACCGACAGTGCCGCGCTCGACCGACTCCTTCATGTCTTCGCCTGCGCAAAACGCGCGGCCGGTGCCGGTGAAAATCCCCACCTCCAGGTCTTTGCTGTCGCGCAGTTCGGTAAACGCGTCGGCAAGCAGGTTGCGCATTTCGGTGCCCAGCGAGTTCATGCGCTCGGGGCGGTTCAGGCGTATCACCATCACGCCGTCGTTGCGTTCGATTTCGACAAAGCTCATCATTGCGTCCTCCAGTTGGGTGCCCTTCAAAATCTTGTGGGCGGAGATTCCGCTTTCCCTCACCCCAACCCCTCTCCCGGAGGGCGAGGGGCTTGTCACCCCCGCCCGTCGGGGCCGAGGGTCGGGAAAAACTTTCGATAGTGTCGGGCACGTTGATGTTGCCCGCCATCATACGCCATCAGCGCCGATTGCCCTGCGCATCCAGGCGCCAGATGTGCTCGCGCCAGTACCAGCCGATCCACGCGGTGCAGATCAGCCCGAACGTGCAGTACAGCGTCGCCGTCACGCGATAGCCATAACCGGCAATCAGCGGCCCCGCCGCCAGCAGGCCGATCGGCACGCCGTAGATCATCAGCGTGCGCACGCCCATCACATGGCCGCGAAACCCTTCGCGCGTGGTGCGCAACAGCATCGCGGACAGCGGCACCATGCTCATGCTCTGCGCGCAGCCGGCAAGCATGATCATCGGGATGCCGCCGCTGAAGCCGGGCATCTGCGCGAAGATCAAGGTCATGACGTACCACACGCCGCAGAAGACAATCATCGCGCGCGCCGTCGGCACGCGGTAGCCGATGCGGGTCAGAATCAGCGACCCCATCAGCGCACCGAACGCAAAACTCGCCGCGAGATAGCTCAGCCCGCGCTGGTCGCTCAGGTAGACGTCCTTGGCCACGTAGGGCAGCAGCGAGTTGGTGAGCGGAAACGCGCACAGGTTCACCAGGAACGCCACCGCCATACCCGCAAGCAGGTGCGGCGTCTGCCACACGTAGACCATGCCGTTGCTCAAATCATTCAGCGTCGACGCCGGCCGGTTCTCCAGCGACCCCGCCTTGCCCGTCACCTGCAGGCTCAGCAGCAGCGCGCCGCCATAGAAGCAGGCGATGGCGATGTACGCGTTAGCCATGCCCAGCCACGCCGCCAGCGCCGCGCCGGTGAGCGCGCCGAACACGCGCGCCGAATCCTGCGTCGTGCGCGACACGCTGGTGGCGCCGATGATGTTCGACGCCGGCATGGTTTCGCCCAGCATCGCATAGCGCAGCACCAGGTCGGCGGGCCGCACCACGCTCAGCACCACGCCCAGACAGAACACGTGCCACGGCCGCAACACACCGCTCATCGCCAGCGTCATCGTGACCAGCGCGGTTACGGTATAGGCAAGCCGAAGACTGCAATAGGTCTTCTTGTTGCCGATGCGCTGTCCGGTCACCCCCAGCACCGGCGCCATCAGCGTGCCGAGATACGCGAGCGCGCCGTACAGCGTGAGCATCACCACCGATTTGGTTTCGACGAGGATGAACCAGGCGAGCAGGATGTTTTCCATCTCCTGCGCCCACGAGGTCATGAGATCCGCGGGCCACTGGAAGCGGAAACTTCTGACGCCAAACGGCGCGAGCGGCGAAACGCGCGGCGCGGGCGCCGCGGATGGGTCACTCATGACACCGCGCTGCCGTGCTGCGACGGCACCCAGGCACTTCCGCTGGAAATTTTGTAACTATTTGTTTTTATTGACAATTTTAATATTCATTCCGCCTTGACGCCGGCCGCCTTGATGATGGCGCCGAGCTTTTCCACCTCGCGCGCAACGAACGCCGCGGCTTCTGCAGCAGTGCTGCCCACGGCGTCGGCACCCTCGCGCACCATGAACGATTTCATATCGGCGTGCTGCAGCGCCTTCACTGTTTCAGTTTGCAGGCGGCCGACAATGGCCGGCGGTGTGCCGGCACGCGCAAACAGCGCAATCCAGTTGCCAATATCAAACCCCGGATAGACCGAATCCAGCGTCGGCACATCGGGCAACGCGGACGAAGGCTTGCGCGTGGTGACGGCAATGCCGCGCACCTTGCCCGCGCGCAGGAACGGCGCCGCGCTGTTGACCCCCGGAAACGCCATTTCGGTTTCGCCGCCGATCAATGCGTTGATCGCGGGCGCGGCGCCCTTGTACGGAATGTGCGATATCGCCGCCCCCGAAACCTGACCGAACATGGCGCCCGCCAGATGACTGGTGGTGCCCGTGCCGTTGGAGCCGAAATTCAGCCCGCCCTTGGTGCTTTTGGACAGCGCCACCAGCGCCTTGACTGTCTTCGCGGGCACCGACGGATGCACCGTCAGCAGCGCCGGTACCGACACGAGGTGCGATATCGCCGCCAGATCGCGGCGCGGATCGAAGGGCGATTTCGGAAACAGCGTCACATTCGACGCCAGCGCGGAGGTCGTGACCAACAGCGTGTAACCGTCGGGCGCGCTCTTGCTGACCAGTTCGGCGCCGATGCCGCCGCCCGCGCCCGCGCGATTCTCGACCACGAAGGTCTGGCCCAGCGCGGCCTGCATGCGCAGCGACCACACGCGCGCCAGAATATCGGTGCCGCCGCCCGCCGCGAACGGCACCACCACCCGCACCGCACGCGCGGGATAATCCTGTGCCAGCGCGTGAACGCCGGACATCAGCACGGCTGCCAGCATTGCGGCATATGGATGAATGGTGTTGCGCATTGCCCTCCCCTGTGCACAGCGACCCCGTATCCTAGACTGCCCGGCCCGCGCATACAATCGCGGCGGCGCGAATGCGGCAGATTTCAACGGTTATACTGGTGGCAACACCAACGCTCGCATCCACATCATGCAACACAAACCGTTTTTCGCGCGCCTCGCGTGCGGCGTTCTCACGGCGGCAACGCTGGCCGGCACCAGCAGCCATGCCGCGGATTCGAACTACCCCACGCGCCCGGTGCGCATGCTGGTGGGCTTCACGCCGGGCGGCACCAGCGACGTCGTCGCGCGCATCATCAGCCGCAAACTCACCGACACCTGGGGCCAGCAAGTGGTGGTGGACAACCGCGCCGGCGCCGCGGGCATGATCGCCACCGATCTCACCGCGCGCGCCGCGCCCGACGGCCACACGCTGATCTTCATCTCATCGACGTTTTCCATGCAGCCCAGCACCACGCCGAATCTGCCATACGATCCGCTGCGCGACTTCACCCCGGTGAGCCTGGCGGTGTCGTCGGCGTACTTCCTGGTGGTGCATCCCGGCGTGGAGGCAAAATCGGTGAAGGAACTGATCGCACTGGCGAAGGCGAAACCGGGGCAGTTGTCCTGCGCCACCGCGGGGCCGGGCAGCGCCATCCACGTCGCCGCGCAACTGTTCAACAGCATGGCCGGCGTCAACATCCTGCTGGTCCCTTACAAAGGCGCAGTGGGTATCACCGACCTCATCGCCGGCCAGGTCAAGATGTCGTTGACGGGCTACGCGCAGACCATCGCCCACGTCAAAAGCGGGCGCCTGCGCATGCTGGGCATCTCCACCGCGAACCGCTCGCCGCTGGTGCCCGACGTGCCCACCATCGCCGAATCGGGCGTGCCCGGCTTCGACGTGGCGATCTGGTACGGCCTCATCGCCCCGCGAAGATACCCAAGCCGGTGCTCGCCAAATTGCACAGCAGCGTGGCGCAGGCGCTGAACGCCCCCGACGTGCGCAAATCGCTGACCGACCTCAGCCTGGAAGTCGTCGGCAATACGCCCGAACAATTCGCGGCGATCATCCGCAGGGATGTTGACAAGTGGATGGCGCTTACCAAGACGGGGCGGAAGTAGTTGGTTGAATCGTGGCAGTGCACGATGTCGCTTGATCGCTTGGAATAGTCGCTATATGGTTTGACAGTAAGTCACTGCCTGTCGCGGAGAAATCTGCATAACTCATGATGCTCAAGGGCAAGTTCAAAGTATCAGTTGAGGCGTCTAAGTTAACTCAGGGAGTGCAGAAATCTTCGCTAACCATTCGTTAAATCGGACGCAAGTCCCTCGCATTTTGGTAAGACCAATTTCTTCGGCGGCTAGGACGCCATGCAATGTTTTACGAAATTTTGGACGAAAGAAATGTCTTGCAATTCGCTTCGAAGGGGCTGAACTTGGTGCTCCATCAACATGCTCCGGCGTAGGAAAGCGCGCC
>CADECM010000095.1 GCA_902825845.1 uncultured beta proteobacterium
GGGAAGTTCGTCTGGGATGAATTCCAGAATGGCAGCCAGGAATCGCTGGCACGCATCATGGTGGCGGTGGTGACGATCGGCCTCATTGGTTTCCTGCTCGACCGCATCATGCAGGGCCTGCAACAGTTGTCGAACCGGAGCTAAGTAATGGCAATTACGGCGGCTGCGGCAATTGCATCGGATTCAGTCATGGAAACGGTAATGCGCGAGACAACCTTGCCGCTGGCATTTCCGGTGGTTCCCGCGCTGGAACTTCGCGGGGTCTCCAAGCATTTCGGTGATGGTGCCGCGCGGGTTGATGTGCTGCAAAACGTCGATCTTTCCATACGCCCCGGCGAGTTTGTCGCCATTGTGGGTTTCTCCGGCAGCGGCAAGACCACGCTGGTCAGCATGCTGGCCGGGCTGATCACGCCGGACGCAGGCGAAGTGTTCAAGGACGGCAAGCCGATCGCCGGCCCGGGGCCGGATCGCGGCGTGGTGTTTCAGTCGTATTCGCTGATGCCGTGGCTGTCGGTGTCTGAAAACATTGCGCTGGCCGTGGATGCGACCTATGCCGAGTGGCCTGCAGCCAAACGCAAGGCACATACCGCGCGCTACGTGCAAATGGTTGGGCTGACGCCCGCCAAAGACAAGCGCCCGGCGCAATTGTCCGGGGGCATGCGCCAGCGCGTTTCGGTGGCGCGCGCGCTCGCGGCCAACCCCGATGTGTTGCTGCTGGATGAACCGCTGTCCGCGCTCGACGCGCTGACACGCGCCAAGTTGCAGGACGAAATCGTGCGCATCTGGAGCGAGGAAAAGAAGACCGTTCTGCTGATTACCAATGATGTGGACGAGGCGCTGATGATGGCCGACCGCATCATTCCGTTGGATCCGGGGCCGCGCGCGACGCTGGGCCCGTCGTTTGAAGTAGATCTTCCGCGGCCGCGCGACCGCCGCGCGGTCAATCTCGACGAGCGATACAAGACATTGCGCCGTTCCGTGACGCAGTATCTGCTGGATGCGGCATCGCGCCACGCCGCATCCACCACCGCCAAGGTCATTCAATTACCGGTGCTGCGTCCACGGGTGGCCGAGGAAACGAAACGGGTTGATCTGCCGTGGTTCCTGCGGATGCGCCACTCCGCTCGCGTTGCCGCCATGGAAGACGTCGAACGGCAGGCCCCGGCCAGCGTCGCGCCGGCGAACAGTGGCACGGGTGAACGCTTTGTCGAATTCACGCGCCTGGGCAAGGTGTATCCGACGCCGGCCGGTCCGCAAAAAGTGGTCGACGGCTTTGACGCCAAAATCAGCAAGGGCGAGTTCATTTCCATCATCGGGCATTCCGGCTGTGGCAAGTCCACCGTGTTGTCGATGATCGCCGGACTCACCGATATTTCCGAAGGCGGCATTATTCTCGACGGCCGCGAAATCGCGTCTGCCGGCCCGGATCGCGGCATCGTGTTCCAGGCGCCGAGTCTGGTGCCGTGGCTCACCGCTTACGACAACGTGGCGCTGGGGGTGAATCAGGTGTTTGCGCACGCCACGCCGGCGGAGCGCCGTGATACCACGGAGTACTACCTGGGCCGCGTGGGTCTTTCGGGTTCGATGCACAAGCGCGCGTCCGAGCTGTCGAACGGCATGCGGCAGCGCGTCGGCATCGCGCGCGCGTTTGCGCTGTCACCGAAACTGCTGTTGCTCGACGAACCGTTCGGCATGCTGGATTCGCTCACGCGCTGGGATTTGCAGGAGGTGCTGATGGAAGTGTGGGCGCGCAATCGCATCACGGCAATCATGGTGACACATGACGTGGATGAGGCGATCCTGCTGGCAGACCGCGTGATCATGATGACCAACGGACCCAACGCCAGAGTGGGGCGCATCATGGATGTACCCCTGCCGAGGCCGCGCACGCGGCGCGCGTTGCTGGCGCACCCTCGGTACTATGAGTTGCGGGCCGAACTGATCGCGTTTCTGGAGGCGTGCGATCACGCCTAGTCCAGTGTGAGCGGGGCGACGGGCGTTACGCCGCACGCCGAGTTGCCATGGTCAGGCTTTACCGGTGCTGCCGAACCCGCTGGCGCCTCGATCCGAGGCGCCGAATTCATCCACCACATTGAATTCGACTTGTAATACTGGAATCACCACCAGCTGTGCCAGGCGCTCCATGGGATTGACGACGAACGGGGTAGTGCCACGGTTCCATGTTGATACAAACAGCTGGCCCTGATAATCCGAATCGATCAGGCCGACAAGATTCCCAAGCACAATGCCGTGCTTATGGCCCAGTCCCGATCGCGGCAGAATAACCGCGGCGTAGCCGGGATCGGCGATGTGGATGGCAATGCCGGCAGGTATCAATTCGCATTGACCCGGATGGAGCGTCAACGGTGCTTGCACGCAGGCGCGCAGGTCCAGACCCGCCGAACCCGGTGTGGCATATTGGGGCAGTTGGTCGCGCAGGCGCGCATCGAGAATTTTGAGGGCTATCGTTTTCATGGCGCGATGGTGACATTGGGCTGGTATTATCAGCGGGGTGGCAAACCTACCACACGGCAGGCTTCTAAAGAAAAACTCAATAAAAACAAATGGTTGCGATTTGGGAATGGTGATCGCTGCAGGAATCCACAATGCCTCGGGCGCGGCGGCGGGATGAGTTCGCCCGAATCGAAGCCGCGCCAGGGGCGCCGCACGGGCACGGGCGACCGGCGCAGGATAGGCGACCGGCGCAGTGATGTCGTGGGTGACGGGGCAGTCCGCCATGCCACGTGGTCCGAGCAAAAAATCCAGTTTCTCACCCGGTACCTGTTCCAGGTGCTCGGGCTGTTGTTCTTCAATGTCTCGACGGCGTTCAAGCCCACATGGATGACGCTCGCCCAGATCAACGTGGTTTTTCTGGTGCAGGTGTTGCAGATCACCCTGTGTTTCTGGCACGCGTCGCGCCATCTGCACAGCGTGACGCGCTACCGCATCGCCATGTGGTCGGACATCATTGTTGTATCGCTGTGCGTATCGAATGACCCCTACGAAATTCCGCCCAGCCTGATTGTGTTTATTCTGGTGGTGCTGGGCAATGGCATGCGCTATGGCATGCGGTTTTTTGCCGAGGCCGTGATCGGATCATTCGTGGGCGGTTGTATCGCGTTGATGGTGCGAAAGTTCTACGGCGATCTGCCGATTCCGATGGGCATGCTCTTTCTGTCGCTGTTTGCCGCCATTGCGCTGGTGTATGCCTATATCCTGATGGGCCGCATCGAGACGTCGCGCCGCCAGCTCGAACGCACCAGCAATACCGACACGCTGACCGGGTTGCTCAACCGGCGCGCGTTGCTGGCCGCCGCCGATTCGCTGTTCGACCGGGTGAACCACGATAGCGGGCGCCTGGTCATGCTGTTCGCCGACATGGACCGCTTCAAGAGCGTCAACGACGGCAGGGGACATGCCATGGGTGATCAGGTGCTCAAGCGGCTCGGCGAAATTCTGCTGGACTCGATACGCGACAGCGACATCGCGGCACGTTACGGCGGTGACGAGTTCGTCATTCTGCTGAGCGACGCGAGCATGGACGATGGCGAGCGGATAGCACGCCGCATCCAGTCGCAGGTGAGCGAGTACGCGCGCGAGCAGGATCTGAATTTCGGGGTGACCATTGCGTTGGGCGAGGCGCCCACCCACGGCAAGACCATCGATGCCTTGATGGATCGCGTGGACGAAGCGCTCTACCGCGCCAAGTCCCGGCGCGATGCCCCCGCTGGCGGCATCGAGCGCGCGGTGGCGTTGCGGTAGCGGGCCGCGCGCCTCGCCCGACCCGAGCATTTTCCACGCAAGCGGGACATGCGTCACGTTTTCCAGCTCGCGTTCGGCAGCGAACAGCATGCGCTGGGCGGCGCACAGTGCATTGTTCAGGGATGGCGCCCGCAATCGCGCTTGAGGGACTGACGCTCGACGCGCAATAGGCCGAACCATCCATCCGCGTGATGCGACCGTCGCGGGATGGACCTCGCGCTAACGCGATGGCGAGGGATTGCGGGTGCGGTAGAGCCTGGCCAGGTGCGCAACGATATCCCGGGCGACCGCTTCCTTGGGCGCGCGTTCGAGTTTGTGCGTGCCGCCGTCGTCGAGCAACATCACTTCATTGTCGTCGGCGCCGATCGCGTTCTGCGCAAGATTGGCAACGATCATGTCGACTTTCTTGCGGCGGCGCTTTTCATCGGCGTACGTTTCGAGGTGCTGGCTTTCCGCGGCAAAGCCCACGGTAAACGGCGCCTTTGGTTGCGCGGCGACCCAGCCGAGAATGTCGGGGTTCGGCACCAGCTTCAGCGTGAGTTGCGCCTTTTCGGTCTTCTTGATTTTGTGCTCGTGCGGCTTGTCCACGCGGTAATCGGCGACCGCGGCAACCCCGATGAAAACGTCCGCCTGCCTGGCGTGGCGCTTCACCGCTTCGAACATGTCAGCGGCGCTTTGCACCTGCGTGACCACGGCGCCGGCCGGCAGCGGCTGGCTGCTGGGTCCGGAGACCAGGGTAACCTTCGCCCCGGCACCGATGGCCGCGCGGGCGATGGCGTAACCCATCTTGCCGGAACTGCGGTTGGTAATGCCGCGCACGGCATCGATCGGCTCGAAGGTGGGGCCCGCCGTCATCAGCACGCGCACGCCGGCCAGCGTCTTGGGCGCCAGAAAAGCCGCCACCGCGTCCGCGATCTCCTGCGCTTCCAGCATGCGCCCGTTGCCGGTTTCGCCGCAGGCCTGATCGCCGCTGGCGGGGCCGAGTACGGCGACGTCATCCTGTTGCAGCTGGGCGACATTGCGGCGGGTGGCCGGGTGTTCCCACATCTGGCGATTCATTGCCGGGGCGACCAGCAGTGCGCACTCACGGGCCAGGCACAGCGTGGACAGCAGGTCATCGGCTTGCCCGTGTGCGAGCTTGGCCATGAAATTCGCGGTCGCGGGCGCGATTACGATTGCCGCCTTGTCGCGCGACAGTTCGATATGTGCCATCGCGTTGGGGATACGCGTGTCCCACATGTCGGTGTGAACCGGATTGCCGGACAGCGCCTGCAGCGTGGCCGGGGTAATGAAGCCGCAGGCGGCCTGTGTCATCACCACGTGCACGTCGATGCCGTAGTCACCCAGCCTGCGCACGCACTCCGCGGCCTTGTACGCCGCGACCCCGCCGGTGATACCCAGAATGATTTTTTTGCCCGCAATATCAGTCATATAGCGCTCTCTGCGCGAACCAGCCGCAAGTGTAGCGTACTCCACAACGGCGGTGAGCCTGCGGTATGGCGGCACTCGGCGGGCATGGGTAAACCGTTGGCAGCCTGGCCCGTTCAGCAAGGTTCCCCCTCCTGTGTGAATCACCATGTCCATCACTGACTGGCCGGCGGACGACCGTCCGCGTGAAAAGATGCTGGCGCGCGGCGCGGCCGCGCTGTCCGATGCCGAGCTGGTGGCGATTTTTCTGCGCACGGGTGTGCGTGGCAAATCCGCCGTGGATCTGGCGCGGGAGGTGGTGACGCAGTTCGGCTCGCTGTCGGCGCTGTGCAACGCGGACCAGAACGAGTTCTGCGCAATACACGGGCTCGGCCAGGCCAAATTTGTGCAACTGCAGGCGGTGCTGGAAATGGCGCGGCGCGCGCTGCGTGAAAAACTCAAGCAGGGCGTCACACTCAATACACCGCACGCAGTGCGCGACTATTTGCGGCTGCACCTGCAGCATCGGCCGCATGAAGTATTCGTCGGCGTGTTTCTGGACGCCCAAAACCGCGTGCTCGCCGTTGAGGATTTGTTCAGCGGCACGCTGACGCAGACCAGCGTTTATCCGCGCGAAGTGGTGAAAAGCGCGCTGCGACACAATGCTGCGGCGCTGATTTTTGCGCACAATCATCCCTCTGGCGTCGCGGAACCCAGCCGCGCCGATGAATTGCTCACCGCGAATCTCAAGCGCGCGCTGGCGCTGATCGACGTCAAAGTGCTGGATCATTTCGTGGTGGGTGCTGACAGCACGATGTCGTTCGCCGAACGGGGTATATTGTAAGTTATTGTTTTTAAATGATTTTATTTTATATCATGAAATACCGGGGCGGCAATTTCAGGGTTCGAAATGGGCGCAGTCCTTGAATGTCAGCCGCGAATTCGTGTAGAATCCGCCCCCTTTGCATCGTACTTCGCACCGCTCTCCGTGAGCGGCGGCCTACAGGTTAAGGATCCACCATGTCACGCGTATGTCAGGTTACCGGCAAGAAACCCATGGTCGGGAACAATGTTTCCCATGCCAATAACAAGACCAAGCGGCGTTTTCTGCCGAATCTGCACCAGCGCCGTTTCTGGGTGGAGGGCGAGAATCGCTGGGTGAGCCTGCGCGTGTCCCAGGCGGGCCTGCGTACCATTGACAAGAAGGGCATTGAAGTCGTGCTCGCCGATCTGCGCGGGCGCGGCGTTGCCGTTTAACAGGAGCACACACCATGGCAAGCAAACGGGACAAGATCAAGCTGGAATCGACGGCGGGCACGGGCCATTACTACACCACGTCCAAGAACAAGCGCACGATGCCGGAAAAAATGGAAATCTCGAAGTTTGATCCGGTAGCGCGCAAGCATGTGATGTACAAGGAAGCCAAGATCAAGTAATGGCACGGTGGTTGTTGTGGGCAGTATTGGCCATGCGCCACCGCCCGAACACACCATGGCACAATAAAAAAGCCCGCGAATGCGCGGGCTTTTTTATTGGACGTCGTCGGCTTCGGCAGATCAGCCGTAGCAGCGCAGCCGCTTGGAGAACTCCTGCAGCGGCGCGATGCCACTGTGCTCGGCGCGATGACACCAGTCCTCGAGCTTGTGCACCAATTGCTCCTTGGAGGCTGTCGAGCGCTGCCACACGCCCGCCAGTTCATCGCGCATGGTGTAAATCGTCGACAGCACGTTGCTGTGCTTGATGACCTGCGCGCGTTCGGCCAGTTCTTTTTCCGGCAATGCGGCGCCGTCGATATTGAGCCAGCGCTTCAGCCGCGCGCCGTCCACGCTGACCGCGCGCGCTTTTAGCGCCTGCAGTTCGGCGGCGCAGGTCGCGCGCAGGGAACGCGCAAAGCGCGTCACCACGTCGTAGCGGTGGGTAATCACCGCCTGCAAAGTGTCCACATCACAACTGGTCTTGCCGGTGCTCAGACGCAGTTTGGGCGCGATCTTCTTGACCTTGGCCAGCCCGAGCGTTTCGAGAATGCGGATATAAAGCCAGCCGATGTCGAATTCATACCAGCGGTTGGAGAGTTTTGCGGAGGTGCCGTAGGCATGGTGATTGTTGTGCAACTCTTCGCCGCCGATCAGGATGCCCCAGGGAATGACGTTGGTGCTGGTGTCCTCGGACTGGAAGTTGCGATAGCCCCAGTAGTGTCCTATGCCGTTGATCACACCCGCGGCCAGAAACGGTATCCACAGCATCTGCACCGCCCAAACGGTAATGCCGATCGGGCCGAACAGCAGTACGTCGATAATCAGCATTGCGCCGATGCCGATGCGATCGTGTTTGCCGTACACATGCCGTTCCAGCCAGTCGTCGGGCGTGCCGTGGCCATACTGATCCAGAGTCTCCTGTTTGCTGCCCTCGATGCGATACAGCTCGGCGCCTTCAAACAGCACCCTGCGGATACCGAAAATCATCGGGCTATGCGGATCTTCGGCGGTCTCGCACTTGGCGTGATGCTTGCGATGAATCGCGGTCCAGGCCTTGGTGGTCATGCCGGTGGTGCACCACAGCCAGAAGCGGAAAAAATGACTGACGATGGGATGAAGATCCAGCGCGCGGTGCGCGGAATGACGGTGCAGGTAAATCGTTACCGCGGCGATCGTAACGTGCGTCAGCGCGAGCGTCGCGAGCACAACGCCCCACCACGGCAGAGCGAACATGCCGTCGCGCATCCATTCAGCCAATTCGTTCATACACCTCCTCATTATCCAAGGTACATATGGGGCGGAGTCTACAGAACTTCAACCGTTGCGGGTAGGGTAAATTGCCGTAGGAAAGCGGCTTTTTGTAATACCAAATATACAAGGTCTTAATTAACTAAGTATTTGATTTTATTCATTATTTTTTGAATTGCTGATCTTGCTGCCCGGCGCCGCGGTTTGCAAAGTGCGCACCACGCGCTGCGGATAAGGGATTTCGATGCCGTGGCGCGCGAATTCGCGCCAGATTTCCACGTGCATGTTGGAACGCAGGCCCTTGGTACCCTCACCCGGATCGTTCACCCAGAAGCCCAGTTCGAGGTTGATACCGCTGTCGGCAAAGCCGATCACGAAGGCTTTGGGTTTGGGCTCGGATAGCACGCGCGGCTGGCCCTCCGCGATGCGCGTCAGCAGCTGCAATACGAAGTCGAGATCCGTGTCATAACTGACCTGAACCGCGACGCACTGGCGCACGCGCGTGTCGGTGTAGGACTGGTTGACCACTGTGGCGGTGATCAGCGTGTCATTGGGGATTATGGCTTCCACGCCGGCGAGGCTGCGCACCACCACGTAGCGCGCGCTCATCTTGAACAGCTTGCCGGTGTGATTGTCGATGGTCACCAGATCGCCAAGCGACACTGACCGATCCATCAGAATGATGAAACCGCTGATGTAGTTGCTGGCAATCTTCTGCAGGCCGAAGCCCAGGCCCACGCCGAGTGCGCCGCCGAACACTGACAGCACCGTGAGGTCGATGCCCACGGCGGGCAGGGCGAGCAATATCGCCCCCAGCACCAGCAGCGCCTGCGCGAGCTTGGAAATCATCACCCGCAGATTGATGTCCAGATCGGTGGCGCCCATCGCGCGCGCTTCCACAAACCGGCCCAGCCACAAGGCAATCAGCAGCGTCGCCAGCACCGACAGCGCGCCCTGCAGAATGAGCAGCAGCGAGATGCGGCTCTTGCCGACCGAAAATCCCAGCGCATCGAGAAATTTCAACGCATCCGGCAGCAGTCCCGCGACGTGCAGCGCGAAGCCGACCCACACCGCGATGGCGATGGCCCGTATCAGCGTGTCGCGCCAGCCGCTGGGCGCAAACACCTGGCGCAGCATCAGCACCACGAAACGGATGATGACAGCCGCGGTCAGCAGCGCCACCATCAGTTCCAAGAGCGTGAGGTCGCCGCCGCTGCTGCCCATCAGCGCCTGCGTGGCGAGCGTGAGCAGCACCGCGAGCACGGGGAACTGCAGCATCGCGATGGCATCGCGGCCGAACGTCGAATTGCCGCCAAACGCGGCGAGGCGCGCACGCAACACGCGGCACAACAACCATGCGAGCAACAGGCACGACGAGGCTGCCGCGGCCTGCCACAGCACGTTGACGTCCTGCAGGCTTGCCCACAGCTTGTGCAGTAAATTGGCAGAAGGTTGTGTGCCGGACATCAGGGGTGCCGCCGTAAGGTGCGGCGCGTGCTGGCGATCCGTGATTCTAGCATGCAGGCATCGAGGCGCCGCCGGCGCGCCCATGCAAACGCGCGGCTATCGGCGTTCGAGTATCGCGCCAAAAAAACCGTCGGTGCCATGCGTCTGCGGCGTCAGCCGCAGGTAACGGCCCGTACCCAAAGTGATGTCATGCTGCGCCAATACGCTGTCGCAGTGGAGCACGCTGAAATCGTCGTTGCGTTCGAGAAACGCTTCGACGATGGCTTCATTTTCCTCGGCAAGCAGACTGCAGGTGGCGTAGACCACGCGCCCACCGGGTTTGGCCATGCGCGCTGCGGCAGTCAGTATGGCTGCTTGTTTGAGCGTGAGTTCGGCGACGCTGTGCGGCGACTGGCGCCACTTTAAATCGGGATTGCGCCGCAGCGTGCCGAGGCCGCTGCACGGTGCATCGATCAGCACGCGGTCGACCTTGCCGGCGAGCCGTTTTACACGCAGGTCATTTTCGCCGACGATGGTCTGCGGATGCACGTTCGACAGTCCCGACCGTGCCAGCCGCGGCTGCAGTTTCCTCAGCCGCGCGGCCGACACATCGAATGCGTAGAGCCGCCCGCGATTGTGCATGAGCGCGCCCAGGGCCAGCGTCTTGCCGCCGGCGCCGGCGCAAAAATCAACCACGAGATCGTGCCGCGTCGGCGCCACCAGGCTGCACAGCAACTGGCTGCCTTCGTCCTGTACTTCCACGGTGCCGTCGAGGAACAGCGGGTGGCGGTTGATCGCGGGCCGCCCGTCCACGCGCAGCCCGTTGGGCGCAAGGGGCGTGGGTGTTGCGTTGATCCCGCTGGCCGCCAGTGCCGCGGCAACGGCATCACGCTTCGCGCGCAGCGTATTGACCCGCAAGTCGAGGGGCGCCGGTTCGCTCAGGCTGCGCCCCAGTTGCAGCAGGTCCTGTTCCGAATGGTGTGCCAGCAGCCGTTCGACCACCCAGTCGGGCAATTCGGCGCGTTGCGCCAGTGTCAGTGCACGGGTGTCTGCGCCCTTGATGGCCGCGACCAGCGCGGCGTCGCCACGCCGCAAAAGCGGTTCCAGCTCCCGCGTATTCAGACCCTGCGACCGTGCGAGCCAGGCCAGCAGCAAGGCGCGCGCGCCGCCATCGCCCGTGGCGTGATCCAGCAGGCGTTTGCCGCGCAGCACGCCGAACACCGCGTCGGCGATGAACGCGCGGTCGGCCGGACCCAGCTCACGGTGTTCGCGCAAGTAGCGGCTGAGGACCGCGTCGGCGGGGAACTCGAAGCGCAAGATCGCGACCAGCACTGCAACGGCATGCTCAAACTGCGAAGCGGTAATTTTCAATGGATGGGGCGCGCCATGGCTATTTCTCGCCGATGCTGATTTCCGTGGCGATCTGTTCGCCGCCCGGCGAGCCGTCGCGGTTGGTGACCAGAATACGCACCGGCAGGTAGCGGTATTCGGCGGCGAGCCACACATCGATGCTTTCGCGGCCCGGACGACGCACCTGCTTGATGGGCAGCGTGCGCAGGGCGCCAAGCGGTGTTTCGATGGTTTCTTCGTCCAATACGTCGATAGTGTAGTTTTCAAAACGCGTGCCGGTGGTGATCGGGAGCGTGAGGCGCCCGCGCGGCGGCGGCGCCAATGAAAACTGATACATGAAACTCAACAAATCCTGGCTGCCGGCCGGCAGCGCGGCTGACTTTTGTTCTTCGCCGCGGCCGAATTGCAGCGCCTTGTTGCGCCAATCGAACTGCGCCACGGCATCGTCGGTCTTGCCGCGGATCACCACCTTTGCGCTGAAGGTGTGCGGCTGCAGCCCGCGCTCGCTCACGGTGCCGCTGCTGCGATAGGTGCGTGGTCCGAAGCGCGTGAAGCGCGCAAGCCCCACCGTTTCTGAATAGCTTTCCAGTGCGTACTCGCTGTTCTGCGCTTCCCAGGTTTGCACGGTGCGGCCGACCAGCGTGGGCAGGTCGCTCAGATAATAATTCAGCGCGTAGCTGATGCGCCCGCGTCTGGGCAGTGTTTTGATCACGGCCGGTTCCGGCATGAAGGTGCTCGGCGCGGCGTCGGCCAGCACCACCGGCTCGGGTGTCGGCGCCGGCGGTTCCGGCGGCGCCATGATTTCCGCTGTGTCGTCGTCAACGCGCGCCATCGTCTCGATGGCCGGAAGCGTCCACAATGATGGTATGTCCGTGCGCAGTGCCACGGGTGCCGCGGCAACCACCGCAGCGCGTTTTGCCGGCGGTTTGGTTGTGGGCTTTGCCGCGGTCCTGGGCGTCGCCGGTGGCGGCGCCACGGGGGGCGCTGCCGGTTCCAGCCGTGCCATCAATGGTGGCGGCGCGGCATCCTGCTTCGGCAGATGCAGCCAGCTGCCGCCCAGCGTGACGGCGTGCGCCAGCACTGACAGCAGCAATGCCACCCATAGCGCCGCCGCGCGTGGCCGTGTGCGTACAGCACTCACGGTTTGATTTCCACGTGCGTGGCGACCTGCTCATAGCGGGCACCATCGCTTTCAACAATGACGACTTTCACCGGCAGGCGCGCGTACTCCGGTGCGATCCACACCTCGGCACCCGAGCGGTCGTCCTCGCGCTGTTTGACCAGATGGATGGTGTTCATGCGCTTGAAGGGCGTGTCGATCGTGACATCGGGTTGCACTGCATAGCGATAGCGTTCAAGCTTGCGGCCGTTGGTCATGGCGATGTCCAGCATTGCCGTCTTGTCGTTCACCGCGAACATCAGCTGGTACATGATCGACAACCGGTCCTGCGCGCCGGCGGGCAACTCCAGCGTCTGATCGCGGCCGTCCTGTGTCAGCGTGAGCTTGCCGGCGGTCCAGTCGAATGCCGCGGACAGGGATTTTCCGCGGTGGCGTCCTTCGAAGTGCCGTGGCCGCAAGCCATCCGGCGTGACCCTTCCCGTGCTCACGTAGTGCGCCGGATCGCGTTGCGCCAGCGCCAGCAGGCCCGTGGCGCGCGCCTCGCTGACCGCGCGATAGCTGCCGTCTTTGATTTCGAAGTGTTCGGTGATGGTGCCGAGCCGCACGCCATTGAGCGACAGGTTGTAGGTGATGCTGGACGCCGACGGCGGCGCGGCCTGCGCGAGTGTGCCGCACCACACCAGCAGACCAGCTGACATTGATTTTAAAAAAGTGTTTAAAATCATATAGTTAAGTATTTTCATCCAGACCGGGCGAATGCAGCGCGCCGTGAGCCAACGCTACTTGTTCAAATACGACTGAGTCGTCGGCGCCAAGTTTCACCCGGCCGTCGCACCACCAGCGTATCGCCTGCGGATAAATGCGGTGCTCTTCGGTCAGCACGCGCGCGGCGAGCGCGTCTTCACTGTCCCCTGGCAAAACCGGCACTGCGGCCTGCGCGATGATCGGCCCGCTGTCCACGCCGGGCGTGACAAAGTGCACTGTGCAGCCGTGCACGCGCACACCGGCTTCCAGCGCGCGGCGATGTGTGTGCAATCCCGGAAATGCGGGCAGCAATGAGGGGTGAATGTTGATCATACGGCCCGTATAACGTGTCACGAATTCTTCGGTTAACACGCGCATGAAGCCCGCCAGCACAATGAGATCGGGCTGATGGCGGTTGATTTCCATCGCCAGCGCCGCGTCAAAGTCGTCGCGCGCGGCGAACGCGCGGTGCGGCACCACGGCAGTGGGAATAGCGTGTTCCTGCGCGGTGCTCAGGCCGCGGGCTGCAGGCTCATTGCTGATCACCGCCGCAATTTCGACCGGCAGCCGCGCGTCGAGAATGGCTTCCATGTTCGAGCCGCGCCCGGAGATCAGGATGACGAGGCGTTTCACGCGCTTAAGCAACAACGGTCTGTGCCTGACCCCGTGCGCGGCGAGACACCTCGCCGATACGCCACACGCGTTCGCCGGCGCGCGCCAGCAACGTCTGCGCCCTGGCGGCATCGCGCGCCGCCACCACGATCACCATGCCGATGCCGCAATTGAACACGCGATGCATTTCGCTATCGGCGACATTGCCCTGCCGCTGCAGCCAGTCGAACAACGGCGGCATCGGCCACGCGCGCCCGTCGATGCGCGCGCACAGCCCTGACGACAACATGCGCGGAATGTTCTCCACCAGCCCGCCGCCCGTGATGTGGGCGAGGCCCTTCAACGGCACCTTTTTCATCAGTGCCAGCACCGGCTTCACGTAGATACGCGTGGGGGCGAGGATCAAATCCTTGAGCGCCTTGCCGTTCAATCTGGCGCTGAGGTTGACCTTGCGCGAGCTGATGATCTTGCGGATCAGCGAGTAACCGTTGGAATGGGCACCGTTGCTGGCCAGGCCCAGAATCACGTCGCCGGGTCGAATGCTTTTGCCGTCGATGATGCGGGATTTTTCCACCACGCCCACCGCGAAACCGGCGAGATCGTATTCGCCGGCTGGATACATACCGGGCATCTCCGCGGTTTCACCGCCGATCAGCGCGCAACCGGCCTGTTCGCAGCCGGCGGCGATGCCCTTGACCACCTGTGTTGCGGACTTCACGTCGAGCTTGCCGCAGGCGTAATAATCCAGAAAAAACAGCGGTTCGGCGCCGAGCGTGAGAATGTCATTCACGCTCATTGCCACCAGATCGATGCCGACGGTGTCGTGGCGCTTCAGTTCAAACGCGAGCTTCAGCTTGGTGCCGACGCCATCGGTGCCCGAAACCAGCACCGGCTCCTTGTATCCGCGCGGCACGCGAAACAGCGCGCCGAAGCCGCCAATGCCGGCCATCACGCCCGGACGCAGGGTGCGCCGGGCGAAAGGCTTGATGTTTTCGACCAGTTGGTCACCGGCATCGATGTCGACGCCGGCGTCGCGGTAGGTGAGGCGGGTGGGAGGGGTGATTGCGGATTTCTTCAAGGCTAACGTCCTTCACGCTGCGAGGCCCGTATTATCGCCGATGCGCCTTGGTGACGCCGTGCTTGCGCAACGGTGAAAAAGTCTTTATATTTCCGCCACATGAACTCCCGCAACCAGGCCCTTGCAGTCCTCGAACTGCTTCCCTTGACCAGCACGCTGCTGCTGGCAGGCCTGCTGCTGCGCGCAAGCGCAAACTAAACATACCCCCTTAGCAGTACCCGCGTTTTTCAGACCCCGGCTCAAACAGCCAGGAATCCTTTATTTCGCTCGGCGCTAAACCTACCCAAGACGCGCGCGGCGAGCAGCAACGGAGATCATCATGGCCAAGGAAAAACTCATCATATTCGACACCACCATGCGCGACGGCGAACAAAGCCCGGGTGCTGCGATGTCCAAGGACGAAAAATTGCGCATCGCGCGCCAGCTGGAGCGCATGCACGTGGACGTCATCGAAGCGGGCTTTCCGAACTCCAGCCCCGGCGATTTCGAGGCGGTGCAGGCGGTGGCGCGCGCGATCAAGGACAGCACCATTTGCGGCCTGGCGCGCGCCAACGAGGCGGACGTGCGCCGCTGCGGCGAGGCGGTGCGCGTGGCGGCGCGGCCGCGGCTGCACACCTTCATCGCAACGTCGCCCATTCACATGGAAAAAAAGCTGCGCATGGAGCCGACGCAGGTGGTCGATCAGGCGGTGCGCGCGATCCGCTGGGCGAGCGAATACACCAACGACATCGAGTTTTCGCCCGAAGACGCGGGACGTTCGGACATCGACTTTTTGTGCCGCATCATCGAGGCCGCGATCAAGGCTGGCGCCACCACCATCAATGTGCCCGACACTGTGGGCTACACCTTGCCGGAACAGTTCGGCGGCCTGATCCACACCCTGCGCGAACGCATCCCGAATGCCGACAAAGCGGTGTGGTCAGTGCATTGCCACAATGACCTCGGTCTGGCGGTGGCCAACTCGCTGGCCGCGGTGATGCAGGGCGCGCGCCAGGTGGAGTGCACCATCAACGGCCTTGGCGAGCGCGCGGGCAATGCTTCGCTCGAAGAAATCGTGATGGCGGTGCGCACGCGGCAGGACATTTTTAACTGCGATACCAACATCGATGCCACGCAAATCGTGCCGGCCTCAAAGCTGGTGTCGGGCATTACCGGCTATCCGGTGCAGCCCAACAAGGCGGTGGTGGGCGCCAACGCATTTTCGCACGAATCGGGCATCCATCAGGATGGTGTGTTGAAGCACCGCGAGACCTACGAAATCATGAGCGCGGAGTCGGTGGGCTGGACCCACAACCGCTTGACGCTGGGCAAACTCTCCGGCCGCAACGCGTTCAAGTCGCGCCTGCAGGAGTTGGGCATCCAGCTCGATTCGGAGGAGGCGCTGAACGCCGCGTTCAAGCGTTTCAAGGACCTCGCCGACAAGAAACGCGAAATTTTCGATGAGGATCTGCAGGCGCTGATCACCGAGGAAGTCATCGAACAGGCCGATAGCGAACACTGGCGCCTGATTTCCCTCACCGCGCATTCCGAAACCGGCGAGCTGCCCTACGCCAAACTCGTGGTCGCCGAGGGCGGCCAGGAACACACGACTGAAGCGCAAGGCAGCGGTCCGGTCGATGCCGCGTTCAAGGCGCTGGAAGCGCTCGCCAAAAGCGGCGCGTCGCTGCTGTTGTATTCGGTGAACAACATCACCAGCGGCACCGATTCACAAGGCGAAGTGACGGTGCGGCTGTCCAAGGAAGATCGCATCGTCAACGGACAGGGCGCGGACACTGACATCGTGGTGGCCTCGGCCAAGGCGTACATCAATGCGCTGAACAAGCTGCAAAGCAACATCAAGCGGGTGAACCCGCAGTTGCAGTAAGTAATTGATTTTATTTATTTTTTATTGCTGATCGCACATGGGCAATGGCGCTGGTGAAAATGATCAGCGCCAGCGCCACTTCTGCGAGCGCGAGGTGTGCGGACAAGCCCTTGTCGCTCCAGGCGCGCACCACGCCTTCGACGAAATACGCGTTTATCAGGAGTGTCATCGCGCGGTGCGTGCGTAGGTTGCCGCGCAGGACGCCGGGCAGCGCCAGCAACAACGGCAGCACCTTGATCGCGAGCCACGAGCCGCCGGGGCGCTGCGGCGCGAGCCATAGTTCCCATGCGAGGCACAGCACGATCAATGCGACGAGACTGATGGTGGTGATGGCGTGCAGCAGGCGGGCGTTCAAATACTTCTCGCTTTTTTCGCGAGGGCGATCAATGTGGCGCGCACGGTTTTTTCGTCGGTCACCGGCGATTCGAAATCGAAGCGCACGATCTTGCCGTCGGCGTTCAGATCAAAGCCGTCGCAGTCGATGCCGATCATGGTGACATCTTCATTTACCGTGACGTTTCGCAGTTGGCAGAAGTCGACCAGCGTCGTCGCATGGTCGTAATTCATGTGCTCAAGGATGTCCGGTTCGTCGTCGGCGAGCGTATTGGCCGGCGGCGCATACGCCTCGCGGCTCACCCAATGCACCTTGGCAAAGCCCGCGATCGCGCGCAGCGTCACCGGCACGATGCGCCAGAATTCGAAATCGAGTTGCGTGCGGTAACCGCGCGTCGCCGGAAAGTAACGCTCGTAGCGCGGTTCGATGGTACGCGGATCCGCCACCATTTCCGCCTTGCCCAGCAGCGTGACGCGTGCCTGCGCTTGAACGTTCGCCGCATCGTCTGCGGTTTCATGAATCAGCAGGCTTACGCGCGCATCGG
The DNA here is from genome assembly GCA_902825845.1 of uncultured beta proteobacterium. Classification (GTDB taxonomy): domain Bacteria; phylum Pseudomonadota; class Gammaproteobacteria; order Burkholderiales; family SG8-41; genus UBA5216. The sequence goes on from CADECM010000095.1 coordinate 16,985, forward strand.
TGGCAAGATTTTTGGTGTGTTCGGCGAGCCGGCTGATGAGCATTACCGGGCAGGCGTCGTGGTCGAGCATGTACGGTGCCACCGAGCCGAAGGGATAGCCTTCGACCGCGCATGAATGCGTGGACAGGAGCCCGTAATGATGGGCGCGCAGCCAGCGGCGGGCGTCTTGCGCGAGGCTCACCGGTCAGGTAAAGGGGGCGAGCAACGGAATCGCCTGCCGCCCGTGCCGACGATAGACGGTAAAGTCGCGATCGAGGGTCATGACGCGTGACGACGGATGCAGTTCGGCCAGACGCACCAAACACGCGTCTGCCAACGACGTCGGCAGATCGGCATGGCGGCTCATCAGATGTTGCACGCGCTTGTGTTCCACTGCAACGCTGAATTCGATGCGCAGCAGGCCTCGCTCCATCAGTTCAAATAATTCATCGGCACCACCAAACGCTTGTTTGAGCAGAAAGCACGCCTCAGTCAGCACCGGCTCGCAGGTGGTCAGCGCGCCCGCAACATTTCGAAGCGCGGTTAGCGTCCAGGCGTGATATCGATCTCGTTTGTTGCACATGGCGACCAGCGGACCGGTGTCAACCAGGGTGACAACTGTCACCTGCCGAAGCCTTTCATATAATCCGGATTGGTTGATAGATCGGCTGGCCCCGTGCGTTTCCCCAACAGGTCACCCGCCAAATCGATAAAACTGGCCGGCGTGCCGGCAACGGGTTCACCCGCCAGGTGTTGCTCGAGAGCCTCGCGTACGAGCACGCTCTTGCGTATGCGGCGCCGTGCCACCTCATACGCAATTCGGCGATCCAGCTTCTCCGGGATTTTAAGTGAGAGTGTTTTCATGCTGCCGCTCCGGTAATACCTATCAGACAAGTATAGATTACTATTCAATCCACAACAACATGACCGGGCACACCGTCTACATTCTCGCCATGACTTGCGTCGCAAAGCGCTCCATGATTTCGAAGCGCTGCGCGAAGGGCGGCAGGAACGTCACTTGCTTCAGGCCGTCGCGTTCGAGCTGCCGGATTTGCTCCACCAGTTCCGGCGGTTCGCCGATGATGCAGAAATTGCGAATGATTTCCGGTGTGAGAAAGCGCGCTTCATCCGGCTGCAGCGTCACGTAGTGGGTGCCGTGCAGCGTGAGATGCGCATCCGCCCCTTCCTGCTTCTTGAGGAACGCCATGTATTCGTTCCACACCGGGCGGATATAGTGCGGCGGTTCCTTGCCTGTCTCGCGCACCCAGTCGGCGAGGTAATGAAAGTTGGCCATGATCGACGGGCCGATCTCCTTGATCACGCGCTCGGCGGTGAGCGGCTCGCCCGGTTCGAGCATCAATACGTTCATCAATGCCGCGGTGTGATAGTTGTCCGGCAGGGTGCGACCCACTTTCGCCGCGCCGCGCCTCACATGCGTCATGGCCTCGGTGATGGTGCCGCCGCGCGGTATGCTCACACACAGCCCGTCGCCGATTTCGCCCGCCACGGCCTGCGACAGTGGCCCGTTTCCCGCGACATGAATTTCCGGCAGGGGGTCCAGACGCACGTAGTCTTGTTCGAGTGAAGTGAAGCGCACGGGGTGTGCGTCGCCGCCGAGGCCGGTGGCGGAATAGTGCACTTCCTCGCCGCGCAGCATGGCCTGCACCACGCGCACGTATTCACGCAGCGCGCGCGCACCGGTGGGGCGCTGGCCGATCATGCGCATGGCGGTGTTGCCCGCGCCGATCACCGCAAAGGTGCGCCCAGGCGCCAGCACGTTGATGCTGGCGATGCCGTTGGCGCAATCGACCGCAAGCCGCATGCCGCACACTGCGACGCCACTGCCGATTTTGATGGTCTTGGTCTGCAGCGCCACGGCGGCCATGGTGGCAAACAGATTCGAGCGGATCAGCGGCGTGTCCGGCACCCAGCAGCGCGTGAACCCCAGGCGCTCGCCGTGCTGCGCGAAATTCACGGCAGAGATATGGCCGCAGGCCAGACCGAATTCCATGCTTAGACCCCCGATAAGATATACACAGCCAACGCGTGCTACATTTTCGCCATCACCTGTTCGGCAAAGCGCTCCATCAGGTCGTAGCGCTGCGCGAACGGCGGGTGAAACGTGATCTGGTTCAGTCCTTCGCGCTCAAGTTGTTTGAGCTGCTCCACCAGCTCCGCTGGTTGGCCGATAATGCAGAAGTTGCGGATGATGTCGGGCGTGAGAAAGCGCGTCTCCTCCGGCGTCACTGTCGCGTAGTGGCTGGCGTGCATGGTGAGGTGGGAATCCGCACTGGCTTTGGCTTTAAGAAAAGCAGTGTAGTCGTTCCACACCGGCTGCACATAGGCGGGTGGTTCCTTGCCGGTCTCCCGCACCCAGTCCACCAGGTAATGGAAATTGGTCATGATTGCCGGGCCGATCTCGGCGATCACCCGCGGTGAGGTGAGCGCTTCACCGGGCTCCAGCATCAGCACATTGACCATGGCCGCCGTGTAGAAGTCATGCGGAAGTGTGCGCCCGACGCGCGCGGCGCCGCGCCGCACATGGCTCATCGCCTCGCCGATGGTGCCACCGCGCGGAATCGTGGTGCACAAGCCATCGGCGATTTCACCCGCCAGCGCCTGTGACAGCGGTCCGTTGCCGGCGATGTGGATCGGCGGCGGCGGCTCAAGCTGCACGTGTTTCTGCTCCAGCGACGTGAAGCGAATCGGATGCGAGCCGTCATCGGATTTGTACTCGACCTCTTCGCCGTGCAGCAACGCGCGCACGACGCGCACATACTCGCGCATTGCCCTGGCGCCCGTAGGCCGCATGCCCAGCATGCGCATGGCAGTATTACCGGCGCCGAAAATGGCGAAGGTGCGGCCGGGCGCAAGGGCATTGATGGTGGCAATGCCGTTGGCGGCTTCGGGCGCAAGCCGCATGCCGCATACGGCCACACCTGTGCCAATGTGGATGGTTTTCGTCTTCGCCGCGACCGCCGCCATGGTGGCGAACAGGTTGGAGCGCAGTAGTGGGCTGTCGGTGACCCAGCACCGTGTGAAACCGAGGCGTTCGCCGTGCTGCGCGAAATCCACCGCCGTGATGTGGCCGACGCTGACGCCGAATTCCATGGGGATTGCTCCTGAAGTCTGAAGGTAAGGGGATATGGAAAAAGCGCCAGCCTACGGACGCGCCAACTTGACCGCGGTGAGTGCAAGGCGCCTGCCCAGCGCGATGCACAGGCGGCGTTCATGCTCGGTAATCGGCGCATCGCTGGCCAAACCCGCAGTGTGGCTGGCGCCGTAAGGCGTGCCGCCGCTGGTGGTGTTGAGCAAATCGGGTTCGGTGTAGGGCAGGCCGACGATCAGCATGCCGTGATGCAGCAGCGGCAGCATCATCGAAGTCAGTGTGGTTTCCTGACCGCCGTGCAGGGATGAGCTTGACGTAAACACTGCCGCGGGTTTCCCCGACAACGCGCCTTTTATCCACAGGCTGCCGGTGCCGTCCCAGAAGTATTTCATCGGTGCCGCCATATTGCCAAAACGCGTCGGCGAGCCGACGGCGATGGCGATGCATTCCTCGAGGTCTTTGAGTTCCACGTAGGGCGCACCACTGTCGGGTACCACGGATTCGGTGGCTTCAACGACAGTGGACACACGCGGCACGGTGCGCAGGCGGGCCGCCACACCGCCGACTTCGCCGATGCCGCGTGCGATCAATTGCGCCATTTGCCTGACCGCGCCGTGATGGCTGTAGTAGAGGACCAATATTTCATTCATGCGGGTATTATAACGAGACTGTCTCACGCCTATGGACGAATCCTTTGCACAAACGGCTGTTGCGATTGTTCGAGCTGGTGCGCGAGGCAGCACGGCGCTTCGAGGAAGACAACGGTCTGCAGATTGCGTCGAGCCTGACCTTCACCACGCTGTTGTCGCTGGTGCCTATTGTCACCGTGGCACTGACATTGCTGTCGGCATTTCCGCTGTTCAAGAGCCTGGCGGGCGAGATTGATGGCTGGGTGTTCGAGAACATGCTGCCGGAGTCGGTCGATGCGATCGAAAAATATGCCGAGCAGTTTGTCGAGAATGCCGCCAATCTGACGGCCGTCGGTCTTGTGTTGCTGGCGGTGACGTCGGTCATGCTGCTGCTCACCATCGACGACGCCTTCAATACGATCTGGCGCGTGCGGCGTGTGCGTCCGAAGCTGCAACGCGTGCTCATTTACGGCACGCTGATCGCGGCAGGGCCGCCGCTGATCGGCGCCAGCCTGTCAATGAGTTCCTGGCTGGTGAGTGCCTCCGCGGGCTGGACCCGGGACATTCCCTACGCAGACGCCGCCATGATCAAGCTGTCCGCATTGGGTTTGACCTCGCTCGCGCTGGCGCTGCTTTACTACGCGATGCCGAATCGTCCGGTGCAGATCATGGATGCCGTGATCGGCGGTCTCCTTGCGGGAGGCGTGTTTGAATTGACCAAACAAGGCTTCGGCCTTTACGTCACGCATTTTCCGACCTACAAGCTGGTGTATGGCGCGTTTGCGGCGGTGCCGGTGTTCTTGCTGTGGCTGTATATGTCGTGGCTGGTGGTGTTACTGGGCGCAGTGGTGGTCGCCACGTTGCCGGAGTGGCGCCAGCAAACGGTTCAGAGTACGCCCGCACCTGGCAGCGATTTCATGTTTGCATTGCAGGCGCTGCATCTTCTGTGGGATGCGCAGCAGCGCGGTACCGGGGTAACTGTGCCGCAGCTGCATCAGGTGCTGCGAATACGCTACGAGCGCATTGAGTCGTTGCTTGATACCCTGCAGCAGGCGGGTTGGATCCATCGTGCGGTGCAGAAGGGGTGGGTGTTGTGCCGCGACCTGAATACCATTGCGGTGTCGGAGGTTTACAAACGTTTTGTGTTTGACCCGGGGCGGCCGGATTCGGAAGGGCAACCGGAATGGGGCGCCACGGCGCGTGCCTTCGGCAGCCGCGCCGGCGATGAGGCCGCAATGACAGTGGCCGAACTATTCGAAGCGCACCGCGCGCAAAAGCCGTCGCCGGCAGAGGTGCTGCCGCATGCCTGAGACGGCTTGATGTCTACGGACGGCTGCTGCTGGTCCTGACGATATTGGTCGGGCCGGGGTTGAACTCCCATTGCCGCCACGCTGACAGCACCATGTTCGGGTATTCGGCGCGTCCAAGGCTGCCGTTGTAGCGGCCCAGCGCACGGAAAAGATTGCCGTTTTCGATATCGAGATAGTGGCGCAAAATCACGCAGCCAAAGCGCAGGTTGGTGCGCAAATGAAATAAATTGCTGTCCTCGCTGCCGATGGCCTTGACCCAGAACGGCATCACCTGCATCAGCCCGCGCGCGCCGGCGACGGAGACCGCGTACTTGCGAAACGCACTTTCGACCTGGATCAGACCCAGCACCAGTTGCGGGTCGAGCCCTGCGCGCTTGGCCTCATAGTGCACCGTGGCGAGGAAATCCTCGCGCAGGGTTCGGTCGGGCATGCGGCGTGCCAACTTTTCCGACATCGCGTCGAGCCAGGCGCGCGCTTCGCCTTCCGAGGTAAACGCAAGGAACGGCACGCCCTGATCGGAAACGGCTTTATGCAGTGCGGCGCGGACGCTTGACGACATCTGTTCTTCAAGCTGATTGCCAGCGTGCGCAAGCGGGGCCACAAATACGATTGTGGCAAATAAACTGTTTAAAATCAACAAGTTACGTATTATGGTGCGCATGCAGCCGATTTTACATGAGTTACCGCATCGTTCAAGGCCAGCATTGTGACGGATTTATCAATTCGTCGCTGAAACTCGACCTGTCCCTGCTTCAACCCGCGCTCACCCACTACGATAC
>CADECM010000096.1:0-6583 GCA_902825845.1 uncultured beta proteobacterium
CCAGGTTGCGCCGACGTCCATCGACACATTGTGCGAACGCGGGCCGCTATCACGAACTCGCAACAAAGAAACTCCAGCGATTGACCGCTGGGCAAGATGCGGATAGATTGCCGTTTGGTGAATTAGTGCGTCGAATAGGACTATCCCTGAGGAATGTATGAGTGAACTCGTCGTCCGGACGTCCATGGGTTCGTTGACGGCGTGGAACGAACTCGCCCCCGCGTTCACCCGACTCACCGGTCACAAGGTAATTGTTGCCCAGGAAGACGCAACGACGCTCGATAACGTGCTGGCCTCCAACGCCCAGTCCGATCTCATTTCGCTTTATGGCGAGCCGCTGGACCGCATCGTCAAGGGTGGTAATACACTAGGGGGCTCCAGCACGATTTTCACGCGCGCGGCGGTTGGCCTATCCGTCAAGTCCGGAGCGCCTTGGCCCGACATCAGCACGCCAGATGCCTTCAAGAGAGCGCTACTGAATGCCAAATCGATCGCCTACTCGTTCGGCGGCAGCGGCCAAATCGCAAGGCGCGCAATCGAAAAACTCGGCATTGTCGCGGAGATGGAACCCAAGACGGTTCGCTCCGTAGGTGGTCCCGCCGCTGGTTACATCGCGCGGGGGGAAGTGGAAATGGCGATCCAGCAAATCAACGTAAGCAAGCCCGTCGCCGGCACCGATTATGTGGGCGACCTCCCGGGCGACCTCCACGAATACGTCGTATTCGAAGTCGCCGTCCTGGCTGCGTCGAAAGAACAGGACGCGGCCCGGGAGTTGATCAAGTTCGTCACCTCGCCGGCGGCCGCGCCGTTGTTGCATAAGGCGCTGATGGAGCCAGCGTCGTAAAGGTGCAAATTCCCGCCAGAGGCCCTACACGAAAAACGTAGGCTGAATCGCCGATGGCAACGTCGAGAACCAATGGCGGTAGCGCGGCGGGTACCCGACAAATGTCCTCGCGCTATTCTAGGATGGCGATAGAATGATCCGCTTGTTCGGCACGACATTGCTTCGGTAAAATTCATCATTCGCCGCAGCATTTTCATGACTTTGCCCCTGACGCTGAACAAATCCTTGGTATATGCCGCATGAGTTAAGATGCGGCAGGTCACGGTATAGGTCCATCCTCGAGGAGGTCATGTGAACAACGCTGTCGAAAGCCATCTGAATTCCGCCGACGCCATTCAGTCGCGGTTGGCTACCTATGCTGCAAGCCTGAACTATGAAGACCTGAACCTTGAAACCATACACGCCGCGAAAGTGCGTGTGATCGACACGTTGGGGGCGTTGATCGGCGGTTTTTTTGGTGAAGCCTCGCACATTGCACGCAAGATTGCGGCGCAGACGCCACAGCCGGGCGGTGCAACCGTGATCGGCACGCGCGGTACCACGGCGCCGGATCTGGCCGCGTTCGTTAACGGCGCGACAGCGCGTTACGTTGAAATGAACGACGTCTATCACTGGCCGGGCAGCATGGGGGGCCACCCCAGCGATGTGCTGATGCCGATTTTCGCTGCAGGTGAATTCGCCCACGTCGGTGGCCGCGCGCTCATCACCAGTATCGTGCTGGGCTACGAGGTCTATCTGCGCATGTCGCACGCGGTAAAGACGGTGGGATTTGACTGCGCCAATTTTTGCTGCATGGGCAGCGCGCTGGGCGCAGGTAAGTTGCTGGGGCTCACGCAGCAACAGCTGGCGCACTGTCTGGCGATGGCGGTGGTACCCAACAATGCGCTCAACCAGGCGCGCACAGGGCATCTGTCAATGTGGAAATCCGTTGCCGCCGGCCAGTCGGGTCGCGCCGGTGTGTTTGCTGCCCTGCTCGCGCAGGCCGGTATGGAAGGGCCTCATCTGCCGTTCGAAGGCAAGAACGCCTGGTGCAACCACGTCGCACGCAGTAGTTTCGCGCTCGATACGCTGGGTGGCCGAGAGACCCCGTTCAAAATCAACGACACGCTGATCAAGCCCCGCGCCTCGTGCGCGACGACCATATCCTCCATACTCGCGGCGGAGCAGGCGGCGGTGCACCTGCGCAACGTCGACGACGTCGAGAAGGTCGTTGTGGAGGTATATCAACGGGCAAAAGTCGGCATGGGCACTGGCGAGCACCACTGGAACCCCGACTCGCGCGAAACTGCCGACCACAGCATTCCCTACGTGGTGGCTGCGTCCCTGATCGACAAGCGACACACGCCGGAATCCTTCAACGATGCGCATTTGCGCAGCCCCGCGCTGCGTACCCTGCTGCGCAAAATCGAAGTGATGGCGAATGATGATTTTACTGCCGAGTACGAACGCGTGCCGGTCAAGCACGCCACGCGCGTGAGCGTTACGTTGAAGAATGGCGAGCGCCTGGTAGGCGAATCCGGTGGTGACAAGGGCGACCTGTCGCAACCCAAGAGCGATGCCGAAATCGAAGAAAAATTCCGCAGCCTTACCGAGGCCGTGCTGGGATCAAAACGCGTTGATGCGGTGCTGGCGACGCTCTGGCGTCTCGATGACGTCAGCGACGTTGGCGTCATTCCCCCGCTGCTGGTGATTGCATAACCGTGCGCCAACGCAAGTCTGGTATGCGAGATGTGTCATTGCGACGTTGGTGGACAGCGGGCACGGCGCTGGTGCTGTGTATCGCCGGCGCGGCGCACGCGCAGTCCAAAGTAGCGGGCGCCTCCGCTAACACGGTGCCCTATCCGGTCAAAGCCGTGCGCGTCATCGTCAGTTCCGCGCCGGGCGGCGGTCAGGATATGACCGCCCGGCCGGTGGCGCAGAAATTGAGCGAATCCCTGGGGGTTGCGGTGGTCGTCGATAATCGCGGCGGCGCCTCCGGGATGATCGGCATGGACATCGCGCGGCAAGCCCCGCCCGACGGTTATACCCTGCTGGTGGGTGGCACCACGGTGATTCTGATGGGGGTAACGCGGCAAGTCCCGTACGATATCCGGCAAGTGTTCGATCCGATTGTGCAAATGACCGCACAGCCGTATCTTATGGTGGTGCATCCCTCGCAGCCGGTTGCCACCGCAAAAGAATTCGTGGCGTACGCCAAGGCCCGGCCCGGCGTGCTGACCTACGGCACGTCCGGTGCGAGCAGTCTGCACCATCTGGGCATGGCGTCGTTCAGCGATATCACCGGTATCGCGCTGCTCCATGTGCCCTATAAAGGCAGCGGCCCCGCGCTCGTGGACTTACTCGCAGGTCAGATCAACCTCATGTTCACCAGTACCACATCAGGTGCGGCACACACCAGGAGCGGCCGGCTGCGCGCAATCGCGTTGACCAGCCGCCAGCGCTCCGCCGCCTACCCGGACCTGCCCACCTTGTCGGAAACCGTCGCTCCCGGTTACGAACTCGGCAACAATTATTCATTGTTTGCGCCGCGCGGTACACCTCAGGCGATATTGAAACGTCTAAACCAAGAGGTCGCCACCATCGTCAACGCTGGGGAGATCAGAAACAAATTTGCGGCTGACGGCGCGGAACCCGCCGCGCCCGCAAGTGTTGAGGCATTCAAACGAAGGTATTTGCGCGAGGTGGACAAATGGGAGCGGGTGATCAAGGATCGAAAGCAGAAGCCATGATTTCGTTCATCGGCACCGGCGATTGCGGCCCGGTGCATGGCCCTAACGACGGGTTTCCGATCGGGCGTTACACCGAGCTGGTGCGGCCCACGCTGCAAACGGTGGATATGCGCTTTGCCAATTGCGAACGTCAGTACTCGGCGCGCGGCAGCGTGAGCGAGACCGCTCCCCATGGGCGTCAGCCGCCGGAGATGGCGGATATTTTCACCGACTGCGGTTTTGAGGCAGTCACCATCGCCAACAACCACATGTACGATGCCGGCCCCGACGCGCTGCTCGATACGCGCGCGCTGCTGCTCGGCAAAGGCATAGCGGTGACCGGCGCGGGCCGCGATCTGGCTGAAGCGCGCGAGCCGGCGATCGTCGAGCGCAACGGCATCAAGGTGGGCTTCCTCGGCTACTGTTCCGTGATTCCCGAAGGCGGCGAAGCGGCGCCCAACAAGACCGGCATCGCGCCGCTGCGCGTTAAAACTTCCTATGAAGGGCGCGGGCCGCATGCGCCGGCGCGGGTGATTACTCACCCGGACGAGCAGGATATGAAAATGATTCTCGACGATGTCGCGGCATTACGGCGCAAAGTAGACATCGTGATTGTCGCATTTCACTGGGGCGTGATCTGGGTGCCGCGCGTGATCGCCGATTACCAGGTCGCCGCGGCGCATGCCTGTATCGACGCGGGCGCGGACATGATCCTTGGCCATCATGCGCATGTGCCCAAAGCCATCGAGGTGTACAAAGGCAAGGCGATTTTCTACAGCCTGAGCAATTTTTGCATGACCAAGCCGTTCCCCTCGCCCAAGTGGAGCGAAAAACCCTGGGTGCACGGCGCGCTGCGCAACCACGCCGATCAGGACCCGGAATATCCCCTGTTGCCCTATGGGCGCGATGCCAAACGCAGCTTGCTGGCGAAGGCCTGGTTCAGCAAGACGGGCGTGCAAAGCGTTTCGTTCCTGCCGATGATGATCGACAAACAATATCGTCCCGAAGTGCTGCGGGCCGGCGACCCGCGCTTTGAGGACATGGTGCGCTACATGGATTGGGCGTCGGAAGGTTTCGACCACCAATTCACAGTACGTCGCGATGAAGTGGTGATTACCGGGGCGTAGTCGGTATGCCTGTATTTCTGTGGAGGAAACGAAACGTGGCGCACTGGAACAGCAGTCCGTCGCGGTGAGCGAGTGGCCGACGTCGGGTGACCGTCGCGCTCCTTCCATGGGTTCGTGGCGTCACCAACAGCGGCTCAGGCTGAGATGCTGCCGGCCAAGCGATTTCATAGAGCGCCGGCTCTGCCACCATGAAGCCGCCCCTCACTACCAATTCGGGCGCATGTCCGCGCCGGATTGCCCCGCGGTCGTGGGGCGCGGAGCGTTCCAAAGTTGGCGTCAGGGCGTTGACTTCGGCTTTGGCGGAGCATAGCCTGACGAAACATTTCGTTTCTCCGGAGGGATCAGATGAGCGCGCATCGTACGCCTGAAGAGATTCGTAAGAGCCTCAAGCACCCGGTCGTCGACGGCGACGGACACTGGATCGAGTACCCGCCGGTGTTTGCGGAGAGAATACGCAAGGCGGTCGGCAACCTCGGGGCCGACGGATTCCTGCAGGCGCAACGCCGCATTCCCGATTCGCTTAAGCTGACGCCCGCCGAGCGCGCTGCGCGTCACATGGGTATGGAAGCCTTCTGGGGCCGGCAATCGACCAACACCGTCGACCGCGCGACCGCGATGATGCCGCGCATGCTGTACGAGCGCATGGACGAACTGGGCCTCGATTTCGGTGTGATCTACCCGACATCCGGCTTGAGCATTCACCGTATTGCCGATGAGGCGGCGCGCCGCGCGGTCATTCGCGGCTTTAACATTGTGACCTTCGATTTCTTCAAGGGACTCGAAGACCGGCTGACACCGGTTGCCGTCATTCCGGTGCACACGCCGGATGAGGCGATCAAAGAGCTTGAGTTCGTGGTGAAGCAGCTTGGTGCAAAAGTCTGCATGTTCGGCAGCGGCATACGCCGGCCGCTCCAGCAGGCCAGGGGCGCCGACCCAGATGTGGCACGCCTCGCCCAAGGCTTCGACCAGTTGGGGCTCGACAGCCACTACGACTATGATCCGCTGTGGCAGAAATGCCGCGAACTGGGCATCGCGCCGACCTTTCATACCGGCGGCCGCAGTTATGGTGAGCGCAACAGCCCGACGAATTTCACCTTCAACCATATCGGCCACTTCGCCGCGGCCCAGCATGCCGTGGCGAAGGCGCTTTTCCTGGGCGGCGTCACGCGGCGCTTCCCCGACCTGCGCTTCGCTTTTCTGGAAGGCGGCGTGGGCTGGGGTTGCCAGCTCTTCTGCGATTTGATTGAGCATTGGGAGCGGCGCGGCGCCAAGGGCCTGCAGAATATGGATCCGGCGAAGCTCGACAGGAACCGCCTGCGCGAGCTGGTCGGGCAGTACGGCTACGGCGACATTGCCGCGGAACTCGACAAGCGCGACGGCTGGCCTTTGAAGGAAGAAGATGCACTGACGGGCGGTGTGCCACTTGATGATTACCACTTCTGCAAAATCAGCCAGAAGCAGGACTGGATCGATCTGTTTGCGACGCCGTACTACTTCGGGTGCGAGGCCGACGACCGGTTGAACGCGGTGGCATTTGGCAAGCTGATGCCGCTGGGCGCACGCATCAATGCGCTGTTCAGTTCCGATATCGGGCACTTTGATGTCGTCGACATGCGCGACCCGCTGCCGGAAGCTTATGAACTGGTCGAGGAGGGCCACCTTACTGAGGGCGATTTCAGCGACTTCGTCTTTGGCAATGCGGTGCGCCTGTGGGGCACGCAGAATCCGCGCTTCTTCGAGGGTACGCGCGTGGCAAAGGAGGCGGCGGCGTTGCTCAAGCGCGATACGCCGGCGCGCGCCGCGGCGTGAGCAGGTTCAAAGGGTCTGGTAGTTGCAAGCAAGAACCGGCATTTGCCCGCAGGTGCAACACGCGGCTGTTCGTCGTGGTTGGCCGGGATTAACGC
>CADECM010000096.1:6683-22085 GCA_902825845.1 uncultured beta proteobacterium
CCTCGTTCGACTACGCGGTGGGAAGACCAAAACCACCACGCAAAGGAGAAGTCATGAGTAACGCCGCGAAAATCACTGTTGAAACCATCGTCACTGCACCCATCGCGCAAGTCTGGCAGGCCTATACGACACCCGACGACATCACACGATGGAATGCGGCGTCCGACGACTGGCACACCACGACTGCCGCCGTGGATTTGCGCGTTGGCGGGGCCTTCTCCTCGCGCATGGAAGCCAGGGACGGCAGCATGGGCTTTGATTTCGCCGGAACCTATACCAAAATCGTCGGCCACAAGGTGATCGAATATACCTTCGGCGACCGGACGGCACGGGTCGAATTTTTACCGGGGAACAATGGTGTAACGGTCCGCGTGACCTTCGAGGCTGAAACAGAAAACTCGATTGAGATGCAAAGAGACGGGTGGCAGGCCATTCTCAACAACTTCGCGCGATACGTGGAAGCGAAGTCGAGGCGAGTCACGAAGAAGAACACAATCTGCCTGTGGTACGACCGTGATGCGCAAGAGGCAGCGCGCTTTTACGCCCGGACCTTTCCCGATAGTGCAATCGGCGCTGTGTTCCGGGCGCCGTCCGACTTTCCGGGCGGCAAGGCGGGCGACGTGCTGACGGTCGAATTCACGGTGTGCGGCGTGCCGTGCATTGGCCTTAACGGCGGTGACACATTCAAGCACAGCGAGGCGTTCTCCTTTCAGATCGCCACCGAAGACCAGGCGGAAACCGACCGCTACTGGAACGCGATCGTCGGCAACGGCGGCGTGGAGAGCGAGTGCGGCTGGTGCAAGGATAAATGGGGCTTGTCGTGGCAGATCACGCCGCGCGTGCTGACCGAGGCATTGGCCAGGGGTGGTGATGTGGCGAAGCGCGCGTTCGACGTGATGATGGAAATGCGCAAGATCGACGTCGCCAGGATCGAGACGGCCGTGCGCGGCGATGCCGTATAGGCTCTGAATCTACCGTGCCCAATCTGTTTTGAGCACGCATTGCGCCGCCGTACAGCGTGTGCGGCGACATCAATTGCCGCTCTTACTCCAACCAACGGCTGGCGACAGTTACGATTGATTTGTCAACCACATGCGGCGTGCCCAGCGATATCACGCCGCGCGATCCGGCCTCACAAACTGATGCAGATGATGTTTGTGCACGCCCCGACTGCGGCCGAAGAGACCGTCGGCATCCAGCGCGATGGCGTTGTGCGCCAGCGCCTCAACAGGCAACCGTTCACGAGAGACAGTCACCAGAACCCCACTTGTCTCGAACCTCGACGTCTGCTACGGTAGCCGGCCAGGTGCATCGAATGATGTCCCCATTTCCATCAACATTCGACGCCGGCTTAAGGGGTAAGGCATGAGCATTACGCGCTTATACACAGGTGCGGACGGCCAATCGCACATCGAAGCGTTGGACCTCGCCGTCCATGCCGAACGCACTGCACTCATGGCGGCGAAAGGTGTGATCTTTCGCAGCACTGAACCCGGGCATTTTGGCAATTCCCGGGACTGATGCCACAAGGAGAAGGCCATGCCAAGAGCAAAGGTGTCCGTTCCTGATGTAGCTGAAGCCGCTCCCGGCCTGTGGTCAAACGCCATACGCGCGGGCGACATGTTGTTTATCTCCGGCCAGGTGGCACGTCCCTTCGACGGCGGCACCGGGATCGTCGGCAAGGATGAGTACGAACAGACCCGGCAAATATTTTCACGCATTGATCGCATCGTCAAAGCGGCTGGCGGAACTTTGGACGATTTGGTCAAGATGACAATCTACGTCGTCAATATCGAGAAAAATACCGAGGTCTGGCGTGCGCGCCGCGAGTTCTTTGGCGGAGATTTTCCCGCTTCCACGCTTGTCGAGGTGAGTTCCCTCGCCAAGCCGGACGTGTTGGTGGAGATAGAAACCGTCGCCTATCTGGGCGCGACGCAGCCATAACCTGAAGTGCCAAGCGCTCGTGCGAGACGTTTTCCGCGCCTTCGTCTTCTGACCTGCCAAGTTCGGCCCAGGGCGGCCCGGTTTTTCCGGCTACAAATGCCGTCCCGCGTCACATGTACTTCCCGCCGCCGCACAGGATGCGGTCGCCGGTCACGTACGATGATTGTTCCGATGCCAGAAACACCGCCACGTTGGCGACTTCCTGCGGCTTGCCGGCCCGTTTGAGCGGTATCGCCGCGAGTTCTTCCGCGCTGGGGCCGGTGTGCCCCCCATACCACTCCGGGTTCGCCCGCACGTTCTCGATGGTCATTAGCGCGATGAGATTGGCACGCACGTTGTAGGGGCCGAGTTCCAGTGCGAGCGCCTTGATCAGGCCGAACAGGCCGTGCTTGGACGCGATCACGTGGGCGCGCTGCGATTGCGAGGTGACCGAGGCCTGGCCGCCCAGCGCGATGATGCTGCCCGTCTTGCGCTTCATCATCGAGGGCACCACGGCCTTGGCGAGATAGAACAGCGAATTCAGGTTGACGGCCAAGGTCTTGTCCCACTCCTCGTAGCTGATCTGCCAGAAGTCCTGGTGCGCGCGGCGGCCGGTGCAACTCATCAGCACATCGATCTGGCCGAAGCGGTCAAGTCCCTGCTGCACCAGCCGTTCCACCTGCGCGTGATCGCTGACGTCGGCCATGATCGGCAGCACTTTCGCGCCGAGGCTTTCGCATTCCTTCACCACCGCGTCCAGTGCGTCCTTTTTTTCCCGCGCGACGAGTATCAGGTCCGCGCCCTCACGCGCGAATGCGATCGAGATGGCCTTGCCGTTGTTGCGTCCCGCGCCGGCGACCAGCGCTGTCCTGCCTGTCAGTTGTCCCATGAGATTCCCCTGTGTATTGCGAAGTTCGGTGGCCGGTCGTTGCAGGCATTACCAGCTGGCGTCGAGCGGCGCGGTGAGCGGCACGCCCGGAACGCGTATGCCGGCGGGGCGGCCGTTCTCCGCCGCACCCTGCCACACGCGGGTGTAGACGTCGGGCAGGTCGGGGCCGTCCGTGCACGCGAGCCACAGGCGGAACAGGTGGCGGCGCTTTTCGGGCTCGGCGAAATCCTCGAACGCGGTGCGCGAATGCATCACCCAGTGGTTGGAGACGAACTGCATGTCGCCGGGACGAAAATCCATGTCGAGATGGATCGCCGGGTCCTGCGCCAGCGCATCCATTGCGTCGCAGGCCGCGATCAGCTGCGGCGTCATCCGCGGCACCTCGGGGAAACGCTGGGCCTTGTGCATCGCGCTGCGCACATAGGTGGCGACCAATCCGCCGCCCGGCATCGGGCTGAACACCGGGACCGCGTACCAGGGCTCGGCGCCTTCCGGCACCTCGCCGCGGCGATCGCGGTAGACCGGCTGCAGCAGTTCGGGCAGCAGGCCGGGATGTTGGCGCAGCATCTCGTTGAACAAGGTCCAGCTTGAGACGATGCTGGACTTGCCGCCGGCCTTCGACGGCTTCAGGCACAACAGCCCGACGATGTCGGAAGAATCGCAATGATAGGAAAGGCGTGCCGCGCTCTGGTATCCGCGATGCTCGGGCCGCGCGACGTCGGCGCCGATGTCTTTCACATGGCCGAGGATATGCCCCATCGCGTTCTGCGATACCGGCTCGCCGAGCAGGGTGCCGAGTCCGAAATACGCGATTGCACACTGCCGCACGCTCCAGCGCTCCAGTGGAATGCCGCGCACCAGATGAAAGCCGCGGCCGTGCAGCACGGCCGCGCGAATTTCGCCCACCAGTTCCTGCAGCCCCGGCGCATCCAAGTCCTGTGGTCCGATCGCCGCGATATCGATGCCGGTTGCGTCCAGTCGCATTACTGCGGTTTCAAGCTCGACAATCTCAGCGGGCCGAAGCGGGCGAATCCAGTCCGTGCGCGCGGCCATTTCGGGTCCGTACCAGACCTGTGGGCCTGCCAGTGGTTTGAGTGCGGTGATGGTTCCGGACGTGGCAAGGTCATTCATGGTGCGGCTCCCGGGTCAGTCGTCGTCAATGGGGAATGTTACGCCATCCAGTGGCGTCCCGGTGCGGGATGCCGCGCTACGGATTCTCGCTCACGATCATTTCGGCGGTCTCGTATGCGCCGCGAAAGCTGAGTGGAAACCCGGCAATCCGGTTGCCGCCGACGAGTTGTCCAATGACATTGTTGCGCGAGGTGTAGAACGACACGGCCGAGGTAAAGTCGAACAGGATTACCGGAAACGTCGTTTCCATTTTGGTCTCGCGACGGCCCTTTGCGATCCACCAGTTTGCCAGGAAGTTGGTCGCGAAACCGGGATTGGTGACGGTTCCATGTATGAACCATGCGGGCGACAGATTTGGCGCCGGCGTTACCGCCGCGTACAGTTCACTCGGTCCCTGCGCCGGCGCGAATTCGTAGGCCATATCCCCGTCGAATACCGCGGGCACATTGGCCTCCCGCAGCAGGCGGGCAAGCGCGGGCACGTTCGTCGCGTACGACAGTGTGTAGTTGTTAATCGCCGTATTGGGGTCGGTGCCAGTGCCATCCGGCGAAATGATCATGATGCCGATATGCGCAATCGTGCCGGGCCGGCGGGGTGATGCGCCGGCCTGCACGCCGGCGCAATCCGCGATGCGAATCACCAGTCGCGCACCGGACGCGTCGGCCACAAGGCTGTAGCGCTCGGGCACCAGCGCGCGCGCCGCGGCTTCCGGCACCGGCGATATGCCGACAAACTCGGTACAGCGCGAAAAGGTCACCCGGCGCGTCTCCGCGCCGTGGGTGTTTGTCACTGTCACCAGTGCGCCGAATGACGCCAGGCAGACCCAGGCAAATAGCGAGACGCTTTTCATATTACCCCCTGTCAGGAATGGAATTGTTGGCAATCACGTATCTATATTCAGTCCGGGGCTAACGACACAAAACCCTACCCTCACCCAACCCTCCCCGAGGGAGAGGGGGCGGGGGTGAGGGAGAAGTTTACGTTTTGCCCCGCACTGAATAGACACGCAATCACAATGATATAAACCGTCTGCTGGAAAGATGCGCCAACGCGACCCGCCGGCTGGCGCGGCATTAGCCCGCCGTCGACATTCCCTCGCCGTCGCCCAGGCTTTCCAGGCCGCTGATTTTCACATCAAAGCCGATCTTCGACCATTCGCCGATTTCCTCGCGCAGCGCGGTGCTGGTGAGCGGGTTGCGCTGCAGCCAGGCGGGGTCGATGGCGAGGCGGAAGCGGCGGTCGCCGGCACGGGCGGACTCGATGCGCGGGTTGATCGAGGTGCGGCGCTGGCAGAACAGCACCGCGAGGCGCAGCGCAAACACCTTGCGCCAGTCGATGCTGTCATCCAGCGCGGCGCGCTCTTTCTTCAGCGAACGCCGATGCGCCAGCACCAGTTGCGCAACGCGGTGCTGTTCTTCGCGCGTGAAGCCCGGCATGTCGGCGTTGTCGATGATGTAGGCCGAGTGGCGGTGGTAGCCGCTGTACGCCACCGAGATGCCGATTTCGTGCAGCTGCGCGGCCCACGCCAGGTAGGGCATCCCTTTCGCATTGGCGCCCGCCAGCCGTTCGTAGAGATCCTGCGCCAGGCGCTCCACGCGCCTGGCCTGCGGCGCGTCGACATGGTAGCGCTGCATGAACTGGCCGACGGTGGTCTCGCGCGTGTCGCGGTGATGCGTGCGCCCCAGCATGTCGTAGAGAATGCCTTCGCGCATGGCGCCTTCGGCCACGTCCATGCGTTCGATCTCCAGTTCCGCCAGCACCGCGCTCATGATCGCGAGCCCGCCCGGCAGCACCACTTTGCGGTCGTCGCGCAGGCCCTCGACGTCGACACGCGACAGGTCACCCGCGCGGATGAGCTGCGCGCGCAGGCGCTCCAGTCCGTCCGGCGTGATGCCGGAATCCGCGTAGCCGTTGATTTGCAGCAACTGCGCCAGCGTGCGCGCCGAGCCGGAGGAGCCGACGGCGTGCGTCCAGTGGCGGCTGGAGAACCCGGTGACGATGTGCTGCAGTTCCGCACGCGCGGCGATTTCCGCCTGCTTGAAGGCGCCGCGGGTGAGCTTGCCGTCGCGGAAAAACTGGCGGCTGAACGATACGCAACCCATATAGAGGCTGTCGAGCTGCTGCGGCTTGTAGCCTTCGCCAACGATGAATTCGGTGGAGCCGCCGCCGATGTCCACCACCAGCCGCCGTTCGTCGCTCAGCGGCAGGCTGTGCGACACGCCGAGGTAGATCAGCCGCGCTTCTTCGCGTCCGGCGATCACCTCAATCGGAAAGCCGAGCGCGGCCTCGGCCCTTTTGAGGAATGCCGCGGCGTTCTTGGCGACACGCAGCGCGTTGGTGCCGAGCGCGCGCACGTCGCTGGGCTGAAAGCTGCGCAGGCGTTCCGCAAAGCGCTGCAGGCAGGCGATGGCGCGCGCCTGCGACGCCTCGTCCAGCAGTTTGTTGTCATCAAGGCCGGCGCCCAGGCGCACCGATTCGCGCAGACCGTCGAGCGGATACGTCTGGTCGCCGTCCACTCTCGCGATCTGACAATGGAACGAGTTCGATCCAAGGTCAACCGCGGCAATGGTCGTGTATTCGGCCACGAACGTAACTATTTGTTTTTATTGAATTTTTTAACGCCATCCGGCGTGCCCAGCAGCAGCACGTCGGCGCCGCGGCGCGCGAACAGGCCGTTGGTCACGACGCCGACGATCTGGTTGAGCGTTGCTTCGAGTTCCATCGGCTGGGTGATCGACAGATGGTGCACGTCGAGAATCCAGTTGCCGTTGTCGGTGGTGAACCCCTGCCGCCACGCGGGCTGGCCGCCGAGCTTGACGATCTCGCGCCCCACGTATGAGCGCGCCATCGGAATCACTTCCAGCGGCAACGGAAATTTTCCGAGCACGCCGACGAGCTTGCTGTGATCGGCAATGCAAATAAATTTGCGCGCCACCGCGGCGACGATTTTCTCGCGCGTGAGCGCGCCGCCGCCACCCTTCACCATTGCCAGGTGTTCTGTGACCTCATCGGCGCCGTCGACGTATACGGGCAGATCCTTGACGCTGTTCAGATCGTACACGGGAACGCCCAGCGCCTTCAGCTTCTGCGCAGTGCCCTCCGAACTCGCCACCGCGCCGTCGATGCGGTGCCTGATTTTGCCCAGCGCGGCGATAAAAAAATCCGCGGTGGATCCGGTGCCCACGCCCACCACGCTGCCGTCTTCGACGTAGGCGATGGCCGCCTCGGCGGCCGCTTGTTTCATGTCAGTCTGATTCATGGGCGGATGATAAGCCTCTGCGCACACGCTGTACAGTGCGCGGGAGCACTGAATCCTGCTAACCTTGGGGCTCCCCATTGCGACAGTGTGATGAAATCTCCCGATTATCTTAAGCGTATCCTGAGCGCCCGCGTGTACGACGTGGCCATCGAGTCGCCGCTCGACGATGCGCCCAATCTGTCCAAACGTCTGCGCAATCGCGTGCTGATCAAGCGCGAAGACCTGCAGCCGGTGTTTTCCTTCAAGCTGCGTGGCGCGTATAACAAGATGGCGCACCTGCCCGGTGCCGCGCTGGCACGCGGCGTGATCGCGGCTTCTGCCGGCAATCATGCGCAAGGCGTGGCGCTGGCGGCGCAGAAACTGCATTGCCGCGCCACCATCGTGATGCCGGTGACCACGCCACAAATCAAGGTGGACGCGGTGCGCACGCGTGGCGCGCATGTGGTGCTGCACGGCGACTCCTACGATGCTGCGTACACGCATGCAAAAAATATTGAACAAAAACAAAGACTTACATTTGTTCACCCCTACGACGACCCGGATGTGATCGCGGGTCAGGGCACCATCGGCATGGAAGTCTTGCGGCAGCACGGCGGGCCCATCGACGCGATTTTTGTGCCGATCGGCGGTGGCGGCCTGATCGCCGGCATCGCCGCCTATGTGAAGCGCCTGCGTCCCGAGACCAAAATCATCGGCGTCGAACCGACAGACGCCGATGCCATGTACCAGTCCTTGAAAAAGCGCCGACGCGTGAAACTCGATCAGGTGGGGCTGTTCGCCGATGGCGTGGCGGTCAAGTATGTGGGTGCCGAAACCTTCCGCCTGTGCCGCGCACTGGTGGATGACGTCGTCCGTGTCGATACCGACGCCATCTGCGCCGCCATCAAGGATGTGTTCACGGACACACGGGTGATTCTGGAGCCGGCGGGCGCGCTGGCGATCGCGGGTGCAAAAGCCTACGTGGCCAAAACGCGCGTGCGGGGACAGACGCTGGTGACCATCGCCAGCGGCGCAAACATGAATTTCGACCGCCTGCGCTTTGTCGCCGAAGAGGCCGAACTCGGCGAACACCGCGAGGCGATCCTCGCGGTGACCATTCCCGAAAAGCCCGGCAGCTTCAAGGCGTTTTGCGAATTGCTGGGGCCGCGCAACGTGACCGAATTCAATTATCGCTACGATGACCCGCGGGCCGCGCAGGTGTTCGTCGGCGTGCAGGTGCAGAACAGCGATGAAACCGCGCGCCTCACGCGCGCGCTGCGCCGCGCAGGATTGAAGACCCAGGATCTGAGCAACAACGAACTTGCCAAGCTGCATGTGCGCCACACCGTGGGCGGCCACGCGCCGCTGGTGAAGAACGAAATCCTTTACCGCTTCGAGTTTCCCGAGCGGCCCGGCGCGTTGATCCGTTTTTTGACCAGCATGAGCCGCGGCTGGAACATCAGCCTGTTTCATTACCGCAACCACGGCGCCGACTACGGCCGCGTGCTGGTGGGCATGCAGGTGCCGCCGCGCGACAAGAAGCAATTTCAGGCTTTTTTGGGCAAGGTCGGTTACCCGTGCGTCGATGAATCGCGCAATCCGGCGTACCGGTTGTTTCTGGGGTGAACAAAGTGGCGTGGGACCGGTCAGATTTCCGTTGCCACCCGAACAAAAGGCGCTAAAATTTCCGGCATGAAAGTTGCTGCAGCCATTCTGTCCGTCGCGTGTCTGTGCCTGAGCGGCACGGCGTCCGGCGCGCCCGGCGATGACGATTTTCTCGCCCTGCGCGATGCGCTGCGCGGCAAGGACAAAAGCAAGCTCGAAGCCCAGGTGCAACGCCTGAAAGGGCATGTGCTGGAACCGTACGCCGCGTACTGGGTATTGCGCCAGCAGCTTGACGAGGCCGAACCCGCGGCCGTGCGCGCGTTTCTCGCGGAATACAAGGATACCTACGTCGCCGAGCGCATGCGCGCCGCATGGCTCAAGCGGCTGGGCAAGGAACAGCAATGGGCTGTGTTCGACGCGGAACGTCCGGCTCTGGTCAAGGACGATCCTGAAATCCAGTGCTATACCGTGCAGGCGCGTGTGCGTGGCGACGCCGGCGCGGTGCGCGAGGCCAGGCCGTTGTGGTTCACCGGCAAGAGCACGCCGGACAGTTGCGCGCCGCTTTTTGCCATGCTCGCCGCCAACGGGCAATTGAGCGTACAGGACATCTGGGCGCGCGTGCGCCTGGCGCTGGCCGCGGGGCAGGTGGGCGTGGCGGTGCGCGCGGCGGATTATTTGCCGCCGGGTCAGCCGCTCAATGGCAAGCTGCTGTATGCGGTATCGCAAAATCCGGCCGCGCATCTCGCGCGCCCGTTCGACGCGGCCAGCCGTGCCGCGCGCGAGACGACCATGTTTGCGGCCTATCGCCTGGCGCGCTCGTCGCCGTCGCAGGCCGCGGCACGCTGGGCCGCTCTGGAATCGCGGTTTACCGAGGAGGAGCGCGCGTTTGTGTGGGGCCATATCGGTCTGCAGGGCGCGCTCAGGCACGACCCGCAGGCGCTGTCGTGGTACGCCAAAGCCGGCGACATGGACGACTTTCAGCTGGAATGGAAGGCGCGCGCCGCGCTGCGCGCCGGCGACTGGAAAACACTGATTGCCGCAGTGGATGCCATGGTGAAGGAAAATCAGGATTCACCGTGGCGCTACTGGAAAGCGCGCGCGCTGAAGGCCACAGGGCGCGACGCCGAAGCGCTGGTGCTGCTCAAGCCGCTGTCGCAGGAATACCTGTTCTACGGCCAACTGGCGCTGGAAGAACTCGGCGGCAAGGTCGCGGTGCCGCCGCCCGCCTATACGCCCAGTGCCGCGGAGGTGCAGGCGATGAGCCAGAACCCCGGCATTCGCCGCGCGCTGGCCTTGTATGGCCTTGGCCTGCGCCCCGAAGCGAGCGGTGAGTGGACCTGGACCATTCGCACATTTGACGATCGTCAACTGCTGACCGCGGCGGAAGTGGCCAAACGCAACGGCGGCATTCCCGACCGCGTGATCAACACCGCCGACAAGACGGTGGCGCAGCATGATTTCAGGCTGCGCTATTTCGCGCCGTATCGCGATCTGCTCAGGGTGCATGCGAAACGCAATGACCTCGATGAGTCCTGGGTGCTGGGGCTGATCCGGCAGGAAAGCCGCTTCATGACCGACATCCGTTCGAGTGCCGGCGCCATGGGATTGATGCAACTGATGCCAGGCACCGCGCAGTGGGTCGCCAATAAAATGGGGCTCAAGAACTGGCGCTGGTCGGGCGTCACCGATGTTGATACCAATCTGAGTCTGGGCACCTACTATTTGCGCCATGTCTATGACTACCTGGATGGCAACGCGGTGCTGGCCTCGGCCGCATATAACGCCGGGCCTGGCCGCGCCAAGGCGTGGCGGCCCGAGCGTTTCATGGAAGCCGCGGCATGGGCCGAAACCATACCGTTCAACGAGACGCGCCACTACGTGAAGCTGGTGATGGCCAACGCCAGTTATTACGCCCATTTGTTGGGCCAGCAGGTGCAGTCACTGAAGGCCCGCATCGGCGATGTGGGGCCGGCACGCGAAGAAAAACCGCTGGGGGATACGCCCTGACGCAGGTGCGGTGTGCCGCGCAACGGGTGAGACGCGTGGTGGATGGGGTAAACTCGCGCCTTGGCACATTGTCGTCTACCGACTGAATAACATGACCATCTCTACCATATGCGTTCTGGGCGGCTCGGGCTTTGTCGGCCGCCATGTGTGCGCTGCGCTGGCCGCGCGCGGACTGCGTGTGCGCGTACCCACGCGCGACCGCGAACGGGCCAAACATCTCACCACGCTGCCGACGGTGGACCTGCTGGTGGCGGACATTCACGACGCGGCTGCCTTGCACGAACTGGTGCGGGGGTGCGACGCCGTGATCAATCTGGTGGGCACCCACGGCGGGCGCGGCAAGGCGAGCTTCCACGCCGGGCATGTCGCGCTGGCCGGCAAGCTGGTTGCCGCGTGCCGCGAAGGCGGCGTGCCACGCCTGCTGCACATGAGCGCGCTGCACGCCGGCGCGGAGCGGCCGAGCGAATATATGCGCAGCAAGGGCGAGGCCGAGGCGATTGTGCGCGGTTCGGGGCTGGAGGCGACGATATTCAGGCCGTCGGTGATTTTCGGGCGCGAAGACACGTTTCTGAACCTCTTCGCCAATCTGCTCAAAACATTTCCAATGCTGATCGTGCCCTCGGCGCAGGCGCGGTTTCAGCCGGTGTTCGTCACTGATGTGGCCAGTGCCATGGTCGAGGCGCTGTACCAGCGCGACAGCATCGGCCACGGTTACGATCTGTGCGGCCCCAGGGTCTACACCCTGCGGCAGCTGGTTGAGTTCGTGGCGCACACTACCGGACTCAAGCGCGTGATATTCAGCGCGGACAGCACACTGACCCACCTCATGGCATTCGTCATGGAATGCCTGCCCGGCAGAATCATGACCATCGACAACGTGCGTTCGATGACCGTCGACAGCGTGTGCGATGCGGGCTGCGTGTTTCCATTCGGCATCGTGCCGCTGGCGCTGGAGGCCACAGCGCCGGCGTGGCTCGCGCAGCGCACGCCGCGCGGGCGTTACGCGGCGCTGCGCGACCGTACGCGCCCGCAACGCGTGTAGATATGTAAGTAATTGGTCTCTATTCAGCCTCAATGAAAAGTCAAAAGCTTCCCTCACCCGGCGCTCCGCGCCGCCCTCTCCCGGAGGGCGAGGGCTTGTTCCCCTCTCCCTTCGGGAGAGGGGCTAGGGGTGAGGGAGGACGTTGACGTTTCATAGGGACTGAATAGAGACAGTAATTGTTTTTAAATGAAAATTTACACGGTAGGCGGTGCGGTTCGCGATGAACTGCTGGGCCTGCCGGTAGCGGATCGCGATTACGTGGTGGTGGGCGCGACGCCGGATGACATGGCCGCGCTGGGCTACAAGCCGGTGGGCAAGGATTTTCCGGTGTTCCTGCATCCGCAAACGCACGAGGAATACGCGCTGGCGCGCACCGAACGCAAGACCGCACGCGGTTATCACGGCTTTGCGTTTCACGCCGCGGCCGACGTTACGCTGGAGCAGGATCTGGCGCGGCGCGATCTCACCATCAACGCCATCGCCAAGGCAGGCGACGGCACGCTGATCGATCCCTACAACGGCGTGCGCGATCTCAAGGCCGGCGTGCTGCGCCATGTCGGCGTGGCGTTTGCCGAAGACCCGGTGCGCATTTTGCGCCTTGCACGCTTTGCCGCGCGCTTCGGCTTCAGCATCGCCGAGGAAACGCTGCAACTGATGCGCGGCATGGTGGCAAGCGGCGAGGCCGACGCGCTGGTGGCCGAACGCGTGTGGCAGGAACTGTCGCGCGGGCTGATGGAAAAAAAGCCGTCACGCATGTTCGACGCGCTACGCGCCTGCGGCGCGCTGGCGCGCGTGCTGCCCGAAGTCGATGTGTTATGGGGTGTGCCGCAGCGCGCCGAACACCATCCGGAGATCGACACCGGCGTGCACGTGATGATGGTGGTCGATTGGGCGGCGAGTCAGAACTTCCCGCTCGACGTGCGCTTTGCCGCGCTGACGCACGACCTGGGCAAGGGCACCACGCCGCGCGAGGAATGGCCACGTCATGTCGCGCATGAGGAACGCAGTGTAGAGCTGGTGGCCGCGCTGTGCGAACGCCTGCGCGTGCCCACGGAATGCCGCGACCTTGCACTGGTGATGGCGCGCGAACATGGCAACATCCACCGCGCCGCCGAACTGCGTCCGGCCACCATCGTCAAGCTGCTGCAAAGCGCCGACGCGTTTCGCAAGCCGGAGCGTTTCGCGCGCCTGATGCAGGCGTGCGAAAGTGACAAGCGCGGGCGCCTGGGCGGCGAACACAAACCCTATCCCCAGGCCGCTCGCATGCTTACCGCACTCAAGGCCGCCGCGGCGGTGGACGCAGGCGCGATCGCGCAAGCGCTGGCCGAGCCCGCGCGCATCAAGGAAGCGATTCACCAGGCGCGTGTGGCGGCGGTGCGCGCGGCGCTGAATGAGGAAGAATGAAATGCAAAGGCTTTTTTGCCACGAATTAACGCTGATGAACGCAGATTAACCCCCGGACGTCATTCTGGCGAAGGCCAGAATCCAGGATGTAACCCGCGCCGAAGGCGCAATATTGCATGCTGCGCATGCCGTTACGCACTGGGTTCCGGCCTTCGCCGGAACGACGATGGGGTAGGCGTAATCCGCGTTCATCAGCGTTAATCTGCGGCAAAAAAAGCCGTTCACCTGTTTTGTCTAACGTGGAGATTTCCCGATGATCGATCTTTATACCTGGACCACCCCCAACGGCCGCAAGGTTTCCATCATGCTGGAAGAATGCGGCCTGCCCTACAACACGCACCCCATCAACATCGGCAAGGACGATCAGTTCAAGCCGGAATTTGTCGCCATCAATCCCAATAGCAAGATTCCCGCGATCATCGACAGCGACGGTCCCGACGGCAAACCACTGTCGATATTTGAATCCGGCGCGATCCTGATTTATCTGGCCGAAAAGACCGGAAAATTTCTCGCGCCCAGTGGCCGCGCGCGCAGCGAAGCCCTGCAGTGGCTGATGTTCCAGATGGGCGGCGTGGGGCCGATCTTCGGTCAGGTGCACCATTTCCTGCGCGCGGCGAAAGAGCCGGTGCCGTATGCAATCGAGCGCTACGGCAAGGAGAAAGACCGCCTCTACCAGGTGCTGGACAAGCACCTGAAAGACCATCAATATTTGGCCGGCGACTACTCCATTGCCGACATGGCGACGTATCCGTGGGTGGCGCGTTACGAGTGGCACAAGACGGATCTGGCGGCGGTGCCGAATGTGAAGCGCTGGTTCGACGCGATTTCGGCGCGGCCCGCGGTGCAGCGCGGCATGGCGGTGCCGGGATAGGTGGCAACCGGTAATCCGTGCAGAACAAGGGGACGGACATGAAACAGCACACATTTTCGGCACGGCGCCGGCAGATGCTGGCGGCGGGCAGCGTGGGCGCAGGTGCGCTGGCGGTTCCCGCGGTAGTTGCGGCAATGCACGAGCCGCCGGTGCAGCAGGCGGGCGGCAAGCTCATTGTGTCCGGCCGTGTGGTGAGTGCGCAGAACGGGCAGGCACTGGCCGGGGCGCATATTGAAATCTGGCGGGCGGATGCGCGCGGCGTGCGCGACGCGTCCGCGCCCGAAGTGGTCATTGCCGATGGCGATGGCCGCTACTTTGCGGTGCTGGAGGGCAAGGCATCACGGCTGCACCTTTGTGTAAGCCTGCCGGGCTACACCGCAATGGTCACGCAGTTGAACCCCGGCACGCGGCAGCACAGCGTGAGCCTCACGCGCGACGACGCGGGCGTGACGCGTGCCGCATTCGAAATCAAACTCGCGCTGCGCGACGCCACGGCACGGGGCGTGCCGGATGTCGTGGTGCTGTAAGCGCCCGCCACGCACCGGAATGCCGTTGCGCGAACCCTTGCTACAGCGGCGGCGATTCCTTCTGGCCGGCTGTGCGGCGTTGATCACATTGCCCGCGCGCGCCCAGCAATGCCGGGTGACGCCGCGCGATCAGCTTGGTCCCTTCTACACCCGCAACGCGCCTGAAACGGGCGACCTGTGCAGCAGCGGCTCCGGTGGCAAGGCACGGCTGGTCGTCACCGGCCGCGTGCTGGGCATGCCCGACTGCAAACCACTCGCCGGCGCGCTGGTGGAAGTGTGGCATGCCGATGCCAACGGCGATTACAGCGAATTCACCCGCGGCAGGAAGGACGATCCCGCCTGCCTGCTGCGCGCGAGCCTCAAGACCGGTGCCGACGGCCGCTATCAATTCTCGACGGTGGTGCCGGCGGAGTATCCCGGACGCCCGCGGCACATCCACTACCGCGTGAGCCACGCAGGGCATGCGACGCTGGTGACGCAGCTTTATTTTGAACGTGAGCGCGGCGTGGCCGAGGCGTTGGTGGTCGCGCTGAAGCGCGATGACAAAGGTGTGGCGCAGGCGGCGTTTGATATCACGCTGATGCGCGCCAGTGCGGGGTGATTTGCGGTTTCATGTGCTGGTGTAGTCCGAAGCCAAGCAGTAATGGGTGACTGTCGAAAGGCTACCGTTTCGATCAGTTGACCGCCAGCAATCGGCCAATTCCGGCCGATCACGATTTCTCAGCAACGGTCAATAGAAGTTCTGCTCCACTCCGAAACCTGCCG
>CADECM010000097.1:0-4900 GCA_902825845.1 uncultured beta proteobacterium
AAACGCTGGACGTGATGCGTGCCAAGGGTGTGCGCCGGATGCCGATCGTGGACAGCGACAACCGATTGGTGGGTATTGTCAGCATTGACGATCTGCTGGAAGTGCTTGCCGGGGAACTGACGGACATCGCGCACATCGTGTCGCGGGGACAGACCCGCGAGCGGCAGGCGCGCAAGTAGGGCGGCGCGACAATGTTGCCCCCCCAATGAGGAGGTCATTCGTGGCTAATTGCTTTGTGATCGTTGCCGATGGCGCGCGGGCACGGATGTTCGTGCTGGAGCAGGACCCGGCATTGCACGCCCGCTTGCGGCTTGTCGAAAAAATAGACCTCATCAATACCGACTACACCGCTCGCGGCAAACATGCGCCGGGCGTGCGCAGCGAGCGCAATACCAGCCGCCAGGCGGGTCCCGTGCATCCCCAGGACGCCGAGCGCGACCGCCATCGGATCGAAGTCGAACGACGTTTTGCGCGGGAGATCGCCGATCACGCCGTGACCATGATCAAGGCGGGCGGCGCGGTCAAACTGGTGCTGGCCGCGGAGCCGCGCATGCTCGGACTGATACGGCGCCCGCTGCGCGCAGCCGCGGGCGAACGGGTGACGATCATCGAAATGGCCCGCAACCACACGCATCTGACGCCGTCTCGCCTGCGTCAGCGACTTTTGGCCGACAACATGATCCGCCTTCGCGATGTAGCCGAACCCATGCGCTGAACGTGGTCGGAGGTGGCCGGTGCAGGATCTGGCAGCAAGTGAACGGAGCAGCGGCATGACGCCAGTGCCTGGAGCGGGAAACCGAACAACGCGAGCGGCGATCTGCGCGGCGAGTAGTGCCTATTTGACGAGCATCACCGGTATCTTCGCCAGGTGCACAACCTTGGTTGCCACTGAACCCAGCATCAGGCTCGCGATGGCCCCCATGCCACGCGTACCCATGATGATCATGGTGTATTGCTGGTCGTGCGCATACTTGACAATGGACTCCGCGATGTCGCCAATGGCGATATTCGAGGTGTAGGGCAGGCCCGACTTGTCGAGCCGCTGCCGGGCTGCATCCAGAAGCGCCCGTCCGGACTCCTGCTGAAACGCGTGTATCTGCTCTTGCGTCCAGAAGCGGTGCAGTTGCGGCGAATCCATTGCGTCGCGCACCGTGATGATGTGGAGGGCCATCCCCTTCAGTTGTGCGGCGAGGGAAATGACGTAATCAATGGCGCGCAGGGCGTTGTCGGAACCGTCCACCGGGAGCAGAATTTTCAGCATGATGTGTTTCCTTGCGGGAATGATATGGAGCCGGCGATCAAGCCTTCGGTGTGGATTGGTTAATCGGCCGGATTTTATGAAATGAGGTTTGCGAATGGATTAAATGAATGCAACCTGCTGCGATTGCGCTGCCCGACGAGTACGGCAGTGACCACAGAAGCATTCTGGCAGGACGCAGGCGCAGCGGGTTCGAGGCGAAGTTGTACGCCATGCCGCAAGCGGTTTGTTGACATGCGTCAACGTGATTGTCGTACCTGGGCGGATATGCTGCGAGTTTGGCTGTTTAATGTGTCCTAAGGATTGCACGTGTGTGAACTGTTCGCCATGTCCAGCCGCTGGCCGACCACGGTGCGCCTGTCGCTTGACGCGTTCGCGCGGCATGGCAGCCCACAGGGGCCGCACCATGACGGCTGGGGGGTGGGGTGGTACGCGGATCGCGACGTGCAGGTGGTGCGGGAACCCCGCGCCGCGGCAGACAGCGCGTACATGGCTTTCCTGCAAAGCACCCCGTTTACCGCAACGCTTGCCATGAGCCATATCCGGCATGCGACCCGGGGCGAACCCGCGTTGCGCAACTGCCAGCCCTTTGCACGGGAACTCGGCGGAAACATGCACCTGTTTGCGCACAATGGCGATCTCGGCGCGATTGACGAACTGGCGTCCGCGCCCGACAACCTGTTTCATCCGGTGGGGGAAACGGATTCCGAACGCGCCTTTTGCGCGTTGCTAGGGCGCATGCACGCGCTATGGGGCAATTGTGCGCAGCCGCCGACCCTGGACCAACGCATCGCAACCGTCGCGGGGTTTGCCGCAGACTTGCGGGCACTGGGACCGGCGAACTTTCTGTATTCAGACGGCCAGGCGCTATATGCCCATGGCCACCGCCGCCGGCACGGCGATGTCATTCGGCCGCCCGGCCTGCATCTGCTGGTGCGTCATTGCGCGCGCGAAGCGGCCTTGTTGGCCGACGGGCTGACATTGCGCTCGCAAGCGCCGGAACAGGCAGTGGTGTTGCTGGCGAGCGTGCCGCTAACCCCGGAAGGGTGGACGCCGCTGGCCGAAGGCGAACTGGTCGTGGCGCAGACAGGTGGTATCGTGGCGCGGCTCATGCCCGTGCCAACGAATCATTTGTAGAGCGCCGTGCGCACTTTGCCCCGAAACACGCGATACGCGAATACGGTATAGCCGGCGATAAAGGGCAGCACGATGACAGCGCCCCAGAACATGAACTGCAGCGCGCTGGTATGGGCAGCCGCATCCCAGATGGTCATGCGATCGACCACGATGTAGGGAAAAATACTGTAGGCAAGGCCAAGGAATGCCAGGACATAAATTGCCACGGCAGCGGCAAACGGCTTCCAGTCGGCGGCGCTGCTGCGCAGGCTGCGCCATAACCAGAGGCCCGCGCCCAAGGTGGCTACGGGCAATGCCATCAGCCACAGGGTTCGCGGGAAGTCGAACCACTTGCCGCGAACCGTTTCATTGGCCCACGGCGTGGCAACAGACACCAGCGCGACACCCAGCGCCACCCACATCAGGCCCCACAGCGCCCACGCGCGCGCTTTTTGTTGCAACGCGCCTTCGGTGCGCAGTACCAGCCAGGTGGCACCCAGCAGCACGTAGCCGCCGCACAGGCTGGCGCCGACCAGCACGGCAAACAGCCAATAGCCGGTGCCGGATTCGAAGCCGGTGATGTAACGGCCCAGCATCAGCCCCTGCGCAAAGCTGGCCAGAAACGAGCCGAACCAGAACAGCCCGTTCCACAGCCCGGCATGCCAGCCGTGCGCCTTCATGCGAAATTCAAACGCGACGCCGCGCAACATCAGCCCGATCAGCATCGCCGTTACCGGCAGGTATAGCGCGCCCAGAACCACCCCATGCGCGGCTGGAAAAGCCACCAGCAATAAGCCTATGCCCAGCACCAGCCACGTCTCATTGGCGTCCCAGAACGGGCCGATCGAGGCCACCATCAAATCCTGTTCTTCGGGGGAGGCCCCCGGCATGAGCATGCCCACGCCCAGGTCATAACCATCAAGCACCACATACGAAAGAATGGCCACGCCCATCAACAACGCAAACACCACCGGCAAATCGAGCGTCATGGTGCCGCGCCTTTGCCCGCCATATGCGTCAGCACCACGAAGTAGGCCGCCAGCATCAGGCTGTAGGTGAGCACATAACCGGTAAGGCTTGCGCCCAATTGCGCGCCGGATATCTTGCCAACCGCGTCGGCGGTACGCAAAATCCCGCTCACGAGCCATGGCTGGCGTCCAATTTCGGTCACGATCCAGCCGGCCAGCGTGGCGATCCATCCGGAGAAGGTGAATGCCGCGAATGTCCACAACAGGGCGCGCGGCGCGGGTCCCCGCCGCAGGCGCCAGACGCCGTACCACGCCAGCAGCAGCATGCCGATGCCGATGCCCACCATGAGGCGAAAGCCGAAAAACAACGGCGCGACGGACGGGCGATCGGGTTCGAATTCATCAAGTCCGCGCAATTCGCCCTGTGCATCGTGCTTCAGGATCAGCGCCGCGCCTTTGGGGATTTCGATCGCATAGTCATTGCGTCGTGTGGTTTCGTTGGGTACCGCGAACAATACCAGCGGCGCGCCTTTCTCCGTCTTCCAGATGCCTTCGATGGCGGCGATCTTCGCCGGCTGGTGTTGCAGGGTGTTGAGGCCGTGCAAGTCACCGATGACGATTTGCAGCGGTGCAAGAAGCGCGGCCACCCATGCCCCGGCACGCAGCGTTTTGGCGGCCGACATGTCCGCGGGGGCGCGCAACAGACGCCACGCCGAAAGTCCGGCAATGGCAAATGCCGCAGTGAGTCCTGACGCCATCAGCATGTGCACGAAACGATACGGAAACGAGGGATTGAAGATTACCGCCAGCCAGTCACCGGCGATGATCTGGCCGTCGGCGAGAATGTGCCCTGCGGGCGTCTGCATCCACGAATTCAGCGCGAGTATCCAGAATGCCGACAGCGTGGTGCCGCCCGCGACCATGACCGTGGACAGCACATGCAGCCATCCGGGCACGCGGTTCATGCCGAACAGCATCACGCCGAGAAAAGTGGCTTCCAGAAAAAACGCTGTCAGCACTTCGTAGGCCAGCAAGGGCCCCGCGATATTGCCCACCTTGTTCATATAGCCGGGCCAGTTGGTGCCGAACTGAAAGCTCATGACAATGCCGGACACCACGCCCATGGCGAAACTGAGTGCAAACACCTTGACCCACAGGTGATAGGTGGCGAGCCAGGCGGCGTCGCGCGTGCGTTCGTAGCGCCAACGGAAGTAGACGAGGAACCACCCCAGCGCAATGGTCAGGCTGGGAAAAAGGATGTGAAACGCAATGTTCAATCCGAACTGGGTTCGTGCCAGCAAGAGCGCTTGCGCTGCGTCCATTTACCGCTCCTGAAGTGCCCCGCCTCGCGGCACACAGGCCATTTTGCGCTTCATGGTCGTCTAGATCACTGCCAGTCGCACGACGAACAGCAGGGCGCCGACAAAAAGCGCAGCGGCAATCAGGCCGCCCACGACAATGGGAAGCAGTGGCAAGTGGTCGAGGTCGGCCTGCATGTCGATGCGCCGGCGGATGCCGACAAACGAGTAGAGCACGGCTTTGACGACCTGCACCGCGA
>CADECM010000097.1:5000-21770 GCA_902825845.1 uncultured beta proteobacterium
CTGCGTGCCCGCGCGCCGGCACGGCTGGCGCGCGGGGTGCATGGGTTATACTGGGGTTCCGCCATTGCTTGCACCGGTGTCATGTCGCTGCTCGAAACCGCATTCGATGCGAAAACGCTAATACCCGAATTGATCGGGCGCTTTCCGGTGTTTGGCGGCCTGAAGCCGGCGGAGCTGGATGCGGCGCTGGCAAACGCAACGCTGGTGCATGGTCCCGCGGGTACCATACTGTTTGACGCCAATCAGCCGTGCCGCGGTTTTCCCCTGTTGCTGGAAGGAACGGTGCGGGTGTCGAAGTCCGCGCCGAACGGGCGGGAAATACTGTTGTATCAAGTCGAACCCGGAGAGGCTTGTCTGCTCTCCGGCGGCTGCCTTCTGGGACATGCCGATTACACCGCCAGTGCTGTCGCGGAAACGGATGTGAGGCTCATCTCGCTGCCGCCGGAGGTGTTTCATCGCTTGTTGCTGGGTAACGAACTCTTCCGCCGTTTCGTGTTCGGCATGTATGGTGACCGGCTCGCGGAAGTGATGGAACTGGTGGAAGAAGTGGCGTTTCGCAGGCTCGATGTGCGACTGGCGCAAATGCTCGTCCATCGCGGGCCGGTACTGCATACCACGCACCAGAAACTCGCCATCGATCTGGGCAGTGTGCGGGAAATTGTCAGCCGCTTGCTGCGCAGCTTCGAATCCCGGGGCTGGGTGAAACTCGAGCGCGAGCAAGTCACCGTGGTGGATCCCAAATCCTTGATGCACTTGTCCTCTGCAACAGACTGACCTTGGCGGATGTGGCGGCGCGTGTGTGTCGCGGTGTGGTTTGACGGCTGCGCGCGCCAGCCGATGCCGAAAATGAAAATAATTGTTTAAAAACAGATAGTTGCAATATTTTGCCAGCGGGCGCTGTAGCCTGGTCTGCCGGCCGCGGGGTTTCCGCGGTGCTTCATTTTCAAGGGGTGCATGGGTGTCACGCACGATGTCGCCAGCGACCTGTGCGATGACGGCCGCCCGCGCGCCGCTTCATCACGGCTATCACGGCCATCACCAGCCAAAAATAACCTCCCTGCCTTGAGCGCATCGCGGGCCGGTAGCGCAGCGGCCTGGTTCCCCTGCCACGGTTATGTAACCCAGGTTACAGACCAGCGCCGGCTCGTGCGCCAAACTCATTCACGAGTCAACAGGCGGCGCGATCCACTACGGACGCGTGCCCAGCGCAAGGAGGCTTTCGCCCGTGAGTAGGGTATCAAGCAACGGTACGGTACAGACGCAATGGCTGATTGACGTAAGTCAATGGGGCACGGTGTGCTTTGCGTACCCTGATTCATTGTGGCGCGCCAGATCGCGTATTACTGCCAGTACGCATCACAGCTTCCGCCTGCGTTCGGACACACGCTGCCGGCTGACGTCACTGCAACGATCGGGAGAACACGTGTGATGACGAAGCGTATCCGGCTCGGCGTCGTGATGCTCGCTCTGCTCGGCAATGCCTGGGCTGCCGCGCAGCCGCAATCGGCGCCGGCCGCCGGCACGCTGGAAACGGCAGCGGTTCGCCTTGCGCGGTCGGGAAAATCCACCGGCTATGACGGCGTTGTCGAAGCGGTGCGGCAGACGGTGATTGCGGCGCAGGTCGCCGGCGCCGTGGTCGCGCTCAACGTGAAGGCGGGCGACAGGGTGAAGGCCGGTCAGATCGTGGCGCGCATCGATGCGCAAGTCGCGATCCAGGCCACGGCGGCCAGCGAGGCGCAGGTGCGCGCCGCGCGCGCGTCGCTGGATCTCGCCACCAAAGAGTTCGAGCGCCAAAAACAGCTGTACCAGAAAGACTATATCAGCCAGGCGGCGCTGCAGCGGGCCGAAGCACAGTTCAGGTCGTCACAGGCGCACGTCGCGGCACTGATCGCCCAGTCGGGCGCGGCGCGCGCCCAATCCGGGTTTTTCCTGGTGCAGGCGCCCTATGCCGGCATCGTTTCGGAAGTGCCGGTTGCGCTGGGCGATATGGCGATGCCGGGCAGGCCGCTGTTGACGCTGTACGATCCGGCCGCGCTGCGTGTCACCGTTGCCGTTCCCCAATCGGTGGCCGGCGCGATGACTGCAGGTGTGCCGGTGAAGATTCAGCTGCCCGATCTGGGCGCGGATCGTGAATGGTTCACGCCGTCGCGCGTGCAGTTGTTGCCGACCAGCGACGCTGGCACCCATACCGTGCAGTTGCGTCTGGATCTTCCACCGTCAACAGCGGGCGCGAAGCCGGGTTTGTTTGCCCGCGCGTGGCTGCCGGCAGGCGGGGGCGAGTCCACACGCCTCGAGGTTCCGGCGCGCGCCGTGGTGCGCCGTGCCGAGATGACCGCCTTGTATGTGGTGGCGCCGGACGGACGCCCCGTGCTGCGCCAGGTGCGCCTGGGACGCCTGACGGGTGACAGCATCGAAATCCTGAGTGGCGTGTCGGAGGGCGAGCGCGTGGCGCTCGACCCGCAGGCCGCTGCCCGCATCCGGTGACGCCCGCCAGGGACGATCGATGAAATCCACCCCCGGCATTTCCGGCCGCATCGCCGCCTACTTTCAGACGGCGCAGATTACGCCATTGCTGGCGCTGGTGGCGCTGTTGCTGGGTGCGTTTGCCGTAATGGTGACGCCGCGCGAAGAAGAGCCGCAGATCAACGTTACCATGGCCAACGTGCTGATCCCGTTTCCGGGAGCGGCGGTGCGCGATGTCGAGCAAATGGTTGCCGCGCCGGCGGAGCAGGTGCTGTCGCAGATCGCCGGCGTCGAACATGTGATGTCGGTGTCCCATCCGGGGCTGGCGGTGCTCACGCTGCAGTTCAAGGTCGGCGTGCCGCGCACCGAAGCGCTGGTACGCCTCTACGACACCGTTGACTCCAATGCCGACTGGCTGCCGCGAGGGCTGGGTGTCACGCAGCCGATCATCAAGCCCAAGGGCATCGACGATGTGCCCATCGTGGCGCTGACGCTCTACAGCAAACGGCCCGACGTCGGTGCCTATGATCTGGAGCGCGTGGCGCACAGCGTGGAGGCCGACCTCAAGCGTGTCAAGGGCACGCGCGAGGTCACCACCATCGGCGGGCCGGGCCGCGCGGTGCTGGTGGAACTTGATCCTGCGCGGATGGCGGGCGCGGGTGTCACAGTGGCCGATATGCGCGCCGCGCTGCAATCCGCCAATCTGGGCCTGCCGCTGGGCGACCTGCTTTCCGGTAACCGCGCGGTGGCGCTGGAGTCGGGGCCGTTTCTGAAAGACGCGCAGGCGGTGGCGGAACTTCTGGTCAGCGTGCGCGCCGGCAAGCCGGTGTTTCTGCAGGATGTGGCCGCGGTGCGCGATGGCGCGCTGCCGGCGATGCGCTACGTATGGCACGGCGTTGCTGGCAAAGACGCGGCGGAATATGCCGCGGTCACGCTGGCGATCACCAAGAAGCCCGGTGAAAACGCCATCGACGTGGCCGACGCCGTCATGCAGCGCATCGAAGGCCTGAAGAACACCGTGATTCCGGCGGATGTGCACGTGGCGCCGACGCGCAACTACGGCATCACCGCCAATGACAAGGCGCAGAAGCTGATACAAAAACTGCTGTTCGCGACCGCCTCTGTGGTGGCGCTGGTGTTTGTCGCCTTGGGCCGGCGCGAGGCCTTCATCGTCGGCACGGCAGTGGTGCTGACGTTGTCTGCCACCTTGTTTGCGTCCTGGG
This sequence comes from uncultured beta proteobacterium, assembly GCA_902825845.1. Lineage (GTDB taxonomy): Bacteria > Pseudomonadota > Gammaproteobacteria > Burkholderiales > SG8-41 > UBA5216. The sequence goes on from CADECM010000097.1 coordinate 8,687, forward strand.
CCTGGGGGTTCACGCTGAACCGGGTGTCCCTGTTTGCGTTGATTTTTTCCATCGGCATCCTGGTCGACGACGCCATCGTGGTGGTCGAAAACATTCACCGTCACCAGCAACTGTTTCCCGGCAAGTCTCTGGTGCAGATCATCCCGGGCGCGGTGGATGAGGTGGGCGGCCCCACCATTCTGGCGACGCTGACCGTGATCGGCGCACTGTTGCCGATGGCGTTCGTATCCGGGTTGATGGGGCCGTATATGAGCCCGATCCCGATCAACGCCAGCATGGGCATGCTGATTTCACTGGCGATTGCGTTTTCGGTTACGCCATGGCTGTCGCGATTGTGGATGAAGCAGGGCGCGGTCCATGATGCACCTCAATCGCATGGGCTGGCGGGCCGATTCGCGCCGCTGTTCGAACGCATCTTCCGCCCCTTGCTGGACGATAATCGCGGCACGCGCAACCGCCGCCTGCTCGGTCTCGGCGTGGGTGGACTGATCGCCGTTTCGGTGGCATTGCCCGCACTGGGGCTGGTGCTGCTGAAGATGCTGCCGTTCGACAATAAATCCGAGTTTCAGATTGTTGTCGACATGCCCGCCGGCACCCCGGTGGAACAGACTGCCGCCGTGCTGCACGCGTTGGGCCGCCATCTCGCAACGGTGCCGGAAGTCACCGACTATCAGGCTTATGCCGGCACGGCGGCGCCGATCAACTTTAACGGCCTGGTGCGACAATACTATCTGCGCAGCGGCGGCGCGGCCGGTGATCTGCAGGTGAATCTGCTCGACAAGCATGCGCGCAGCGCGCAAAGCCATGCCATCGCCATGCGAGAGCGCCCGGCCTTGCAGGCGATCGGGCGGCGCTTTGGCGCCAACGTGAAAATCGTTGAAGTGCCGCCGGGGCCGCCAGTGCTGGCGCCGATCGTGGCCGAAGTGTATGGCCCCGAAGCCGCCGGGCGTCAGCAGGTGGCCAGGGCGGTGCGCGCGGTGTTCGAAAAGCAGTCCGGCGTGGTGGACACCGACGACAGCAGTATCGCCGATGCGCCCAAGACGGTGCTGCTGGTGGATCGCCGCAAGGCGGCGATGCTGGGCGTACCGCAGCAGGCGATCGTCACCGCCTTGCGCGCGGGGCTGGCGGGCGAGGCGGTCAGCTACTTGCACGACGGCGCCAAGTACCCGGCGGCCGCGACCCTGCAATTGCCGGCCGAGCGGCATGGCGACATCGACGCGTTGCTGCAACTGGCCGTGCGCGGTGCCGAGGGCAGACTGATACCGATCCGCGAACTGGTGGTGCGCAGCGACACGCTGCGTGAACAGCCGGTCTATCACAAGGACCTGCTGCCGGTGAACTTCGTGGTGGCCGACATGGCCGGTAAAGTCGACAGCCCCTTGTACGGCATGTTCGGCATGCGCGGCCGGCTGGCGGATATCAGCACGCCCGGCGGCGGCCGGTTGAGCGAATACTTCATTCGTCAGCCGTCGGATCCGTATCGCGACTACGCGATCAAATGGGACGGCGAATGGCAGATCACCTATGAAACCTTTCGCGACATGGGCGCGGCCTATGCGGTCGGCCTGGTGCTGATCTACCTGCTGGTGGTGGCGCAATTCGGATCCTATCTGACGCCACTGATCATCATGGCGCCGATCCCGCTGACCATCATCGGCGTGATGCCGGGCCACGCCCTGCTCGGCGCGCAGTACACCGCCACCAGCATGATCGGCATGATCGCGCTGGCGGGCATCATTGTGCGCAATTCGATCCTGCTGGTGGATTTCATCAACCTGCAGGTGCGCGACGGTGTCGATCTAAAGCACGCCGTGGTGCGCTCCGCCAGTACCCGCGCGCAGCCCATTTTGCTGACCGGCCTGGCGGCGATGTTCGGCGCGTTCTTCATACTGGACGACCCGATATTCAATGGCCTGGCGATTTCGCTGATATTCGGCATTTTCGTGTCCACGGTGCTGACGCTGGTGGTGATTCCATTGTTGTACTACGTGGCGTATCGCAAACGGCTGGGCGTTCCCGCCGCGACCATTCCCCCGATCGTACCAACCCATCCACAAGGAACTACATCATGACCTCCTGGCAATTGGTTCGTCTGTTCGCAGGCCTGTTTATTCTGGCGTCGCTGGCGCTGGGCATTCCCGGCAGTCCGCTTTTTGTCAGTCAGTGGTGGCTCGCCTTCACCGCGTTTGTCGGCGCCAATCTGCTGCAAAGCGCATTCACCCGCTGGTGCCCGCTGGAAGTGATCCTGCGCAAGCTGGGCGTGCACGCCGGCGCCTGAGGCCAGACTGCCATGCATCTCGTCTGCCCCTCCTGTGCAACAACCAATCGCGTGGCCGAGGCGCGCCTGCGCGAAGCGCCGGTGTGCGGCAAATGCGCCACGCCGCTGATGGCTGCCGAGCCCGTCAGTTTGTCCGACGAAGCGCTGCCCGGATTCATCGAGGGTACCGAACTTCCGGTACTGGCCGATTTCTGGGCGCAATGGTGCGGTCCGTGCAAGGCGATGGCGCCGCACTTCGCCAGTGCGGCAAAGCAGTTGCCCGAGGTCCGCTTTGTCAAGGTGGAAAGCGATTACGCGCCGGCGGCCAGTGCACGTTATCGCATACGCAGCATCCCGACGCTGATTCTGTTCCGGGGCGGTGCCGAGCTTGCGCGGATGTCGGGTGTGGTGCCGGCCGCGCAGTTGATGCTGTGGATACGCGAGCATTTGCGGAAGGGCGCGGTGTGATGCGCCGATCACGCTGCCTGCCCGCGATCGGTGGCGCGCTGTGTGCCGCGGGACTGCTCATGGCGGCGCCGCCGGTGTCGGCCATTGACCTCATCGACGCATGGCGCGCGGCGCGGCAGCACGATCTGGATTACGCGGTGTCACGGGCCGAGCAGGGCGCCGCCGCGAGCCGCCGCGATCAGGCGAGCGCCCTGTGGCGGCCGACTGTGACACTGTCGGGAACCGCGGGTGTGGCCGGCAGCGAAACCGCCACCAATGGTGCGCAATTTTCGACGCCCGCATTTGGCACCTCGCGTGACGTGGCGTTTAACACGTCGATCAACAGCGGCATTTTGGGACGCGTGGCGCTGTCGGCGAACCTGCCCTTGTTCAGCCGCGAGCGCGATGCGCAGGGCCGGCAGCTGAATCTGGCTGCCGACAGTGCCGATCTTCGCTGGCGGGCAGCGCAACAGGCATTGATACTCAATACGTCCCAGCGCTTTTTTGATGTGATGCTGGGCCGCGAGTCGCTACGCGTGTTGCGCCGGCAACGGGATGCCGTCGACCGCGCGCTGGTGGAAATGAAGGATCGATTTCAGCTCGGCGACGCGCCGGTGACGGATACGCATGAGGCCGCGGCACGCTCCGAGGCCATTGCCGCGCAGTTGCTGGCCCTCGAAACCGATCTGCAGTTGAAGGAAGCGGTATTTGCAGACGCCACGGGCGCGCAGCCGGATTCGTTCAATCCGTTGCGCCCGCTGTCCAAGGCGGCGCCCGTGGAAACCCGGACGCTGGATTTCTGGTTGGCGGAAGCGGATGCGCACAACCCGCAATTGCGCATGCAGACCACCGCGGTGGCGGTGGCCCGGCAGGAGGCGGCAAAGACCAGCGCGGTGTTTTCGCCCAACGTCGATCTGGTGGCGCAGGTGAGCCAGGAGCATTTGAATGGCAGCGGCGACTATGGCATTGCCTCGAACCGCATGCACAACCGGCTGATCGGTGTGCAGATCGCGGTGCCGCTGTATACCGGCGGCATGCGTAGCGCCCGCCACAACGAGGCATTGCGCGGCATTGACCAGGCCCGTGCGCAGGCGGAACGCGCGCGTCAGGTGGTTGCGCAGCAGACACGTGCGGCGTGGTTGGGACTCACCGTTGGCCTGCGCCGGGTCGAGGCGCTGTCGCAGGCGCTGGCGTCCAGCCGCGCGCGCCTCGATGCCACGCGCCTCGGCCGCAAGGTGGGCGATCGCACCACCATGGATTTGCTCAATGCCGAAAACGATGCGGCCAATGCCGAGTTGGCACTGCTGCAGGCGCGCGTGGAATTGCTGCTGAATCGCCTGAGGCTGGGTGCGGCGGCGGGCCGGCTTGACGAAGCGTGGCTGCAGTCCGTCAACGCGGAATTGCAGGTGAACGGGCGCTGATTTTCTGATTGGACAACACTGGAGACCCTCATGGCACATATCATCGTACTGGGTGCTGGGACCGGCGGCATGCCGGCGGCCTACGAATTGCGGGACAAGCTGGGCAAGGAACACCGTATCACGGTCGTCAACGCGACGGACTATTTCCAGTTTGTACCGTCCAACCCCTGGGTGGCCGTGGGATGGCGCGAGCGTGATGCCGTCACGTTTCCGATTCGGCCTTATCTGGAGAAGAAGGACATTGGCTTCGTCGCGCAACCCGTCGCCCGCATCGATGCGCAAGGCAATGCCCTGGAACTGCGCGACGGCAGCCGGCTGGACTACGACTATCTGGTGATTACCACCGGCCCCAAACTCGCATTCGACGAGGTGCCGGGTGGCGGGCCGCAGGGCCATACGCAATCGATTTGCACCATCGACCATGCCGAGCAGGCCTGGGCCAGCTACCAGCGTTTCCTTGACGCACCAGGGCCGGCCATTATCGGCGCGATGCCCGGTGCTTCGTGCTTTGGCCCCGCCTACGAGTTCTCGTTCATCTTCAACACCGATCTGCGCCGCCGCAAGCTGCGCAGCAAGGTGCCGATGACGTTTGTCACCAGCGAGCCCTACATCGGGCATATGGGGCTGGGTGGCGTGGGTGACTCCAAAACGCTGCTGGAAAGTGAATTTCGCTCCAACGATATCAAATGGATTACCAATGCCAAAGTGACACGGGTCGAGGCCGGCAGGATGTTTGTCAGTGAGCTGGACGAACAGGGCGGCGTCAGGAAGGCGCACGAACTGCCGTTCAGTTACAGCATGATGCTGCCGGCGTTCAAGGGCGTGGATCCCGTGGCTGCCGTTGACGGTCTATGCAACCCGCGCGGTTTCGTGCTGATCGACGAGTACCAGCGCAGCAAGAGGTATCGCAACATCTACTCAGCCGGCGTGTGCGTGGCGATTCCGCCGGTGGAGGTGACGCCGGTGCCCACCGGCGCGCCCAAGACAGGCTACATGATCGAGACCATGGTCACGGCAATCGTACATAACATCGCCGCCGATCTGGCAGGCAAGCCCGCCACCGCCAAGGGCAGCTGGAATGCCATTTGCCTTGCCGACATGGGTGATACCGGCATGGCGTTTGTGGCCATGCCGCAGATTCCGCCGCGCAACGTGAACTGGTTCAAGAAGGGCAAGTGGGTGCACCTGGGCAAGATCGCATTCGAAAAGTATTTTCTCTACAAAATGAAGCACGGCACCTCGGAGCCGATCTATGAAAAATATATTTTCAAGATGATGGGCATCGAAAGGCTCGAATCTTGACCCCGGCCAGCGCGGGTATCCGTTGCTCGCGCAACCAGCGGCAGGCCTTTTCAACGATCGGGTGTATTGATGTAAGTATATGATTTTATTGTTTTAATTTTAACAGCCACCGAGATTAACGAACATGAGCTATCACTTCAGCAAGACCCTGCAACTATCAATGGATGCCGCGGCGGCAAAAGTCACCGAAACGCTCAAGCAGGAAGGCTTCGGCATACTCACCGAGATCGATGTTCAAAAAACGCTCAAGGCCAAGATTGACGTTGATTTCCGGCCGTACCGCATTCTCGGCGCGTGTAATCCCGGTTATGCCCACAAGGCGCTGCTGGCGGAAGACAAGATCGGCGTCATGCTGCCCTGCAACGTGATCGTGCAGGAGAAATCGCCGGGGGTGGTGGAGGTATCGGCAGTTGATCCGGTGGCATCGATGAAGGCGATCGAGAATCCGGCGCTGGGCGACATCGCCACCGAGGTACGGACCAGATTGCAGCGCGTGATCGCGCAGCTTTGAAGCGGCCGCCGCGATGAAGGTCTATACCTTGCGATTGCGGTGTCGGTATCGGATGGCAAAGGCTATAGCGTCAAGTAAGGGCGAATTCTCCATGACAATGGCGGGCATGCGGCCTCTCTGCGGAATCAATCCCATGACTGGATTTTTCCAGGCGCGGCCATGAAAGTACCTTTTTCCGTTCCGCGTCAGCTCTGGTTTGTTCTGTTCGGCATTGTCCTGCTGCCAGCCATTGTGTGGGTTGCCATGAACAGCGGGCCGCTCGCGCCGATCAAGGTGACGGTGACCCAGGTCGCCAAGGGCGAGGTGGCGCCGTCCCTGTTTGGCATTGGCACGATCGAGGCGCGGCGCGCTTATCTGATCGGGCCCACCACGGCGGGGCGCGTCAGCCGTGTGCTGGCCGACGTGGGCGACATGGTGAAAGCCGGACAGTTGCTGGCGGAGATGGACCCGGTCGATCTCGACAAGCGTGTCACCGCCCTGGCCGCATCGGTGGCGCGCGGCCGCAGCGCCATCGCGGCGGCAATGGCGCAAGTCAACGATGCCAGGAGCCGTCTCGACCTTGCCGGCGGTGAGGCGCGGCGCTACGTTGATTTGGGAAAACGCAACTTCGTCAGCCAGAGCGTGGTGGACAGCAAATTGCAGCAACAGCAGTCGGCGACGGCGCAGTTGGCCGCTGCCGAGTCCGCCCATGACAGCGCCCGCCAGGACCTCGGCCGCCTCGAAGCGGAACTGGATGGCACGCGACAACAGCGGGCCGTTGTGCGGCTGCAGGCGCCGGTTCACGGTATGGTCACCTCACGCGATGCCGAGCCCGGTTCCACCGTGGTCGCCGGACAGGCGGTGCTCAAACTGATGGATCCGGCCAGCCTGTGGATCAGAACGCGCCTGGATCAAAGCCGTGCCGCGGGCCTGCAGGCCGGCATCCCGGCCGAGATCACTCTGCGTTCGAAACCGCGGGAAAGGTTTATGGGCATGGTTGCGCGCGTCGAGCCGGTCAGCGATAGCGTGACCGAGGAGCGCATTGCCGCGGTGGCTTTTGACAATGCGCCTTCGGGACTGTCCAGCGGCGAGATGGCCGAGGTGACGTTGCGTCTGCCGGCGGTGCGTGACGTACTGGTGATCCCGAATGCCGCATTGCGCCGCCAGGGTGCCGTGAGCGGCGTGTGGATGCGCGACGCAGGGCGATTGCGGTTTGTGGCGGTTGCCACTGGTGCGCACGGACTCGACGGCACACTGCAAGTAATGGACGGATTGAAAGCCGGCGACGAGATCATCGTTTACAGCATGCGCGATCTGAACAGCGACAGCCGCATCGAGGTGGTTTCATCACTGCAAGGCGGCCCGCAATGATCAGTCTGGCCGGGCGCGACATCCTGCATTCCTGGGGCAAGTTCGTACTGACCGGATTGGGCCTCGGGCTGCTGATTGGCGTCACGCTCAGCATGGCGGGTGTCTACCGCGGCATGGTTGACGATGCGAAGGTGCTGCTCAACAACAGTGGCGCCGACGTGTGGGTGGTACAGAAGGACACGCAGGGCCCGTACGCCGAATCCTCCAGCCTGCGCGACGACGTGTATCGCGGGATTCTGGGCATGCGTGGCGTGGCGCGCGCGGCGAACGTCACCTATCTCACCATGCAGGTGCGCAGCGGCAATACGGAGATTCGCGCCATGGTGGTCGGCTTCGAACCCGGCCAGCCGGGCGAACCGAACTATCTGATTTCGGGCCGGCGCGTAACCCGCGGTCATTACGAGGCGGTGGCCGATGTGTCGGCGGGCTTCGCGCAGGGCGACCGAATTCGCATTCGCCGTCATGAGTACATCGTGGTCGGTCTGACCCGCCGCATGGTGTCGTCGGGCGGCGATCCCATGGTGTTTATTCCGCTCAAGGACGCGCAGGAGGCGCAGTTCCTGAAGGATAACGACGCCATAATCAGCGAGCGCGCCCGTACCGCGCTCAATCCCGCGCTCAATCGTCCCGGTGTTCCCGGTCTGCTGGACGCGATCAATGCCTCGCAAGCCAACAGCCGCAACGTCAATACTGTGCTGGTCGATGTCGCCGACGGGCACGCGCCCGAGGCCGTTGCGGCGGATATCCGCCGCTGGAAACATCTTCAGGCATTTACCCGGGCGCAAATGGAGGAGATTCTGATTGCCAAGCTGATTGCCACTGCCGCGAAACAGATCGGCATGTTTTTGGTGATTCTGGCCATTGTAAGTGCGGCCATCGTGGCGTTTATCATTTACACCATGACCATGGGAAAAATACGCGAGATCGCGGTGCTGAAACTGATCGGTACCCGCAACCGCACCATTGCCGGCATGATATTACAGCAGGCCCTCGGACTTGGATTGATCGGCTTCGTGGTGGGCAAGATTTCAGCCACCCTGTGGGCGCCGGCGTTTCCGAAGTATGTGCTGCTGGAGACTGGAGACGCCGTGCGCGGCCTGGTCGCGGTGATGGTTGTCTGTGTGCTGGCGAGCACGCTGGCGATACGCGCGGCGCTCCGGGTCGATCCGGCGACCGCCATCGGCGGCTGACGTGGCGCCCGGCAGTGGCATCCACATCGAAGGGCTGAGCAAGCGTTATGGCGAGGGTGCGGCGGCTGTTGACGCGCTCAAAGACGTGAACATGAGCGTCGCGGCGGGCGAGGTGGTCGGTCTGATCGGTCCCAGTGGATCCGGCAAGACGACATTGTTGAAGTGTCTGGGCGCTGTCACCGAACCAACGCGTGGCCGCATGACCATCGGCGGTGAAGTCATTTATGACATGGGCTGGAAGATGCCGGACTTAAGGGCGTTGCGCCGTGACCGCATCGGTTTCATATTCCAGGCGCCCTATCTGATTCCGTTTCTCGATGTCACCGACAACGTGGCATTACTGCCCATGCTGGCTGGGCGCAACAACGGTGAGGCACGTGCCCGCGCGCTGGAACTGCTGACAGCGCTCGACATCGCCCATCGCGCGCAAGCGCAGCCTTCCGAACTATCCGGCGGGGAGCAACAGCGCGTGTCCATTGCGCGCGCCCTGGCCAACCGGCCGCCGGTGATATTGGCGGACGAACCCACCGCGCCGCTGGACAGTGAGCGGGCATTGGCGGTGATGCGCATTCTCGACCAGATGGCACGCCAATACCGGACGGCGATTATCGTGGTTACTCACGACGAAAAGATCATCCCGACGTTCAAGCGCATTTATCACATCCGCGATGGCCGGACGGTGGAGGAGGCCGGAGAAGGCAGGGCGCTTGGGTAAGGCAAGGGTCTCTATTCAGCCCCTATGAAAAGTCAAAAGCTTCCCTCATCCCATCCCTTCTGCTTCGCTTTCAGTGTGCCCTGATCCCGGAGGGAGAAGGGCTTTGAACCCTCTCCCGCCGGGAGAGGGCAGGGTGAGGGAAGGTGTTGTTGTTTCATGGAAGCTGAATAAAGACAGGCAAGGCTGAATAATTCCGCGCATCGGCCGGGGGCACCAACGCGTGGCCGGCGCCGCCATGCTGCTGAATTGGTGACGGGTTGGAATACGGCCGCACTGCTTCTCATCCCCATAGGCGATCCCGTTGGCAGGCGTCGCATCACGTGCAAGCGCGCAGGCTTGTGATGGGCGCGGCGCGTCGCCCGGGCCGGCATCAGGCCACAACCTGCACCTGAATTCGCATCGGGGACAACGCTCACGCAGGCAATTGCCGCGCGACCATTTCCACAACGCTGTCGATACGCGTCGACCACTGGTCGGCTTCGGCGCCGGCCATGAAGTTCAAACGGCAACTGGCGCAGGATACGACCACGGTATCGGCGCCGGTGTCGTCGATCTGCCGGCGCTTGATTTCCCATGCCTTGTGGCGCAAGGGCGCGGCCCGATTGATGAGGAAGGCGCCGGCGCCGCCGCCGCAACACCAGTTTTTCTCGGCGGTGGGTGTGGTTTCCGTCAGTTCCATTCCCAGCGCCTTGAGTGCTGCACGCGGTTCGTCCATCACGCCGCCGTGGCGCGCCAGCTTGCAGGCGTCGTGATAGGTGATCTTGCGGCCTTGCTCGCCTGGTGTCACGTGCAGGCGGCCGCTGGTGATTTCGCGGCCGACGAATTCGGATACCGCCAGCACCTCGAACGGCAATGGGTCGCCATTGTCGAGACGTCCCTCCCAGCGCAACGCCGGGTAGGCGTGGCCGCATTCGGGCAGGATGACTGTCCTGGCGCCGATCGCGAGCGCTTCGTCCACCAGACGCTTGGTGGCGGCCTTTTGCAGCGTCTCGCTGCCCGACAACAGGCCAAAATTGGCCGCCTCGAAGCCTGCGCTGCGCAATGTCCAGTTGAGTCCCAGGTGGTTGAGTATGCGCGCGGTGGCGGCGAGGGCATCCTGATACAGCAGCACGTCAATCACCGTGGAGACCAGCATAATGTCGGCTTTGGGTTCGTCCAGGGGGATCGCGATGCCCTGGGCGCGCAGCGCGTCGAGGGTGCGTTTCAGTTCAGCCGGTCCGACACCGAACACGGTACCGCGTCCGGCCTGTTCCTGCGCCACTGCCATCAGTTCCAGCGGCGCCAAGCCGGCTTCGAACAGCGCCTCGCGCATCACGTTCACCCCACGCGCGATATTGATGCCCATCGGGCAAATCATGCTGCAGCGGCCGCATTCGGTGCAGGCGTCGTACACCAGTTCCTGCCACGCCTGGAGTTCGGCCACGGTGATGTCCGGCGTGAACAGGCGCTGCAAGGGCGCAAATGCGGAGGATTCCCGCGCATGCACGCGGCGCAGCAGGTCGAGCTTGCGGCTGGGGCTGTAACGGGGATCCTGCGTGCCCTGGTAAAAATGGCAGGCTTCGGAACAGTACCCGCAATGAACACAGGCCTCGAGATCGAGTGCCAGCCCCCGGTCGGTCTTGGCGCGCATGACGGACTTTGCCCGGGAAACGCGTTCGTCATCGCTCAACGGCGCCGGTTGCGCCATTTCGGGCAGGTGGTGAATGGCTTCGAGAAAGCCGTGAAACACATCCCTGTCGATCATGAGTGCACCCCGCGGCGGCCGAAGAAGGTGGCCAGCTGCATGCGGGAGGGCAACACCAGAAACGCGTGCATCAGCTTGCCAAATGGAAACCACACCAACAGCAACTCCAGTGACAGCAGGTGTATGGCCAGCGGCCCGCGGTAGATCGCCTGTTCATGCGCCAGCGTCGCGGCGGAAGGTTCGCTGACCAGCGCCATGCCCGTGATCAAGGGCAGGAAGGTAATGGTCCAGGTGATCCAGTCGTCCGCCGACGAGATCTTCTTGAGCACGGCGTCGCTGAGACGAAACAACAGCGCCATCAGCAGCGACACAATGGTGAGGGCGGCCGCCAGATACATCACCATGTCCGGAAGCGCCGGCCAGGAGAGTCCCGTCAAGCGCCGGACAAATGCGATGTGCGGCGCGTAGCCGAAAAATATGACGGCCAGACCCACATGAAACAGGTAGGGATTGACCGTAACCAGTGTCGCGCTCGGGCGAAAGCCGCCGCGCGGAACCATCCGCGTAAGCGACGCGGCCACGGCATCGATAACGCCAAACGCGTGCCGTGCAGGCGCCCCCGGCCCATGCGCCGGGGGCATGCGCCACAAACAAAACAGCCGCCACCCGACACCCGCGACAAAAACAGCGATGGCGCCGGTCAATAGAGGACCGCGCGCCCAGTCAAGCAAGTCCATACCATAGCCTTTATGGGGTTCGTTTCCGCGCACCTTACGCAAGGCACAGTTCCCGCGTTTGATCCATGTCAAGCCGCGGGCGTGGGCCGGTCGCTAGCATAAGCACGCAATGACGACCACGGCTTACCCTCGATGACGACCGCTGAAGCCGCTGCGCTGGTGCATGCAAGTGTTTGTTTTCATTGCGGATTATTGTTGGATGAGCGTTCGTACCCGGTAACCGTTGATGGCGTCGAACGCGCGACCTGCTGCCCGGGTTGCCAAGCCGTGGCCGGCATGATCGCGGATCACGGGCTCGGCGCCTACTACCGGCGCCGGCTGGCGCTGCCGCCCACGGCGCGTGACGGTGATGTTGCCGAAGATTATGCATCCTACGATCTGCCGCCGGTGCAACAGGGGTATGTGCGCGAGTGCGGCGGCGGACGCGAACGCGAAGCCGCGCTGTTGCTGGAAGGCGTCACCTGTGCCGCGTGCCTGTGGCTGATCGAGCAACGGCTGTCGCGCCTCGAAGGCGTGTGTCAGGTGTCGATTAATTACACCGCCCGCCGCGCGCTGGTGCGCTGGGATGCCGCGGCGATTCAGTTGAGCGCCATTCTTGCCGCGATTTCCAGTCTGGGCTACCGCGCGCAGCTCTACAATCCCGCGCGCTCCGAAACGCTGCTTGCCGCCGAACGCCGCGCGTTGCTGTGGCGGCTGTTCATCGCTGCGTTCGGCATGATGCAGGTCATGATGTACGCGGTGCCGGTGTACATCGCTGACGGCGCCATGCCGCACGACGTCGAGCGGCTGATGCAGTTTGCCAGTCTTACGCTGACACTGCCGGTGATCGGATGGTCGGCAATGCCTTTTTACGCCGGGGCGTGGCGCGGCCTGCGTGCCGGCCGCATCACAATGGATGTGCCGGTGACAATCGGGATTGTCGCGGCATTTGGCGCGAGCGTTGTGGCAGTACTGCGGGACCAGGGCACCGTGTATTTCGATTCCGTGGCGATGTTCGTGTTTCTGCTGCTGGGTACGCGGTGGCTGGAACTGGAGGCGCGCGCGCGCGCCGCGCGCGCGCAGGACCATCTGCTGCGGCTGGTGCCGGCAACCGCCGAACGGCTGCACAATCACGGCGGCGACGCGGACATTGTGCCGGTGGCCGTACTGCAGCCCGGTGACCGCCTGCGCATGAAACCGGGCGCGGTGATTGCAGCCGATGGCGTGGTGCTGGCGGGTACGAGCGCATGCGACGAGTCGTTGCTGAGCGGCGAGTCGCGGGCCATACCCAAGGGGCCGGGTGACCGGCTTACCGCCGGCGCCGTCAATCACGCGGGCGTGATTGAAATGCGCGTCGAAAAAACCGGGCAGGAGACCACGCTCGCGGGCATCACGCGTCTGATGGAACGGGCGGTGTCGGAAAAGCCGCGTATTGCCGAGCTCGCCGAGCGCGCGGCCGGTATTTTTTCCGTGGCCTTGCTGGTGCTCGCC
>CADECM010000098.1 GCA_902825845.1 uncultured beta proteobacterium
GCGATGTTCTTCGCCGCCTGTTCGGATTCAAGGTCGAGGGATGCGGTCAACTTCGAGACCTCCGCGTCTGAGGCGGCATAGGTCAACCAAACTGAGCGTAGAATCGCTTCGAACTGTGAGCGGTGCACCACGAGGGCGGACGGAAGAATCCTTGCATGGAGCAGAAGTCTCAGCGAATGCCAGTGTTCGAACGCCAGTGAGCATGCGACGTCTGCGATTGCGACTCGGTCTGATTCATTGCAGAGCGGCAGGTCTACAAGCGCGAGGAGTTCTTCGGCGATTGCGTCAGACTCTTCAAGAGCGTGTTGGAGTCGCATCGTTGGAAATGTGACGACTAACGATAAAGCTGTAGGGCGCGAGCCGCGTAGGGGCAAGGCGTCCCAACCAGCGACTTGTTAGGTAACATTCACTGAACCGTCGTGCTCACTCGAAATTCTACTCCCGTTCTCATCCTTGAATACCCGATATTTGAACATCAACCTTTCACCGGCCAACGTCAGCCTATGGCAGTAATACGCTCGGAACGTTGGATCATGACCACAACTGAAAGTCGTGGGCCCCATTTGTTCGTATTTTTCCATTCGGAATGCTGATTTCTTTCTGTCTTTCTTGTAGGTGATCTTTTCGTGTACTGATGCGAACTTATCGACGTACATCTGTTCCATAAATTCACATATGAACCTGGCCGTTTTTCTCGGGCTAACGATGGAAAGCAGTCTCTTTTCACCGCTGTGAAAATGTTCCTCCAGAATTATCCACGCTCTCCCGAGATGCATCTTGTTACCTAACAGTTAATGAAGAGACAAGAGTGTCTCTCTATCAATAATAAGCAAACCCGGACACTTTATCCAAGATGCAGTGGGGCGTCACTTGCCCGTTCGGCGAAAGTTGAAACGTAACAGCGACCGTCCGCAACTGGCCGATAGGCGACTGATTTACACCTTACATTGACCGTCAGATCAAGTCCAGATTTCTACACCGCGGTAGGGGCGAGAAGAATGCTACGCCGCCTCTTCCGTTGCGCCCTTCGCGTGGACAAGGCGGTCGCGCCCAAGGCGCTTGGCTTCGTACAACGCCAGATCGGCGCTTTGCATCAGACGTTCCACGGAATTCCCGTGTTCCGGATAGCTTGCGAGACCCATCGAAATCGTCACCCCCGGAAGCAGTTGCCCGCCTACCTTGATATGCATCGCCCGCACCGCCTCCATGAGTCTCGCCGCCCATTTTTCCGCGTGCTCGGTTGATGCCCCCGGCAGGACAGCAGTAAATTCCTCACCGCCGAAGCGGCATACAATGTCGCCCGCGCGCGTCGACTTCCGCAGAACTTGACCCAGTGCGCGCAGCACGGCGTCGCCCGCCTCGTGGCCGTGCGCGTCGTTGAATCGCTTGAAGTGATCAACGTCCAACATCAGCACCAAGAGCGGTCGGGTTTCGCGCTCCGCTCGAGCGAGTTCCCGTTCCAGGGATTCCTCAAGGAAACGACGATTAAACAGGCCCGTCAGGGTGTCGCAGATGGATTGCTCGCGCAGGGCCTCTCGCAACTTGAGGTTGGCCAGCGAGGTTGCAATCTGGTCGGTAAGCCGCTGTACTCGAAGACAATCTTCGCTCAGGGTATCTCCCGGCGCGGCGTCCGGCGCAAAGTTCACGTAAAGCATGCCCAACGAGCTTCCTTGCGCGACCATCGGCACGCACAGCGTGGTTTGCTGCCGCAAGCCAGCCTCCACGTGGGTGCAATACAGGTCGCCTTCGGGGTCGGCCGCGAAGTACGACCGGCCGCGCCTCAGCGCGAGGCAATCGTCCATCTCAATGGCTGTGCTGAACTGCTCAGCCCCCCACTGAGCAATGCGTTCGAGCCGGTTGAGGGAAGCCGCCGTGAGATAGATCGCACCCGAATGCGGCGCGAGTACCTTGCCCATTTTTTTTGAAAGAATCTCCGCTGCTTCCCGCATGTTTGCCGCAGTCTGCAGCAAGTTGGAGATTTCACCGACCACCACCGATTCCCGGTTGCGAAGTTCCAGCTTTAAAATGCTGCCGGACAGCTTGGTCTGCATCACATCGAGCGCGGCAAGCATCTCGCCCGCCTCATCATGGCTTTTGGCAACGATTTTATTGTCGAACTTGCCCTCGGCGATTGCGTTGGCGATGCGGACCGCGTGGTGCAGGCCAGCGCTGATCGACCGTGTCAGCCACCAGACGAAAATGATGGCGACAAAGGCGGCAACCGAGGCGAGGATCGCGATTGTGCGTACGCTGCTTTGGTGGACATTTTGGGCCTGATCACCCAGCGTGTTCAGGTTCGCCAGTTCACGGGCTCGATACTGGTCCAGAACATCAACCAGGGTCTGAAGCTTTACCTCCGCACCGAGACGCGCGCGCTCCGGGTCGTGATCCGTGTCGGCGCCGGCCCGAGTCATCCTGATTATCGAGACCAAGTAGTCCGAAGTAGCTTGCTGTAACCGGAGTTTTGTCGCTTCGTCATCCTTGCCCGCGGTTGCCAGAACTTCGTCCAGACGGCCGAGCAACTCACCTAGCCGCTGGCGCGTACGATTGAATTGCGCCAGCTTTTCTTCGCGCGCCGAAGCGCCCGCGGCCAGAAGTACTGCGTGAGAATCGCGGGGGAGCCTGCCCGATAGCGTTACGATCTCATGCATTAGCTCGAAACGCGGCAGGCCTTTGCCGGTCACTTCGCTGATGGTGTCGCTCAGCGCGCCCAGGCGCAGGAGCGCCACCCCGCAGATGATCGCGGCGAGCGCGATCACGACGCCGAATCCAAGGGCGAGCTTGGCCGCGACGTGCATGCCGCCTCTTTCTACTTTTACAATGGGTGCCATAGTTTCCGGATTCCCGAACTCCGCGCCAGCGCCGAAACGCCCACTCATGGAAGGACGTACTATGCGCAATGTGGTCGGACACCGATCTCCTGAATAGAACGCTATTTCAGACCCAGCTGCGGATCGATATGCGACTTCCAAATCATGTGCGCCCCCCCCTATTCCGAGTATTTGTGGGGGCGTCTATGACCGGCTCAGATCCCTCGGACACCTGAAAGAAGCTACTTTCGGCGTGCAACCGCATGCCACTTAATCAATGTAAGTCATTGAATAAAAATTACATTTTGGATATACCGTCGGTTCGTCGCGCGTAAATTCCCGCCCTGCGTCACTGGAGTAGATGCAGTGAATCAACGGCGAATGTTCGAAGGTTTCATAGCTGGGCATCCATGCTTGGTCAATGGATGTCCCCTATCTCCTTATCGGACAGAGTTTGGAAAACGTTAAGCCCGATTCGCACATGCCACTCACAACGCGCACTTCAGACAAATCCATGCCCGCAAGACTCTCCCGCCGATTCCTGAGAAGGACCGGCATGCCGGTCCTGTAATCGCGGTTAGCGTTCTGCCGCCAGAATCGCGGCACGCCGCTCGCACTGGAAGCGGATGCTGCAACCGGCGCGTATGCGCCATCGAGCGTATGGGGGCGATCGCGTTGACCTTGGATCAGACGCACAGTATTTGCTTCAGGCAGAAGCACGGTTGTCTGCTGATCCGGGACCGTTGCCGAGACAAGTGCTTATCAACGGCAACGGCGACGCGTAATGTTCAACCTTACAGTGTATCTGCGCGCACCGTTCAATCGGGGTTTTAAACAGTAGGGGCGGCGGCGAAAACTGCCCGCTGAGCCTGGCCGCTGCAATCGATTTAATCGATGTGCAGCCGGGCCTCTTTGACGAACTTCGCCCAGCGGGCAACCTCGGATTGAATGACCGCGCCGAAGGGTCCCATCGGCAAATAAGCCGTTTCCAGGCCGAGCGCGGCAAATGCCTTTGCGTGCGCCGGATCGCCGGTGATATCGCGCAACACCGCGGCAAGCCGGCCGCGCACTGCCGGCGGCGTGGCGAGCGGTGCGGCGATGCCGTTCCAACTGGTCACGTCCACATCCGGCAGGCCCAGTTCGGCAAACGATGGCACATCGGGCAATGCACTGATACGCTTGGGAGCGAGAAGGCCCAGCGGCTTCAGGCGCCCGCTGTTAATCAGCGGAGCGACGTTGGAGGTCACCGAGCACGCAAACAGCACGTCGCCGCGGATGATGTCGGTGACCGCAGGCATCATACCCTTGTAGGGAATGTGACGCGCTTGCACCCTGTTCGTGCGCAGCAAAAGCTCTCCAGCGAGATGCGCCGGCGTGCCGTTGCCGCCCGACGCATAGCCATGGGCGCCCGGCTTGTCGCGCAGCAATTGCAGCAAGTCGCGCGCGGTTCTTGCGGGTGAATCAGGACGCACGATCAGCACCGTGTACTGGCGAAACAGGTGTGCCACTGGCGCCAGATCACGCTCGACATTGACCGGCGGATTTGCCGCCATGGCCTGGATCACTGTCTGCGAAATGCTGACCAGGCCGATGGTGTGGCCGTCGGCATTGGCGCGCGCGAGTTCCGACATGCCGATCAATCCCGATGCGCCGGGGCGATTGTCGACAATCACGTTGCGTTTGACGCGCTCGCTCAAGCCCTGCGCAAGCTGCCGCCCGGTGGCGTCCGGCCCGGCGCCCGCGTTAAACGGCACGATCAGGCGCAGGTTGCGCGTGGGGTATGCTTGAACGGATTGAGGGCCGTCCTGCGCGTGCGCGGCCGCACACCAGATGCCGGCGATCAGCGCGAGCCAGGCCTTCATCGCGGTTAGGCCTTTGCTGCCGCCGGGCGCAACACCGAATCGGGCGCGAGGTCTCCCGGCGTAATGGTCACATCGGTAATCGTGCCGCTGTAGCGAAACACGCCGTGTTTTTCGAACAGACGCCAGTCCACCGGGCAGCGGCGGTCCAGGCCGATATCAAACCCTTCGTGAAAGCCGCCCATCAGCGACGGCGACAGCGCGTGCCAGCCGGCCGCCGCGCCGTCGATCAGCAAGCGCCCGCGCCCCTGGCGCCGGCCGGTGGCTTCATACTCGAACACGATTTCATGTTTGCCGGCAGAAAGCGCCGTGGGCGGCAATTCCGAAAATTCTCCAAAGCCGTTGTAAAACAACCGCAATGCGCCGTCTTCAATGGATAGCACCATGCCCGCAATCAATTCGCCGAGCGACCACAACACGCCTTGATCCGCGGCGCCATGCTCGATTTGCGTGCTGATGCGATAGTTGCGGTCCGCGATCAGCGGCACCACCACGCCGCGATGTATGGTCTGTCCGCCCGCGCGAAAGGTGCGCGGCCCGGCGGGTTGCCCGCGCGTGGCGCCGTCGGCGAGCTTCTGCACCATGGTGCGGTTATCGAGCGGGTAGACCAGGTTTTCCCACGCGGCTTTGTCGAAGGCATCGATCAGTTCGCGCGCCTTGTCCGGGTTCTGCGTGCGTAGATCCCTGCTCTCGGAAAAATCGGTGGTGAGATCGTGCAGCGTCCAGTTGTCCATGTCGATGGTTTCGCCGCGCTTTTGCAGCGAACGCACCAGCCAGCCGCCGCGGTAGTAGGCGCGATTGGCCCAGCACTCGTAGTACTGCTCGCTGCGTGGCGCAGCCGCGTTGGCATCACGCAGCGCCGCGGCGAAACTCTTGCCGTGCGGCTGCCACGCCGGGACGCCGTGGATGGTGTCCAGCGTTTTCAGCCCCGCAAGCTCCAGCAGCGTGGGCTTGACATCGGTGACGTGCGCGAACTGTGTGCGAATCTCGCCGCGTGCCTTAAGGCCAGCGTTCCAGGCCATGATGAAGGCCACGCGCCGCCCGCCGCCGCCGGTGTAGGACTTCGAGCTCGGAAACGGCGTGTTGCACACCTCACCCCAGCCCGCCGGGTAGAGCGCCTCGCTTTGCGGACCGCCGAGCAATTCCAGTCCTTTGCGCTCGTCTTCGATCGGCTGCGGCGGCAGGCCGTTGTAGCGCCGGTTATTGCGAAACGCGCCGATCGGCGTGCCGGCAAAGGTGCCGCCGTTGTCGGAGGTGAATACGAAAATGGTGTTATCAAGATCGCCGCTCGCCTGCAGTGCGCGCGTGAGCTTGCCGATATTCTGATCGGCGCTGTCGAGCATCGCCGCGTAGACCTCCATGTGGCGCGCGAAGAGTTTGCGGTCCTCGGGCGACACATCGCGCCACGGCGGTATGCCCGGGTCGGAATCCGCCAGGCGCGTGCCTGGCGGGATGAGGCCCATTTGCAATTGCCGCTGCCAGCGTGCCTCGCGCAGCGCCGTCCAGCCGGCGTCGTAACGCCCGCGATACTTGGCAAGATCCGCGGGCTTGGCCTGCAACGGCGCGTGCACCGCGTTATTGGCGACATACAGAAAAAACGGTTTGTCGGGCGCAGTGGCGCGATGCTCGCCCACGAATTCGATGGCTTTGTCCGTCCATGCGTCGGTGGTGTAAAAATCCTTCGGATAGGCGTCGATCGGCAGCAACGCATTGCCGAGCATCAGGCGCGCCGGGAAAAAGAAATTGGTCTCGCCCTCCATGAAGCCGTAGTACCAGTCAAAGCCGCGCTGCGTGGGCCAGCTATCCTTCGCCGAGCCCGGCATGCTCAGCACGATCGGCGTGTTGTGCCACTTGCCGACCATCATCGTGCCGTAACCCTGCGCGCGCAGGGTTTCCGCCAGCGTGGGCGCCTCATGCGGAATTTCGCCGCTGTAGCCGGGAAACCCCGCGTTGTTGTTGGCCAGCCACCCGGTTGAAACCGAATGTGCATTGCGCCCGGTGAGCAGTGCCGCGCGTGCCGGCGAGCAGATCGGATGCGTGGTGTAGTGATTAAAGCGCACGCCGCGCGCGGCCAACGCATCGATATGGGGCGTGTCGATTTCGCCGCCGAAGCAGCCGACATCGGAGTAACCCATGTCGTCCATCAGGATGACGACGATATTGGGCGCGCCCTTGGGGGCACGCGTAAGCGGCGGCCACCACGGTTGCGATTCGTCGCGCGTGCGGTTGATTTTGCCCTGGAATGGCTTGGCGTCAGCGCTCATTGCTCCCCCTGTCGCAGGCCACGATGGCCCGAATGGTTTTTTTAGGAAATGGGCGTGCCTTCGAGCGTGATACGGTGCATCAAGCGCCGTTCGCCCTGGTAGTCGTTTACCGCGAGATGCCACGTAGCACGATTGTCCCAAATCGCGATGGAACCCGCTCTCCATTGAAACCGCGTCTGAAATTCCTGGCGCGAGGCGTGGGCGTATAGATATTCCAACAGCGGTTTCGATTCCTCAACGGTCCAGCCTTCAAAATGCGTGGTAAAGCCGGGGTTGACGTAGAGCACCCGGCGTCCATTGTCGGGATGGCGGATCACTACGGGATGCACTGCGTCCTGAGTGGCCAGATGGGCGTTGCCCAGGCGATCTCCCATGTCTCTCTGACGACGAGCCTCGGCGCCGAACACATGCCGGCTGGAATGCACCGCGCGCAGACCTTCGAGCGTTTTCTTCAGCCCCGCGGAAAGCGCATCGTAGGCCCGCCACATCGATGCGAACACCGTGTCGCCACCGCGCGGCGGCACCTCGCGCGCCAGCAATACCGAACCCAGGGCGGGTATCTGATCGTAGCTGTGATCGGTGTGCCAGCCCCCGCCTATGTTGCGGGTTTGATCGGGCTCTTTGCGCACCTCGGAGATTTGCGCATGGCCGGACACGGGTTTGAAAAAGCGGTTGATGTTGACAGGCGCCAGGCTTTCGGCGAACGCGATGTGTTGCTCGGGCGTGATCTGCTGGTCACGAAAAAAAATCACGCCGTGCTCGGCGAGCGCGCCGCGGATCGCCTTGGCGGTGGCCGGCGCCGGTGGCTGTGCGAGGTCGATGCCGTGCAATTCCGCGCCGAGGGCGCCGGAGGTGGGGATGATTTCCAGTTGGGTAGTGGACATGGTTCGATGCTCCGCGATTGAAGTTTGCGCAATTTCAGGCTGCCACCCGCGTCAAGATGGAGACTTCATTATTTTCCAACATCGACGAGCGTTCGCGAAAGCGCTGGATTGCCGCCTCCTGCCCGGGACGGGCGTTGCTGCTCCACCAGCGTGAGCGCTCCCAGGCATCGAGACTCGCGTACCACGCCGTCAGGCGCACCCGCATGAGGCCGGGCTCGGGCGGGGTTCGCGTCTTCCAGAAGCCCTTCACCACACTCTCGTTGACGCCTTCGAAATTGTCCCAGGCGGTGGTCGACAGCTCCAGGAAGCGCGGCCAGTTCTCCGGGCGTATATCGAACGCGCGATGCGAGTAAAAGCCGCTGGTCTCGCTCGGCGCCTCACCGGGCAGCGGCCTGGCGGTCGGCTCCCACAAGTCTTGCGCCATCAGGTGGGCGCCGCTGACACTTTGCAACGCCGCAGCCGCCCGGGTGGCGGCTTCCGCCTCGTCCGGCCACTCGGTGATGACGACGACGCAGTTCTGCGACATGCCGATCACCGGTTTGAACACGCCGAAGAGCTTGCCGCCTTGGTCAGCGACCGCACGCGCGCCTACGCTCACCAGCTGCCGCGCGCCCGCATCGGCAAGCCGTGGCCCGAAGCGCAAGATGCGCTGATCGTGGATGGTCATATGCGTTGCAGGCTATCGCGGGGCTAGGTGTCGGATGCCAGCTTGCCGGCCGAGGCCCAATCGGATTTTTTCACGTCCTCGAAGATGATATCCACGGCTTCGGGCGCGCACTTGAGTATGCGTGCCGTTTCCGCGGTGACGACCTTCGCGTATTCGCGCTTTTGCTCGATGCTGCGACCTTCGAATAAACTGACATGGATGAGCGGCATGGTTACTCCCGGGGTAGACGAATGGACTTGGTGTCCCCCTATTTTGGCATGTTATGCGTCCGGCCGCCCGTCAGTCGTCCCGCGCAGTCTGAGCGGTGCGCCGTAGGCGAGAATGGTTTGCGAATGACAGGCATCGCGCGGCATGGCACACCGCCAGCCGCTGATAAAAAAAGGGAAGCACCCGCCACGACCGCCGCCGCGGGCGTAGTGTTTTTATCCTGAAAATTGCAGTAGTCACGGGGTTGTTGTTGTAACCGTGTGAAGCAACACGAAGGGCCACACTGGTCGGACAGATGGCCTACTTTGCCGGGCTTCCGAACCTCACAGGGCTTTACCGGCGCTGGGTAGAGGACTGCCCGTTACGTTGCGCCAGCGCGAATGGTTCGAAGATCGCCGGCGTGCCGTGTACGCTGTTTCTGTCGGTGTCCTCGGGCCACTGGCGCAACGACCGTATCGCGGTATTGCGGGGGATCGGCGAAGTGGCGGGGAGCATGCGAGCGCCTGCTGGCGTGTTGCGCGCTTGCGGCCGTTGCTGTTAAGGTGAAGACGACTCGTTTTCACCGGTGCGCCTTTGCGCTGTAGATGGATGGGAATCATATGAGTAAGTATCTGATTTTGTTAAGTTTATTGTCTATCGCATCGATCGGGCACACACCCGCCCGGGCGCAGACCTATCCCGTCAAGCCCATTCGCTTCGTCGTGCCTTTCCCGCCCGGGGGCAGCAACGATGTGCTGTCGCGCGCGGTGGCGCAAGGGCTTGCCGCGCAGCTCGGCCAGCAAGTGGTGATCGACAATCGTCCCGGCGCAGGCGCGATGATCGGCGCAGAAAATGTCGCAAAATCGCCGCCCGATGGTTACGCCATACTCAACGTGCAAGGGTCGTTCGCCACGAATGCCGCGATACGTAAAAAGTTGCCGTACGATCCGTTGGTGGATTTTGTTTTTGTCGGCATGATGGCCAAGGGGCCGATGCTGGCGACCGTGCATCCGGCGATGCCGGTGAAAAATCTCAAGGAACTTCTGGCGCTTGCCAAGGCGCGGCCCGGTGAGATCAATTACGCCTCCACCGGCATCGGCGGGGTCAACCATCTCGCCACGGAACTGTTCCGCCGCATGGCCAACATCAACATTGTGCATGTGCCCTACAAAGGCGCCACGCCCGCCATTACCGATCTGCTCGGCGGCCACACGCAGTTGTTCATCACCACGTTGCCGTCCGCGTTGACGCAGGTTCAGGCGGGCCGCATGAAAGCGCTGGCGGTAACCGGCACCCGGCGCAGCGCGTTCCTGCCCGACATACCGAGCGCGCACGAAAGCGCGCTGCCGGGCTATGTGGTCGAGTTGTGGTGGGGTATCGCCGCACCGGCCAAAACACCCGGCGCCATCGTCAGCCGTCTCGCCGCCGAGTTGCACAAAGTGCTGCAACTACCGGATACCAGGGAGCGTTTCGCACGCGAAGGCTCGGAGCCGGAAGCGATGTCGCGCGAAGCCTTCACCGAATTTGTGCGCAAGGACATTGCGCGCTGGCGGCAAGTGGTGAAAGACGCGGGCTTGCAACTGGAATAGAGGGATCTTCGCGCTACCGTCCCGCGAAAAACACCGATTCCAGCCAGTCCCACATCGCTGCCACGCCGATGCTGGCGTTGTCGATCTGGCAATGGTGGTAGCCGCCTTCCTCGCGCGTGAACACTTTGAACGTCTTGTTGCTGGAACCGACGGCGTCGAAGCATTTTTGCGCCACCGGCAGCGGTATCTGCTCGTCGCCTTCGCCGTGCACCAGCAGGAACGGGCAGGTGATTTTCTGCACCACGCCGTCGAGGCGGAAACCTTCGAGTTTCTTCATCGCTTCTTCGCGCGTCGTTACGTTGAAGATCCACAGCAGGTGCTGCCATGCCACCGACAGCGACGGCAGTTTGCCGCTGTCGAGCTTTTCAAAGCGGCTGCGCCAGATTTCCCAATAGTCCCACTGTGCGCCCCAGGCGATGCAGGCGGCAAAGCGTTGTTCAAAGGCGGCGGCGCGCGGCGCGTAGTAGCCGCCAAGGCTGATGGCCATCACGCCGATGCGTTTGGGATCGATCTCTTTTCTGCCCGCAAGGTATTCGTACGCCGCGCTGCCATAGCGTTCGGTCTCGTGGTGCAGCCACTGGTTGCGAAAGCGCACCGCTTCGCCGTTGCCGGGCCCGTCGACGATCAGGCACGCTATGCCGCGTGCCGCGAGATCGGGCACGCCCTTGAAATACTGGATTTCCTTGGTGACGTCGAAGCCGTCAAAGAACACCATGGCGGGTGCCGGACCTTTGCGCCCGGTGTCTTCGGCGTGAATCAGGATGGCGGGCAGTGACGCCCCTTCGTACGGTACTTCAACGTGCTCGATTTTCGGCCGGCGTATCAGCTGTGCGGCATCGCGAAAGCAATCCACGCCACGCTTGTAGGCGGCAAGGCCCGCGCTCTTGGGCTGCAGAAAACGTTCGCCGACATGGTAGTAGTTGGCGGCGCGAAACAGATACTGCGCGCCGGTGGTCTTGCGTCCGGCGGCAATGTGCACGCGGCCCGCGTCTTCGACCTTGCGCGCTTCAGCGGCCCATTCGTGAAACCACGCCGTGTCGTCGCCGATCCTGCCCTTGAGGCGCAGGCCGATGCGGTTGATTTCGTCGATCTCCGCGCCGCCCCACGGCGCGGAGTTCAGGCCGATCAGTACGCCGTGCGACCAGCGGTAATCCTCGGGAAAATACATGAACGAGAGTTCATCGGCTTTGGCCATGGCAAATCCTTTCGTGGGGTGCTAGACAATTCGGCGGTGTATGGCAACCCGGCGCGTGGTGATGAACGCGGGTGACCAGCCATCGTGAGCGTTCCGATTTTAACCAACCTGCCGCGCCGGCGGGAAGGCGGCGGCGCAATGGTGGAGGAGCTGGGGCCGGGGAACCGGCTGGCAGCGACGCGCAAGTTACTTCAGGTAATCCTTCTGCCACTGCTCGAATTCGGCGCTGCGGATAATCTGGCGCGTCAACGTGGTATCGGCCTGCCTGTCCTTCAGTTCGGCGGCATCGCCGCCGTCCTTGAGAAACGCCAGCGTGTCATGGATTGACTTTACAGCCACCTGGTAGGTGGGGTTGCCGAGCATGATGATCTTGACGTTATTGTCCGCGCAGAATGCGGCGTCCTCTCTGACGCCGGGCGGCGGCCCGAGAAGGGTTATGGGTATGGACGGCGCGGCTTCATGCGTGGCCTCGATGTCTGCTTTGCTCTTCACGCCGGTCAGCATGAAGGCCTCCGCGCCTGTTGTCGCATAGGCCTTGATACGCTCGACCGCGTGCTCGCGATCGGCGCGCCAGGTGGCGGTGCGCGCAATAATCACCGTGGTGGGATCCGTGCGTGCGGCCATTGCGGCCTTGAGCTTGCCCACCTGCGTCGCCACGGGGTTCAGTCCCGGGTCCTCGACCCCGAACTGCCGCGGCACCACGTTGTCCTCGATCTCGATACCGGAGACCCCGGCGGCTTCCAGTTCACGCACGCAGCGCCAGACATTGACGGCATTGCCGAAACCGTCTTCGGCGTCCACCATGATCGGAATGTCGGTGTTGCGCGTGATCCGGCGGATGTGGTCCTGCACGTCGGGCAGGGTGGAGAGAACGATATCCGGCGCGGCGAGATTGGCGGCCTTGCCGACCGACCCGGACAGGACCAGCAGGTCGTAACCGACGATCTGCGCGATGCGTGCCGACAGCGGGTCGAAGATATTCGCGGCCAGCGTCGCGGACGGCTTGTGCAGCAACGCGCGATACAACTCGTTTTTGCGGGACATGCGCGTGGTCTCTCCTCAGTGAATCGCGATCTGCGGCAGTTTGTAGAGTTCGAGCACGTTCTGACTCAACAGGCGATCCTTCGCCTCGCCCGCAAGATGACCGAGGTCGCGTTCGACGACATCGCGCGAGTTGGGCCAGGTGGAATTGGGATGCGGGTAGTCGTTTGACCACATGAAGTTTTTCGTTCCCCAGTTGCCCGCCATATATTTGGACGGCGGATCGTTGAAGAAGGTGGCGTAAATCTGCCGCTCGAAATATTCACCCGGCGTCAGTTTCATTTCGGACTGAAGATTGCCGCGCGACGCATACTTGTCAAACTGCGATACCACGAAGGGCAACCAACTGATTTCGTTCTCAACCAGCACGATTTTGAGGCGCGGGTGGCGCTCCAGGATGCCGCCGGCGATGAAAGACGAGATTGCATTGGCGGCGTAAAGCAGTTTTTCGTTGACCACATATGGGAAATAGATTGGCGCGATGCGCGGGACAACCGGACGCGGATACGGAAAGGGTTCACCAGTGAGGATGTGCAGGCTGATCGGCATGTCGAGTTCCTGTGCCGCCCCCCACAGCTTTTCATAGTGTCCGCCGTGAAACGGCAAGTCCTTTGGCGGAATCTGCCAGATCATTGCGCCGCGTAACCCCGATTGTTTGCAGCGCTCAAGTTCCTTCACCGCGTTGTCGATGTTGAAGCACGACAGGTTGCCGATGCCGAACAGCCGGTCGGGCGCCACCGAGCAGTATTCGATGATCCAGTCGTTGTAGACGCGAAAACACGCTTCCTGCAGCGCGACCTCGGTGAGGCCGTAAAGGTC
Source organism: uncultured beta proteobacterium (assembly GCA_902825845.1). Lineage (GTDB taxonomy): Bacteria > Pseudomonadota > Gammaproteobacteria > Burkholderiales > SG8-41 > UBA5216. The sequence continues at coordinate 13,315 of CADECM010000098.1, forward strand.
CATGCAAAAACTGGGATACAGTACTTCGCCGCTGACGCCATCCTGCAGCATTTCGGAAAGCCGCGCCCTGGGATCATGGCCGCCCGGCCGCGCCTGAAAGGCGCCGCCCACCTGCAATTCGGGAAACACCGGCGCCCGGTCTTTGAGGGAAGCGGGCAAGCGCTTTTTCCACAGTTGCGGATCTTCGACGACATGGGAGTCCGCGGACACAAGAAGCTCATCGCGCATGTTGTGTTGCTCCTTTCAGGAAGTACGGATTGGTTGCGACCGCCTGCTTTCCCCCGGGTGCAGGCGCCAGTATCCTAGCCGGCCCCGCATTTGTCTACATGGAAAATGCAACGGCGGAGCTCCGCGCCGAACGGACCACAGTGCGGGGTGATTTCCCGCGCGCCGGTGCCTTCGGCGCGGCGTTCGGGGCAAGGTTGGAGCGTATTTCGGCGGGACGTTCGGCACCGCGTGCAGGGCGGATACGGTATCATCCTCACTCCCTATTCTGTCACCGGAGAATCGAATGCTTGCACGCGGAAGTCTGTCGTTGGCGCTGTGGATACTGTGTGCGGCGATCGCGCACGCACAGCCGGCAAAGAAGGAATACGAGCCTTCAGTGGGCCAATCCGGCAAAGACGTGGTGTGGGTGCCGACGCCGCAGGCACTGGTGGATCGCATGCTCGATATGGCGAAGCTGACGACCGCGGATATTCATTATGATCTGGGTTCCGGCGATGGCCGTACCGTGATCACTGCGGCCAAGCGTGGCGGCAAAGCCTACGGCATCGAATATAACCCGGACATGGTTGAACTGGCCCGCCGCAATGCGCAATCCGCCGGCGTGGCCGACAGGGCGATCTTCAAGCAGGGCGATATTTTTGCGCCGGCGAGCGTCGAGGAATACTCGAAGGCAACTGTGATTACGTTGTTTTTGTTGCCCGATCTGAACGTGAAGCTGCGGCCGAATCTGCTGAAAATGAAGCCGGGCACGCGCGTGGTGTCCAACAGTTTCACCATGGGCGACTGGAAAGAAGACCAGAAGATTTCCGCCGGTGGCGATTGCACCTCGTGGTGTACCGCGTTCCTGTGGATCGTGCCGGCCAATGTTGCGGGCAACTGGAAAACCTCGCGCGGCATGCTCACCCTGAAACAGGACTATCAGATGCTGAGCGGGGCGTTGTCGCAGGGCGGGTCCGATGCTGGCATAACTGACGCGAAAATGAATGGCAGTCAGATCGCATTCTCTGCCGGCGGCGTGAAGTACACGGGGACGGTAAATGGCAGTGCCATCGAGGGCACTTATAACGGCGCCGGCGGCGGCGGCAAATGGTCGGCGACAAAGCAATAAGCGTCAGCAGAAGCAGGAGTCGCGACGAACGCGAGGGCATCGTAGCCAAGCCGGCGCTGTCCGAGGGTGCGGAACGGAAAGGTGGAGGGTCCAATGAACGTTGAACGCGGTCTGGTGAAGACGGCGCTGGGGTATATGCATTATCGCGCGGCGGGTGCGCCCGGCAGCGAGGCGATTTTTCTGCAGCACATGAACCAGCAATCGTCCGAAGTCTATCTGGAGTTGATGGCGGCACTGGCGCCTCGGTTGCGCGTGGTGGCGATGGATTATCCGAGCCACGGCGATTCGGATCATGTGGATGAGCAGCCGACCATCGGCGATTACGCGCAATGCGTGGTCGCCGTTGCCGACGCACTGGGCATTCAAAAATTCAGTGCGCTGGGCGAGGCGGCGGGCGCTGCGGTGTCGATTGAACTGGCGGTGCGCAATCCGCAGCGCATCAACAACGTGGTGCTGGTGAACTGCCCGTACTACAAGGATCGCAACATGGCCGAGGCGCGTCATGGCCCGCTGAAAAGCGGACTGCGGCCGGAGGATGCATCCGGGTTTCCCACCACCCGCACCATCGATTTCCTGCTCACCAACGATGCCGGCCACGCGCCGATGCATCCGACGCAGTCGTGGATGGATCGCATCAACACCGCGCAGATCGAGTGCGGCAGGCACCGCTGGCAGGCGCTCGATGCGTTGCACGCCTATGATATCGGCGCGAATCTGGCGCAGGTGCAATGCCCGGTGCTGTTGCTGATCGGCGAGCATTTCTACTATCTGCAGTTTCGCGACGCCTTTCACGGCCACAATGCGCGTTTGCGGTCCGAGGTGCTCAAGGGTGGCCGCTTGTGCATGGGCTGGGAACTCGCGGCGGACGTGGGGCGACACACACTGGCGTTTCTGCGCAGCGCCTGAAGCGTTCCGACATGGCGCGGCGTTTATTCGTAACTACATGTTTTTAAACATTATTTTATAAATGAAACCTGCAAAAAAAACCAAGGTTCGTAGCGTGAATGGCACGATTCCGGAAAAACTCAAGGGCTTCGGTGGTGGTCTGCCGCGGGCGATGGGCGTGACCATCACCCATGCCAGCAAGAAAAAGATCTTGGCAGAGGTGCCGGTAAAGCCCATCGTCCTCAATCGCAATGGACGCGCCAACGGCGGCGCGCTGATGGCCATTTCCGACTGTCTCGGTGCCGCGGGCACGGTGATGAATCTGCCCGAAGGCTATATGACGACCACGCTGGAATCGAAAACCAATTTCTTCGGCGCGGGCGTGGGGCCGATCCTGAAGGCGGTGTCGATTCCCCTGCATATCGGCAGGACCACCATGGTGTGGCAGACCACCATCAGCAATTCGGGCGACGGCAGCCGCGTGGCCATCGTGACGCAGACGCAGATCGTCATTCCGGTGCGCAAGTAATCATCGTGGTGTGGCGGGGCTGTCGTGCTGGCGATTGCCCTGCGCGTCCAGGCGCCACACATGCTCGCGCCAGTGCAGCGCGATCCACGCTGTTGCGGCGAGCCCGATGCTGCAATAAATGATCGCCGTCACGCGATAGCCGTAACGGCTGATGAGTGGTCCAGCAATCAGCAGGCCGACGGGCAGGCTGTAGATCATCAGCATGCGTATGCCCATGACGTGGCCGCGAAAGCGCGCGCCGGCACTGCGCAGCAGCATCGCCGACATCGGCACCATGCTCAAACTCTGGGCAAAGCCGGTGAGAATCAGCGCGGCTATGCCGCCCGCGAGCTGGGTCAAATGCGCGAACGTGAGCACCATGGCGTACCATGCCGCACAAAAAATGATCATCATGCGCGCAGGCGGCAGTGCGTGGCCGAAGCGTGAGAGGAACAGTGAACCGAGAAGCGCGCCAAAGGCGAAACTGGCGGCAAGGTAACCAAGCCCGGTCTGGTCGGTACCAAATACTTCTTTTGCGACGTAGGGCATCAGGCCGTTGGTCAGGGGAAACGCGGTAAGGTTGACCAGGAAGGCGATCGACATTGCCGCCAGCAGCTGCGGCATGCTCCAGACGTGGGCGGCGCCGTCGCGCAAGTCGCGCCACAGGGAGATTGCCGGCAGTTCGAGGTTGGCGTCTGTGGCCGGGTGCGATGTGGCAACGCCAACCTGCAGGCTGAGGATGAAGCTGGCGGCGTACAGCGTTGCCACGACCACGTAGGCGACACCCATGCCCAGTGTGGCGACCACGCCGGCGCCGGCCAGCGCGCCCATCACGCGCGCAGAGTCCTGCGTCGTGCGCGATACGCTGGTGGACGCCATCAACTGTTGCGTGGGCACGGTCTCGGCGATCAGGGAATAGCGCAGCACCAGATCGGACGGGCGCACCAGTCCCATCAGTGCGCCGATGACGAACACGTAGAGCGGAGTCAGTGCGCCGGCGAGCACCAGCACCATCATGGTGGCCCCGAGCGTGGCGTAGCACGCGCGCATTGCACAGTAGACGCGTTTGTTGCCAAGCCGGTGGCCCATCACGCCAAACAGCGGCGAGAACAGCGTGCCGATGTATTGCGTGGAGGCGAACAGGGTGAGCAGAAACACGGATTCCGTCTGCACCAGGATGTACCAGCTCAGCATGATGGTTTCCATCTCGAACGCCCACGAGGTCGACAGGTCGGCGAGCCACTGCAGGCGGAAACTGCGCAGGCGAAAGGCTGCAAGCGCGCCGGTGGGCGCGGGCGCCCTGTCGGTAACGGAAGTCATGGCAGGACGCGAGTGTAGCAAGCCGCGGCACGAGTGCGGCGGTTTGCGCCGCGCGTTTTATAATCGCCGGTCACTCATCTGCCGGCGGGAGTCACGAATGGAAGAAGTAGCGGTCGTCACGGGCGCGAGCGCGGGTATCGGCGAGGCGATTGCACAGCGCCTGCTCGACAGCGGACATACGGTGATTGCGCTGCAGCGCAAGCCGCCGCGCCTGTCGCATGCGAGGTTGATCTACATGGGTGTCGATCTGGCGGATACGCGGCAGGCAACGGCGGTCGCGGCCGAAATCGCGCGCCAATACGCTGTGCGGTATCTGGTCAATAACGCGGGCGCCAATCGCCCGGGTCCGCTGGAAACCGCCACGCCTGAAGATATGGATTATGTCATGGGGCTGACGGTTCGGGCGGCGATGATCCTGATCAAGGCCTTCGTGCCGGGCATGCGCGCGGCGAAGTTCGGACGCATTGTCAGCATGGCCTCGCGCGCGATGATGGGCAAGACCGAGCGCGTGGTTTATTCCGCGGCCAAGGCGGCGCTGGTGGGGATGACGCGCTCAACCTGCCTGGAGGTTGCTGCGGACGGGATCACCATGAACGTCATTGCCCCGGGACCGGTCGGTTCGGAACTGTTCACCAACGGTCATCCGATCGGCAGCGAGAAGCGTCAACGGGTGATTGATGGCATTCCGGTCAAGCGCGTGGGCACCCCGGACGACGTTGCGCGCATGGTGGCGTTCTTGCTGGCGGCGGAAAACGGCTATATCACCGGGCAGACGATATTTGTGTGCGGCGGTACCAGCATCAGTGGGACGGGCGGCGTGTAAACGCGCTTGGCGTGCTTCCAATCGGTGCCGGGTAAAAAAAACCGCCGCGTTGATCGCGGCGGTTTTGTCATGGCATAAAGGCTTACAAGCCGTCGCCCTCTGTCAGTACTTCTTCGCGTTTCTTTCTGAGCTGCGGCGCAACGATCATCAGCAACAGCGCCCCAGCGACCACCAGCATGCCGCAGGAAATCGGACGGGTAAAGAACACCGACGGATCGCCTCGCGAAATCAGCATGGCGCGGCGCAGGTTCTCTTCCATCAGCGGCCCCAACACGAAGCCCAGCAGCAGCGGCGCCGGTTCGCAACCCCATTTCGACGAGTAATATCCGAAGAAGCCAAACGCCGCCGCAAAGTACACGTCCATCGCGCTGTTGTTCAGCGAGTAGGCGCCGATGGTGCAGAACAGGCAGATGCCGGGGAAAAGTATGCGGTAGGGGATTTTCAGCAGCATCACCCAGATACTGATCAGTGGCAGGTTGAGCAGCACCAGCATTCCGTTGCCGATCCACATCGAGGCGATCATGCCCCAAAACAGGTCCGGTTTCTGCGTCATCACCTGCGGACCGGGCGCGATGCCCTGAATGGTCATCGCGCCCACCATCAGGGCCATCACGGCACCCGTGGGGATACCCAGCGTCAGCAGCGGAATAAAGCAGGTTTGCGCCGCGGCATTGTTCGCCGATTCGGGGCCGGCAACGCCTTCGATGGCGCCATTGCCGAAGCGCGACGGATCCTTGGCGAGTTTCTTTTCCAGCGTGTAGGACGAGAACGCCGCGATTACTGTATGCGAACCCGGCAATATGCCGAAGATGGTGCCGATTGCGGTGCCGCGAACAATCGGTCCGATGGACATTTTGAGGTCTTCGCTGGTCGGCATCAGGCTATGCACTTTGGAAATCGTCGCGCCCGCACGGTCGGCTTCCTTGTCTTCGAGGTTCTTGATGATTTCACCGAAACCGAACATGCCCATTGCAACCGACACGAAACCGATGCCGTCAGTCAGTTCCGAGATGCCGAAGCTGTAGCGTGCGATACCAGAGTTCACGTCGGTTCCCACCAGACCCAGCAGCAGGCCCAGTAGTATCATGGCGATCGCCTTGATCAGCGAGCCGGACGCCAGCACCACCGCGGCGATCAGGCCCAGCACCATCATCGAGAAGTATTCGGCGGCGCCGAACTCAAATGCCAACTCCGCCAGCGGCGGGCCAAACAGGGCGATCAGAATCGTGCCCACTGTGCCTGCTGCAAACGAGCCGATTGCCGCGATCGCCAGCGCGGGGCCGGCGCGGCCTTGCTGCCCCATCTTGTAGCCGTCAATACAGGTTACGACTGACGAGGACTCGCCGGGCAGGTTCACCAGGATCGCCGTGGTGGAACCGCCGTAGCTGGCACCGTAGTAGATGCCGGCCAGCATGATCAACGCCGGTGTGGGCGGCAGATTGAAGGTGATCGGCAGCAGCATGGCGATGGTTGCCACAGGGCCAATGCCCGGCAGCACGCCGATCAGCGTGCCGAGGAAGCAGCCAATGAAGCAGTACCAGAGATTCTGCCAGCTCAGCGCTACCGAAAGCCCGAGTATCAGATTTTTGAACAAACCAGGGTCGACATAGTCGGCGGGCTTGCCGGTCGCTTGTGCGAGGGCGAGCGTAGCGCCGGTCAGCGCCAGAATCGCCGTAATTCCTAGAATGGTTTTTTTCATGAGGTCTCCAAGCGGGTATGATTTTTCATTCGGCGGTTTATCGATCACTCAAGACCAGGGGAATAGCCGAAACGGCAAGCCCAGGCCATAGACGAACAATCCCCAGCAGGCGGCCACCAGCACCACGCTTTCGATCAGGGCTTCTTTCCAGTTGAATTCATAGCCACCGTAGGCGCAGATGAACACGGCGGCGAATACCCCGGGCACGAAGCCCAGATTGAACACGTCCATGATCCAGCCGAACGCCAGCGCCGCTACCAGGATTAGCGAGAGGGGGCGCCACTTGGTGGGCGTCGGCGCTTCACCGGGAACAGTTACCCCGCGAATCAGGATGATGACGCCCAGTGCGGCCGTGAGCCAACCGAGTACGGTGGGGAAGTATGCTGGGCCCATGCGAACTGAACTGCCCATGGGATAGTTCAGTGCCCAAAGCGCGAAAAATGCACCGAGCACGGTGAACATCAATCCCGAGTAAAAATCCTTTTTGCTCTTAATCATTCTTTCCTCCAATGTGACATGTGCGTAAAGGCTGCGGCACGCTGCGTGACGCAACGGATCGCGGCCGGCCAACGACCTGCAGAACAGAGATATCTTCCTGATCGAACTGGCATCGCCGGTACGCTTTGTGGGACTTTGCCTGCCGAATGCGCGCCGGATTATGCCAGTGCTTTCTCAAGTCGTCGTCTAATTTAAGTAGTATTACGTAAGTATTTTGAAAGGTGTTTGTGAATCAAAATGAGTCAATTTCTAATAGTGCTCGGTGTCGATTATTCGTGATAAAGCTTACGTAGGGCTTGCTGCCATGAGCCTGTCGGAGGCGCTCGCGCGAGCTGCTGGCGGCGGGTCTACGGTTGGTTACCAGGGCGAAAGGGCGAACACGTCCAGCAGCTGTGATGTTGATTGACATCGCAGCGCGAAAAATACATAATTAACGGTTTCGTTCGGAGGGGTGCCCGAGTGGTTAAAGGGGGCAGACTGTAAATCTGTTGGCCTTGCGCCTACGTTGGTTCGAATCCAACCTCCTCCACCACAGCAACTCTTGAAGTCCGCCGGACGGTGGGCGATAAAAGGTTATTTAAGTCAATGTGTTAGAAGGTTTTTGTGTGTGGCGGGTGATGGGCTGGTTGCGGTAACCATAAACCGGGCGGGTGTAGCTCAATGGTAGAGCAGAAGCCTTCCAAGCTTACGACGAGGGTTCGATTCCCTTCACCCGCTCCAGATTGGTTTTGCTGCTGCCTTGGTAGTTTGTATTTTTGAGTGATTGTGTTTTGCGTATTTCGGATTGGCAGGGCCCATGTAGCTCAGTGGCAGAGCACTCCCTTGGTAAGGGAGAGGTCGCGTGTTCAATCCACGCCATGGGCACCAGAAATATTTGTACTGGAAAGCGTGCGGTTTTGCGGTGATAATTTTTAAAAAATCAATTTAAAACAATAGGTTATAACAGAGATCAAGGACGGACTATGGCCAAGGGCAAATTTGAGCGGACCAAGCCGCACGTGAACGTGGGCACG
>CADECM010000099.1 GCA_902825845.1 uncultured beta proteobacterium
GTGGCGGTGCGGGGTTCCCGGCGGGGCTGAAGTGGAGCTTCATGCCGCGCCAGTTCCCGGGCGCAAAGTACCTGGTGTGCAATTCCGATGAAGGCGAGCCGGGCACCTTCAAGGACCGCGACATCCTTCGTTACAACCCGCACAGCGTAATCGAAGGCATGACCATTGCCGCTTACGCAATGGGTATTGCCGTGGGCTACAACTATATTCATGGCGAGATCTGGGACGTGTACGAGCGCTTTGAGGAGGCGCTCGAAGAAGCGCGCGCGGCGGGCTATCTTGGCAACAATATTCTGGGTTCGGAAATCAGTTTTCAGTTGCATGCGCATCACGGTTTCGGCGCCTATATTTGCGGCGAGGAGACCGGCCTGCTCGAGTCGCTCGAAGGCAAAAAGGGCCAGCCGCGCTTCAAGCCGCCGTTTCCCGCGAGTTTCGGTTTGTACGGCAAGCCGACGACGATCAATAACACCGAGACCTTTGCCGCGGTGCCCTGGATCATCGTCAATGGCGGTGAAGCGTTCCTCAACATGGGCAAGCCAAACAACGGCGGCACCAAGATTTTCTCGATTTCGGGCGACGTGGCGCGGCCCGGAAACTATGAGATCAAACTGGGTACCCCGTTTTCCAGGCTGCTTGAGATGGCTGGCGGCATGCGCGACGGCGTGAAGCTGAAAGCAGTGATTCCCGGCGGCTCGTCGATGCCGGTGCTGCCTGCCGACATCATGATGGCCACGGACATGGATTACGATTCCATTGCCAAGGCGGGATCGATGCTTGGATCGGGCGCGGTGATCGTGATGAACGAAACGCGCTGCATGGTGAAGTCGCTGCTGCGCCTGTCGTATTTCTATTACGAAGAATCCTGTGGCCAGTGCACGCCGTGCCGCGAGGGAACCGGCTGGCTGTATCGCATGGTCGACCGCATTGAACATGGCAAGGGGCGCAACGAGGACCTCGATCAACTGAACCGTGTGGCGGACAACATTCAAGGCCGCACCATCTGCGCACTGGGTGATGCGGCGGCGATGCCGGTGCGTGCGTTCATCAAGCACTACCGCGACGAGTTTCAGTATCACATCGACCACAAGAAGTGCCTGGTGGCGCCGTACATTTGATAAAGGACAAATAAACTTCAAAACCTTTGACGCAGATTCACGCAGATGAACGCAGATCCATGCGCGGGTAATCCGCGATCATCTGCGTAAATCTGTGTCAAAAGGGGTTTGATTTTTTTCGACATGCCACTAGAAATCGAAATCGACGGCCAGAAGCTGGAGGTGCCCGACGGCAGCACGGTGATGGACGCCGCGCGGCTGGCGAATATTTATGTGCCGCACTTTTGCTATCACCGCAAGCTGTCGATTGCCGCCAATTGCCGCATGTGCCTGGTGCAGATTGAAAAGGCGCCCAAGCCGATGCCCGCGTGTGCGACGCCGGTGACCAACGGCATGAAGGTGCAGACGCATTCCGAGCAGGCCGTCACCGCGCAAAAGGGCGTGATGGAGTTTCTGTTGATCAACCATCCGCTGGATTGCCCGATTTGTGACCAGGGCGGCGAATGCCAGCTGCAGGATCTTGCGGTGGGCTACGGCCCCAGCAATTCGCGCTACGAGGAAGACAAGCGCGTGGTCGTGAACAAGAATCTGGGGCCGTTGATTGCGACGGATATGACGCGCTGCATCCATTGCACGCGCTGCGTGCGCTTTGGACAGGAAATCGCGGGTGTGATGGAACTCGGCATGATCGGGCGCGGCGAGCATTCGGAAATCATCACCTTTGTCGGCAAGACCGTCGATTCCGAATTGTCGGGCAATGTCATCGACTTGTGCCCGGTGGGCGCGCTGACCTCCAAGCCGTTTCGCTATAGCGCGCGTACCTGGGAGTTGACGCGCAGGCCGTCCATCAGCCCGCATTGCGGTTTGGGCTCGAACCTGACGCTGCAGGTGAAGCAAAACCGCGTGATGCGCGCGTTGCCGCGTGAGAATGAAGCGCTCAACGAGTGCTGGATTTCGGACAAGGACCGCTTTTCGTACGAAGCGCTGAATTCCGATCAGCGTCTGGTACAACCGATGCTGAAGCAGAATGGGGCGTGGCGAACCGTCGATTGGCAAACCGCCCTGGCGTTTGTCGCAGGCGAACTCAAACGCATCAAGGACGCGCATGGCGCGCAATCCATCGGTGCGCTGGCTACGCCGCATCAGACCGTCGAGGAACTGCATCTTCTGCAAAAAGCAGTACGCGGCCTGGGCTCGGAGAACATTGATTTCCGTTTGCGCCAGTGTGATTTTGCCGCGGACGGCAAACTGCAGGGCGCGCCCTGGCTGGGCATGAACATCGCCGACCTGGCACAACTGGATTGTGTGCTGGTGGTGGGTTCGACGTTGCGCAAGGATCACCCGTTGCTTGCGCACCGGTTGCGACAGTCTGCAAAAAAATCATTAAAAATCAATATATTGCACTCTGTTGACGACGAACTGCTGATGCGCGTGGCACATCGTGCCATCGTCGCGCCGGCAGCGATGGTAGCGACTCTGGCGCAGGTGGTGGCGGTGGCGGCCGCGATAAAGGGCGTCGCAGTGCCGGAGATAGCGCGCGTGGCGGCCGGTGCGAATATCACAGAGCCGGCGCGGCAAATCGCAGCGAGTCTGGTCGACGGCAAGAACGTGGGTGTGTTTCTCGGCAATTTCGCCCAGCATCACGTGCAGGCGTCGCAATTGCACGCGCTGGCGCAGGCGCTGTCCGGCGTTCTTGGCGCACGCTTCGGCTTTCTGGGTGAGGCGGCCAACAGCGTTGGCGCACATGTGGCGAAGGCGCTTCCCGGTGCGGGCGGCGCGAATGCCGATCAAATGGTGGAGAAACCGCTCAAGGCGTATGTGTTGCTGGGGGTCGAACCTGAACTCGATATGCACAACCCCCGCCAAGCCGTGGTTGCGATGAAACAGGCTGAACTGGTGGTGGCGATGAGCGCCTATCAACACCGTGCCGTCGACTACGCGCAGGTGTTGCTGCCGGTCTCGCCGTTCAGCGAGACTGCGGGCACCTTTGTAAACACTGAAGGTCGTGCACAGCATTTTCAGGGCGTGGTACAGCCGCTGGGTGAAACCCGTCCGGCGTGGAAGGTATTGCGTGTGCTCGGTAATCTGTTGGGCCTGGCCGGTTTCGATCAGCAAGGCGCGGACGAGGTGTGTGCCGAAGTACTGGGTGCGGATGATGAAAATATAAATAAAAACAATAACTTAAATTCATTCCCTGCAGTTGCGCCAGGCGTCGGCTCGGGCTTGCAGCGCATCGCCGAGGTTCCGCTCTACGCAGCGGACGCGCTTGTGCGCCGCGCGCCGTCGCTGCAACAAACGCGGGATGCGCAGCCGCCAGTGGCCGTTGTGAATCGTGCATTGGCGCAACGCCTGGGATTGCGCGACGGTGATAGCGTGCGTGTGACACAGGGTGGGGGTACTGCGGTGGTGGCCTGTGCGATTGACGACCAATTGCCCGCGGAGTGCATACGGTTGGCGGCAGCACGAAAGGAAACATCGGCGCTGGGCGCGGCTTCCGGGGCGGTCACGATTGAGCGCGCGGCGACAACCAATGAACGTCCGTCCGCGGCGCGCGAGGTGGCGGTGTGAGCGCGGTTCTGCAGCCCGTCGTTGCGTTCGGCTATTGGCTGTGGGGCCTGCTGGCGGCGGCTTTGGCATGGGTGTTCGGCAATGAAATAGCGCCGTACATCATGTATGGCGTGAAGACGCTGCTGCTGATCGTCTGTATTGTGGTGCCGTTGATGCTGAGTGTTGCCTACCTCACGTTGTGGGAGCGCAAGGTAATCGGCTGGATCCAGTTGCGGCTGGGTCCGAACCGCGTCGGCCCCAAAGGCTTGCTGCAGCCGATTGCCGACGGCCTGAAGCTGCTGGTCAAGGAAATCATTGTCCCGTCGGGATCCAACAAGCTGCTGTTTGTCATTGCGCCGCTGATGGCGATCATGCCGGCATTGGCGGCGTGGGCGGTGGTGCCATTCGATCCGGAAATGGTGCTGGCCAATATCGACGCCAGCCTGCTGTACATCATGGCGATTACCTCGATGGGTGTTTACGGCGTGATCATCGCGGGTTGGGCGTCAAACTCCAAATACGCGTTCCTCGGTGCCATGCGTTCCGCGGCGCAGATCGTGTCGTACGAAATCGCGATGGGTTTTGCGCTGGTGGGCGTGCTGATGGCGGCGCAGAGCCTGAATCTGGTGGATATCGTCAACGGGCAGAGCAGCCCTTATGGCGTATTTGGCTGGTTCTTCATCCCGTTGTTCCCCCTGTTCCTGACCTACCTGATCGCCGGCGTGGCGGAAACCAATCGCGCGCCGTTCGACGTCGCGGAAGGCGAATCGGAAATCGTCGCCGGCTTTCACGTCGAGTATTCCGGCATGACCTTTGCCGTGTTTTTTCTGGCTGAATACGCCAACATGATCCTGGTGTCCCTGCTGTGTGCGCTGATGTTCCTGGGCGGCTGGTTATCGCCGTTTCCCGAACACTGGGGTGTGCTGGGCAAGTCGAGTTTTCTGTGGCTGCTGGCCAAGACCTTTGTGGTGGTGTCCAGTTTCCTGTGGTTTCGCGCCACGTTCCCGCGCTACCGCTATGACCAGATCATGCGTCTGGGCTGGAAAGTGTTCATTCCGGTGACCCTGGTGTGGATCCTCGTGCTCGGCGCGTGGATGCAGACGCCGTTGTGGGTGTGGTGGAAATCATGATCGACAAGCTGCGCGGTTTTTTCCGCACCTTCCTGTTGTACGAACTGGTGAAGGGCATGATGCTCACCGGCCGCTACATGTTTGCGCGCAAGATCACGGTGCAGTTTCCCGAGGAAAAGACGCCGCAGAGCGGGCGCTTTCGCGGCCTGCACGCGCTGCGCCGTTATCCCAACGGCGAGGAACGCTGCATCGCCTGCAAGCTGTGCGAAGCGGTCTGTCCGGCGCTGGCGATCACCATCGAATCCGAGCAGCGCGATGACGGCACGCGCCGCACCTCGCGCTACGACATCGATCTCACCAAGTGCATCTTCTGCGGGTTCTGCGAGGAATCGTGTCCGGTGGACTCCATCGTGGAAACGCGCATTTTTGAGTATCACGGCGAAAAACGCGGCGATCTGATCTACACCAAGCCGATGCTGCTGTCGATCGGGGACGTTTATGAAGAACAAATCGCCAGGGATCGCGCCGCCGATGCGCGGTATCGTTGAACGGCGTGAAGCGGTGAAGGAGTGAAGGGGTGAAGGCGCAAATGCAAGATGACACGGTGACCGAAGTACCGCCTTCACGCCTTCGCACCCTCACGCCTTCACAAGACAAATAATGACCTTCCAATCCTTTATCTTCTATTTTTTGTCCAGCGTGCTGGTGATATCGGCCGTGGGCGTGATTACTGCGCGCAATCCGGTGCACGCCGCCTTGCTGCTGGTGCTCGCCTTCTTTACCTCGTCGGGCCTGTGGCTGCTGCTGCAAGCCGAGTTTCTCGCCATTGCGCTGGTGCTGGTGTATGTCGGTGCAGTGATGGTGTTGTTCCTGTTCGTGGTCATGATGCTCGACATCAACCTCGCCAGACTGCGCGAAGGATTCTGGCGCTATCTGCCGCTGGGTGGCGTGGTCGCGCTGCTGCTGGTGGTGGAAATGAGCGTGATTCTGCTCAGTCGCAGCAGCGGTTTTGGCGACACTGCACTGCCGCCGGATCTGCCGGCAGGCTACAGCAATACCAAGGAACTGGGACTGCTGGTTTATACCGAGTACGTGTATGCGTTTGAAATCGCCGCTGTGATCCTGCTGGTTGCGATCGTCGCGGCCATCGCGCTGACCCTGCGCAAGCGCAAGCAGTCCCGCTATATCGATCCTGCCGCCCAGATCGGGGTCCGGCGCAAGGACCGCGTGCGCATCGTGACCATGGCCAGCGAAGATCGCCCGGATGGCAGGACGCGTGACGCCGGAGACGGCAAGGAGGGCAGGCAGGCATGATCCCGCTATCCCATTACCTGGTGCTGGGCGCCATCCTGTTCGCGGTGTCGGTCATCGGTATTTTCTTGAACCGCAAAAACGTGATCATCCTGTTGATGGCGATTGAACTGATGCTGCTTGCCGTCAACATGAACTTCGTCGCCTTTTCGCATTACCTGAATGATCCGGCGGGACAGATTTTTGTGTTTTTCATCCTCACGGTCGCCGCGGCAGAGTCGGCCATCGGTTTGGCGATTCTGGTGGTGCTGTTCCGCAATCTGAACACCATAAATGTCGAGGATCTCGACAGTCTGAAAGGGTAGCGACGCGTGTCTGCCAATGCCTACTGGATGTTGCATGCGGCCGCCCGGCACCAGGCCGGCGTTTGCCGCGCAGCCGGTCATCGGCCTTGTCGTCTGCGTCCGCGGCCATGAGCGACATGCAAAAACTGTATCTGCTGGTACCGCTGGCACCGCTCGCCGGCGCCATTGCCGCCGGTCTTGGCGGATGGGCGCTGTCGCGCCGCGCGGTCCACTGCATCACCATTCTCGGCATGCTGGTGTGCGTGGCGGCTTCCGTCCTGGTGTATCAGGACGTGATGCTGGGCCACCATTTCAATGGCGCGCTGTATACCTGGATGGTGTCGGGCAATACCCGTTTTGAAATCGGTTTCCTGATCGATCCGTTGTCCGCAACCATGATGATCGTGGTGTCGTTCGTGTCGCTGATGGTTCATATCTACACCATCGGTTACATGGCGGACGATCCCGGCTACAAGCGTTTTTTCAGCTACATATCGCTGTTCACCTTTGCGATGCTGATGCTGGTCATGAGCAACAACTTTCTGCAGTTGTTCTTCGGCTGGGAGGCGGTGGGACTGGTGTCATACCTGTTGATCGGTTTCTGGTACACGCGGCCGACGGCCATCTACGCCAATCTCAAAGCATTTCTGGTTAATCGTGTCGGAGATTTCGGGTTCCTGCTGGGCATTGCGCTGGTGCTGATGTACTTCGGTACCTTGGATTACGCGACGGTATTTGGCAATGCCGCGAGCCTGTCGGCCAATACCATCGAACTCATACCCGGCGTGGCATGGTCGCTGATGACGGTGATCTGCATATTGCTGTTTATCGGCGCCATGGGAAAATCGGCGCAGTTTCCGCTGCACGTGTGGCTGCCGGATTCGATGGAAGGTCCGACCCCGATTTCCGCGCTGATCCATGCTGCAACTATGGTTACGGCCGGCATCTTCATGGTGGCACGCATGTCGCCGCTGTTCGAACTGTCCGATACGGCGCTCACGTTCGTGATGCTGATCGGCGCGATTACGGCGTTTTTCATGGCGCTGATCGCGACCGTGCAATACGACATCAAGCGCGTGGTGGCCTATTCCACGCTGTCGCAGCTGGGCTATATGACCATGGCGCTGGGCGCTTCGGCATACTCGGCGGCGATTTTTCACCTGTTCACGCACGCCTTTTTCAAGGCGGTGCTGTTTCTCGGCGCGGGTTCGGTAATTATCGCCATGCACCACGAGCAGGATATGCGCAAGATGGGCGGGTTGGCGAAATACATGCCGATAACCTACCTGACAATGTTGATCGGCGCGCTCGCCAACGCGGGATTGCCACCGTTTGCGGGCTTCTTTTCCAAGGATACAATCATTGAAGCGTTACACGCCTCCCCGTTGGCGGGTGCCGGCATTGCCCATGTGCTGGCGGTGGCGGGCGTGCTGGTCGGCGGCTTTTATTCCTTCCGCCTCATTTTCTACACCTTTCACGGCAAGGAACGTTTCGCCGATCCCGATCATCCCGATGTGAAGGCGTGCGAAGCGGAACGCGCGCATGACAATCATCACGCGGATGGCCACGATGCGCACGACGATCATCACCAGGACAGCCACGCGCACAAACCGCATGAATCGCCGTTCGTGGTGTGGTTCCCGCTGATCATGCTGGCCATTCCGTCGGTGTGCGCCGGATGGATCATCGGGAATTTCGTGTTTGGCGATCATTTTGGCAATGCCATTACGGTGGCACAGTCGCATCCCGCGATCGCCACGCTGCGGCATGAATTTCACGGCGTGGTGCCCATGGTCACGCACGCCATTACGACACTGCCATTCTGGCTGGCGCTGGCAGGCGCGGCGGCGGCGTTTTACATCTACATCCTGCAGCCCACCTTACCCGCCGTGTTGCGCGCGAAGTGGGGCAGGGTGGTGACCGTTCTGATGGACAAATACGGTTTTGACCGGTTCAACGACTGGTTCTTTGCCGGTGGCGCGCGCAAGCTGGGCGCGGGGCTGTGGCAGGGGGGCGATGTCACGGTAATCGATGGCCTGATTGTCAACGGCTCGGCCAAGGTCGTGGGCTGGTTGTCGACGGTCATTCGCAAACTGCAGTCCGGTTATATCTACAACTACGCCTTTGCCATGATCTTCGGCATCGTGTTGTTGCTGTCGCTGACGTTGTGGTCGCTTGCTTCATAAAATCGTTTAAAAACAAATACTTATAAATGTACTCGCTGCCGCTGCTGAGCCTTGCGATCTGGGTGCCGATTGGCTTTGGGGTACTGGTGCTGGCCACCGGTTCCGATCGCAATGCGCATATGGCGCGCGTACTGGCGCTGATCGGCGCAGTGCTCGGCCTGCTGGTTACGCTCCCGTTATACATGGGCTTCAGTCCCGCGCTCGGCGGCTTTCAGTACGTCCAGAAACTCGAGTGGATAGAAACGCTCAACGTCAACTACCACCTGGGTATCGACGGCATATCGCTGCTGCTGATCCTGCTCAACAGCTTCACCACCGTCATCGTGGTGGTCGCTGGCTGGGAGATCATTCAGAAGCGCGTGGCGCAGTACATGGCGTCATTCCTGATCCTGTCCGGATTGATGAACGGCGTGTTTTGCGCGCTGGACGCGCTGCTGTTTTACGTGTTCTTCGAATCCACGCTGATTCCGATGTTCATCATCATCGGCATCTGGGGCGGCGCGCGTCGGGTATACGCTTCGATGAAGTTTTTCTTGTACACGCTGCTGGGTTCGCTGCTGTCGCTGGTGGCGCTGATTTACTTGTATTTTGCGTCGAACGGCAGTTTTTCGCTGCTGGACTTTTACGACACGCCGCTCACGCTCACGGCGCAGGTGCTGATCTTTTTTGCCTTCTTCATGGCGTTTGCGGTCAAGGTGCCGATGTGGCCGGTGCACACCTGGCTGCCCGATGCGCACGTCGAAGCGCCCACCGGCGGTTCGGTGGTGCTGGCCGCCATCATGCTCAAGCTGGGCGGCTATGGCTTCCTGCGGTTGTCGCTGCCGATCGTGCCGGACGCCAGCCACGCGCTGGCGGGTTTCATGATCTTCCTGTCGCTGGTGGCGGTGGTGTATATCGGTCTGGTGGCGCTGGTGCAGACGGATATGAAAAAACTGATTGCCTACTCATCGATTTCGCACATGGGTTTCGTGACGCTGGGGCTGTTTATTTTCAACGCCCAAGGCATGGAAGGCGCGGTGATCCAGATGATTTCCCACGGCTTCATCTCGGGCGCGCTGTTCCTGTGCGTCGGCGTGCTCTACGACCGCATGCACACGCGCGCGATCGGCGATTACGGGGGCGTGGTCAATACCATGCCGGTGTTTGCGGCCTTTTTCATGTTGTTCGCCATGGCCAACGCGGGCTTGCCGGGGACCAGCGGATTCGTGGGTGAATTCACCGTAATCCTGGGCGCGATGCAGTCCAATTTCTGGTTCGCATTCCTTGCCGCGACCACGCTGATTTTCGGCGCGGCCTACACGCTGTGGATGTACAAGAGGGTGATATTCGGCGCCGTTGCCAATCGCCACGTGGCGGAACTGAAGGATATCAACCTGCGCGAGTTCATGGTGCTCGGCGTGCTGGCAGTGGCGGTGCTGGTTATGGGCGTATGGCCGGATCCGGTCGCCGAGGTGATGCACACCGCGGTGGGCGATATCCTGGCGCATGTGTCGAACAGCAAGCTGCCGGAATAGCGGCGACAACGACGGAATAGCAATGCAATACATCCTGCCCCTGTGGCCCGCCCATGCCGAGATTTTCCTGCTGGCAATGGCGTGCGTGATTCTGATCGCCGACCTGTTCGTGCGCGACGAAAATCGCGGGATTACCCACATGCTCACGCAGCTGACGCTGGCCGGATGCGCGGTGATCACCTGGTTTTCGGCCAACGACGACCCCACGCATACCTTCAGCGGCATGTTTGTCGGCGACCTGATGGCGGACGTACTTAAGCTGACCACCTATTTCGTGGTGATGACAATCCTGGTGTATGCGCGCGAGTACATCACCCTGCGCGGCATGTTCCGCGGGGAATTTTTCGCTCTGGTACTGTTTGCCACCCTGGGCCTGATGGTAATGATCTCGGCCAACCATCTGCTGACGCTATATCTGGGACTGGAATTGCTGAGCCTGTCGCTCTACGCGATGGTCGCGCTGCAGCGCGATTCCGCGCAGGCCACGGAAGCGGCCATGAAGTACTTTGTGCTGGGCGCGCTCGCATCCGGCATGCTGCTCTACGGCATGTCCATGGTATACGGAGCAGCCGGCTCGCTGGAAATCACGCGCATTGCGGCGCTGATCGCCGACGACGGCGCGAAAAACGTGGTGCTGGTGTTCGGCCTGGTATTCCTGGTGGCGGGCATCGGCTTCAAACTGGGCGCGGCGCCGTTTCACATGTGGCTGCCCGACGTCTATCACGGCGCGCCCACGGCGGTTACGCTGTTTATCGGCACGGTGCCCAAGCTTGCGGCATTTGCCTTTGTCATCCGGCTGCTGGTGCAGGCGCTGGGCACCGAGGAAATCCAGGGCCACTGGCAGCAGATGCTGGCGGTGATGGCAGTATTATCGCTGATCGTCGGCAACATCACGGC
The DNA here is from genome assembly GCA_902825845.1 of uncultured beta proteobacterium. GTDB lineage: Bacteria > Pseudomonadota > Gammaproteobacteria > Burkholderiales > SG8-41 > UBA5216. The sequence goes on from CADECM010000099.1 coordinate 10,865, forward strand.
CATCGCGCAGACCAACCTGAAGCGCATGCTCGCGTATTCGACGATATCGCACATGGGCTTCCTGCTGATCGGCATCCTCGCTGGCGGGCTCAACGGCTACGCCTCCGGCATGTTTTACGTCATCGTTTACGTGCTGATGAGCCTGGGCGCGTTCGGCATGATCCTGCTGTTGTCGCGCCGCAACTTCGAAGCGGAAAATCTCGACGATTTTAAGGGCCTCAACCAGCGCAGACCGTGGTACGCGTTCCTGATGCTTCTGTTGATGTTCTCGATGGCGGGCGTTCCGCCCACGGTCGGCTTTTACGCCAAGTTTGCGGTTCTGCAGGCCATCGTGGAAGCCGGCCATGCATGGCTGGCCGTAATCGCGGTCATCTTCTCGCTGATCGGTGCCTTCTACTATCTGCGCGTTGTCAAGTTGATGTATTTTGATGATGCGCAGGATGCCGCCCCCATTGTCCCGCGCGCCGATGTGCAGGTGCTGCTGTCGGTGAACGGTATCGCCGTTCTGGCTTTTGGCATTTTCCCGCAGCCGCTGCTCGCCTTGTGCGTCAGCGCCATCATTGCTTCCCTCTAGCGTACCGACGTGACCTGGCCGTCGCGGCAGGAGATTCTGCATTGACCGAAGAGGATTTCAGCGAACAGCAGCTGCGTTCACAGACGGTTTTCCAGGGCCGGCTGCTGCATGTCAAATCAGACCAGGTACGCCTTCCCAACGGCCACGAAACGACACGCGAATATGTGCTGCACCCGGGCGCTGCGATGATTATCGCCCTGGCCGACGATCGAACGATCGTGCTGGAACGACAGTATCGCTATCCGCTGGACCGCCATTTTATCGAGTTGCCCGCCGGCAAGATCGATCCGGGCGAGGCGCCGCTGGCAACTGCGCAGCGTGAGCTGCGGGAAGAATGCGGCTATATCGCGGATGAATGGCGTCATCTGACCACGTTGCATCCTGCCATCGGCTACGCCAACGAACGCATCGAACTGTATCTGGCGCGCGGGTTGACTACGGTGGGCCACCAGCGCGATGAAGACGAATTCATCGAAGTGCTGCATGTGCCGGTTGCCGAAGCGATGAAGTGGATTCGCAACGGCCGCATTACCGAAGCCAAGGCGGTGACCGGCTTGCTTTGGGCCGAAAAAATTCTTGCGGGTCTGTGGTAGGGCGCCGCCGTCCTTTCGCAAGTGACCGGCGCGCTCAGGCCTGCCGTCCGGGCTATGCCGCGGATGAAACCAGCAGACGTTGGTCTGCCGTAATATCCGGCGCCTCGAGCAGCTTGGGTTTGTGGAAGTAGTAGCCCTGGGCGTATTGCGTCCCCATGCCGACGAGCATTTCGACTGCCGCGGCGCTTTCCACCCATTCGGCGATGACCTGTTTTTTCATGCCTTGCGCGACGTCGTTCAGGGCCTTGACGAACAGGCGGCTGCCGTTGTCGTCAGCCAGATCTCGGATGAAGCTGCCATCGATTTTGACGTAATCGACATCGAATTGGCGCAGGTAGTAGAACGAACTGAAGCCGGATCCAAAATCGTCCAGCGCGATGCGGCAACCGATGGCCCTGAGGCGGCGGATGAATTTCATGGCGACTTCGACGTCCGACAGGGCGGCGGTCTCGGTGATTTCAAAGCCCAGTTGATTGGGGTGCACGTCGCTTTTGGCGAGTAGCGCCATAAAACGGTCAACCCAATCCTGGCTGGACATCGATATGCCGGAGAGATTAATGAAATAGCGGACTTTGGCACCCGCCAGGCCGCTGCGCGTAATGTGCGCCAGCAGTTTTTCGACCACGCGCAGATCGATTTCCCTCACGATGCCGGTCGATTCCGCCACATCCATGAACACGGCCGGTGAGATGTAGCCGCCATGTTCATCGCGAATGCGCAACAGAACTTCATGGTGCGTGGTTTTATAGTCGCTGAGGCGTACGATGGGTTGGGCAAAGAGGACGATCTGGTCGCGGTCGAGGGCATCGCGCAGCTTTTTCGCCCAGTGGATGCGTTTGTGCGTCTTGCGCAATGCGCCTGACTCGGGATCGAAGACCGCATGGCGGCTGCGTCCCATGTCCTTGGCCTGCCGCATCGAGATTTCGACATTGGAGAGCAGCGCGGGCAGCGTGTTGCCATGCACGGGGTAAATGCCGATGCCAATCGATGCCGAAATGTTGGAGACGATGCGTCCCTCGGCGACCTGCAGGCGGTAGTGCCGCAGGGCGGCCTGCACCCGCTCCGCGACCTGAATCGCTTCCGCGCGCTGAACGGCGGGCAGGTGAATCGCGAATTCATCGCCGCCGGTGCGGTACACCTCGCCGTCATGGCGCAATACGGTTTCGCGCATGACGCTGCTCACACCCGACATGATCTGGTCGCCGGTGTGGTGGCCGAAATTGTCATTCACATATTTGAAGTGGTCGAAATTCATGACCATCAGCGCGCCCGGCACACCGGATTCCAGCGCGCGTTCAAGGGTGCGGTGCAGCGCGTTGCGGTTCGGCAGGTCCGTCAGCGCGTCGTGCATCGCCAGATGTTCGATGCGCAGTTGCGCCACATGCGCTTCGGTGATGTCGCGCGCCGTGCCGCGGATGCCGCGAACCTCGTTGGACTCGCTGACTGTCACGCGGGCATTGATGCCGATCCAGCGGTCCTCGCCGTTTCTTGAACGCAGGTGAGTGACGTAGTGCTTGATCTCGCCGTCGCGTTTGAGCTGCGACAGGAAACGGCGATTGGCGATGCGAACGGAATCCACTTCAAAATCAAAGAAGCAGCGGCCCAGCATGGCGTCGGGCGCCAAGCCAAATATGTCATGCGCGGCATTGTTCAGATAGGTGAAACTGCCTTGCGAATCCGTCGCCCAGATCAGGTCGTGCGATGTTTCCACCAGATCGCGATAGCGTCCTTCGCTCTCGAGCAGCAACTGAATGATGCGCCGTTTCTCCGCCAGCGTGCGCTTGACCGCTGCCAGTTCGTGGGACATTTTCTGGTCGGTGCCGCTGGCACTGACGATCTGATCCACCAGGTCTTTGGGGTAGCGGCGATGTCCACCCGAAGTACGCACCGCGACCAACACGCCTTGTTGATCCCAACGGCGAAGCTTGGGAATCGGAACACCGAGCAGTGCAGCAGCTTCCTGGATGGTGTATTCGTTGTTGGCCATGTCGTTTGTAGCGGTCATGCGGATTACGGGCGCAGTATGCGATTTGCCTTGAATGGCCGCGAGGCAATATTGCACAGTTGCTGTGTCGTGTTGGTGCAAGCGTTGAACCACCATGCGCGCCTGCCCGTTGCCGAATCATAGTGATTAAAGCATTGGAAATCAATGGATTACGGAAGATTCGCCCAGCCCGTTCTGACGCGAAACCAGCCGCTGCATGAGTTTCAGATCCCGCAGGTTCAGGCGCAGCGCCGCGTCCACCCAGATTTGCACGACGTCCGTCAGTTCTTCAAAGGTGATGCCGTGGACCCGGCGTCTCACCGCAGCAAGGGCCGCCAGGCCGTTACGGCTGCGGCTGCGCTGCTTGATCAGCGCGTTGACCCCGTCTTCACCCGCGCCGTCTTCGGCGAGCGCGTCAACCACGCCCGCATCGAGCATTTCCTGGGCACTGTAGATGCGTCCGCTGCTGATTATCTGTTCGGCGGCCCGGGCGCCAATTTTCCGGTCAAGAAAGCTGTAGGCGCCCATGCCGGGGAACAGGTTGAACAGGACTTCGGGGAAGCCGAAGCGCGCGCCTTTTTCGGCGATGATGACATCGCTCGACAGCGCGGCTTCGAAGCCACCACCGAGGCATTCACCTTGCACCAGCGAGACCGTGGTCACCGGCAGTTCGTGGCCGATGTAGTTGCGGTACAACACATCGATACAGGCGCGTCCATAGAGCATGAGGCCGGGACGATCCTGCGCGGCAATCAACTGTTTGAACAGATCGAGGTCGCCGCCCAGATTGAACACGCCCGGCATGTCCGAGGCAAGAACGACGTATTCAATGGGCGCGGCCTCGTCCTCGCAGTCGATTTTGCCGCCGCTTTCCGCGAGGAAAGTATAGTAGCCGCGAATGTCGGCAAGCAGGCGCGGATTGAAGCAGGGCCTTGGATTCGCGGACCAGCGTGACCAGATTGCGCGTGTAGACTTGTCAAAACGGACTTGGAGTTGATCGGAAAATTCATATTCAATCTGATCTCCCGACTGGCGCATGAACGGTTGGTGGCGGGCTTCCTGAATCGCTGTCTGTACGTGCATATCCATGTTGTGCTCCTTGACAAATTTGGTTAAGGGATAAGACAAATAAGCATTGGCGCGCTGCTCATCTTCACTCAGTCAAGACACCTGCGTTTCTCCGGCTGAAGGTGGACTGATGTGACTGGCGCGAAGTGTTACCAAGCGGTAGCTGTTCACCCTGTGACTTATTACCGATTAGACAAAAATTGATTTCGAAACTCAAATCTGCTGTTTTGGTAGATTTACAAAAAACTGTTTAAATACAATGGGTTATAATTGATCCGTGGCGGACAGGCGCAATCGAAATTGCAGGCGTCGTAATAAAGCTACAGTCGGAACTGTGTGACAAAATCAGTGATGCCAGATATTCGCAGCACGCATTGCTCCACCGCGAGAAAAAGCCGATAAATTTTGACCTTGCCGTCCACACCAACCCGAAACGCCGATCCTGATTGCGCGCGCAGTGCACGTATCGCGCGGGCGTGTATTCGCTGGATGCTGCGCGTGGTGTTTCGCGTTCGGATTGCGGGAGATGCAAGCGTGCTGGAACACGGACCACGGCTGGTGGTCTCGCATTGCGAGTCCGCGCTCGACGGCGTGCTGCTGGGATTATTCCTGCCGCGTCACCCGCTGGTGGCAACCACGCCGGAGATGCATGCCTTGCGCCTGCCGCGCTGGCTGTCGCGGTGGATTCGCTGTTGTCCGATACGACGCGGTCACCCCATGGGCCTCAGACAAGTGCCGCGCCACGTAAAGGCCGGCGGCGTCGCAGTGATCTTTCCGCAGGGGCTCGTTACCACTACCGGCTCGGTAATGCCCACCACCGAGGCGGCCGGCATGCTGGTGGCGCGTTGCGGAATGGAAGTGGTGCCGGTGCGTATCAGCGGCTCACTGTATTCGCGCCATGCCGCGACGCCGGCCCCGTGGCCGAAGCGGTTTTTCCCGCAAATCACCATCACCGTGCACGAACCTGTGCGTGTTGCGGGTGCCGGACAACCGCATGCCGCCAACGGCCGCGGCATGCGGGCTAAAGCGTTGCACGCATTGATGCTGGAACTGGCGAGCACAACGCCTGCGGCCGGAAGCCTGTTCGATGCCTATGTCGATGCGGTCAGCTGCCATGGGCGCCGCACGCGCATCATCGAGGACACGCGGCGGCAGCCGGAATCGTACGGGCAATTGCTCAAGGTGGCTCTGGCGCTTGGGCGCGTGCTGTCGCGCGATACGGCTGGCGGCGAGGCAGTGGGCATCCTGCTGCCGAGCGTCAGCACCACGGTGGGCCTGGTGCTGGGCCTTGCGGCACATGGCCGCGTCGCAGCCATGCTCAATTACGGTGGCGGTGTCCAAAGCATGCAACAAGCCTTTGTCACGGTGGGCGCGCGAACCTTGGTCACCTCGCGCCAGTTTCTGGCTGCCATCGGCCTGAGCGATGTGGCGTCGCTATTCCAGGATGCACGGGTAATTTACCTGGAGGAGTTGCGCCAGTCGCTGACGATGAGCGACAAATTGTGGCTGGTGGCTTATGCCCAGTGGCGGCCGCGCGCGGTCGTGGCCAAAGTGGACCCACGGCAGGCGGCAGTGGTGCTATTTACCTCCGGCTCGGAGGGCGCGCCCAAGGGCGTTGTGTTGTCGCACGCGGCAATACTGGCCAACGTGCGGCAACTGCAGGCGGTGATCGATTTCGGGCCGCAGGACAAGTTTTTCAGTGCCTTGCCGCTGTATCACATCTTTGGGCTGGTGGCCTGCAGCCTGATGCCCCTGCTCACCGGCACGCGGGTGTTCGTGTATTTGTCGCCGTTACACTATCGCGCGGTTGCCACCCTCGTCGGCGAATGCGGCGCGACCTATCTGTTCGGCACCAGCACATTCCTCAGCCATTATGCGCGGCAGGCGCGGGCGGGTGACTTTCTATCGCTGCGCAAGGTCATCTGCGGCGGTGAAAAGCTCAACGCCGAGGTGGCGCGCCTGTGGTCTGTGAAATTCGGGTTGCGCGTCCTCGAAGGCTATGGCGCCACGGAATGCGGGCCGGCGATGGCGCTGAACACGCCGATGGCATTCAAGGCCACTACCGTCGGGCGTTTTTTGCCGCAGCTTGAATTTTGCGTGTTGCCGGTATCCGGCGTCGCCGCAGGCGGAGCATTGCATGTGCGCGGCCCCAATCTGATGAGCGGCTACCTGTATCGCGACCGGCCTGGCGTGCTGGTGCCGCCGTGTTCCGCCGCCGGCGCGGGCTGGCACGATACCGGCGACATCGTGGAGGTCGACGCCGAGGGTTTTGTGTCGGTGGTCGGACGCACGCGTCGCGTTGTCAAGGTTGCGGGTGAAATGATTTCGCTGGACGTCGTGGAACGCGTGGCATTCCACGCATCACCACAGCACCACCACGCGGCAATTCTGACGCAGGTGCCGGCGCAGGGCGAGAGCACCCTGCTGTTTACCACGGACGCCGCTCTGGACCGCGCCGCGCTGCTGCGCGCGGCGCGCGAATGTGGCCAGTCGCCGTTGGCAGCCGCGCGCTGCATGCAATATGTGAACGACCTGCCGCGATTGAGCAATGGCAAGACCGACTATGCCGCATTGACCGCAGCCGCGGCGGATTTTACGACCATGCCTCCACACTGACGGCGTGCGTTGCGAGCTCCGTGGATCGAGTGCACAAATGTTAAGCGGTCCAGAAAAAAGCAGGCAGAGTCGGGGTTTAGCCGGCGGCAGTATTGCTTTTGCACAAGGTTATCCACAAAAAATGTGGATGCGATGGGTATGTGTCCGATACAATTTAATTGTTTAAAATCAAGTATTTATAACATATCTCTTAGGTGGGGATGAGATTGGCCTCTGATTCCATTGGGGAATTTGTCAACTGCGATGCGCGTATGCTGTCACATAACCGCAACAATTCTAGTGCTACTTTGCAATAACACTGTAACTTTTTGTATTATTTGATTTTATTTTAATTTATGACTTGTGCGGCATAAACACGCCGCGCCCTTGCCGCATTCGCGCCGCAGAGACGGCCCCCGCGTGTTCTGTCGCTGCGCGTTCGGGCCCCGTACACGCAGATGAGCACGCCTGCATGTCACGCTATCCCGGACACAGCAACCGGCGGGACTGTAGCGTGGCATAAGGGGCGGTGGGGTGGGAAGCACTGCCGCCTCGATGGATAACCGGGGCTGCCGGAATCTTGCGATCCACCGCGCAGCGCCCTGGTGGTAACCGTGATCGGTGACGGTACCTATGAGGGCGCGCGCGTAAATCAAGTGCTTGCAAGCGTAAACCCCGGTCGACTGCCGTTTCCAGGATAATGCGCGGCATCGTCATCTTCAGGAGCATGCGGCATGGCAAACAAGATAAGGTTGGGATTCGTGGGTGCCAATCCCAGTTCGACCTGGGCCTCCCAGTCGCACTTTCCCGCGTTGCTTGCAAGCCCCGACGTCGAGCTGACGGCAGTCTGCACCAGCCGCCCGGAAAGCGCCGAGGCGGCGCGCGTTGCGTTTGGCGCGAAGCTCGCTTTTCACGATTTTCACGCCATGGTGGCGTCGCCGGAGATTGACGCGGTGGCGGTGGTGGTGCGGGTGCCATCGCACTACGAGCCGACCAAGGCGGCGATCGAGGCCGGCAAGCATGTCTACACTGAGTGGCCGCTGGGGCGCACTACCGCCGAGGCGGTCGAGCTGACGGCGCTGGCGCGGGCCAAGGGCGTGCAGACCGCGACCGGTCTGCAATCACGGGTCAGCCCGGCGCTGGTCTACATGAAGGAGCAGATCGAAGCTGGCTATGTCGGTGAGGTGTTGGCGTGCCACGTCACCACCATGCGCGACGGCACACTGGAGCGGCCCTCCAGCCGCACCTGGCAGCGCGATGCCAGCCTCGGCGCGAACACGCTCACCATTGCCAACGGCCACGTGATTGATGCGTTACGTTTTGTGGTGGGCGATTTCGCGCGCGTGGCCTGCATGGTCACCACGCAAGCGCGGCAATGGTTTGAAACCGACACGCGGCAGATGGTGGATGTGACGTCACCAGACAATGTGCTGGTCAGCGGACAACTGGCGCGCGGAGCGGTGGCGTCGGTGCATGTCGGCGCGGTGCCATGGGCCGGCGGCGGCTTTCGCATGGAGATTTTCGGCCGCGAAGGCACGCTGGTGGCCACCGGCAACGTGTCATCGCAGCGCGGGGACATGCTGCGCCTGCAGGGTGCGCGCCACAGCCACGCGCTGCAGGATATGGAGCTGCCGCAGCGCCTGACTTACGTCCCCGACAGCTTCCCCCGTGGCGATCCGTTCAACGTGGGGCAGATGTACGCGCTGTTCGCCGAAGCGATCCGCACCGGCAACAACCGCCTGCCCACCTTTGACACCGCAGTGGAGCTGCATCGCTTCATCGACCTTATCCAGCAGGCGTCGGATACCGGCCGCACGCTGTCCGTGGCGTGATGGCGCGGGGTATCGCCGCGCGCAAATGCTATCCTCCAATACCATGATCAAACTCGCATTGATTTCTGAAGGCGTCAACACCTGGCCGGTGTACGCCGCGCAGGCGCTGGATTTCTGGAACAGCGGCGGCGCGGCGGTGGACATCACCGTGACCGGCTCGTCGATACAGCAGATGAACGCGCTGAAAAAAGGCGACTTTGATATCGGCTTCCAGCAGGTCGATCACATTGTGCGTGGCGTGGAGCAGGGCGCGGACCTGTTTATCTTCATGGGCCAATCACACGCGCCGGAACTGTCGCTGATCGTGTCCGCGCAGATCAACCAGATCCGCGATCTCAAGGGCCGCAACATCGTCGTCGACGACGCGCGAACCGGCTATTCGCTGATGCTGAAAAAACTGTTCGAGCGCCACGGCCTCGCGCAAGAAGATACCCGCTTCATCAACGTCGGCGGTTCGCAGGAACGGTTCGATGCGATGAAGAACGGCGACGGTGCGGCGTGCTTTATCAATCCGCCGTTCGACCGCAACCTCATTGCCGCGGGTTTGAAAAGCCTCGGCACCTCGGGCGAGTTTTTCCCGACCTATCCGGGCCCGATTGCGGCAACCCGGCGCGCGTGGGCGCACGACCACCGCGCCGAACTGGTTGCGTTCATCCGCGGTTTCAACCGTGCCTATGCCTGGCTCGGCGATCCGGCGAATCGCGATGTCGCCATTGCGCTGCTGCCGGCACGGCTGAACATGCCCGCCGACATGGCGGGGCGCGCGCTGCAGCAGATCTTCAGCCGGCCGCGCCCGCAGATCAGCGAAGATGGTTTGCAGCAGGTGGTGGATCTGGTGTGGGTCGCCGAACAATTCGCCGCGCCCAAAGGCAGCCCGTCGCGATACCTGGATTTGCAGTACCTGCGCGAAGCCGGCGAATAAGGCGGAGGAACAACACATGCCCGATTCACGGGTGGAAGCCGCTGTCCATCACTGGGCGCCGCGCTTCGTATCGAACGGCGTGCCCCTTACGGATTTTCAGGAAGTCACCGCCGGTGTGGCGCACTGGAGCGACTGGTGCGCGGCATGGTGTCGGCGCGCGGCCGTGCACGAGCACCTGGGTCATGATGCCCACGCGGCGGGCCACTGCCTTACGGCCGGCGAACACTGGAATCGCGCGGCGCTGTGTTACCACTTCGCCAAATTTGTGTTTGTCGAAGATGCGGTGCAAATGAAGGCCGCGCACATGAAGGCGGTGGAGTGCCGCCAGCGCGTTGCATTCGTCAAGCGTCAATTCGGTATCGCTGTCCCAGCGGCGATCCACATATGCCACTGCAA
>CADECM010000100.1 GCA_902825845.1 uncultured beta proteobacterium
CGTGTGCGACGGGGGTCCTGTGGGCACGATGCGCGAAGGACAAGCGCAGCAATATGGCGAATATAGCAAGCTTGGCCGACCAAGCAGCGCGCCCACAGGGCTCCGTCCCGAAGGGTTGTGGTCAAAATCGGTGCTGGCTTTGTCGGACTCGTTGCTCATACTTGCGGTATGAGCTTCCCCGTTCTTCGCGCCACCACCGATTTGGACCACAACGCAGCACGCGAATATTTGTGAAATGAGTTCTAGATAATGCGCGCCGCACGTAACTGCCCGAGCGTTTCACGCGTGAGGCCTAGGCGGTCGCAATAGATTTCAGCATTGTGTTCGCCCAGCCGCGGCGCCGCGCGCGTGTTCCGCATCGGATTGTCGCCATCGAACAGAAAGCCCGGGCCGGGATATTTCAGTGTGCCCGCCTCCACATGCGTCAGCTCGACAAAATAGCCGCGCGCATCAAGGTGCGGCGACTCCACAACCTGCTGCGGGCTTTGCACCAGCCCGATCACAAGGCCGCGTGCCATGGTCTCGCGCATCAGGTCAAGGTTCTTCCATTGTGCCAATTTGGGCGCCACCAGATCACGCAGTTCCTCCCAGTTTTCCTGGCGTGACAAACGCGTGGCAAACTTGGGGTCGAGCAAGCGCGGCTCCCCGAGGAATTCCGACCACACCTCCATCGGCCGGCCGCCGGTGCCCGCAGTGGTCAGAGTCACTTCACCGTCGCGGGTGGGCAGGTGCATACCGTCCATCACATTGGTGTCGCCACTGCCGCGCCGCGGGTTGCGTCCCGTGAAACTGTACGGGTGAATCAGACCGGACGGCGTCGCAATGGCCGCTTCCATCACCGACACATCGATGTGGGTGCCCTCGCCCGTTTGTTCGCGGCGCAACAGGGCCGCCATGATCGCGATCACGCCGTTGCGGCCCGCCGTCAGTTCCATCTGCTGCAACGCGCTGCCCATCGGCGGGCGGTTGGCGGAGCCGGTAACCGCATAGAGATACCCGCCCATCGCCTGCGCAATAAGATCGTCTCCCTTGAACGCGGCATACGGGCCGTTTTGCCCGAAATGGGATATGGAAAGCAGAATGAGGCTGGCATGTTGCGCTTTCAGCGTTTCATAGCCGAGTCCCAGTTCGGCCATGCGGCCGGGCGTGAAGCTTTCGATGATCACATCCGCCGCCGCCGCCAGCTGCAGCAATAGCGCCCTGCCTTCGGCCTGCGCCACATCCAGCGTTACGCCGCGCTTGTTGGTGTTCAGTGCAAGGAATGTGGTGCTGCGCTCGGGGTCAGGCTCGCCACCGATGAACGGCGGTTCGTGGCGCGCCTGATCGCCCCACGCCGGCGGCTCCACCTTGATGGTGTCGGCGCCTTGATCGGCCAATAACTTCGCGCAAAATGCCCCTGACGGCGCGTTGGTCAGCTCCAGTACTTTGATCTCGGAAAGAATTCCGTCCATACCATTCTCCATCGCGGTCCGACCGCAGCCTCCCGGCTTTCAATCTGCAACAGACATGACAGACAGCGCAAACCATCATGCACCACCATGGCGCGGCTGACTCAGGGCGCTTTTTCTTCGGGCCGCGGCTTGTTTGCTACGACGCCCTGTTCCTGCAGCGCAGCGATCTCGGCCGGCGACAAGCCGGCCACATCGCGCAGCACAACCTCATTGTGCTCGCCGAGGCCGGCGGCATGGCGGATCGCCATGGGCATGCCTGGAACGCGAAACGGGCGACCCGCATAGGTTCGCGGCCCCACCGACGGCGTGTCCGCACGCTCGTAACTTTGGAGAAAGCCACGTTCTGCAAGATGCGGATCCTTGACCAGAGCCGCCGCGGTCAACACCGCACCCGCGCACACACCCTGCGCCTGCAATTGCGCCGCGAGCTTGATGTCATTCTGTGTCGACGTCCACTCGGCCAGCTTCCGATCCAGCTCGTGGCGATGGTGCCAGCGGCCTTGAACTTGAGCGAATTTGTCATTCTGCGCCCATACGGGATCACCCATCACCTGCTTCAACGCCGTCCACTCCGCGTCGCTGGCCACCGCAATGGCGATCCAGCGGTCGCTCCCCACGCAGGGATAGACGTTGTGCGGAGACTTCCACAAATGCCCGCAGCCCAGTCTCGGGCGCCCGATACCGCGTTGCGTTTCCAGAATGGCGGGCCCGATACAGGAAACACCGGTTTCCTGCATGCTCAGGTCGATGCGCATCCCCTTGCCGGTCTTGTTGCGCCGATACAGCGCAAGCAGCAGCGCATAAGCGACATTGTTGCCGGTCGAGTGATCCATGTAATTGTTGCTCGCCCGCAACGACGGCCCGCCTTCGTAGCCTGTCAGATAGGACATGCCGCAAACGGCGTCCACCGTTCGCGCGCGCGAACCTGCTTTGCTCCAGGGGCCCGTATGGCCATAGGCCGTGCTGCTCAGCGTAATAATGCGCGGATTAACCTGAGCCAGGCTTTCGTGGTCAAACCCAAATCGGCGCATGGTACCCGGCCGAAAGTTATCCGTCACCACATCGCACTGCTTGACCAGCTTGAGAAAAATTTCCTTGCCGGCGGGATGCGTCACATCCAGACACAGGCTTTGCTTGTTGCGCGTACCGAAATACGCGAGATTCCCGCCTTCGTTCCACCACTCCGCGCCGGGTTTGCCATTCGGAAACGGTCCCGCTCTACGATCCTGGAAATGCGCCACACTTTCGATACGGATCACCTGCGCACCCAGATCGGCGAGAAAGGCCGTGCCCCACGGTAAAGCGTGTACCTGCTCCAGTGTCAGCACTTTGATGCCCTGCAGCAGCAGAGGCGGGGTAGTCGATGGCATATCCATGGATGGACTACAAAGGACGTGTTGGAGGAATGTCAGGGATTCTATGCCATGCACCCCGGTGCAACAAGCGAGTCGCGCCGTAACCGTAGCCGGTTATCGCGCCGGAAATCCGGTTACATTATGGGCCAGGACGCGCTTGCGCACAGGAGACAGCCCATGGCCGCAGACCCCACCTTTGGACGCTACGCCGAAATACCCTATGACGAGATGACGCCGGAACAGCAGGACGGCTATCGCTCATTGCTCGAAACCCGCGGCCGCTTGCCGGGCCCCAACAAAATATATGTGCACAACCCGCGGCTGGCGAAGGTAATCGGGCCGCTCGGGGCGCACATGCGCAAGGGCTTTTCGCTCAGTGAACGCGAGCGCGAGATCGCCGTCTGCATCGTCGCCAGCAAATGGCATTCGGGTTATGTGGCTCAGTCTCACGAACGCGCCGCCAAGGCCGGCGGACTGCCTGCCGACAAAGTTGAGGCCATACTTTCGGGTTTGCCCACCTCGTTCGACGACGTGCGGGAGCAGATTGTCTATGAAATGGGAATCTGCCTCACCAGTGCCCGCTGGGTGTCGCAGGAACTCTATGACCGCGCAGTCGAGGCCCTGGGCCATGTGGGCATAACCGATGTGATTGTGCTGATGGGCAACTACAGCAGCACTTCGATGACACTTGCGTTCTACGACGTGCCGCCCGGCGCAAGCGGCATCGCGCGCTGATTGAAACCCGACAGGCTGAAGCCCACTCAGGCCGCCAGCGCCGGCGCGCCTTCCGGCAACACCCGCGCGTCGTCAAGCGCTTGCCGAATGCGCGCAATTTCTGCCGCGCCAAGCTTGACCAGCGGCGGCCGCACGGCCGCGCAAGGGATGCGGCCCAGCAGCACCAGCGCTTCCTTCATCCGGTTGTGCATGTCCGCGAATGGATCGGCATAAAACGCCTGTGCCAGCGGATAGATGCGATCGTTGAGCCGTCGTGCGCGCTTCATGTCGTCGGCCTGCACGGCCTTGAACAAGGCGCATTGCAGATCGGCGATCACGCTGCCGGATCCGGACAACAGGCCATGGCATCCCAGCACCAGCGAACTGTAAAGCCACGAACTGTGCGTCGACAGAACATGCACCGGCCGCGCGCGCGATTGCAGCATGCGGATCTGCCGCTCGTGCTGCATCACGTTATTGCACCAATCCTTGATCGCGCGTATCGACGGCACGGCGTCCAGCAGTTGCACCAGCGTGTCAACGGGGTAGCCCAGTGCGCTGACCAGCGGATACTGGAAACAGATGATCGGCAGATCCGAGGCATCGGCAATCGTTTTGAAATGGGTAATGACCATCTCCGGTCTGGACTGGGAGCCGAGCGCGAGCGGTCCCGGCGGGAACACCAGCAGGCAGGCGGCGCCGCCGCGCTGCGCCATGCGCGCGATGCGTGCCGCTTGCAGACTGCCGTCGGCGTACACCCCGTGCACCAGCGGCATGCGGCTGCCGACTTCGTCCATGGCGGCGGCCAGCACGCGCTCCTGCTCATCCAGATCGCACGAGGCGACTTCCGAGGCGTGGGAGTTGATGGCGATCGCCGACAAGTCTGGCACGGACGTCACATCGCGCAAATGTTTGCGAAAGGACTTTTCATTGATGCTGAGGTCGGGATGAAAGGGCAACACACAGGCGGGAATCACCCCCTGCGGATCGAACGCGGCTCGACTTGTCATGGTCACAATCTCCTGGTTCCAATGCTGCAGAATTGGCAGACACCCGCGGTTTCAGGTTAGCATGTTTTCTTTTGAGGAGCTGTCATGGCCATACGACTCGTGGTATCGATCACCGCCGCGCCCGGCAAAGGCTCTGAACTAGCGCAAGCATACAAGGATCGCTGCGTGCAGATTATGCAGGAACCCGGATGCGAGCAGTTCGAGGTATTTCAAAGCGTTGTCAATCCGGATCGCCTGACCCTGCTTGAACGCTGGGCAGACCAGGCGGCCTTGGATGTGCATGCCGGAGTCAATGCAACGCGGCCGCCGCTTCCGCCCGGCCTGCGCGCCGGCGCGGGCGAGCGGGAGGATTACGTGTACAAACGGACGCGCTGAACCCTGAACACGGGCCCGGTTCTTCGGCGTGCCGATGCAGCCGGTTTTCGACACAGCAATGGTTGCATTCAATGTCATTTGAACCCGTATCGCTTGACGACAAGTACACGGTTGCGAACGGCCGGGTGTTTATCACCGGCACGCAGGCGCTGGTGCGCTTGCCGATGATGCAGCATTTGCGCGATGCCGCCGCCGGGCTGCATACCGCCTGCTATATCACGGGCTACCGCGGCTCGCCGCTGGGCCAGATCGATCAGCAATTGTGGGCCGCCGCGGAACACCTGAAGACGCACCATATCGTTTTTCAGCCGGGCGTGAATGAGGAGCTCGCCGCCACTGCCTGCTGGGGAACACAGCAGGCGCACTTCGGCGGCGACAACAAGTACGACGGCGTGTTCGCGCTGTGGTACGGCAAGGGACCGGGCGTCGACCGCTCCGGCGATGCGCTGCGCCATGGCAACCTGGCCGGTTCGGCTGCCAACGGCGGTGTGATCTGTCTGATGGGCGACGACCACACCTGCGAATCCTCCACCACCGCGCACCAGAGCGAATTCGCCATGGTCGACGCGATGATCCCGATCCTCAATCCCGCCGGGGTGCAGGAACTGCTGGATTACGGTTTGATCGGCTGGGCGCTGTCGCGCTACTCCGGCTGCTGGGTCGGATTAAAGTGCGTGAAGGACACGGTCGACGCCAGCGCCTCGGTGAACGTCAGCACCGAACGCGTGCGCACCGTGATTCCCACTGACTTCACTCTGCCGCAAGGCGGCCTGAACATTCGCTGGCCGGACGCGCCGCTCGATCAGGAGGCGCGCCTGCACAATGCCAAGCTGGAAGCAGCGAAGGCATTTGCGCGCGCCAACCGGATTGACAGCGTGACCATGGATGGCGCGAACGCAAGGCTGGGCATTGCGACCTGCGGTAAATCCTACATGGATGTGCGCCAGGCCCTGCAATACCTCGGCATGGACGAGGCCGGCGCGCCGCGCCTGCGACTGTACAAGATCGGCATGACCTGGCCGCTGGAGCCAGAAGGGGTACGGCGGTTTGCCGAAGGTCTGGACAAGATTCTGGTGGTGGAAGAGAAGCGCGGTCTGATCGAATCCCAGATCAAGGAGATTCTGTATCACACCGTCAATGCGCCAGCCGTCGTCGGCAAGCGCGATGAATCGGGCAACGTACTGCTGTGCTCCAACGCGGCACTCGACCCCACCGACATTGCCATTGCCATCGGACGACGCCTGCTGGAATACGCACCGGATGCGTCGATCGCGACGCGACTCGCGGAACAGGAGCGCCTGAGCGCGCGTGTGTTCGACACGCCTGCAATGGAACGCCTGCCGAGCTTCTGCTCGGGCTGTCCGCACAATACCGGCACGCGTTTGCCGCAGGGGTCGCGTGCGCTGGCGGGCATCGGCTGTCACTACATGGCGCAATGGACCGATCCCGATACACAGGGGTACACCCAGATGGGTGGCGAGGGCGCAAGCTGGGTGGGGAAATCGCCGTTTGTCAAAACCCCGCACATGTTCCAGAACATCGGTGACGGCACCTACTTTCATTCCGGCTTGCTGGCGCTGCGCGCCGCAGCGGCTTCCGGCGCCAATGTCACCTACAAGGTGCTCTACAACGACGCCGTGGCAATGACCGGCGGCCAGCCGCTGGACGGAAACCTGAGTGCGTCACAAATCACCTTGCAGGTGTATGCCGAGGGGGCAAAAAAAATCGCGGTGGTTACCGACGACCCCGGCAAATACCCGCCGGCAACCGAGTGGGCGCCCGGTGTCACCATTCACCACCGCGACGATTACGATGCGGTGCAACGGCAATTCCGCGAGGTGCCCGGACTGTCGGTCATCGTTTACGACCAGACCTGCGCCGCCGAGAAGCGCCGCCGCCGCAAGCGTGGCACGTACCCCGATCCCGCCAAGCGCGTCTTCATCAATGATCTGGTGTGCGAGGGCTGCGGCGATTGCGGCGTGCAATCAAGTTGTGCCTCCCTGCTCCCGCTGGAAACCGAGTTCGGCCGCAAGCGCGCCATCGATCAGTCCGCGTGCAACAAGGATTACGCCTGCGTGAAGGGCTTTTGCCCGAGCTTTGTGACGGTGCATGGCGGCAAACTGCGCAAGGGCGGCGGCGGCGAATCGCGTCCCGCCGGCGCACCCGCGGAAACAGTCTTCACGGCCTTGCCCGAACCGGCGTTGCCGGACCTGCGCGAACCCTATGGCATTGTGGTCGCCGGTATCGGCGGCACCGGCGTGGTGACCATCGGCGCCATCGTGGGCATGGCGGCCCACCTCGAAGGCCGCGGATTCGGCGCCTTCGATATGGCGGGACTGGCGCAAAAAGGCGGCGCCGTGTGGAGTCATCTGCAGGTCGCCGCGGATCCCGCGGCGATCAAGACCGCGCGCCTGGGGTCGGGCGGCGCCAACCTCCTTCTTGCCTGCGATCTGGTGGTCGGCGCCAGCCGCAAAATCATGGTCACGGCGGGCCACGGCACCCGCGTCATTGCCAACACGCATCAGCAGATGACGCGCGACTTCGCGCGCAATCCGGATGTGCCGTTTCCCGCCGCGTCGCTGCAACGCCTGATTGCAAAAGGCGTGGGGGACGTGAATGCCGAGTTCGTCGATGCCACGCGTCTCGCCACCGCCTTGCTGGGCGATGCCATCGCCGCCAATATGTTCATGCTCGGCTATGCCTATCAGCGCGGGCTGGTGCCGGTATCGGGCGCGGCCATCCACAAGGCGCTCGAATTGAACGGCACCGCGGTGACAATGAATCAGTCGGCGTTTCTGTGGGGACGGCGTACCGCAGTGGATGCCGCCGCGGTCGAACGATGCGCGGCGCCCCGCCTCACCGCCCCTTCGGCAGTGCCGACGGCACAGTCGTTCGAGGAGATGGTGGCGCGGCGCGTTGCGTTTCTCGCTGACTATCAAGACGCCGCCTATGGGCAGAAATACCGTCAGCTGGTCGAACGCGTGCAGCAGGCAGAGCGCGTTCAGGCCAAAGGCTTCACCGGTCTGGCACGAGCAGTGGCCCGCAACTACTTCAAGTTGATGGCCTACAAGGACGAGTACGAAGTCGCGCGTCTGTACACGGATCCGGCATTCCGGGAAAAAATGGCCGCGCAGTTCGAGGGCGACTACCGCTTGCGTTTTCACCTCGCGCCGCCGCTCTTGGCCAAACGCGACCCCGTGTCAGGTGAGCTGCGCAAGGCTGAATACGGCAGTTGGGTGCTATCGGCGTTTTCCGTGCTCGCAAGGCTGCGCCGTGTGCGGGGCACGGCACTCGACGTATTCGGCTATACCCGCGAGCGGCGCATGGAGCGGCGGCTGATCGTCGAGTATGAAGCGACCATCGATGAGCTGCTGACGAAGCTCACCACCGACAATCATCCGCTGGCGCTGCAAATTGCCGCATTGCCGGAACAGATTCGTGGCTACGGCCACGTCAAAGAACGCAGCGTCAACGTGGCGCAGGCAAAGCAGACGGAATTGTTGGCTGCATGGCGTTCGCCCGCCGCGGCGCGCACCGCGGCCTGAATTGCTTGGGGCGGCCGGCGCGCGACGCCACTCGGCCTGTTGCAAGCGCGCCGGACAAAGTCACGCGCGGCCATTGCGAGGAAGAAAATAACTACAATAAAATCATATAGTTACAATACGACTACGCCCAGCCATTACGCGTCGACATCGAGCCGCTGACGGCGCGTCCGCGCTGGAACAAATGAACACCGAGGCGTTCCACGTTACAACGTTGGATGTATGCCCTTGGTGATATTTACCCGCCGCAGATACTTCTCGATAGTAGGCCCCGCAGTTCAGGCGGCATGACGGATTCTTCATGCCACATTTTCTCGGTGCAATTGATTGAGGAGAAATCACAATGGCTTCGAATCGTAGAAATGGTCACACCCTTCCTCCAGCACGCGAATATGGCAAGCCGGCGAAGAACGATCCAAACCTGGGGCCTTTGATGCGGCTGCCCGGCATGTGGAAAAGCGAAGGTCTGGGCTGGAACATGATCGCGCTGCCGTTTGCGACGGCCCCGGTCCCTCTGGATTATCGGCTATTGCTGAACCAATATGACGAACAGCTCGAATTCAAATTCGTGGATAACAACGTGCCGAATCGGGGCGTTGAGCAGAATAATCCGACGCGGCAAACCGATCAGTTTGTGGTTACGCTGGACTATCAGCAGACAATTCAGCAAGTGGCCGCGACCGACTCTCCGGACAGCGGCGGGCTGGCCGGCGCCGCCGGCGCCGCCATCCATCACGAACCGGGTCTATGGCTGCATATGAAGAATCAGATCACCGACGGCTTGAATATCGCGCGTCTCGCGACGATACCGCACGGTGATTCGGTGCTGGCGCTGGGCCAGAGCAGCGAACACGAAGGCGCTTCCTGTATACCGCACATTAACAGCCTGCCGATCGGGGTGACACAAGATCTGGACAACAATCCCTACCTGCGTCCCTACAAGCAGTTTCACGACAACCCGTTCAAAGGGAACGTGAACGTGCCGGCGTTCCCGGGATTTGATCCGACACGCACGCACGTGCTGCTCGAGCTGGCCAATGCCGGTGTCGATATCGTCAGGACAACAACACTGACTGTCGACTCCGCCATTCCGACCGCCGGCATTGCCAATATTCCGTTTGTCGTACGCAAGGCGAATGCCGTCTCCATGCAGTCAACATTCTGGATTCAGGAACTGGCAGAAAAGGATTGCCATGGCGAGCCGAAACTCCGGCTGCAGTATTTGCAGGTGGTGCAACTCGATTTCTTCCCGCGCAGAGACGGATTCCCCGGCTGCTGTCCCGGCCTGATACGCTGGCCGCACGTCAGCATCAATACGCTGGAGAAGCAGGAAGAGCCGGACGAGCGCTACTATGCGATGCGCTGATCCGAAACCACGCGCCGTCACACCGCGCGCGTTTTCGATTCGCGGATCGGGATCTAACGGCTGAGGGCTGAAGCGCATGCCGGCAACGCGGCATGCGCTTCATTTGCGCATACGTCCCGGATGCGCCGGCGACCGCTGCCGCAAGCCGCCCGGATATCTTTCCGCCACAGGACAAAAATGCATAAGTGATTGTTTTTATTATGATTTTAAATACCTGTCAATCGCCCATCAATCCATCAGCAGGGCCAAACGGCCTGTCGTGGCGTTGTTGCGTATCAGCTCATGCGCTTCTTGCGCACCGCTCAGTGGAAAGGTGCGCGTCACCGCCGGTTTGATGCGGCCGAGCCGTATCAGCTCCAGCGTTTTTTCAATTTCCGCGGACGTGACGTAGCGCGACGAATGCACTTCCAGCGCGCGCTTCGAAAACGCTTCCGGATTGATCGAAAACGTCGGATCGTCGCCGTAGATGTGCTTGGGGCGGCTGCCGATCATCACCAGCCTTCCGCCTGTGCCGAGCGAGGCCAGCGCCGCTTCCAGCGTGTCGCGCGCGCCCACCATGTCGATCGCCGCATCAGCACCGCGCCCGCCGGTAATCGAATGCACCTGTGCGGCGATGCCGCCCTTGCGCGCGTCGATCAGATCATCCGCGCCGTTGGCAGCGGCAAGATCGAGTTTGTCCTCGCCGATGTCCACCGCGATGACGCGCGCGCCGCATACCCGTCCCATCTGCACCATGTGCACGCCGACCCCGCCGCCCGCGCCGATCACCAGCAGCGTATCGCCGGGACCCACGCGCGCCTCCTTGTGGCAGGCGTGGTACGGCGTTGCTATCGCATCCGACGCGACACCGGCATCCACGTACGACACGCCATCCGGTATCGGCACGATATTGCGCTCGGGCAGCGCGATGAATTCGGCGTAACCGCCGTCGATCGCAGCGCCGACATGGCCACCGGGACGCTCGCACAGCGTTTCGCGTCCACTGCGGCACTGGCGGCACTGGCCGCAGGTCAGATAATAGTGGGAGGTCACGCGATCACCGACCTTGACGGTCCGCACCTCGCTGCCAAGCTCGACGACGTCGCCGGCCAGTTCGTGACCGGGAATGCGCGGATATGACGTTACCCGGCCCGGCGTCTGGATCGCCTTGACCACCGTCAGCCCGACCCCGCACGCCCGCACGCGCACCAGCACCTCATTTGGACCGATGCGGGGCATCGGCACTTCCTCCAACCGCATGGGCTCGCCCATTCTGTGCAATACCATGGCCTTCATGATGCCTGCTCCTCGCGTGTTCCTGGCGTAACGTACTGATGACGCCGGTCTATAACACGATCAATTTCCATTGCGGCGGATGCGCTCGCTGAACTTGCGTTCGAACACGCGCCGCTCGCCCTCATAGGCCTCCAGCGTGGCGCTCACCACAAAATGGTGCTTCTCACAGGTCACATTCGTGCGGGTTTCCGTACGGATTTTCCAGTTGTCGCGTTCAAACAACCAGGTCCAGGTAACCTGCGCCTCGCATGACAGCGGATCGTCCTCAACGATGCGATAGCGCTCGCTGGACCTCGCCTCCGCCATCAGCCCGATGTCGTCGTAGCGCCCGCGTCCCGTGCCATCAGTAACCTCGACAATGGTTTCATTGCTGCCCATGTCGGTGTGCACCGTACGGTTGCGCCCCCCGGCGCTCAGGGCCGTGCGCGTGAACGGCGCGGCGGCTTCCACCGGCTCGAACGCAATTGTTGCGTCTGACTTGTGCGGCGGGCGCACCGGCAATTCGATAACACTTTTGCCGGCGATCAGGGTCAGCGTCACCGGCTCCGGCGACGGCCAGATCAGCGGCCAGTAGGTCGTCGACACCGCAACGCGCAGGCGATGACCTTTCGCGAACGAGTACGCCGCATCGGCCAGCGGCACCTTCACCGTATAACGCCGTCCCGGCACCAGTGTCAGCGGTTTTTCGGCGCCCTGGCGGTGCGTCAAATTGAACACGCCGTAGCTGACGCGTGTCGAGGCGCCGTCCGGCGCCACATCGCACAAGCGCACGCACACGAAAGCGACTGGACGATCAACGGACACGGTAAGCGTGGCTGCCGCCGTGCCCAGCATTTCCAGCACTCGTGAGAGCGGCGCACTGTCGAAGCAGATGGATTTGCCGTCGTCGGCACGCTGGTCGCCGGGCATTTCGGGACTGGCGCCATGCTGGAACCACGGCATCAACTCGCCGCAGTCCAATCCCAGCGTCTGCGGCGAGCGCGCGACGATTTTGACGGTCTTGCCGGCACGCTCGCTCAGCCGTCCATCCGCGTTCAGTACCAGGCGCTTGGGCTTGATCCGCCGCGACGGCCATTGCGGTTCACCCACCCAGCGGCCCGGCGATTGCGCGTAATAATTCTTCGCCGGCACGGCTTGCGGCATCCAAGCCCGCAGCATCGGCGTTTGCAGGATTCCGGTCTCCTTGTTGCGCATCCACTGGTCGAACCAGCGCAGCGTTTCCTGCAAAAACCCGATTGCGGGCCCGGGTACGCCGAGGTAGGGAAAGCGATGCCCCCACGGACCGATCAAGCCCTTGCGCGGCACTGTCAGCTTGCTCAGCGCCTCGCTCACGGCACCGACATAGGAACTGTCAGCCCATCCGCTCACGGCAAAAACCGGGCAACGAATGCGGGCAAAATCAATGGCACGGCTGCGCCAGTAGTCGCTGTAGTTCTGGTGCTGCAGCGCCGAAACAATTTGCGGTGCATTGTGCTGCAGGCGTTCCATCCACAGTTCGCGCCATTTGTCGCCGACGAGTTGCGGATCGGGCGGCCGCGACTTGTAACCAAACATCTGCGTGGACCAGCGAATGGATCGCAGCAGCACCGACCCGCCGCGGAACACCTGACTGTAGGTATAACGGTCGGGCGCAAACGAACACGCCACAATGGCTTTAAGCGCCTTGGGCACGCGATACGCGGTCTGGATCGCCTGAAAGCCGCCCCAGGAAATGCCGAACATGCCCACCTGCCCGTCGCTCCACGGCTGCGCCGCGATCCATTGCAGCACCTGCAGCGTATCCTCCTGCTCCTGCTTCATCGCGAACACGCCCTGGAAGCCGTCCGAATCGCCCGACCCGCGAATATCCACGCGCAGGCAGGCATAGCCATGACCGGCAAAGTAACGGTGATGCATGGCGTCGCGCGGCGCGTAAATGTCGCGCTTGCGATACGGCAACACTTCGATGATCGCGGGAACCGGACGCGTGGCGGCAATGTCCGGCAGCCACAACTTGGCCGCCAGCCGCACACCATCGGGCATGGGTATCCAGCAGTCCTCGGTTTCGGTCCAGTGGTGCGGGAAACGCGTGATTGTCTTCATCAATGTCCGTTCGCAAAAAAGTGGCGTATCAGCCGGGTTCACCAAATCGGATGCCGATCCCGGCCATCGCCGCTACCGTCGCCGGGCCCCAGCGCCGCGCGATCTCTTCGCCGCTCGATGCCGCGTGGTAGACGGTATCCTGCTGTTCGCCGGGTTCAGGCTGAATCATCACCAGCAAACGGCCCAGTTCCGTGCCCACATTCTTGAAATCGCGATACACGCCAGCCGGCACCGATACAAAGTCCAGCGGCTCTAGAATCGTCGAAAACTGCCCTTCCTCGCCCCACACAATTTCGAAGCGGCTCTGGATGCAAAAGAAATTCTCCACCGCGGCCGTGTGTTTGTGCAGACCGGCGCTGTCGCCGGGCGGGCACTCCGCCAGCGTAATCGTCAGTCCGGGAGCGCCTTTTACCGGCGCCAGCTTGCTGCGGCCTGCCCATCCCAGCGGCGACATGATGGGCATGACCTTGTCCGGCGACATCATCATCATGGCTTCCTGCGGAATACCGTTGGCTTCATTCATGGCGTCCTTGTAGGGAACCAGCTTGTCATAACGAGCCACCCGCCGGGGGACAGCATCGTCAAGGGGGTTTTGGCGCGGCATGATAAAACTCCTGAGTGGTGATTGAATGGCTGGACGTGCGCCGGAAGGAATTCGCCACGATGCCAACCCGGCCGGCGCACAGAAATGATACGCTAGTGCTCCCGCAACACAACCGCTCCGGCCAGTCGCGGCGGTTTCCCTGCACCTGACCATGAAACACACTTCAGTTGGCGTCATCGGGCTCGACGCCACGGACATGAGCGCTTCCTGCGCCTTGCTGCGTGCCAGCTTTGCGAGCCGCGGCGGACGTCCGCGGGCGTTCGCTGCGGCAGCTCTGCTCTGCCTGCAGGCGCCCGGCGCTTATGCGCAAGCGGACTATCCCGACAGGGCAATACGCCTGGTCCACGGCTTTACCGCGGGTGGAATCTCGGACGTGCTGGCACGCGCGATCGGCGCCAAACTCTCGTCCAGCCTCGGCCAGCAGGTGGTGGTCGATTCGCGCCCGGGCGCGGGCACCACCATTGCCTCGCAACTGATCGCCAAAGCGCCCGCTGACGGCTACACGCTGTTTCTGCAGGACATCACCACCCATGCCATCAACGCCAGTCTCTACCGGCGGCTGCCGTACGACGCGGTGCGCGATTTCACGCCGGTGACGCTGATTGCCGCCACGCCGCTGATTCTGGTGGTACATCCCTCGCTGCCGGTGAAATCGGTCAAGGAACTCATCGCGCTGGGCAAGCGCAAACCCGATGAAATTTCCTTTGGCTCATCCGGCAATGGCACGATCGTGCACCTGGCCGGCGAAATGCTGAAGGCGATGGCCGATGTACGGCTGCTGCACGTGCCCTACAAGGGCAGCCCGCAGGCGATTGCCGGACTGCTCGGCGGCGAGGTCGGCATGTTGTTTTCCACGATGCCTCCCGCGGTGCCGATGATCGAAGCCGGCAAGCTGCGCGCGCTGGCGGTGACCACGCCACAGCGCACCACGGCAGTGCCGCAGGTGCCGACGATGAAGGAAGCCGCGCTGAAGGATTTTGAACTGGTGCTGTTCAGCGGCATACTCGCGCCGCGCGACACGCCGCGCGCCGTGGTCGACAAGCTCAATGCGGCATTCGCCAACGCGGTGCGCACACCGGACGTGCAAGGCATCTACGCCAAAGTCGGCGCGCAGCCGCTCACCAGCACGCCGCAAGCATTTGCCGCGCACATCCAGTCGGAAATGATCAAGCTCGGCAGGCTGGTCAAGCTGTCCGGCGCGCACGTGGATTAGGAGATCGATCATGCCGTTACCGTCAAAACTGATACCGCAGCACACCCGTTACGACTATGTGCCGCTCACCGAACGCAAGGACTATGACTGGCCCGGCGGCAAGCGGCTCGCGTTTTGCATCACCACCAACATCGAAGCCTATGCCTTCGGCAAGGGACGCGGCCACGACAACGCCAAGCATGGCGAGCCGCAGACCCAGCGCAACTATGCGTGGCGCGACTATGGCAACCGCATCGGCATCTGGCGCCTGTTCGACCTCGCGCAAGAACTGCAGATGCCGCTCGCGCACAACGCCAACAGTCTGCTCTACGAGACGGCGCCGCAACTGATGGCGCGCGTGCGCGCGCGCGGCGACGAGATCGTCGGCCATGGCCGCACCAATTCGGAAAACCTCCATGATTTTCGCTGGGAGGCGGATGAAGCGCGCGTGATCGGCGAGGTGACACAAACCTTCGCGCAACATGAAGGCAAACCGCCCAAGGGCTGGATGGGCGCCGGCGCCTACGAAAACCCGTGGACGCCCGATCTGCTGAAGGAAGCGGGCTATTTGTATTCAATGGATTGGCCGTGCGACGACCAGCCAATCTGGATGCGCACGCGCTCGGGACCGCTATTGTCGGTGCCCTACCCCGTGGAACTCAATGATTCGCCGCAGGTCATTCACCGCCAGCATACAGGCCGCGAATTCTGCGACATGCTGGTGGACCAGTTCGAGGAAATGATCGAGCAGTCCGCGAAGCACCCGCTGGTGTGCAACATCTCGATCCACCCGTTCGTGTTCGGACAGCCGTTTCGGCTGCGTCCGCTGCGCACCGCGCTCCAGCACTGCTTCTCCAACAAGTTCATGGATCGCGTCTGGAAGTGCAAACCGGCTGACATCGCCGACTATTGCCACACGCTGCGGCCCGGCATCATTCCCGGCAGTTGACAACTTGTCGGGCGAATCAAGCACGTAAAATAGTTGTTTATAATCAAATAGTTACATAAACCATATCTGCGGCGCCAGAAAATGGGCCAGTGCCGCGGCGCGAGTGCCCTGCGTGGTGACACGCCAAATCAAATTGACTCAGGGGTTCGCTCTGCTTTGATATCCGGGTCGTGATGGCCGTTGGCATGACGATACTGAAAGCCGAGGAATTCGCCGACCCGCCTGGCAGGCGCCCGATTGAACTCGTCTCCCAACACATCTTCTCCGGCTCAATCGCCGGCCTGTGCGAGGACCTCCCGGATGTGATGACGTTCCGTCAGCGGCTGGAAGACATCGGTCACCTTCAACCGGCGCGCAAGAAGTGGCGAGACGTGCCTCGATCTCCAAGTGGTGGTTTTCTCGCCGATCTTCTGCATTAGGTTGTGCGCGACAATCGAGCACGGCCCTGATCCGCTCTGACGCCACGCATTACTTGGCTCGTGCCCTCGCGTGCCGGCCTCCATGCTGATGCTCGTATCGATGCGCGTATTTTGCGCGGCGTGCGCTGCAACTGCCGGCGGCGATGCGTTAAACTGCGGCCTCCAAAGGCCGTCAGCGACCGGGTAACGCGCGGCCACGACACCATAAGGAGGAAATCATGAACGACACTGCCGCGCAACGACGCCGGCGTACGCAGCGCCTGTCCGCGCTGATGGCCCTGGCCCTGCCTATCTCTGGCCTGGCCGCGGATTATCCGAATAAGCCGATCCGCTTTCTGGTGGGTGTGGCGCCCGGCGGCGGCACGGACTTCATGGCGCGTCTGGTCGCACAGAGGGTGAATGATGCACTGGGACAACCGGTCGTGGTGGACAACCGCATCGGCGCCACCGGCTTGATCGCGATGGAAATGCTGGCGAAGGCGGCGCCGGACGGCTACACGCTGATCGTGTTCAACGTCGGACACATGATGTCCGCGCACCTCGCGCGCAAGGTGGCGTTCAACCCGGTCAAGGATTTCGCGCCGGTCAGCCTCATGGCCAATGGCACCAGCATGCTGGGGGTTCATCCTTCGATTCCCGTGCGCACGGTGCGTGAGCTGGTCGCCCACGCCAAGGCACGGCCAGGCAAACTGAATTACGCGTCGGGCGGCGTCGGCGGCATCCAGCACCTTTCGACGGAACTGCTGAAGCGCGAAGCCGGCATCGACCTCGTGCACGTGCCCTATAAAGGCAGCGGTCCCGGCACGCTGGCGTTGATCTCCGGGCAGGTGGAAGTGTTTCTGACCAACATGCTGGCGTTGCTGCCGTTGACCAAAAACGGAAAGGTCACCGGACTCGCGGTGACCGGCAACAAGCGGGTGGCCGCAGCGCCCGACGTCCCCACCTTCGCCGAAGCAGGCTATCCGAGCGTCGACGTCAGTCTGTGGCAGGGCATGTTCGCGCCCGCTGGCACGCCAGCCGCGGTAATCGACAAACTGAGCCGTACCATCGCCACGGTGGTGAACACACCCGACGTCACGCAACTGCTGGAAAAACAGGGCGCGCAGCCCGCTGGATCCACGCCGGCCGAGTTCGGCCGCTTTGTTCAGCATGAACGTGAACGCTGGCTCAAGGTCGTGCGCGATGCCAAGATCAGCGCCAACTAGAGAGGCTGCCATGAACCCATCCGTACACTCACAGGCGCCGTTAACCCTGCTGGACAAAATCTGGAACCGGCACGTGGTGGCTGAAGACGGCGGCGAACTGTTGCTGCATGTGGATCGCGCGCTCATCCACGAAGGCGCCTCACACGCGTTCATCAAGCTGGAGCAGGAAGGGCGTACGGTGGCCCGGCCGCAACAGGTATTCGCGTTTAACGATCACTACGTGCCGACCACCGGTCGCGACAAGGGTATTGCAGGCATTGCCAATGCCGAGATTCGCAATATGGTGATCCAGTTGCAGACCAATGCCGTCCGCCACGGGATAACACTGTTCGGCATGGACGATCCGCGGCAGGGCATTCTGCACATCGTGCCGCCGGAACAGGGCATCACGCAACCGGCGCTGTTGATCTGCGGCGCGGACTCGCACACCGCGACGCACGGCGCGTTTGGCTGCCTCGCGTTTGGCATCGGTGCCTCGGACATGATGCACGTGATGGCGACGCAGACCCTGTGGCAGCGCCGCCAGAAATCCATGCGCATCACGATCGAGGGCGAACCCGGCTTCGGCATCTCGCCCAAGGACATCATCCTCGCCATCATTGCAAAAATCGGTGTCGATGGCGGCACCGGCCATATCATCGAATACGCCGGCAGCACCTTTCGCGCGATGAGCATGGAAGGCCGCATGACGGTGTGCAATATGTCGATCGAAGCCGGCGCGCGCGCGGGCATGGTCGCGCCGGATGACACCACCTATGCCTATCTGCACAACCGGCCCTACGCGCCCAAGGGCGCGCAATGGGATGCCGCCATGGCGTTGTGGCGGCAGTTGCCCTCGGACGCCGGTGCGCGCTTCGATCGCGACGTGTCGTTGAATGCGGCTGACATCGCGCCAATGGTGACCTGGGGAACCAATCCGCAACAAGGTGCACCGGTTACCGGTGTCGTGCCCGATCCGCGCGCGATTCAGGACCCGCTCACCGCGCAGGAAGTGGCGTCGGCCATCGATTATCAGGCACTGACGCCGGGCATGGCACTGTCCGACATTCAGGTGGACAGAGTCTTCATCGGTTCATGCACCAACGGGCGCATCGAGGACATCCGCGCGGCCGCCGCGGTGGCGCGGCTGGGCAAGGCGGTCGTGCCCGCGTGGGTGGTGCCCGGTTCGCAACTGGTCAAGCGTCAGGCAGAGAAGGAAGGACTCGATGCCATCTTCACGGCCGCGGGATTCGAATGGCGCGAGCCCGGTTGCTCCCTGTGCACTGCCATCAATGGCGATCAACTGCGGCCCGGCGAACGCTGCGCGTCCACCTCCAATCGCAATTTCAAGGGCCGTCAGGGTACCGGCGGACGCACCCATCTGGTCAGCCCTGCAATGGCCGCCGCCGCAGCGCTCAAGGGACGATTGACCGATGTGCGTGATCTTCTGAAAAACGCCTGACCACGGACAGACGTGCCGCGGCGAACCGGCGCCATGCCGGATACGACCCGGTTCCTGAAAACCCATGGCCAAAAAAGGATTTTGCAATGCATCCCTTCACCACCATCACTGCCATCGCGGCGCCCATCGACGAACCGAATGTCGATACCAATCAACTGTGCCCGACGCGCTTTAACAAGGTGCCGCGCGGTCCGGAACATGCGCGCATCCTGTTCCACGACCGGCGCTTTAACGCCGACGGCAGCGAAAAGGAACATATCCTCAACGCCGAACCCTTCAACCGCGCGCAAATCATCGTCGCCGACCGCAACTGGGGCAGCGGGTCCTCTCGCGAAAGTGCGGTGTATGCGCTCTACGAATTCGGCATACGCTGCGTCATCGCCTCCAGCTTTGCGGACATCCATTCCAACAATTGCTACAAGAATGGCCTGTTGCCGGTGGTTCTCGCTGAGTCCGAGTGCGACGACATCCGCAAACAACTGCGCGACAGTCCGGGTGCCACCATCAGCGTCGATCTGGCCGCGCAAACGGTGATTGACGCGAAGGGCAAAATCCATCGCTTCGAGATTCATCCCGTGCGCAAGAAATGTTTACTGGAGGGGTTGGACGACATCGCGCGCACCTTGCAATACCGCGCGGCGTTCGACGCCTTCGAAGCCCGCTATCGCGATGAACGTCCATGGCTATACAATACTTAAGTATATGTTTTTAAAAGACTTTTTTTATAACGCTCGGGAGCCAAACGATGCCGCAAAGCAATACGCCATGGATCACGCCGGCGCGCCATTATCGTGAGATAGCGGTACTGCCGTTCGCGGCGGCCCTCGGCGCCGAGGTCCGCTGCGGCGACCTGCGGCATGCCGGCGCCGCGCAATTTGCGGAAATCCACCAGGCGTGGCTCGATCATCTGGTGCTGGTCTTTCGCGGCCAGTCGCTGAGCGACGATGAATTGCTGGCACTGGCCGCGCATTTTGGCACGCTCGACGATACCGTACGCCCGCAACCCACCGATCAGCCCGGGCAACATCTTCAGCAACGCGCGTTAACCATCGTGTCCAACGTGATCGAGAACGGCAGGCCCATCGGCGCATTGTCGAATGTCGATCTGGTGTGGCACACCGACATGTCCTATATCGAAGTGCCGCCCGATGCGAGCATCCTCTACGCCGTTGAGGTGCCGGCGGCAGGGGGCGAGACGGGGTTTTGCAATATGTATCGTGCGCTGGAGACACTGCCGCAGGATATTCGTGCGCGGTTGGCCGGCCTCACCATCAAGCATGATGCCACCCACAACAGCGGCGGATTCCTGCGCAAGGGCTTTGATCAACCGGACGACGTGACGCGCTCGCCGGGCCCGTGTCACCCGGCAATTCGCACCCATCCGGAAACCGGATGTGATGCGTTGTTTCTCGGGCGCCGGCCATACGCCCACGCGCAGGGTTTGCCCGTGACCGAATCGGAAATGCTACTGGATCAGCTGTGGTCGCATGCGGCCAGTCCGGCGTTCGCCTGGTACCACCACTGGAAGGCGGGTGATGTGGTGATCTGGGACAATCGCTGCACCATGCATCGCGGCAATGCCTTCGACAATAACGCGCGGCGCATCATGCACCGCACCCAGATAAAGGGCACACGCCCGTCCACCGAT
>CADECM010000101.1 GCA_902825845.1 uncultured beta proteobacterium
CATTGGGCGCCGGCGTCAGTCTCAAGCCTCAGCACTACGAGGCGGCGCTGGGAGCCAGGCTGGATGGGGTATGGTTCGAGGTGCACCCGGAGAATTATTGCGTCGCCGGCGGGCCACGGCGCGCGTGGCTGGAGGCCATACGCGAACAGCATCCGTTATCGCTGCACAGCGTGTCGCTGTCGCTGGCCGCGGACGCCGCGCCCGATGCATTGCAATTGGCACGGCTTGTCGAGCTCGTGCGCCGCATTCAGCCGGCGCTGGTCTCCGAGCACCTGGCGTGGTCTTACTCAAACGGCACCTATTATCCCGACCTGCTGCCGTTCCCGCGCACGCGCCAGGCGCTTATGCGTATCGCGCAAAACATCTCCCTTGTGCAGGATGCGCTCAAGCGGCCCATTGCCATTGAAAATCCGTCGCACTATGTCACGGTTGAGGGGCACGAGTGGAGCGAGATCGATTTTTTGTGCGAATTGACGCGCCGCACCGGTTGCAGCCTGTTGCTGGACGTGAACAATGTCTATGTCAGCGCGCGCAATCTCGGCATTGATGCCGACGCGTACCTGGACAATATCCCGGCCGCGGCGGTCACGGAAATACATCTGGCAGGGCATTCACAAGACCCGAATCTGGGGCCGGCGCTGCTCATCGACAGCCATGACAGCCCCGTCTGCGCCGATGTGTGGGCGCTGTTTGAGCGGCTGGTTCAGCGTATCGGCCCGCGCCCGACGCTTGTCGAACGCGATGGCAATGTGCCCGAATTCGACGTCCTGCTTGGCGAACAGCGGCGTGCCGCGTTGAGGCTGCGCGCGCCGCTCAGCCAGGCCGCATGATGTCATCACTTGCCGCGTTTCAGCAGGCCTTCGCGCAGGCGATAATCGGCGCGCCCGACGCGCAAGCGCCGGCACCGGTCAGCGCCATCGCCGCGCAGCCCGGATTTGCCGTCTACCGCAACACGGTGATTAAAGGTTGCATCGATGCGCTGCAAGCCAACTACCCGGCGGTAGCCCGGCTCACCGGCGAGGAATGGTTTCGTGCCGTCGCAGCGGTTTATGTGCGCACCGCGCCGCCCGACGATCCGGTGATGATGCATTATGGCGCCTCGTTCGCGGCATTCCTCGCGCGCTTCGAACCGGCGAAGGCCCTGCCCTATTTGCCCGATGTCGCGCGGCTGGACCGGCTGTGGACCGAATCGCACATGGCGCGCGACGATACGCTGCTCGCGCCGGAGACGATTGCACGGCTCGCCGCGGGTTCCCTCGCCGATGTGGTTGTGCACCCACACGCCGCCACGCGCTGCGCATGGTTCGCGTCCGCGCCGGTATTCAGCATCTGGTCGCACAACCGCGGAGAAACCAGCGCGAAGGACGAAGCGTGGTCGCCGGCATGGCATGCGGAAGGCGCGCTGCTCACCCGCCCCCATGGGCATGTGCAATGGATGGGGCTGGATGAAGCGATCCACGCGTTTCTCGAAACCTGTGCCAAGGGCGGCACGCTGGGACAAGCCGCGGCTGCCGCGCTCGCCATCGACGGCAACATTGACCTGCAACAGTGGATGAGCACACTGCTCACCGCAGGCGCATTCAGCCGCGCAAGCCTCGCGCGCGACACAACATCACGAGGTTGACCATGCCAGCGATCGAACAGCCGGGGTGCCCGCAAAAAGCCGTTGCCCTGTACAACACGATTGCGCAACGGATGTCGACGCTGATATCCGCGACAGTGCTCGCGCTTGCCGCCCGTCTGGCCCTGGCGGCGATCTTTTTCTTGTCCGGGCGCACCAAGGTCGACGGCCTGTTGACGGTCAACGACAGCGCATACGCCTTGTTCCGCGACGAATACAAGGTGCCGCTGCTGCCGCCGGAATTTGCCGCACACATGGCGGCCTACGCCGAACACCTGTTGCCGCTGCTGCTGGTGCTGGGCCTGTTCACGCGCTTTGCGGCGCTGGCCCTGTTCGGCATGACGCTGGTGATCCAGATTTTTGTCTATCCCTCGGCATGGCCCACGCATTTGTCGTGGGTGGCGCTGATGCTGTATCTGATGGCGCATGGGGGCGGGCGGCTGGCGCTGGATGCCTGTGGGAACATTAAATAAAATTGTTTAAATTCATATACTTATTTAATATATGATAATCTCGGCGACAATGTGAAAGGTTAGCGTTGCTGGAACGACGGACTGCCTTACCGATGTCGCCGCACGCGCCGCAAAATAACGAATCACCCGAGAGACCGTAGATGCACGCCACCCTGCCGTTGATGGAAACGAGCGCGTTTCCCGCGATCCGCCGCAACACGCTCGACACCCTGCAAGTCAACCTCGGTTATAAATGCAATCAAAGTTGCCTGCATTGCCATGTGAACGCCGGGCCCACGCGCACCGAAATGATGAGCCGCGAGACCCTGTTCGAAGTGATCGCGTTTCTGAAGTCAGCGAAAATCAGCACGCTCGATCTGACCGGCGGCGCGCCGGAGCTCAATCCGCATTTTCGCCTGCTGGTCAAGGCCGCGCGCGACATCGGCGTGCGCGTGATGGACCGCTGCAATCTCACCATCCTGCACGAGCCGGGTCAGGAAGACCTCGCCGATTTCTTGCGCGACAACACCGTGGATATCGTGGCGTCGCTGCCGTGTTATCTAGAGGACAATGTTGACAAGCAGCGCGGCAAGGGTGTGTTCGACGCCAGCATTCGTGCGCTGCAACTGCTGAACGAAAAGGGCTACGGCCTGCCCGGCTCGCCGCTGAAGCTGAGCCTGGTGTACAACCCGCAGGGCCCCGTGCTGCCGCCGGCGCAGGGCCCGCTGCAAAACGATTATCGCCAGCACCTCGGTGAAAAATTCGGCATCCAGTTCAGCGAGCTCTTCGTATTGACCAATATGCCGATCCAGCGCTTTGGCAGTACGCTGATTTCCAGGGGCCAGTTCACGCACTACATGGATCTTCTGAAAAACGCCTATCAGCCGCACAACCTCGACGCGGTGATGTGCCGCTCGCTGCTGTCGGTGGATTATCAGGGCTATGTCTACGACTGCGATTTCAACCAGATGCTCGGCCTGCCGCTGACGTGGAAGAACAAACCGCGCACACATTTGCGCGAACTGATCAATGCAGACCTGGGCGGCAATCCGATCGTGGTCAAAGACCACTGCTACGGCTGCACCGCCGGGCAGGGATCGAGTTGCGGGGGCGCGCTGGCCGCTTGAGCTATTTGTTAAAAAAACAATAAAATCAATATCTTATAACCATGCTTGACCCATCGTTCGCGATTTATTTCTGGGGCTTTTTGCTGCTGTATGGCACCGTGATGTATTTCATCTCGCCGTCGGCCAACACGCTGTCGGCATTTTTTACCGGCACCGATAACGCGGGCAAACCCGCCACCGAATGGGCGCTGATGTGCAGCATTTTCATCAGCTGGATATTCGCCAAGTCGGTGACCAATGCCGCCAACCTCGGCGCGGCCTACGGCGTGGTGGGCGGACTGGCTTATGCCACGTACTGGCTGTCCATCCCCATGGCGGGCGGCGTGATTTACTGGCTGCGCACGCGCCACGGCGCCACCGGCCTGGTGCCGCTGCTGATGTCCAAATACGGACGCTTCGCCGCGATCTCGTTCACGCTCGCCATTTTGATCCGCCTCTACAACGAGGTGTGGAGCAACACGGCGGTGGTGGGCGCCTATTACGGCAACCCCGGCCAATACACCTTCATCGGCGCCGCCCTGCTGTTTACCGCGGTGACGCTGATCTACAGCCTCAAGGGCGGGCTGCGCAGTTCGATATTCACCGACGTCATTCAGGCGGTGCTGTTTGTCGGCATCCTCACCGTGGTGCTGTTCGTCATTCTGCCCACGCACGGCGTCGGCAAACTGCTGTCGGCGGGCGAATTCAAACTCGCCTCGGGCGTGGATTTACTGCTGGTGGCCTTGCTGCAGGTGCTGTCGTATCCCTTTCACGATCCGGTGCTGACCGACCGCGGCTTCATCACGCGCGAAAAAACCATGCTGCGCGCCATGATCGCCGCCGGCGTGCTGGGCTTCATCTGCATCTTCGCCTTCAGTCTGGTGGGCGTACACGCCAGACTCGAAGGCCTGCCGTCCGGCGACAACATGCCGGGCGCGGTGGCCCTGGCATTCGGCGCGGTGCCTTATCTGCTGATGACGGTGGTGATGATCATGGCCGCGGGCTCCACACTCGACTCGACATTTTCATCGGTCGCCAAATCCATCGGCCAGGAATTGCCGCTGATGGCCGGCCGCGCGCCGGGCCCGCGCGCCATCACCATAGGCATGTGGACCATGCTGGCGTTTGCGCTGCTGGGCAATCTGCCGATGATCGCCGGCACCGACATCCTGAAAGCCACCACCGTCAGCGGCACCATGGTGATGGGGCTGGCGCCGATCTTCCTGCTGGCGCCGCTGGTGAAATACTCACCCTGGAGCTTTCATCTGGCGTTCTGGCCCGGCGTGATTCTGGGCATGCTATTGGCGGCTGGCGCCATCCCCGCGTCGTGGGCCATTGGCAGCGGCAAGTACGCGCTGCTGCTCGGTACCAATCTGTATGGCTTGCTGATCTGTTTCGCCGGTTTCCTGCTGCCGCTGGCGTGGCAGCGCCCGAGCGCGCCAGCCCATGCAGCCCGGACGTAGCTGTCCGCTGCATTACCGCTACGCGCCGCGCGACTTCGCGCGCGCGGCGGACCTGCGGGCTGATATCCTGTACGTGATCGGCGGGCTCTACGGCAACGTGCCCGCGCTGGAAGCGGTGCTGGCGCTGGCCGCACAGGAACGCGCCACGCTCGCGTTCAATGGCGACTTCAACTGGTTCAACATCGACGATGCCGCGTTTCGCGCCATCAACTCGGCGGTGCTGCGTCACCACGCGCTGCGCGGCAATGTCGAAACCGAGATTGCCGGCGACGACGCGACGGCGGGCTGCGGCTGCGCCTATCCGGATGACGTGGCCGCGGACGATGTCGAACGCTCCAATCGCATCATCGTCAGCCTGCGCGACACCGCGCGCCGCCACGCCGATTTGCGCGCGCGGCTCAATGCGCTGCCCATGCATCGGGTGGCGGAGGTCGGCGGCACGCGCGTCGCGATCGTTCATGGCGATCTGGAATCACTCGCCGGGTGGTCGCTGGGCGCCGCGGCGCTGGCCTCCGTTGACACAAAAAATAGTGTTCAAAAACAAATACTTACAGCAAATTGCCCGATTGTCGCCAGCACCCACACCTGCCTGCCCGCGGCGTTGGCGTTCGACGGCGCGGCAGGACCCGGCGCGGTTATCAACAACGGCGCGGCCGGCATGCCGAATTTTCGCGATACCCACTACGGCGTCATCACCCGCATCTCACGGCACGCCGCAACGCTGGTGCGGCCTTTGCATTCGATGCGCATAGGCAACGTCCACGTCGAGGCGCTGCCGCTGCACTATGACCATGCGCGCTGGCTGCGCGAATTTCGGCGCAACTGGCCGCCGGGATCGCCGGCAGAGGTATCGTATTACCGCCGCATTGCGCACGGCCCCGCGTACGGCTTGCACGATGCGTACGGCAGGACGCACATCGCGCAAACCGCGGCACAGGACGGTTGACCGTGGCGCGGCCGACGGGATAGAGTCGGCCCAGGGCACAAGCACGGCGGCACGTCCGCCAGGTTCGCAGGCAAACCACTCATACCGAACACTCATGTCCAACAATTTCCTGAACACACCCAAGCGCAGCCGCAAACCCCGAAACATCGGGCTGACGTCGCTGATCGACAACGGCGTGCCCACGCGCTATTTCACCGATGTGGTCCAGAGCTCTCCCGACCTGATCGACGTGGTCAAGTTTGGCTGGTGCACCGGCATCGTGACGCCCGACCTGGAAAAGAAAATCCAGTGTCTGCTCGACAATCATGTCGAGTACTACTTCGGCGGCACGCTGTTTGAAAAGGCGCTGTCGCAAAACAAGCTCGAGGATTTCTACCGTTTTGTCAAACAGTATGACTGCAAAATCGTGGAAATATCCGACGGCACGCTCACCATACCGATGGCGGAAAAGGCCAGACACATCGCCGATTTCGCCAGCGAGTTCCATGTGATCAGCGAGGTGGGCAAGAAGGATATTCACGAAGCGGACAACATGCCGGTGTCGGCGTGGATCGAAGAAATCCTCAGCGATCTTGCCGCCGGCGCGGAAAAAGTGATTCTCGAATCACGCGAGTCCGGCATGAGCGGCATCTGCGACGCCAACGGCAATCTGCGCGCCGGTCTGGTGGACGGCATCACCGAGTCCAAATTCCGCATCACCGATGCCATCTGGGAAGCGCCCACCAAGAAGCTGCAGACGATCCTGATTTCGACCCTGGGGCCCAATGTCAATCTCGGCAATATCGCATTCGGCGATGTGATCGCGCTGGAAACCCTGCGCCTGGGCGTGCGGTCGGACACCTTCCATCTGTTCGACGAAACCGGCGAGGACTACGCGCTTGCCAAGACCGGGCGGCTCAAATTCACGCACCCGGACATGCGCAAAACGCAGGGCTTCCTCGCGCAGCGCCTGCACGAGCGGCAAAAATCCTGAACGCACGCCTGTCACATGACCCCGCCCGCCATCACCATCATTGAGGGAGCCGAAGCGCCCTACCCCGCGGCCGACATCAACATCGTGATTGACGTGATCCGCGCTTTCACCGTGGCGCAAATCGCGTTCCTGCGCGGCGTGCGCGAGATCTTTCTGGTCAACACCACCGACGAAGCCTTCGCCATCAAGAAGGCCAACCCCGGCTATCTGCTGGCGGGCGAGATCGCGGGCCTGCCGATCGACGGTTTCGATCTGGACAATTCGCCGCAGCGCTTTTCAACCGCGGACGTTGCGGGAAAAACCCTGGTGCAGAAAACCTCCAACGGCGTGAAAGCCACGCTGCTGGCGCTGAATGCCGACACCATTCTCGTCACCGGTCTGGCCAACGCCAGAAACTCGGCGCTGCACGCGCGGCACATCGCCGCCGCGAAGCCGGGGTGCACCATCAACATCGTCGCCTCGCACGCCGGCGACGATGACGATCTGGCCTGCGCCGAATACATCCGCGACATCGTGCTCGACGCGCGCAAGCTCGACCCCGAAACCATCAAGCGCCGCGTGCGCGACTCGCGTCCCGCACAAAAATTTTTCGACGCCGACAAGCCAGCCTCGCTGGATGCACGTGATGTCGAACACTGCGCGCGCGAACTGCCCTGCGATTTCGTCATGCGGGTGGACAAGGCCACGCAGCCGCCTCGCGTCGTCACCCAGCGCCTTGCGCAGGCCTGACGAATGAATAAATAATTCAATAAAAACAAATAGTTACATAGATCCCACAGCAAACCCGGCGATGGCACCTGCGACACGCAATGGGCCTTGCGATCATTGCCGCCGTAGCACGAGGCATCCGGCCCGCACATGCCCGTTGACCGGGTGTAAGTAACATCACTGCAGCCCGACCCATGGACAATGTCTGAATAGGCCTACGGGAATCACAATGAAAAAAAGCAAACTGCTGGTGTTCCTCATCATCGCCGCCGGCATCGCGGCGTTCTTTGTATTCGACCTCAGGCAATACTTCAGCCTCGATTACTTCAAGGCGCAACGCGCGGTGATCGATGCCTACGTCGCGAGCAAGCCGCTACAAGCCGGGCTGATCTTTTTTGCGATTTATGTGGCGGTGACCGGTCTGTCGCTGCCGGGCGCCGCGATCATGACGCTGGTGGGCGGCGCGGTTTTCGGCTTGCTGTGGGGGACGGTACTGGTGTCGTTTGCCGCCAGCATCGGCGCCACGCTGGCATTTCTCGCCTCGCGCTTTCTGCTGCGTGACTGGGTACAAGGCAAATTCGGCGACAAGTTAAAGCCGATCAACGACGGCGTGGCAAAAGAAGGCGCGTTTTATCTGTTCGCGTTGCGGCTGGTGCCGGCGTTTCCGTTTTTCGTCATCAATCTGGTGATGGGCCTCACCACCATCAAAACCGCCACCTATTACTGGGTGAGCCAGATCGGCATGCTCGCCGGCACCATCGTCTACGTCTACGCCGGCACGCAACTGGGCGAATTCAAAATCGGCGCCGGCCTGATTTTCGCCTTTGTGCTGCTGGGCCTGTTCCCGCTGGTGGCCAAGAAAGTACTGGATGCCCTGAAAGCGCGCAAGGTGTATGCGAAGTGGACGCGCCCCGCGCGTTACGACCGCAACGTGGTGGTGATCGGCGCGGGTTCGGCGGGACTGGTGACGGCCTACATCGCGGCGGCGGTAAAGGCCAAAGTCACGCTGGTTGAAAAACACAAAATGGGCGGCGACTGCCTCAACACCGGCTGCGTGCCGTCGAAGGCGCTGATCCGCGCGGCCAAGTTGTTGTCGCATGTGAAGCGTTCGAAGGAATTCGGCATTCGGCAGGCGAGCGCGGATTTTGATTTCGCCGAGGTGATGGAACGCGTGCAGCGCGTGGTGCAGGATGTCGAACCGCATGACTCGGTGGCGCGTTATTCCAGCCTCGGCGTGGATTGCGTGCAGGGCGAAGCGACCATCGTGTCGCCGTGGGAAGTGAAGGTCAAAACCGCCGGCGGCGACAAGACCTACACCACCAGAAACATCGTCATCGCCGCCGGCGCGCGTCCGTTCATCCCGCCGATTCCAGGGCTGGCGGAAGCCAATCCGCTCACCTCCGACAATGTGTGGAACCTGCGCAAACTGCCCAAACGGCTGGTGGTGCTGGGCGGCGGGCCCATCGGCTCGGAACTTACCCAGTGCTTCGCGCGCTTCGGTGCGCAGGTGACGCAGGTGGAAATGCTGCCGCGCATCCTGATCCGCGAAGACCCGGAGGTTTCGGACCTTGTGATGAAGCGCTTCCAGGCGGAAGGCATCAACGTGCTGGTCAACCACAAGGCCAAACAGGTTCTCGTGGAGAACGGCGAAAAAGTGATGATCGTCGAACACAACGGCGTGGACAAGCGCATCGTCTTCGACGAAATCCTGTGCGCCGTCGGCCGCGTGGCCAACCTCAAGGGCTACGGCCTCGAAGCGCTCGGCATTCCCGCGCAGCGCGTGGTGGAAGTCAACGAGTATCTGGAAACCATTTACCCGAATATCTTTGCCTGCGGCGACGTGGCGGGACCGTACCAGTTCACCCACACCGCGGCGCATATGGCGTGGTATTGCGCGGTGAATGCGCTGTTCGGCAATCTGAAGAAATTCAAGGTCGATTATTCGGTGGTGCCATGGGCCACTTTCACCGATCCGGAAGTGGCGCGCGTCGGGCTCAACGAAACCGAGGCCAAAGAAAAGAACATACCGCACGAGGTCTACACCTACGGCATCGACGATCTTGACCGCGCCATCGCCGACGGCGAAGCGCACGGACTGGTCAAGGTCATCACCTCGCCGGGCAGCGACAAAATCCTTGGCTGCAC
Organism: uncultured beta proteobacterium; assembly: GCA_902825845.1. Classification (GTDB taxonomy): domain Bacteria; phylum Pseudomonadota; class Gammaproteobacteria; order Burkholderiales; family SG8-41; genus UBA5216. The sequence continues at coordinate 9,415 of CADECM010000101.1, forward strand.
CATCGCCGGGGAACACGCGGGCGACCTGCTGGTCGAATACGTCGCCGCGATGAAACATGGTTTCGGATTGAACAAGATTCTTGGCACCATCCACACCTACCCGACACTGGGCGAAGCCAACAAGTACGCGGCGGGCGTATGGAAAAAAGCGCAGACCACCGAGCAGCAATTGCGCTTTGCCGAAGCGTTCAACGAATGGCGCCGCGGTAACGGCGGTGTCGGCGCGGTAGCTGGTGCCGCGTTGGGAATGCTGGGGCAAGGCAGGCGCGCGACACCGCTGGCCGAACATCACTGAGCGCTACATGCAAGGATAAAAATGCAATTAAAACAGATAGTTACGATATTTTCGCTATGGCTCCTCGCGGCCACCGCGGCGCTCGCACAGTTCGATCAGAACCACGCACAATGGAACGCACTGCTGAAAAAGCACGTGGTCTTGCTCGATGGCGGAAAAGCCTCGCAGCTGCGCTACGCCGGCATGGCAGCCGACCGCGCGCCATTGGCGGCCTATATCGACACTCTCGCCAAAGTCACTGAAGCCGACTTCAAAAGCTGGAACAAGAGCCAGCAACTGGCGTTCCTGATCAACGCCTACAATGCCAACATGGTCCACAAGATCCTGATGCGCCATCCCAACATCAAATCGGTGTGGGACTACGGCAAGCTGATCGGCAATCCATTCAAGGACAATTTCATCAGTCTGCTTGGCCGCAAGATGACGCTCGACAACATCGAGCACGACACCATCCGCGCGCCTGGTGCCTATGACGATCCGCGCATCCATTTCGCGGTGAACTGCGCTTCCATCGGCTGCCCGATGCTGCGCGAGGAAGCCTATGTCGGCGAGCGCATTGACGCCCAGCTCGAAAACCAGACCGTGCGCTTCCTGTCCGATCGTTCGCGCAACCGCGTCAGCGCCGATGGCAAGCTGGAAGTGTCGAAAATCTTCGACTGGTATGGCGACGATTTCCGCAAGGGCCACAAGGGCTTCAAGACGCTGGAAAGTCTGTTCGCCAAATACGCGACTTTGCTGACCGACAGTGCGGACCACCAAAAGCGCGTTCGCGAAGGCAAGGCCGCAATCGGGTTTCTGGACTACGACTGGGGACTGAATGACGCCAGACGCTGACCTGTTTTGCGCAGCAAACACGGACGGCAGATGACGCGCAACGACCGTCTCGGGCGGCTGCTACGGGTATTGCACCACGGTGAAGTGCTGGCGGCGCAAATCGCGTTACGCCAGTCGCACATCGCCCCGGTGCCGTGGATGCGGCGCGCGCTGCGCGTGCAGGCGGCCCAGGAACGCGGTCACGCGCTGATTGCGGACATGGCCTTGCGCCTCGCGGGCGAGCCCGCCTGCACGCCCGACACCACCCGCGCCTTGCGGCGACAGCTGGAGCACGATCTCGACGCCGGCGCGCTCGCCGCGTCGATGCTCGGTTTGCAGGGCGTGGTCGAACACCTGGGCGAAGCCCTGCTCGACGCACTTGGGGCCAGCCCCCATCCTGCCGGCGCCGTGTTGCACGTCTTGCGCCGCAAGGTGCTGGCGCAGGAGCGCGGCCACGTGCAACTGGGCGCGCGCTGCCTGCGCGCGCTTGCACACGACGGCAGCCCCGGTCATACCGTGGCATTCGACGCCTATCGCGGGCTGGGCCATGCGGTGGCGGACGACGTCGCGTCGCTGCTGGACGACGCGCGACTCGATGCGCGGGCATTCTGGCGCGATGTCGATGCGCGGCTGGTACGCTGGCATGGCGATTCACTGCCGCGTTCGTCTTGATCTCAATCATCATTCCCACGCTTGACGAAGCGCGCGCGCTGCCGGCGACGCTGGCGCGGCTTACCGCGCAGGATGCGCCGCACGAAATCATCGTTGCCGACGGCGGCAGCAGCGACGGCACCGCGGACGTCGCGCGCGCGGCGGGCGCGCGCTGGCTGCAGGCGCCGCGCGGCCGCGGTGCGCAGATGAACGCCGGCGCGCGGCAGGCGCGCGGCGGCTGGTTGCTGTTTTTGCACGCCGACACACATCTGCCGGATGGCGCCCTCGCCGCCATTGCCGCGCTGCCGGCGCAGGCGCGTTACGGCTGTTTTCATCAGGCGTTCAGCGGCAACCATCGCCTGCTGCGGTTGATCTCGCGGCTGCACAACTGGCGCTGCCGCAGAACGCAAATCAGCTATGGCGATCAGGCCATGTTTACGCGCCGTGATTTGTTTGAAGCAGTCGGCGGCTTCCCCGAAACGGCGCTGGAGGACGTAAAAATATCCGAGCGCCTGCGGCAGGCGGCGCCGCTGGTGTTTCTGCCGGCCACCGTGGTGACCGACGCGCGGCGTTTTCTGGCGCAGGGGATCGTGCGCAGCATGGGCCGCATAGCACTGCTGTTGCTGTGCCACCGCTTCAAGCTGCCGCTCGCCGGGCGGCGCTTTTTCGAACCGGTGCGCTGAAAAGGTCCGCCAGCGTTACCGCGATGCTCTCGATCATCATTCCCTGCCTCAATGAAGCCGACGGCATCGCTGATATGCTGGCGGCACTGGCGCCGCTGCGCGCGCGCGGCGCGCAGGTGATCGTGGTCGACGGCGGCAGCACCGACGGCACTGCCACACTGGCCGCCGCACACGCCGACAAGGTGGTATGCGCGCCGCGCGGCCGCGCGCGGCAGATGAATGCGGGCGCGGCCGGCGCCGGCGGTCAGGTGCTGCTGTTCCTGCATGCCGATTGCCGGCTGCCGCCGGGGGCGGACGGTCTGATCACCGACGGCCTGCGGCGCGCGCAGAAGACCTGGGGACGCTTTGACGTCGAACTGGACAGCAACAGCGCCATGCTGCGCGCGGTCGCCATGCTGATGAACTTGCGATCGCGCATCACCGGCGTTTCGACCGGCGATCAGGGTTTGTTTGTCACGCGCACGCTGTTCGAGGCGGCCGGCGGATTTCCGCAGATTCCGCTGATGGAGGACGTGGCGTTCACCAAACTCCTAAAGCGCTACAGCCGGCCACTCAATCTGCGCCACCGCATGCGCGTATCCGGGCGGCGCTGGGAAAAACACGGCGTGCTGCGCACCGTGCTGCTGATGTGGCGCCTGCGGTGGCAGTACTGGCGGGGCGCGGATCCGCAAAAACTGGCGCGGGACTATGCCCCCCACAAACCTTGACTTCGGCGCGCACGGCGACGCGCTGATTCTGGTGTTTGCGAAGGCGCCGCGCGCCGGTGCGGTGAAGACGCGGCTGATTCCCCTGCTCGGCGCCGATGGTGCCGCGTCGCTGCACCGCCAGCTGGTGTACCGCACGCTGGCCACCGCCACCGGAGCCGGCGCGGGGCCGGTGCAATTGCACGCCGCGCCCGATATCAGCGATGCCTTTCTGCAGGACTGTGCGCGCCGCTTTGGCGTCGCGCTGGTGGCTCAGCGTGGCGCCGATCTGGGCGCGCGCATGTGCCATGCGCTCGCGGCGGCGCTGGTACGGCATCGGCGCGTGATTGTGATCGGCACTGACTGCCCTCTGCTTGCGCCGCGGCATCTGTGGGACGCGCAGGCAGCGCTTGCCGGCGGCAACGACGCAGTACTGGTGCCGGCGGAAGACGGCGGCTACGCGCTGCTCGGACTCACGCGCTGCGATGAGCGCCTGTTCGCGGACATTGCCTGGGGCGGCGATACCGTGCTGGCCACCACCCGCGAGCGACTGCGCGCGCTGGGCTGGCGCTGGCACGAGCTGGAGACGCTGTGGGATATCGACCGCCCGGCCGACTATCGGCGCTGGTCGGAACTGGCGGCAAACAATGACAACGCATCTCTGGCGTAGCGGCATCGTACTGGCGTTGAGCGCCGGGTGCGCCGCTGCGATCGCGTGGGCACAGGCGGATAGCCTCGCGGTGGGCGCGTTTTCCGCGCTGCGGGCCGGCGCCGCGCTGCCCGACAGCTGGCGGCCATTGGGCGTCTCGAACTCGCTGCCGCCCACGCGCTACACGCTGGTGGGCGACGCGGGTGTGACCGTGGTGCGCGCGGACGCTGTTGCGTCGGTTTCAGCGCTGTCGCGCAAACTCACGGTCAACCTCGCCGAGTATCCGGTGCTCAAATGGCGCTGGAAGGTGGCAAACATTCTGAAAACCAGCGACATCCGCAGCAAGGCGGGCGATGACTACCCGGCGCGCATCTACGTGATGTTCGATTACCCGGTGGAAAAACTGCCGTTTGTCGAACGCACCAAGCTGCGCCTGGCGCGCGCCCTGCACGATCCGAATCTGCCGGCGGCGACGCTGTGCTATGTGTGGGACAGCAAGGCGCCCGCAGGCACGATCGTGCCCAGCAGCTACACTAATCTGATGCGTATGGTTGTCGTCGAGAGTGGCGCCGCCCGCGTCAACCAGTGGCTTGCGGTGGAGCGTAACGTGGCCGCCGATTTCAGGGCGGCGTTTGGCGAGGCGCCGGATAGCCTCGTGCCGGCGGTTTCGGCAGTCGCCCTGGCCACCGACACCGACAACACCGGTGAATCGGCGCTGGCGTTCTTTGGCGATATTTCTTTTTACAAACAGAAGGTTACCCCCTAGCGTGAATTTACCATTGCATTTTGTAGTCACATGGGGAAGAATAGCCGGCGCTTTTTAGACCTAAAAGTCTTGAAAATCAGTCCCTTAGGCCTTATTTTTCCGTATCCCGGACCCTGACGTCTTTTGCGTTTACCGTAGCCCACTGCATGTCAGATCTCTCCCGCGTTGCAGCCTTCCGCCAGAGCACCTCGCAGCTTCCGGTTGCGTGGTACTTCGACCAGCAGATTTATGAACTGGAAAAACGTCTGCTGTTCGACGCAGGCCCCAATTACGCCGGCCATGAATTGCTGACGCCCGAGACGGGCGACTATCACACGCTGGCGTGGACCGGCAATGCCAAGGTGCTGGTGCGCGACGACAATCAGGTGTCGCTGCTCAGCAACATCTGCCGCCACCGTCAGGCCATCATGCTGCAGGGACGCGGCAACGCCAGAAACATTGTATGTCCGGTACACCGCTGGACCTATCAGCGCGACGGCAAGCTGCTCGGCGCGCCGCATTTTCCCGCAAATCCCTGTCTTGATCTGGCGCGTACTCCGCTGACCAACTGGAACGGCTTGCTGTTTGCGGGCCAGCGCGATATTGCAAAGGACTTGGGCGGACTTGGCGTGCTCGGGGACATCGATTTTTCCGGTTACATGTTCGATCGCGTCGAGATCGAGGAATACGCGTGCAACTGGAAGACATTCATCGAGGTGTACCTCGAGGACTATCACGTTGAACCGTTCCATCCCGGCCTTGCCGGCTTCGTCAATGTCGCAGACCTCAAGTGGGAGTTCAGCAGCTGGTACAGCGTGCAGACTTGCGGCGTCAAGCACGGCCTGGCGCGGCCCGGCAGCGATGTCTACCGGCGCTGGCAACAACAGGTGCTGCTGCGCGACGACAACAAGGCGCCCGCGCACGGCGCGATCTGGCTGACGTATTTTCCCGGATTGATGGTGGAGTGGTACCCGCATGTGCTGGTGGTGAGCAACATCATCCCTCGCGGCGCGGAGGCTTGCACCAATGTGGTGGAATTTTATTATCCCGAAGACATCGTGCTGTTCGAGCGCGAGTATGTCGCGGCGGAACAGGCGGCATACCGCGAAACCGCGGTCGAGGATCGCGAAATCATCGACCGCATGACCGCCGGCCGCAAGGCGCTTTACCAGCAGGGTGTGAGCGATGCCGGCCCGTATCAGTCGCCGCTGGAAGACGGCATGCAGCACTTTCACGAATTTCTGCGGCGCGAAATCGGGCCCCATCTGCGCCCCTAGTGTCCCAACCCATCAATATCGATACCACGTTGCCGAGAATCGCCGGTATGCTTTGTCGCCGTGCTCGCCGGGTTCCCAACCTTGCTGCGCGCGGCGGTTTTCTGCAAAGGCCATCGATAAAACGACATTAATGGGTCGGGACACGAGCGTCTCAATTAACCTTAGCAAAAACAATTAGTTAAGCGCGCCAAGTGCGAGAGCCTTGGCGCTTTTTTTGCGCCGCCAACTGTGCAAGCGCGGTTTTTTCGATTACCGTTGCAGGCCGCGCTCACGACTCATGGCCCAAGGTTTCCGATGAATTTCACCACGCTGGTCGATGCGTCCATGCTGTCAGCACACCTGAACGACGCGAACGTCATGCTGTGCGATTGCCGTCACGACTTGGCGAACTACGAAGCCGGGCGCACAGCCTATGCGCGCTCGCATATTCCCGGCGCGCATTTCCTTCATCTGGACGAGGATTTGTCGGGACCGAAGACCGGCGTCAATGGCCGCCACCCGCTGCCGCATCCCATCACGTTCACCCTGCGTCTGGCCGCGCTCGGTATCGACAACCGCAAACAGGTTGTCGCCTATGACGATGCGGGCGGCGCGATCGCCGCGCGCTTGTGGTGGATGCTGCGCTGGGTCGGGCACACCCGGGTTGCCGTGCTCGATGGCGGATTTGCGGCGTGGACGAAAGCAGGGCTGCCGGTTAGCAGCGAAGCGCCTGTCACGGACGTGTCGACACACAACCCGAATCCCCACCCGGAGATGATCGTGAACGCAAACATGGTTACCGCCGGATTGGCCAAGGCCGGGTTGCACGTGATCGATGCGCGCAGCCCCGACCGCTTTCGCGGGGAAAACGAGACGCTCGACCCCGTCGCCGGACATATACCGGGCGCGATCAACCGCTTTTTCAGGAACAATCTGCGCGCGGACGGCAGCTTTAAATCCGCCGCCGACCTGCGACAGGAATTCATGGCCCTGCTTGGCGCCAAAGACGCCGGCAGCGTGGTACATCAATGCGGCTCCGGTGTCACCGCCTGCCATAATCTTCTGGCGATGGAAGTCGCCGGACTGAAGGGCTCGCGTCTCTACCCGGGATCATGGAGCGAATGGGTCAGCGACCGCACGCGTCCGGTGGCGACAGGCGAGACATAACACGTGTCGCAGAGTAGGACAGCACTCAAATCAACGGCGAGTACCCTGCTTACCGTGCCACTGGCATTGCCCGCGGCAGGCGAGGCGCGGTAGCGTGCATGCTGGAAATCCGCGTGCGCGGCAGTAACTGCGCAGTGGGAGGCTGGTCAGCCACCACCGTCGCGGCGCCCGATGGCGGCGGATGACCGGCCGCCGCCAGCCGGAACAGGCCTTCCAGCACCAGCAGAGCGCAACCCAATTTGATCGCGACGCTGCGCATGAGGATCAGTTCGGTACTCACCATCTGCCGCAATTTGTGCTGGCGCTCCAACACACTGCAGACCGCGCCGCGCGCCAGGTTCTTGCGCATGGGGTTGCAGGCCTGCGTGCTCATTGGGCGGCCACCTGTGCTTGCACCTGCGCAACTGGCTGTTCCCCCTGATAGGAATGGACATCCCACCCGATCAGTGCCAGAACGATCACCATCAACAAGCCCGCGGCACAGGTCAGCAAAATATCCATCGCCGATACCGGCTCACGCCGGTATTCGTTCATCAGTCGCTTTGTCTCGCGTTGCGTCAGCATCGGATCGTCTCCTGTCGTGTTGAGGCGGCTAAAACCGCCGTAGCGTTCTACCGTGAACCCATTGTCACAACGATAAACAGCGAGCGATATCGATCAGAAGGCTTATGCAACGCCGGGCGCGTCGCTTGCTCCCGTGGATTGATGTCAAAAAAATTTAATAATTACAGCCACTTATGTTATGTTCTCGCTGTGGCTAAATTGTTATAGACTAGCCTAGGCCTTCGGTGCTATGGATCAATTGTGTGCATTTACCCACAATTGCACCCAACCAGAAGCATGCAACTGAAACGAGGAAGAAGTGAAGATACTTGCGGTCGACGACCACCCCCTGATTCGCGATGCCCTGCGCCAGGTGCTGAAGGTGCTTGATCCGGATCTGACGTTGATCAGCGCGGCCAATGCGCAGGAAACCTTTGCCGCCGCGGACAGTAACCCGGACCTGAATCTGGTGCTGCTGGACCTGTCGCTGCCGGATTCCAATGGATTCGATGTGCTGCACCAATTGCGCGAACAGCATCCCGGCATACCCGTGGTGGTACTCTCCGCCACTGACGACGCAGCCACCGTGATGCAGGCGCTGGACGACGGGGCGATGGGCTACATACCCAAGACTTCATCCAACGACGTATTGCTGGGCGCGCTGCGACTGGTGATGGGCGGTGGCGTTTATTTGCCCGCCGAGGTGCTGCGTCATTCGACAGCGACAAATCCACATCCGCCCGCCGCGCCTGGCGCACCGCAAAAAGAAATCACCTGCCGCGATCTGGGGCTCACCGACCGCCAGGCGGAAGTGCTGGCACTGGTGGTGCAGGGCAAGCCCAACAAGCTGATCTGCCGTAACCTGAATCTGGCGGAAGGCACGGTCAAGATACACATCAGCGCCATCCTGCGCGCCCTCAACGTCAGCAATCGCACGCAGGCAGTCGTCGCGGTCGGCAAACTGGGACTCAAGCTGTCTGTGCCCTGAGGTGCGTGGCTGCGCAGGTGCCGGCTGCACGACCTGAACACAGGCTGGAATTGCATGAAAGTCGGTATTATTTCCGTCTATGTCGATTATCACCGTCGCGGTCGCAAGAACCGGCTGTCGATACAGCCGCAGGCCGGGGCGCTGATTGCCGCCCTGCTTCCCCCCGATGTCGAGGCCGAAGTCGTCAACGACGCCTGGGGTGATCCGGACTGGTCACGCGACTATGACCTGCTGCTGATCTCCTGCCTGCACTCGGATTTTGACCGCGCACGGCAGATTTCACACTACTGGCGCCAGCGCGGCGCAAAGACCGTGCTCGGGGGACCGCTCGCCAGCAGCTTCCCGGCGTTGTGCGCACCCTACTTCGATGCCGTGGCGATAGGCGACGCGGAAAGCACGGTGCCGCGGATCGTTGCCGACTTCAAGCGCGGCGCGCTGCAGCCCCGTTACCACGCATCGGCCTACGATCCGCGCGAGATTCCAGTGCCGCGTTTTGATCTCGCCTATGCGCAGCAGGTGGTGCCGATCAGTTTCGAGGCCACGCGCGGCTGCCCGTTTTCCTGTGATTTTTGCGCGCTGACCGGTCTTGGCACGCGTTTTCACACGCGTCCGGTGGCGTCGATCGTTCGCGATATTCGCGACGGCCAGCGCCAGCTCGCGGGGCGCCGCCCGCGCCACCTGCTCGACTTCGTCGCGTTCACCGACAACAACATCGGCGGCCATCCGGGCTTTCTGCGCGAACTGTGCGCGGCGTTGCGTCCGCTGAAGATTCACTGGACCGCCTGCGTCACCTTCAATATCGCGTCTCATCCCGAATGGGTGCGGCTGATGGCGCAGTCGGGCTGCTACGGTTTGTTCGTGGGTCTTGAGAGCTTCAATCCGGCGGCACTCGCCGACATGCACAAGCCGCAGAATATCATCGCCAGGACGCGCGGCATGATCCGGTTGTGCCGCAGCCACGGCATACACGTGTTTGCGGGCCTCATGCTGAGTCCGACGGCGGATGACGAGGCCTACATTGATGCGATACCGGCCTTCCTCGACAGCAGCGAGCTGCGGGTACCCGCGTTCATATCGCTGGAGACACCCATCCCCGGCACGCCCTACTTCGCGCGCCTGGCGCGGGAGAAAAATGCGCTGCTGCCGGATGCATTGCTGCGCGATTTTTCGGGATACACGCTGGTGGTCAATCCGCGGTATCTGTCCGCCGCGGCGCTCGTCGCGCGCTATACGGATCTGGTCGATCGCGTTTACGCGCTGCCCGCGCGCCTGAAGAAAATTGCCGCAGAAGCGCCGCGCCTGCTCGCCGGCGGCCACTGGGACGCCGCGCTGCTCGACACCATCGACACGCTGGGCAACCGCTATCGCAGCGATGGCGGCCGCAGCTACCTTGGCGGCAGCGACCGCGCGCCGCCGGAATGTGTGCCGCTCGCCGACGCGGATTTCGTTTCCGCGGCGGCGCGTGCGGCAATACTGGAGCCGTTTGCGGTGACCGATAGCCACGGTGCGATTCTGCCGCCATGGGTCAATCGTGGCCGCATCTATGGCAAGCGCGGGGCCGTACTCGCGGGCACAGATGCAGCGCCCGTGCACGGCGGGACCGCGCGGCCGGGCATGACGCACGCACGCACGCGGACACCCGAAACGCCCAACACAACGTCCGCCAGGCCCGAACCCGCCGTGGAAGGGGCACTTGCATGAAGATCCCGCGCCGAGCCAAGACCGCTACACGTTCGCCCGAACGGGTGCAGCTGTATACGCTGATACGTGCCGCGCAGATCCGCTTTCTCTACCGGCAGTTGCCGCGCTCGTTCATCGGCAACATGGTCGGCGCACTGATTCTGTCGATCGTTCTTCTCGGCGAGCAGCCGTTGTGGCTTATTCTCACCTGGTTCGGCTGCATGACTGTCAATCAGGTCGTGCGGCTGGCGCGGTATCTGCAGGAGCGCAAGCGCGATTTCGTCACACCCAATCTGGATCGCGCGGCGCTGTTCTGGGCCAGCGGCGCGTTCATATCGGGCGCGCTATGGGGCTCCACCGCATTTCTGTTTTTTGTGTCCGGACACGATACCTATCAGGCGCTGCTGGCGATCCTGGTATTCGGGGCCGTGGCCGGCGCGGTGCCGATGATCGGTTCGCACATGCCCTCGTTTTATTTTTTCGTGCTGCCGGCCATCCTGCCGTTTGTGCTGCGCAATTTCATGGAAGGCGACGCCGCGCACATCACGATTGCCCTGATCATGAGCATGGTGACACTGGCTTACTTGTCGTTTGGCCGCAGCTATAACCGCCTGTTCGTGGAGTCGCTGCGCAACCGCTTCGAAAAGGAAATGCTGGCGGACCAACTGGCGGTGCAGAACGTGGACCTTGAAGCCGCGCGCGTCGAAGCCGAGCAGGCGAATCGCGCAAAGTCGCAGTTTTTTGCCGCGGCCAGCCACGATCTGCGCCAGCCGCTGCATGCGATGGGTCTGTTTGCCTCGGCACTGGCCGACAAGATCCGCTATCCCGAGGTGGCGAGCATCGTCGGCAGCATCACCGACTCGGTGCATGCCCTGGAGTCCCTGTTCAAT
>CADECM010000102.1 GCA_902825845.1 uncultured beta proteobacterium
GAGATTGAGCAGACGAACGACTTCCGCATTGACCTGACGCACGATGTAATTCGGCATGCCCTTGGGGCCGACAAGGCCGTACCACACCAGGGCTTCGAACCCCGGCAGGCCGGATTCCGCCACCGTAGGCAAATCGGGTGCCAGCGGTGAACGCTTGCCGCTGGTGATCGCCAGTGCGCGCAGGCGCCCGCTGTTCATATGGGGCGCGGAGATGGTCATGTCGCTGAAGGCCATTTGCACTTGGCCGCCGATCAGGTCCGCCAGTGCCGGCGCAGCCCCTTTGTACGGAATATGAACAATGTCCACCCTGGCGATCGACTTCAGCAGTTCGCTCGACAGGTGACCCGGCGTGCCCGCACCCGCGCTCGAATACGTTGCCGGGGTGGGCCGTTTGCGCAACCAGGCGATCAATTCGGAAACCGACCTGGCTTCCACGGAAGGATGCACCAGCAGCAGGAACGGGCCGACCGACACCATGGCCATCGCCGTGAAGTCGCGAAACGGATCATAGGGCAGTGTACGGTACAGGCTGGGCGCGATGACGTGGGGTCCCACCGCCGTCATCAGCCAGGTATAGCCATCTGCAGTCGTCTTCGCCGCGATCGCATTGCCCACGGTGCCTCCTGCACCGGGGCGGTAATCAATCACGATGGGCTGGCCGAATTTTTCCGACAGTCGCTGGGTCAGGATGCGCGCGGTCACATCGGTTCCGCCGCCCGGCGCAAATCCGATCAGCAGGCGTACCGGTTTCGTGGGGTACGCCTGCGCGGACACCTGCGGCGCCAGTAACGCCATACCGATGCCGCCGATCCAGCTGAGCGCGCGACGCATGTGGTCTCCTTTGTGCCGGTCCGTAAAGCGTAAACAACGCAACGCCAACACGCATTCAGCCTGCCGCGGCAGTGTGCGCCGCTCGACGCGGGGTGGCTGCTACTTGACCTCTTTCTCCATCAGCTTGTCCACCAGGCCCGCGGGCACTTCCGAGTAGTGGGCGAATTCCATGCTGAAGGTGCCGCGTCCGCTGGTGCTGGAACGCAGGAAGTTGATGTAGCCGAACATTTCCGCCAGCGGCACAAAACCCTGCACCGTCGCCTGCGGGCCTTTCTGGCCCTGATCGGTGACCTGGCCGCGGCGGCGGTTGATGTCGCCGATGATGTCGCCGAGATATTCGCTTTCGGTGACCACTTCGATGCGCATGATCGGCTCCAGCAGCTTGGGTTTGCTGGCCTTGTGTGCCTCGCGGAAAATGCTGCGACCGGCGATTTCGAAGGCCAGCGCCGAGCTGTCGACATCGTGGTACTTGCCGTCGATCAGGCGCGCCTTGAAGTCCACCACTTCGTAGCCGGCGATCATGCCCTTCTTGCTCTCGCTGCGGATCGCGAACTCCACCGAGGGAATGAATTCGCGCGGAATGCGCCCGCCGCTGATTTCGTCGGACCACTCGATGCCGGTGCCGGCTTCGAGCGGCTCGAATACCATTTTCACTTCGGCGTACTGCCCCGAGCCGCCGGATTGCTTCTTGTGGGTGTACACCAGCTCAATCGGTTTGCCGAAGGCTTCGCGGAAACTGACTTTCGGTTTGCCCATGTTCGCTTCCACGCCCAGCTCGGTGCGCATGCGGTCGATGGTCACTTCCAGGTGCAGCTCGCCCATGCCGCGCAGCAGCGTCTGGCCGGTTTCCTGGTCGACGTTCAGCCGCAGCGAGGGATCGGCGCGCACCATCTTGTAGAGCGCGGTGGACATCTTGTCGATGTCGGCGCGGGTTTTCGGTTCCACCGACACGCTGATCACGGGATCGGGGAAGCGCATGCGTTCCAGCAGTTGCTGGTGATCGGGATCGCTCAGCGTGTCGCCGGTTTCGGTGTCCTTCATCGACACAAAGGCGCAGATGTCGCCGGCGCGCACTTCGTCGACATCCTTGGTCACATTGGCCTGCACTTCGACGATACGGCCGACGCGCTCGCGTTTGTCGCGGGTGACGTTGTAGAGCGTGTCGCCCTTCTTGATCACGCCCGAATACACGCGCACGAAGGTGAGCGTGCCAAACTGGTCGTTGATCACCTTGAACGCCAGCGCGCGCGCTGGCGCGTCGTCTTTGACTTCCTGTTCGCCGATCACCTTGCCGTCGGGGTCAACCATCGAAATGCCGCCGTTCTCGCCGGGGTACGGCAGGTAGTCGATCACTGCATCGAGCAACTGCTGCACGCCCTTGTTCTTGAACGAGGAGCCGCACAGCACGGGCACCAGCTTGCCGGTCACCGTGCCTTTGCGGATGCAGGCCTTGAGTGCTGCCGGGTCGAAGGTTTCGTGCTCCACGTATTGCATGAAGGCGTCGTCGTCCAGCGCCAGCGCGGTTTCCAGCATTTCCTTGCGCAGCGCGGGAATCTGGTCGATCCAGTCATTGTCGCGCGATGCGGCAAAATTAAAGCGCGCGCGCAGGCTATCCAGCGGCACGGTTTCCCACTCGGCATCCTTGTCGTCGGAATCCCACACGTAGGCCACGCCGGCCACCAGGTCGACCATGCCGGTGAACTCGGTATCACTGCCCAGCGGCACGTGGCACATGACGATGGTGGCGCCCAAGCGTTCCTTGATGCCCTTGACGCAGTGGGCGAAGTTGGCGCCCATGCGGTCCATTTTGTTGACGTAGCAAATGCGCGGCACGTTGTACTGATTGGCGAGACGCCAGTTGGTTTCGGTTTGCGGCTCCACGCCGGCCACGCCGTCGAACACCACCACCGCACCGTCCAGCACGCGCAGGCTGCGGTTGACCTCGATGGTGAAGTCGACGTGTCCCGGCGTATCGATCACGTTGACCTGATAGCCCTTCCACTCGGTCGACACCGCCGCGCTCTGGATGGTGATGCCGCGCTTGCGTTCCTGTTCCAGGTAATCCGTGGTGGTGCTGCCCTTGCCGTCCTTGGTATCGTGCACCTCGATGATCTGATGCTTTTTGCCGGTGTAATACAGCACGCGCTCGGTGGTGGTGGTTTTGCCGGCGTCGATGTGCGCGATGATGCCGATGTTGCGGTAGAGGTTAAGGGGCTTTTGCCTTGCCATGATGATGCTTTCTTGAAGTTATTGCGGTCTTTGGCCCGCGCCCCCGGGTGCCGGGCGGCGGGCTGATTCCCGTATTCAGGATCTGGTTATGGCTGCATTCGCAGCGCGTGAATGGTGCCGGCGGCATGCCGGCAGTTGGAGAAGGCGCGCATTCTACCTGCTCCGGGCCGTATTTTTGAGTGCTGCGTGCTGCAAAACTACACAATGCGGCTGATTTCCCGCATGCCGGCGGCTATTGGCCGGTCGGAAAAACGGCGGCAATTTACCGGAAAAACGGCGGAATTTTAATAAGTATTTGTTTTTAAACAATATTTTTAATGCGCCGCGACGCGCTGGTCGGCCAGCGCGCGAATGTCATCGATATAGCTCTGCAGGCGCTGCAGCACGTGCTCGCGCTGTTGCGGCGTCAGCATGCGCTCGACCTCGAGATAAAGCGCGACGCGCTTGTCGAAGGTCTCCGCCTGTGCTTTTTCGTATGCGGGCGAACGCCCGGCATCCCACTGGCTGAGCCAGACACCCAGTTGCGGTGCAAAACGCGTTTTATCGTGCCGCAGGTTCAGCAGCGCCAGGAATTCTTTTTGCCGGCGCAGACGGTCCTGATGGCGCAGATGATCGGCATTGGGGATGGCGTCGTTGAGCGCGGTGATGCGTTGCTCCTGCTCCCGCGTCAGCGAACCCGCCCATTCGCGCACCAGTTTCAGCGTGCGCTGCAATCGCGCGCGTTTGCGTTCCGCCTGCGGTGCGGTCGCTTTGTATTCCCGGATGAACTTCTGGTTCACCTTGTCGAAATGCCTTTCCAGCGCCTGCAGATTGTCCGGCGTCATTGTTGCCAGCAGTTCGGCGGCTTCGCCCGTGCCACGTTGCGCGATCACGCGGTAGCGCGACTTTACGCCGTCGACCATCCACGCGACGTCGTCGGCGGTGAATTGCTGCCGGCCCCGCCGCTTGATCTCGTCGAGAAAGCGCGCATAGTCGGGCAACTGCTCGCGGCGATGCCATTGCAGCAAGCGGGACATGCGGACATTGAAATCCTGCTTCTGCGCGGCATCCAGATCGAAGTAGTCGTCGGCCATCCACGCCAGCAGGGCATCGGCCTGGTTGTAACCGATGCGCAGTGCGCTGCAGGCCGGCAGCAGCGCGAGCACCAGCGCGAGCGCCAGTGCGCGCGCGGCAGACCGGGCCCGGGCTTGGATGGGCATGCGTCTTTGCCGGGTCCCGGCCGTACCCCGGAACACTAAAGTGCGCCGACACCCGCCTTCGCGCATTGCTCGTCCTGGTCTCCGGTGACGCCGCTGACGCCGACCGCACCGGCAATCTTGCCGCCGATCACGATGGGCACGCCGCCCGGCGAGCCAATGACACCCGGCAGCGTGGTGAGTGCCGCGCCGCCCTTGGCGATGCCATCGGCGAACACGCGGGTGGGGCGGCGGAAGGTGGCGGCGGCGCGCGCCTTGGCGATGGCGATGCGCACGCTGGCGATTTGCGTATCGTCGATTTTTTCAAAATACACGAGGGCGCCGTGCGTATCGACCACGGCGACGGCGACGCGCCAGTTGTTCCTGGCGCATTCGGCAACGGTTCCCGCAGCCACCTTTTTTGCGGCGTCGATGGTGATGTTGTTGCCATACGACTGCGCCTGTGCCGTGACAGTGGCGGCTGTGGCCAGTGCCAGTGCGCCAGTGACGTGCTTGATGATTGACATTGTTTTTGACATGAAGGACTCCTGTAGGGTTTTCGACCGCGGTTTGCCGATACGGCGGCGCTACGATACGCCGGGCGCATTACGCAGGCAAACGCTACAGGGTGTTCCAGTATTCCAGCATGCGCCGGCGCATCGCGGCATCGGGCAGCCGGCCAAAGCCTGATTGCATATTGTCTTTCAGGTGCGACACACGCCGCGTGCCCGGAATCACGCAGGTGACGGCCGGGTGGCCGAGTAGATACTTCAGAAAGAATTGTGCCCACGAATGACAATCGAATTCCGCAGCCCACGGCGGCAGGGCTTTGCCCTTGACGCGGCCGAACAGATTGGCCTGCGCGAACGGGCGATTGATGATTACGGCGACGCCCGCGTCCAGACAGGCCGGCAGCAGACGCGCTTCGGCCTCGCGCTCGGTCAGCGAGTAGTTGAATTGCACGGCATCGTAAGTCTTTGTTTTTATTAATTTTTCTAGTTCGGCATGGGCGCCCTCGTGATAGTGCGTGATGCCCATGTAGCGAATTTTTCCGCTCGCTTTCCAGTTGCGCAGCGTGCGTGTGTGCACAGCCAGATCGATCAAATTGTGAATCTGCATCAGATCCATGGTGGCGGTGCGCATCAACTTGAACGATTGTTCCATCTGCCGCACGCCGGCCTGTTCACCGTGCGTCCACACCTTGGTGGCAAAAAAATACCGGTTGCGGTTGGCCAGTTCTGCCGTGAGATCGCCTACCACACGCTCGGCTTCGCCGTACATCGGCGAAGAATCGATGACGCTGCCGCCGAGCGCGGCGAATTCCTGCAGCACTTGCCGCAGTTCCACGCGCTCGGGCGCGCGCGGGCCGACGTCGAAGGTGGCATAGGTGCCGATACCGGCTACCGGCAGCGCTTCGCCGCTGCTGGGGATTTTGCGGGTAATCAAACGCTTGTCCTGAGGTTGTGCAGTGGCAGTCATGGGCAAAAGGGCGGTGGCGCCGACAGCGGCGATATGGTTGAGCGCGCGGCGGCGCGGCAGTGACATGAAGTGTGACATGCGTTCGGCGGTATGGTAGGCGCTTCGCAGCCGGATTGAAACACGGTTAGACCATGCCTCAGGCGTTAGTTGCACACGGGTTGCTGGCAGTCGTCAATCGTGCGTGCCCAACTTGCCCGCTGATCGGGGCGCCAATGCGGTGTGACTGTCATGCGGTGACCCGGGACGACATGAATGCGCGGCAGACAATACGCCGCAGGTTGTGCCGACGCGGTGGCGCCGCTGCCGCGGCCGGCCTGCTGAAAGGCATTGACCCCTGCTGCACGCGGCGCTAGATTGGGGTCTGTCCGAAACGGGGTGGCCGGGAGCAGGCGCATACAGCGATGGCAATACTATTCGTCAGTTATGGCCGGGCGATTCAGGAAAAGGTCCGCGCGCTGACGCAGGATCTCGAATCGCTGGGGCACGAGGTATGGTTCGACCAGGCGCTGGCCGGCGGGCAGGCGTGGTGGGATCAGGTGCTGGCCAACATCCGCGCGTGCGATGTTTTCGTATTCGCGCTGGCACCGGCGTCGCTGGAATCCCCGGCCTGCCGCCTTGAATATGCGTATGCCAACGCTCTGGGCAAGATCGTGCTGCCGGTGCTGGTGGCCGACGGTGTTGCCGCGGAACTGTTGCCGCCGGCACTGGCAAAAATTCAATATGTCGATTGCCGCAGTCAGGACAAACTGGCGGTGGTCGGACTGGTGCGCGCGTTCGCGTCGCTGCCCCCGCCGCCCCCGCTGCCCGATCCACTGCCGCAGGTGCCGGGTGCGCCGCTGTCGTATCTCGGTTCGCTCAGCGAAGAAGTTCAATCTGCCGCCAAGCTGTCGTTCGAACAGCAGACAGCGCTGGTCCTGCGTCTCAAGCAAGGTATCAAGGCGGGCGGCGATGGCCGGAACGAGCGAATGCTGCTGCAGCGCTTTCGCGCGCGCGACGATTTGTATGCCAGAGTCGCGGATGAAATCGACGAGTTGCTGAAAACGCCGGACGAGCCTGACACGTCCCGGGCGCGGCGGACGGCGGCAGCGGATTCGCCGCAGACTCAGCGCCGCGATATGCGCCTGTCCGATCTGCAACGCGACGTCGTCAGGACGGTACCGCTGGCCGGGCTTGGTACGGGCGCCAGTCGGCCCGATGCGGGTTCAGGAAATGCGGTTGAATGGACGGGCGGCGCACTGTCAACCTGCCTGTTTGCTGCAGCGATTGGTGTCGTCGTCAGTTATCTGTTTCCCGCGATAGTGCTTGAAACACTCAATCGTTCGTATCGCAGCGCGCCCGTGGTGTTTGTTGCGGGCATGGTTTTGGGGCTGCTTCCGGCGTTGGCGGCGCAGCTGGCACTCCTGCGAAAGCGCGGCCTCCACGCACTGGCCGGCCGCTGGAAGGGGTTCGTGACCGGGGGGTGGGTGACAGGGGCGATCGCCGGTGTTGTCATCCTGTTCGGCGGGATGGGCGGCATGATTCATATTCTCGTGTTTGGCGCCGCGGGTGGCGGTGTCGGGGCGCTGATCGTGCTGATGCAGGCTCACCTGCACGCAAAGTCAAAACTGCGCAAGATCACTACTGCAACCTGACACAGCCAAAGCACGGCTATTCGCAGTTTTATTTCTGCAAGCTCCGCGACCATGACCGACATTTTCATCAGTTACGCCAGTGCCGACCGCGACCGCGCGCGCTTGCTTGCCGACGCGCTGACCCAACGCGGCTATTCGGTGTGGTGGGATCGTACCATTCCACCGGGGCGCGTGTTCGATGAAGTGATCCAGGAGGCCATACAGGGCGCGCGCTGCATGGTCGTGCTGTGGTCGGCCGAGTCAGTGCGCTCGAACTGGGTAAAGACCGAAGCGGCAGAGGGCGCTGCGCGCGGCATGCTGGTGCCGGCATTGATCGGCGATGTGGCGCCGCCGATCGAGTTCAAGCGCATCCAGTCGGCGAATCTGGCGCAATGGACGGGCGACGAGGCACACGGCGAATACCGCAATCTGCTGGCGTCGGTGGAGCACTTTCTGAAACAGGCGCCGCGTCCCGTGAGCCAGACCGCCACCGCGCCGACGTACCAGCCCGCCGTCAGTGCCAGGCCGGCGTCGACGCTGCAAACCATCAAGACATTTGGCCTGGGCGTGCTGCTTACGCTGGCAGCCGTGGGCGGGCACTGGCTGTTTGCCCAATCCGCGAAGCCACCCGTGACGCCTGCCGTGGTGGCGAATGCGCCCGCGCCAGCGCCGGTTGCGGCAAGCGCGAAATCAGCGTCATCCGCACCGGGTGCCGGCGCCACCACAGCCGCGCCCGCCACGCGCGCACGCGTGAATCTGCTGTCGCCGGAGCAGGGCGGCCAGTTGCTGGTGGCTTCCAAGGAGACCTGGAGCGCGTTGATCGACGGCAAGGAGGACACATCGGCGTGGATCGACGATGGTTTCGGCGTATTCGGTTTTCGTGACGGCAAGACGGCGCTGATCGACACGTTGACGGTGCTGGTCCCGTCGCAGAGCGACCACAATCTAAAAGAGTTTGAATTGTTCGTCGGCACGACCAGCGCAACCGGTCCGTTTACGTCGATCGGGCGCTTCAGCACGCAGAACATGCGCATGATGCAAAACCCGTATCAAGCGTTTACCTTTGCGCCGGTCAAAGCCAGGTTCTTCAAGCTGCAGTCGCTGTCAGGGCACGACGGCAGATCCAGCGTGGTGATGGCATTCGAAATTCAACTGTTGGGCGAGTTGCAGTAGCAGCGGGCGATCATTCGCTTTGTTCACCGACCCGACGCGATTGCGCCATGGCCTATAGCACCGGCAAGCTCCTGTTCATATTTCTTGCCGCGGTGCTTTTGTCCAGCATCGCATCATGGCTGACGGCCAACCGATATCGTCGCGCCATGCAGCGCCTGATGCGTGCACCGGCTGCCGACGCAGGTGCTGCCTTCGTTCCGGCGGCGATCCCGGCATTGCCTGCGCCGCGGCCGCTGTCGTTGGGCGACAACCGGCGCGCGGGGTTCCAGCTCACGCTGCTGCTGATCGGCTTGTCGATGTTGCTGGCCTTGTCGAGCGCCGGCATTTACATGCTGCTGGCGTTTCCCGACGAACCTTTTGCGCCCAAACGCGCGGCTACCGTAGCCCTGCTGCACCTGTGGCCGGTGATTCCGGCGCTGGGGTTGTTGTGGCGCTGGCCGCCCCGGCGCGTGATCGGGGCGCTGGCGCTGTGGTGCGTGCTGTGCTTCCCGGTGTTCCTGTGGCGCTCCATTGAGCCGCAGCCGCTGCAACTGTTGTTCGGCATGGCGGTCGAGATCGGGCCCACTATGGTGCTGGTGGCGCTGATCCTGCTCGGCAGTGCGACGCGCGCGGTGGCGCCGTGGCTGTTGCTGCCGTTCATCGGACTGGTATGGGCATCGATCGCCGGCGTGGATGTGCTGGCGGTGATGGTGGAGCGGCAAACGCCGCTGTTGAAATGGCTGGTGACGTGGCTGCCGGCACATGCCGCGATGGCCCTGTTCGCGCTGCTGCCGTGGCTGCTGGCATGGTGGCCGTTGCGCCGTCTCGGCCGCGCGCTGGGCCGCGCCTATGCGCGCAAGTGGCTGTCCGATCTGATGGTGGTGTTTACCACGGTATGGGCGATTTCACTGGTGGAACGCGCGCTGGGCGTGGCAAACAGTGCGGGCGTGGCGGCATTGGCGATGTTTCTGCCGCTGCTGTGGATTCCGCTGGTGATGGTGCCGTACGCGCGGCTGCAAAAGCGCGAAGGGCGGCCGCCGACGCTGCTGGTGCTGCGGGTGTTTCAGCGCGATGCACAGGTGCAGGCGCTGTTCGACCACGTGATTGAACGCTGGCGCCTGAGCGGCAACACGGTGATGATCGCCGGCACTGATCTGGCGGTTCGCACGCTGGACGCGGACGATATTTTCACGTTCCTCGATGGCCGGCTCGCCGCGCGTTTTATCCGCACGCCTGCTGACGTGGCGCCGCGCATGGCCGCGTTCGACATGGTGCCGGACATGGACGGCCGCTATCGCGTCAACGAATGTTATTGCCATGACACCACCTGGCAGGACGCACTGCGGGCGCTGGTGCGCCGGAGCGACGTGGTGCTGATGGACCTGCGCGGCTTTCAGGCGCACAACGCGGGATGCGCCTACGAACTGGGCACGCTGGCGCAGGCTGCGCAGACCCTGCGTGTGGTGGTGCTGGCCGATGCACAAACCGACCGCGTGGCGGCGGCCGCGGCGATTGGTCACGACAGGCCGGAACGGTTCGTGTGGCTGGATGTCACCACTGTCGACGCGCACAAGCGCCGCGAGGTATTGGCGAGGCTGTTCGCAGTGCCGGCCGGCTGACCGTTTCGGGACGCGATCGCAACTACACGGACGCCATCAACGCCAGCATGCGCTTGCGCTGCGCGGCATTCGGCAGCCTTGTGCGCGCGGCGCCGAGATTGTCGATCATGTATTCGACCTTGTCGGTGCCGGGCAGCACGGCGTTAATGGCGTCGTTTGCCAGCAGGTACTTGAGGAAAAACTGGCCCCAGCTCTGCGCGTCAAACTCTGCCTTGGCCCAGTCGGGCACGGGTTTTCCCTTGACCGCGCGAAACAGCGCGCCGCGACCATAGGGCAGGTTGCACAGCACCGCGGTGCCGGTGTCTTTGGCCACCGCAAGCAGTTTGTCTTCCACGCTGCGCTCGGCCATCGAATAGTTGACCTGGATGAAGTCGAGTTTTTCGCCGTGCAGCATTTCGATCAACCGTTCGTTGGCACGCGGCTGATCCTGGGAGTGGGTGACGCCGATATAGCGGAAGGCGCCCTGTTGCTTCCATTCGCGCAGGATCGCCAGTTGCGACGTGAACTGCGCACGCTCCTGAAAACCGACGTTGTGCATCTGCATGAGGTCGATTTTCTCGCTGTGCAGCCGCTGTTGCGAGGTTTTCATCTGCGGCACCAACGCGTCATTGCTGCGGGCGCGCACCTTGGTGGCGAAAAACACGTTGTCGCGCGCCTTCAGGCCGGCCACCAGATCGCCGACCACCGCTTCGGCGGTGCCGTAGGAAGGCGCGGTGTCGATCAGGCGCCCGCCGCCCGCGAGCAGTGTCTGAATGACTTTGGTGCGTTCGCCACGTTTCGCGGTGTCATCGGCAATATCAAATACGATCGCCGTGCCGAGGCCCACGACGGGCAGCCTTTCGCCGCTGCGCGGAATCGGACGCGTGAGTACGGGCGACGTTGCCTGCGCGTGCAGCGCCGGCGCAACAGCCGCAAGTGCGAGGCCGGCACCCATAGCCAGCAGTTCGCGGCGCGTCATATCGGGGTGAGTTTTCATACCGAAGCTCTCTCAAAATATTCAATAAAAACATATAGTTGCAATCATTTGACGGAAGCAGGCAGTGTGCTCGCGGCACGCTTTTCGTGCATGCGGCCCAGCGCCAGCGCCAGCGCCAGCCACGCCGCGGTCACCGGCACTGTGGCCAGGGAAATCGCGCCGAGTTCCAGCCCGGCGCCGCGCAGCGCATGGAACGCCCAGCCGAATATGGCGTCGCTGCCGCGAAACACCACATTGTCGATGACGTTCTTGGCCTTGTATTTTTCCTCGCGCCCGACCACGGTGAACAGTACCTCGCGTGCCGGATTGGAAATGGCAAAGTTGGCCGCGCGCTGCAGCGCCTGAAATGCGATCACCACCCACAGCATGGGCGTGGCCCACAGGGCGATAAAACCGAGTGCGAATATGAAAGGCAGAAATGCGGTGGCCGGCCCCGCGCCGAAACGCTTGATCAGTTTGCCGGTGGCGAGAAATTGCACCACGATGGTGAGCAGGCTCACGGCGAGGTCGATGCGGGCAAAAATCGCCGTGCGCTTGTTGGGGTCATCGGTGAGCGCGCGCACGATCTCGGCCTGCTGAAAATACAGGAAGGTGCCGGCGAGCGACAACAGTGCCACCCAGGTGGCAATGCCCGCGAGATAGGGCGAACGCAGGATCATCACAACCCCGGCAAGCCAGCTCCCGCCCAGCGCAGCCTGTGGCGGCTGCGCCGCGGCGCGTGCGTCACGTTCGGCCTTGAATGCGGCCGCGGCCGTTTCCAGGCGCATGGCGCAGAGCACCGCGCCTTCAAGCAAGAGTGCCGCAATCAGCAGCAGGTTGGCGCGGCCGATGGGTACCGCCAGTGTGGTGGCGATGGCGGGGCCGAGCAGCGCACCGGCCGAGCCGCCGGCCGCGATGAAGCCGAACAGGCGCTTGCCCTGTTCCGAGCCGTAGAGGTCGGCCATGAACGACCAGAATACCGACACCGCGAACAGGTTGAACACGCTGATCCACACGAAGAACACTTGCGCGGTGGCGGCGATGGCGATGTTCTGCGTCAGCAACAGCCAGAATATCAGGATGTTGGCGACAAAGAAGTGGTACACCAGCGGAATAAAGCGCTGCCGCGGCAGCCGTGCCACCAGCGCGCCGTAGATCGGCACCACCGCGAGCATTACGAAAAACGTCGCGGTGAACAGCCACGGCAGATTCTTGATGCCGCCGGCCAGGCCCATTTCGTCGCGCACCGGGCGCAACACGTAGTAGCCCGCGAGCAAACAGAAGAAATAGGCGAACGACCACAGCAGGGCGCGCGTCTCGCCCGGACGCACGGCAACGACGCGCGCGAGCAGCGGGTGGGGCGCGTTCATGACAGGCGGGTTCATGCCGGGCAGCTTACCGCAAATTCGCGTCGCGCCGCAGCGCCTTGAAGGGCGGCGGTTCCCAGTTGCGCACGGCGAGGGTGAGACTCAGCGCATGTGTTTGTTCGAAAGGCAGCCATGCGTCCGCCGTGTGCTGATCCGCATAGTCCTGCGCCAATTGCTCCACCCGTGCCAGCAGGGCGCTACGTGCTTCGGCGGACACGCGCACGTTCACCACGCGCAGCGTTTCGCCGGGGCCGCTGAACGCGTGATCGAAGTAGTCGGGCGTTTGCTGCCGCAGCCAGCGCATGATCGGGCCGTCGGGTATCCAGTGAAAGGTGCGCGCCACCAGCAGGCGATAGCGGTTGTCGGGTTGCAGTTCGATGAAGCCGATCTTGTCCAGCCGTGCCAGCAGCGCGATGCATTGCGGCGCCGAAATCCGGTATTCGCTGATGATGGTTTCAAAGCGGAAATTGCCGAGTGCGCACACGGCGGCGACCAGCAGCCGGATGTCATCGACGATTTCCTGCTCCTGTTTTTCGGTGAGGGCGGTGACCAGGTTTTGCGTGCGCGGGCGGCCGCGCGCGATGTCGGAGAGATCCACCTCCGCCACCCCGCACAGCGCTTCGAGACGGCTCAGCGTGCAGTCGCGCGTGGAGAAAATGCGTTTTACCGTGGCTTCCGAGAGCTTCAGCTTGCGCGCGACATCGCGATAGGTGAGGCCGCGTGCCCGGTAGTGGGCTCTGAGGGCGTCGAACACGTAGGTGGCGCGCATGGGGTATCTCCTGCTTCGAGGGGTAATCGTCTGAGAGTATCAAAATCCGATACTTTGTGGTGTGCAGATTCGACTTTTGGGTTATCAGTTGAGACCTTTGAGGGGGAACTGCACACTTCGCATCGCTTTCACAACCACTCTCTGGGAGAACAAGTATGGAAACGTTGATGCAACAAGTGACTGCCGATGCCACTGCGCCGGACAACCATCAGCACCGGTACGGCCAGACGGCCGCAAAATCTGTAATCAGCCGCATCCCTGTGCGGCTTGCATTGGCCGCGGCGGGTGCATTGTTCGTCTCCGGCTGTTATGTCGTGCCGCTGCATTCGGAAGCGGGGCAGGCGCCGGTTTATGCCTACACCACGCAAGTGCCACCGCAAATTTCGCACCCGCATGCGGCGCCAGCGGTGGGCCCGGCGCTGCCGGCGAGCCTACACGTGCGCCTGTATCCGGTGAACGAAACCGCGCGGCAACAGGGTGCGCTGCAAGGTGTGGTGGCCGACACGCAGGGTGGCCGCGGCACCTTCACGCTGGCCGTTGCCGGTGATCAACTGCAGGGCGAGGCCACGCGCGTGCCTGACAACTATCCGGGATTCGGTCGCGTGTTTCGGGATGTGCTGGGCGGCGCGCCGGCGACAGTGCCGGGCGCACGCAAGGGCTTGGCCAATGCGTCGGGCAGCCGCGGCCTGTATGCGAATTGCGAGTACGTGATGACCGCGCCGACGCTCGGCACCGGCGTGTGCGCGTTCTCCAACGGCGCGAAATACCAGGTGCACTTTGGTGGCTAAACGAAGGAATTTGATAGGGGTAATCGCGGGTATTTTTCGCTTGCCGGGCTGACTTTACAGCGGAGGTGAGGAACATGCAGAGCCTGCGTCACGTGGCGTCGAAAGATTGCTGCTGAGCTTGCGTGATGCCTGGCCAGATCAATGTGTCTTCACGCCCTTCAATCTTGTGGGCGATCGCATTGTCGGCAGACATTTTTCTGAGCCGGGCGTCATGGGGGCAGCGCTCGATGCACTCCCTGCCCAGTAGCCATGGATGATCGCGCTGCCGGTGCAGTGTCTTGGTGGCGAGATTCTCGCCGATCGTGTGCAGCAGAAAGGGCTTGAAGAATTCGACGATGCGTTGGCTTACGGGTTTCGACGACACGGCTTCATCCCGTTCAGGATGGGCAGTTTTTCAGATGACCGGCCAAGGGGAACAGTGTGCCCACGAAATACTTTACATTGACATGCTACTCATGCAGCAATCCCTTGAACAAGGCATCAGTCAACATCAGACTTGCGCCCAACGTCAGGTGGGGAGAGGCATCCAAGTACAAAAGCTGCCCGTTCTTCCAATTGCCGCACTGCAGTCGTCCATCAGAGAACTTTTCGCACAATTCATCGTGCAGATCAAACACCTTGGCGTGTCCCTGACGGGCTACGTTTTGGTATATCGATGAAAGCGCCTGCCGCCTTGCGCGCGACTCGGTTGCAGAGACCAGGCATGCGTCACGGTATAAGACAGACGAAAAGTATTCTCCATCGCTCGCACACACACGCGGAATGTCCTCGATAAGCATGACCTTAAACCCGAGCCTCGTCATTTGTTCGGCAAGACGTTCGAGCGATGCCTGAAAGCGATTGATGACGTCCGCGCCGGTCCACAGGCGTTCTGCCGAAAAACTCAAAACGACAATATCGCCTTTCGCCCCCATTCTTCCCATTCGTGCAAGCAACTCGTCGGTAGAGCCGCCTTGACAGGCGCCTGCTGTGCAATGATCTGTCATTGACAGGAAAAGTTGAAGGCCTGTTGGATGCTGTAATCGATGGCCTGTGCGCTCGCTGATTACTTTCAATGGGGGGAGAAAGTTTGCGGCATGCGAGTCACCCAATAACCACATTGACTTGTTGGGTCCACCCGTCTTGAGGCATGTTGTCCAGCCGTTGGGGGCGCGGGAGTTGCAAAAGCTGTTTTCGATGAAGGAGCGCTCAAGCATGGCGGCAGGCCCGAGGAACAGGGCAGGGCGCACGGTCCATAACATAGCGATTATGCTGGTCGAAACGATCGCCACCGTCGGAAAAGTCAGAAGCGCCGACTCCCGGGTCAATTTCCATGACGCCTGGCGAAGCGGACGCTCGACCAGGTGATATGACCCAATAGACAGAGCTGCTGTAGCAAGCACATATACCGGAAAAAGCAATTCAGCAGGTAAAGTGAGCTTTACGAAAATCGCTACGGGCCAGTGCCACAAGTAAAGGGCATAGGAAATTTTGCCGACGAATTGCGCTGCCGGATGAACCAGCAGAGGATTTGTCTGTCCGGGCTGACTGCAGAGAAAGAGTAGCGCACAGGTGAATACCACACAGAGCACTGTTGCCTGATTTTTCGCCACCCCTGTCGCAAACAGGGTTACGGCAAGGAGGGCCATCAAAGCGTAGCAGCCGATGTTTCGATATGGCATGTCCATGCCCCGTGGAAGAGCGCGAGATGAAAAATACACCAGGGCTCCGGCAAGAAGCTCCCAAAAGCGAAAGACCGGCAGATAGAACGCCGCCAACGGGCTCCGGCTCCATGCAAATAGATAACCGGCCAGACTGGCAGCACATAGCATGCCCAACAGCCCCAAAATCAAATTTGGTGATTGACGTAGTGCCAGGAACAAGATGGGAAAGACGAGATAGAACTGCTCTTCAACCCCCAACGACCATGTGTGGGTAAGCGGGTTCCATTGTGTCGAAATCCCGAAATAGTCTGCACCCGCATACCAAAGAGCAATGTTGGACATGCCGAAAATGGCAGCCAGTCCCGTTTTGATCCCACCGGTGCGAGGGATGATCATCGCAAAAAGGAGCGTCGAAACCATTACCATCAGTGATAATGCCGGAAACAGGCGCTTGATCCGACGCATGAAAAACGTGTTCAGACTAAACTTGCCGGCGTCGATTTGCAGAAATATCGATCGGGTGATCACATAACCAGAGATGGCAAAAAAAATGTCGACCCCAAGGTAGCCATGGGGAAGAGCCGCTTTGTCGAAGTGAAAGACAAGGACGCCAATGACCGCCAAAGCTCGCAAGCCATCGATTTCTTTAAGACGAGTGCTCATTGTCCCTTCCATCGTCGGGGTAAATTGCGTATGGCAGTCTCAATGATTTTTACATATTCACACAGATGAGCAATACCGCGGTTCCTACGCAATCATTCCCGGTCATTGGGCCGCGCCAACGCCAGCCCGCTATATTCTGCCGTTTAGACCGGCCCGGCGATCACGGATATCTTTTTTCCAATGGATTGGAGTATCACTTCAACTCCTTTGGAAGACAACTTTCGGGAGAAGCGCTTTTGCCACCAGGCAATTCGAAAAACTTGCCACCATCATCAAGGAGAACCAGGGGAGCGTGGGCAGTGTGGCAGGCGCGGAAGACCGAAGTGGGCAGTGACGGCGGTACCGATCCGCTGCCACTGGGGAGTGCGCCCGGCAGGCCAAAGGTGCGAGGGTAGAGTGGCGCTTCGGCGAGGTTGCTCCAATCTCTGGCACTTGGAGGCAGCATTGCGGTTGTACTGATGCAAAGTACTGCAGGCCGTGGCACATGGCAGATTGTGCTCAATGAAAATCCCGCGACGCCGTCGCCAGCGTGCCGAGCAGGCGCGTGTGGTCGGTGAGGCGGCGCGCCACCAGATGAATCACATCGCCTTCGCGCTGCACTTCGCCTTCCACACCCATCAGGCGTGAACCGAGCAGTTCGCGGCGCTGGCGCTCGACGATGCGGCTCCACACCACCACGTTGACGTATCCGGTTTCGTCTTCCAGCGTGACGAAGACCACGCCGCTGGCGGTACCGGGGCGCTGGCGGCAGGTAACGATGCCGGCGGCGCGCGTAAAGTCGCCATTGGCCATTTGCGCGAGTTCCTGCGCGGTGACGAGTTTCATGCGTTTTAAGCGCGGGCGCAGCAGTGCCAGCGGATGGCGGCCCAGCGTGAGGCCGGTACTTTGGTAATCGGCGACGATGTTCCGTCCCTCGCCGGGAGCGGGTAGTTGCGGCAGGGTTTCGTAAATGGGCGCATCCTGCAAGAGCTGCGTGGTCGGTTGCACGCCGGCGGCGAGCCAGTGCGCGTTGCGGCGGTGGCCGGCGAGGGCGGCGAGTGCGCCGGCCCGGGCCAGGCGCTGCAGGTCGGCTTGGGTGAGGGTGGCGCGTTGGGCGAGGTCGTTGATGGCTGCGGGTGAGGATGATTGGAATAGGGCGTCATGGTGCCTTTCTTCCCTCACCCGGCGCTGCGCGCCACCCTCTGCTTCGCTTTCAGTGTGCCCTGATCCCGAAGGGCGAGGGTTTGTTCCCTTCTCCCTCCGGAAGAGGGGTAAGGGGTGAGGGAAGGTGTTGACGTTTTCGCTTGCGCTGCATAGAACCGCTTGTGGTTTGTCACTGCGGCTCTCAACAATGCGCATCGCACTCTCCCGCCGCAACCCGCGAATCATGCATAACCCCAGCCGCACCGCCGGTGCGCCATCCGCGCGTTGCTCCAGCCTGCATTCCCACGCGCTCACCGTGACGTCCGCGGGCCGCACTTCTACGCCGTGGCGCTGCGCATCCTGCACCAACTGCGACGCCGAATAGAACCCCAGCGGCTGGCTGTTCAATAGGCCCGCAAGAAACGCCGCCGGTTCGTAGTGCTTCAACCACGACGACACATACGCCAGCAGCGCGAAACTCGCGGAGTGCGATTCCGGAAAGCCATATTCACCGAAGCCGCAGATCTGCTGGTAAATCTGCTCGGCGAATTCGCGGGTGTAGCCGCGCTCCAGCATGCCTTTCAACAGGCGCGGATGAAAATGTTCGAGCCCGCCTTTTTTCTTCCACGCGGCCATTGAGCGGCGCAACTGATCGGCCTCGCCCGGCGTGAAGCCCGCGGCGACGATGGCGAGCTGCATCACCTGTTCCTGGAAAATCGGCACACCCAGCGTGCGTTCGAGCACAGCCTTGACCGCCTCGGACGGATAACGCACCGGCTCCAGCCCCTGGCGCCGCCGCAGATAGGGATGCACCATGCCGCCCTGAATCGGACCGGGACGCACGATCGCCACCTCGATCACCAAGTCATAAAACACACGCGGCTTCAAACGCGGCAGCATGGTCATCTGCGCGCGTGATTCGATCTGGAACACGCCGATGGTGTCGGCGCGCTGGATCATTTGGTAAACCGCAGGATCATCGCCGCGATCGAGTATCTGCTGCATGCTGAGCGGCGTGCCGCGCAGCTTGCCGACAAAATCCAGCGTGCGGCGTATCGCGCTGAGCATACCCAGCGCCAGCACATCCACCTTGAGCAGGCCCAGCGCTTCCAGATCATCCTTGTCCCACTGGATCACGCTGCGCTCCGGCATGGCGGCGTTTTCAATCGGCACCAGCCGCCCCAGCGGCCCCTGCGAAATGATGAAGCCACCGACGTGCTGCGACAAATGACGCGGAAAACCGATAATTAAATTAATCAATAAAATCAATTGGTTACATATTGTCGATTGCGGATCGATGCCGCACTCGCGCAGGCGCTCGGGAATCGCCTTGCGCCCATCCCACCAGCTCATCGAGCGCGCCAGACGTTCGATCTGCGCGGCCTCAAGACCGAGTGCCTTGCCCACATCACGCAGCGCGCTTTTGGCGCGATAGCTGATCACCGTGGCGGCGAGCGCGGCACGATCACGACCGTATTTGTTGTAGATGTATTGAATCACCTCTTCGCGCCGCTGATGCTCGAAATCGACATCGATGTCCGGCGGCTCGTCACGCTCGCGCGAAACAAAGCGCTCGAACAACATACTCATGCGCGCGGGGTCAACCTCGGTGATGCCCAGCGCGTAACACACGGCTGAATTGGCCGCCGAACCGCGGCCCTGGCACAGGATGTGTTGCGCACGCGCGAAGGTCACCACGTCATACACCGTCAACACAAAGTGCTCGTATTGCAGTTCCGACAGCAGTTGCAACTCGTGCTGGATCTGCTTGGCCACATGCGCGGGCGTGCCCTGCGGGTAGCGCTTGGCGAGGCCCGCGAACGTGATCTCACGCAGATACTGCGCCGGCGTCTTGCCCGGCGGCGTGAGCTCGTGCGGGTATTCGTAGCGCAACACGTCGAGCGAGAAATCGCACAAGTCGGCAATGCGCTGCGTCTCCGCCAGCAACGCCGGCGGATAAATACGCGCCAGCGCCGCACGCGGTCGCAGATGACGCTCAGCATTGGGCTGCAGATGGTGGCCGGCCGCGGCCACGGTGACGCCGTGGCGTATGGCGGTCAACGTATCCTGCAGCGGCTTGCACGAGCGCAGATGCATATGCACATCGCCCGCGGCCACCAGCGGCAGACCGCTCAATGCGGCGAGTTCATGCAGCATCGCGAGCTGCGCGTGATCGTTGGGGCCGCTGAGTAACTCCACCGCGATCCATGCGTGTTGCGGGAAGCGGCGGTGGAGGTAAAGGGCGTGTTGCAGGGATTGGTTCCAGCTTTTTCTACCTGCCGGTGGTTTGTCATGGGCACAGGTATCCGCGTGACCCAAAGAAACTCCCTCGCCCCGCTTGCGGGGAGAGGGGAGGGGTGAGGGGCGGCATCTTTCGCCGGCCGATTTCTCCTGTTCCTCTGTGTTGCTGTGAGGGCAGGGCAACGCTGCTGGCGGAATCAACAGCACCAAACAATGATCCAGATTTTGCGCCAGATCATCCATTGTCACCCGGTAACGGCCCTTCACCGCCCGCCTGCGCGCCCGCGTAATCAGCGCCGAGATATGCCCGTAGCTCTCGCGATTGGTGGCGAGCAACACCAGCTTCGGCCCATCATCGATCTGCACTTCCGTGCCGATAATCAGCTTTAGCCCATGCTGCTTGGCCGCGACATGCGCGCGCACCACACCGGCGAGCGAACACTCATCGGTGATCGCCAGCGCCGAATA
>CADECM010000103.1:0-18321 GCA_902825845.1 uncultured beta proteobacterium
CGAGGGTGCGATCGACGCCGGCAATATGCTGAAGCCCGCACTGGCGCGCGGCGAGTTGCATTGCGTGGGCGCCACCACGCTCGACGAATACCGCAAGTACGTGGAGAAGGATGCCGCGCTGGAGCGCCGCTTTCAGCAGGTACAGGTGGACGAACCGAGTGTGGAAAGCACCATCGCGATCCTGCGCGGGTTGCAGGAAAAATATGAGCTGCATCACGGCGTCGACATCACCGACCCGGCGATAGTCGCGGCGGCCGAGTTGTCGCACCGCTACATCACCTCGCGCTTTCTGCCCGACAAGGCCATCGATCTCATCGACGAAGCCGCGTCGCGCGTCAAAATGGAAATCGATTCCAAGCCGGAAGTGATGGATAAGCTCGACCGGCGGCTGATCCAGTTGAAGATCGAGCGCGAAGCGGTGAAGAAGGAAAAGGACGAAGCCTCGAAAAAGCGGCTGGGCCTGATCGAAGACGAAATCAAAACGCTGGAACGCGAGTATGCCGATCTCGATGAGATCTGGAAGGCGGAAAAAGCGCAGGTGCAGGGCAGCGCCCACGTCAAGGAGGAAATCGAGCGCGTGCGTGCCGACATCGTCAAGCTGCAGCGCGAAGGCAAGCTCGACAAGGTTGCCGAGCTGCAATACGGCAAGCTGCCGCAGTTGGAGGCGCAGGCGAAACAGGCTGAGAAGGCCGGGGGCGGCGAGGTCAGGCACAAACTGTTGCGCACGCAAGTGGGCACCGAAGAAATCGCCGAGGTGGTGTCGCGTGCCACCGGCATACCGGTGTCGCGCATGATGCAGGGCGAGCGTGAAAAACTGCTGAAAATGGAAGAACGCCTGCACCAGCGCGTGGTGGGTCAGGACGAGGCCGTGCGCCTGGTGGCGGACGCCATACGCCGTTCGCGCGCCGGCTTGGGCGACCCCAAGCGGCCCTATGGTTCGTTTCTGTTTCTCGGGCCCACCGGCGTGGGCAAGACTGAACTCTGCAAAACGCTGGCCGAGTTCCTTTTTGACGCCGAGGATCATCTGATCCGCATCGACATGTCGGAATTCATGGAAAAGCATTCGGTCGCGCGTCTGATTGGCGCGCCGCCGGGCTACGTGGGTTACGAGGAGGGCGGCTATCTGACCGAGGCGGTGCGCCGCAAGCCGTACTCGGTGATTTTGCTCGATGAAATCGAAAAAGCGCACCCGGATGTATTCAACGTGCTGCTGCAGGTACTTGACGACGGACGCATGACCGATGGCCAGGGCCGCACCGTGGATTTCAAAAATACCGTGATCGTGATGACCTCCAACATGGGCTCGCAGATGATCCAGCAGATGCAGGGCGACGACTATCAGGTGATCAAGCTTGCGGTGCTGGGCGAGGTGAAGGCGAATTTCCGGCCCGAGTTCATCAACCGCATCGACGAGATCGTGGTGTTTCATGGTCTCGATGAGAAGCACATCGCGTCGATCGCGAAGATACAGCTCGCGCAGCTCGAGAAACGCCTGGCGGCGCTGGAGATCAAACTGACGGTCAGTGACGCAGCATTGCGCGAACTGGGCGCGGCGGGATTCGATCCGATTTACGGCGCGCGCCCGCTGAAACGCGCGATACAGGCGCAACTGGAGAATCCGCTGGCGAAGGCGATTCTCGAAGGCAGGTTCGCGGCAAAGGATGCCATCGAGGTGGGTGTCGGCAAGAGCGGCGAATTCACATTCAACAAAGCGCCCGTGCACTGAGCAGGCTTTACGTTCACGGAGGCGGGCGTTATGCTCGCCGTCCATGAACATTCACCAGATTCAGATGCGTTATAACGCGCAGGAAGACCGCATCCTGCTGCGCATACTGTCGGCAGAGCGCGCCGAGTTTCGCTTCTGGCTCACGCGGCGCTACGTCAAACTGTTGTGGACCGTGCTGATCAGGATGCTGGAACGCGATCCGGCTGCGGCGGTACACGGCGATGAAAATGTGCGGCGCACGATGATGGGCTTTCAGCACGCAAATGCGGTGCGCGGCGGCGAGTTCGCCAAGCCGTACGAAGAGAGCGTCAGCGCATTGCCGCTGGGTTCGGACCCGGTGCTGCTTGCGCGTGTCAGCGGCAAGCACGCCGCCCATCAGCCGCAGACACTGAGTCTGCATCCGGAAAAAGGTCAGGGCATCGATCTCGGCGTGAACAGCGGGCTGCTGCACATGATTTCCAAGTTGTTGATTGATGCCGTGGCGCAGTCGGATTGGGATTTGAAACTTGCGATTGACCCTGATTTTGCCGTGCCGCCGCAGGCGCAGGCGATACCGCCGCACAAGCTGAATTGAGCGCGGCAGGTTTCCCGAAGAAATTCAGCGCTTTGGATCGCAGTACTGCGACGATCCCCACTGCCGGCGCCAGGGGTTTTTGACGCTACGTTGATGTGGATCAAAATTCTCATGCGAAGCCGCTTGCAATTCCCGTCAGTCGGCGTAAAAGTACGAGCTAGAGAACGCGCAACGTCTTGCGCCGGGCGCCCGGTGCAAAGCGTGTCGGGATTCCCGGCTATCGTCTGGATATCGGCCACGGTGCGTGCGGAGCAGTGCAAACTGTGACGCGTTCGTTCTCTGGCGCGGTAGGAGTTCAAACCGTTGCCTGAGTGTGCCGCTCTTCGGCGGCACTAAGCCTTTCATCCAACAATGAGAGGCGTGCCCGCACAGGGCATAACAAGCCCCGCTTCGGCGGGGCTTTCTCTGTACTGCCTGGCGTGACGTTTTCGGGCACGCGCTAGAAAACGCCCTGAATGCCGCCCAGGAACGACCCTTTGATGTCGACTTGCGGGCGTGACTGCGCGGAGTCGCTGGTCCAGTCGATGGTGCCTTTGAAATCACCCTGACCGAACAATCCCAGTTGCGGCACCAGAGCGCCCGGCTTGTCGATCAGCTTCAGCACGTAACGCGCGTTGGCCGATCCCCCAACGGCAAACTGCACCGGCGGCCCCAGCGATTTGAAGTCGAACACGGGCTTGACGCCCCATTGAAATCCGAAGCTCATCGGTGCAACCGGGTCCAGTTCGAGCGGTCCGACTTTTTTGACCGGTCTCGGCACCGCGCCGAGGATGGCGCCGCGAAACGGAAACGTCGACGGCAGGTGGTCGAGCAGTCGCATGATTTCCACAAAGCTCGCCGTCGCCGGGTCCAACGGATCATTTCGTACCGGTGCCGTAATGATGAAGGTAACGGTCTGTCCGTTTGGGGTCAGGGTTGGCACCCGGGCGAATGAATCCGGTGGCAGAAAAAACGGCGTAAGCAGGGGCGGCGTGATCGGCGGCAGCGTCAAGGGTGGAATCAGGCGTGGCGGCTGTATGCCGAGTCGCGGATTGTTCCCGCCCGGCGCTTGTCGTGGCGCGAGGATGAAAGTGACGGGCAACTGTTCTTCTTCGAGCAGCTTTCGTAACGTGTCCGGCCCGACCAGACCATCTGCCTTCAGTTGGTTCGATTTCTGGAACGCCAACACCCTGGCGTGCGTGAGGGGACCGAAATTACCGTCCACATTCAAGGGCGTGATGCGGCGGATGTGGAAATTCAGCGCATCCTGAACGGCACGCACATCGGCGCCCGTGTTGCCCTGTCGAATCAAGCGGCCCATGGCATTCTCTCCGTTGTTGATGGTCGGCGTCCCGTGTGGCGTGAAGCGCCGACACAGACTGTTGATGGTTTCCCACACTACGCCGCATCGCCAGCATGCACCATAGCACCAACAGCCTAAGCCGTTGCGTGGCCGCGAGGTGTTTATGCCGCCTGACCCGCGCGCGGTTGACCGCTCGCGCTGCGGAGGGATACAGTCGCTTCCGGTCACATTCAGTCCCGACAATGCCAGACAGATTGGAGCGCGCAGATGAGCCCAGATGACGCCACCAGCGAATCGTTACGGGCGACGCCCGCGCGCGGCGCAAACGTACACCTGCGCTCGATCCCCGGCAACGTCTCCTGGGGCCTGATTACCGCCAATGCCCCGCCGGTGCTGCGCGTGGCGTCCGGCGCGACGGTGCGTATCGATACCGTGTCGCAGCAGGGCATTACCGCCGGCATTGATCCGGTGGCGTTCTTCGGCGAGGCCGGCATCGACCCGGAACGTGTGCTTGACGATGTCAAACAAATCTATCGCCAGGTCAAGCGCGAGCCGGGCGCCGGCGGGCACGTGCTGACCGGACCGGTCTACATCGATGGCGCGCACCCCGGCGATATGCTGGAAGTGCGCATCCTCGATGTCGAATTTCGCATCGACTATGGCGTCAATAATTCGGGGCCGGGACAGGGTGCGGCACCGGAATTGCTGCCGGCGGTGGCGCGCAACATCATCCGCGTTGATCTTGCGCGCGGGGTGGCAATGTTTTCGCCGCGCATCGAACTGCCGCTGGCGCCTTTCATGGGCATCATGGCGGTGGCGCCGCCCGCAGCACACGCGCCGGCGAACTCCAAACCACCGGGCGCTTTTGGCGGCAACATGGACTTGAAGGTACTCACGCGCGGCGCGACGCTTTACCTGCCGGTATTTCAGGAGGGGGCGCAGTTTTTCACCGGTGATGGCCATGGGCTGCAGGGCGACGGCGAAGTCAACGGCACGGCGCTGGAAATTTCGCTCACACCCACGCTGCAGTTCATCGTGCATGCGGGTGCCGGTCGCGACATGCGTTGGCCGCGAGCGGAAGATCGCGACTGTCACTATGTGATGGGCATGGACACCAGCCTCGACGAGGCCGCCCGCCTTGCGATCGTGGAGAGTGTGAAGTTCCTGCAGCAACACGCCGGTCTCAGCGCGGCGGAGGCCTATGCGCTGACCAGTCTCGGCGTGGATTTCCGGATTGGGGAAGCCGTCAACCATGTCAAAATGGTCTACGGTGCGATTCCCAAGCGGCTGCTGCCGGCGCACGCCTGACAATCACAAACATTTGATGTTCAAAGCGAGCCCACTGATCGCGCTCAAGGTGCGCGACTTCAGGCGCTATTGGAGCGCCCTTGTCGTGCAGGTCATCGGCCAGCACATGTACCAGTTCACGCTGGGCTGGATGGCCTTCGAAATCACCGGCTCGCAGGCGCAGCTGGGGCTGATCCACCTGTGCGCCTTCCTGCCGCAGTTCTCGCTCACGCTGTTTGGCGGCGTGCTCGCCGACCGCATCGATCCGCGCAAGCTGATCCAGAGCGCGCAGACGCTGTCGGCAAGCGGGGTGGTTGTGGTGGGTATTCTGGCGCTGCTCGGGCGCGTGGAAGTCTGGCATCTGGCCGCAGGCTCGTTTCTGTTCGGTGTCGCCAATGCCATTGACGAGCCCAGCCGCGCGTCGTTTTTTCCGCGCCTGTTGTCCAAGCCGGAGCTCAGTTCGGGCGTGCCGCTGATTTCCATGGCCTTCGGCGGCTCGCGCATCGTTGCGCCGTCGATCGCGGGCTTCGTGATCGCGGAAGCCGGCGCGCCGCCGGTATTTTTGCTTTCGGCGCTGGGCATGAGCACGATGATCGCGATGCTGTTTCTGGTGCGGCCCGGCAAGGCCGGTGAAGCCTCGCACGGCAGCCTGCTCGGCAATCTGGCCGACAGCGTGCGCTACATCCGCAACAATGAAGTCTTCTCCCGGGTCATTCTCGCCGCGTTGCTCAACGCCACCTTTGCCATGGGCTATATCCACATGCTGCCGGTGTTCGCCAAGCTGGTGCTCGGGGTGGACGCGCGCGGATTGGGATTGCTCGCATCGGCACCCGGCATCGGCGCCTTGTGCGGGCTGCTGACCTATCCCTGGTTGCAGTCGCGGACCACGCCCCGCAACGCGATCGTGTACGCGCTGAGCGCGTACAGTTGCGCGCTGATCGGCGTCGGCCTGAGCGTCTGGTTCTGGGTGTCGTTTGTGCTGCTGCTGGGCGTCGGGCTGGCGCAGGCCTATTTCATGACCAGTTGCCAGGTGGTTCTGCAGACGCTGGTGGAGGATCGTTACCGCGGGCGGGTGATGGCGATGTTCACACTGGTGTGGAGCCTGGTGTACTTGAGCGGATTTTTGCTTAACTTCAGCGGCTCGCTGACGGGTCCGCGCATTGCTCTTGCCGGCGGCGGCATCATCGTGTTGAGTTATGTGTGGCTGTCGTTGGCGCGCAGCGTTGCATTGCGCAGCCTGGTGCTGGCACCGAAGAATGCCTGAGACGGGCGGCGGCGACAGGCACTCCAGTGCGCACCGCAGCGGAAATTTTCTGACAAAAATCCATCTATATCCTTCCTGATCCGACTTTATGCAAAACATTACCCGCCTGCTGGCGCGTTACGCCGTTGAATCCCGTTATGAAACCCTGCCGCCCGTGGTGCGCCATGAAGGACTGCGCGCGTGGGTCAACTACGTCGGCTGCGCCGCCGGCGGCTCGCGTGAAGACAACGTGGTGATGATGCTGCAGTTCCTGGGCGAATTCAACGGCGGCGCGCGGGCAACCGTGATCGGCCATCGCGACCGGCTCGATGCGCTGAATGCGTCATTCATCAACGCCATGAGTTCTGCCGCGCTGGCCTTCAACGACACGCACTACGCGACCGTTGCCCATCCCACCAGCCCGGTTGGCGCCGCGTTGTTGGCGCTGGCCGAGTATCGGACGCAGCCACTGAGCGGGCGCGAACTGTTGCATGCGCTGATTCTGGGCGTCGAAATTCAGTGCCGGGTGGGCATGATCCTGGTCACGCCGCCGGCGCAAAGCGCGGTAGGCTTGTCGATGCAGGGCATCGTCGGCGGCATTGGTGCCGCAGTTGCCGCGGGCAAGGTGCTGGGGCTCGATGAATCGCACATGGCGACGGCCATCGGTCTCGCGGTGAATCAATCCGCGGGCTTGCGGCAGGCGCAATCGACCATGGCCAGCCACTTCTCGCCCGGCCATGCCGCGCGCTGTGGCCTGCAGGCCGCGTTGCTGGCGGCGCGCGGCTTCGAATGCTCGGACAACATGATCGAAGGCTTCAAGGGATTCGCGGTGTCGTTCGCGCGTGATCCCAACCTGGGTGCGGCAACCGCCAAACTGGGGGAGGTGTTCGAGATTCTGACGCTGGCCTACAAACCGTATCCCGCCGGCGTGGTGATCCACGCCATCATCGATGCCTGCCTTGAGATCGTGCAGCAGAAAAATTTTGACGCCGCGCGCATCGACGGTGTGGAACTCGATCTGAATCCGCTGGCGGCGCAGTTGACCGACCTGATGGAGCCGAAGGATCGCGGCCAGGCGCTGGTGAGCTTGCAACACTGGACCGCGGTGACGCTGCTCAGCAAGGCCGCCGGCGTGGCGCAGGTGAGTGATGTGGCGCTGCGCGACCCGGCGATACGCGCGCTGCGCCACAAAGTGCGCTACAACAATGTCGACAGCGTCGGTCGTGATGCCGCCAGGCTGCGCGTGCGGCTCGACGACGGCACAACACTGGCAGCGCAGGTGGCGCATTGCCGCGGCAGCATCGAGCGGCCGCTGACGGACGACGACATCACCGTCAAAACACGCGCGCAGTTGCAAACGGTGTATGCAGCGGCCGACAGCGAACGCATATTGGGGCAGAGTTGGGCAATCGAAGGTTGCGCCAGCGTGGCGGATTACAGCACCACGCTCGCCCTGCGGTAATTTAAGTAACTATATGATTTTGTTGAATTTATTATGATACGCATCAAGTCTGCCATTGGCATGGCGTTGTTGTTGTGGGCCGCGGGCGTGTGCGCGCAGGAGCGCGCCGCCGTTTATCCGCTGAAACCGGTGCGCATCATCGCCGGCTCCGCACCGGGCGGCGCGGTGGATTTCATCGGGCGGCTCGCTGCGCGCAAGCTGACTGAAGCCTTGGGACAGCCGTTTGTGGTGGAACAACGCACCGGGGCGAGCGGCAGCATTGCCACGGAGTATGTCGCCAGGGCAGCCCCCGACGGCTATACCCTCGCATCGGCCAGCATGGCGACGCTGTGCGTGGTGCCGCATCTTTACGCCAGGGTCGGCTACGACCCGGTGAAGGATTTCGCGCCGCTGACGATTGTAGCCGCGGGGCCGTTCATATTCGTGGTGCACCCGTCGCTGCCGGTGCGCAATCTCAAGGAACTCATCGCGCTGGCCAAAGCCAATCCCGGCAAACTCGCCTTCGGCACGGCCGGCGCGGGCTCGGTGTCGCACCTCGGCATTGAAATGCTGAAAAGCATGGCGAAGGTGGATGTTGTGCACATTCCGTACAAGGGCGTGGCACCGGCAAAAATCGCCTTGCTGGGCGGGGAAACCGCGCTGATGTATGACCCGGTGCTGACGTCGCTGCCGCAGGTGCAGGCCGGCAAGATACGCGCCCTCGCGGTGGGCGCGGTGAAACGCACGCCGCTGTTGCCTGCGTTGCCGACGGTGGCGGAATCAGGCTTGCCGGGGTTTGAAGCGACGTCGTGGTTTGGTCTCGTTGCGCCTGCCGCCACGCCGCGCGATGTCGTCGCGCGGCTGCACGGCGCGCTGGTAAAGACCATCGGCGAAAAGGACGTTGCGCAGCGCCTGTTGAGTCAGGGCATGGAGCCTGTGCTGAACACGCCGGAACAGTTTGCAGCGGTTATCCGGCAGGATTTGCCGCGCTGGGGGAAGGTGGTGCGGGCGGCGGGGATCAAGACCGAGTAATCGATCGCGGCCCGTTGCGCAAAGCCTGGCGGCCCGATTTCGGGCTTTACGTCAGTCGCAAGGGCGTCAGCGGTTTCGGTCGACAGGCCTGCCTTGCCGACGCGCGGGCGTCGATCAGCTTTTGTCGGGTGTTGCGATGCCGTCGCGATCGGTGGACGGTTGCGTCGCTGAATGCCATGCCGCGTACAGTATTTGCGCCGGCTCGCGCTGGGGTGCGGTATCGACTGTCTGCTGTTGCGAATAGAAGCTGTCGACGAGCGCGCGAGTCTTCGACTTACGATAGTGGTCTAGCTTGATGATCATGGATGCTTCCGCGGCGTTAAGATGACCAGATGACTCATGCAGTACCTGTGCCAGTCACGAAAGGTGCCGTGATGTATTGGGAAATTGTTTGTAAGTTATTGTTTTTAAATAATTATTTTTAAATGCATGAAGAGCGCCGTGGCGGTCGTCGATGTGCCGCCGATGTTTTCGAGGTCGTGATTTCACCAAAACTGTGCAGTGTCCGACGCAACGCGGCAGTCCACGAATCCGGAGCGGTAATTTGTCACACGCGTACGTCATCAGTCGTGCGGTAGTGCGTCGCGTCACCGCGCTGCAGAAAAAACAATGATCTACGATGCCCTGATTGTCGGCTTCGGTCCGGTGGGGGCTGCCATGGCGAATCTGCTGGCGCGCTGCGGGCTGCGGGTGGGCGTGGTGGAGGCGGAGGCGCACATCTACGACAAGCCGCGCGCCATCACGTTCGATCACGAGGTGATGCGCATTTTCCAGTTCTGCGGTCTGGCGCAGCGCATCCTGCCGTTCACCGCGCCACGCGGCGGCACGCATTTTCTGGGCGTCGATGGCGGCGTGATCCGGCGGCTCGATCCGTTGCCTCCGCCTTATCCGTTGTCCTGGCCACCCACCAGTTCGTTCGTGCAGCCCGAACTCGAACGCGAGCTGCGCGGAGGCGCCGCCCGCCATGCGGCGGTGGATGTGATGTTGCGGCATCAGGCGCTGGCCTTCACGCAGGACAAACGGAACGATGGGGCCGTATCGCTCACGGTGCGCGACCTCGCGCAAGGCACGCAGCGCATGCTGCGGGCACGTTGGCTGCTGGGCTGCGATGGGGCCAACAGCTTCGTGCGCCGGACGCTGAACGTTGGAGTGGAGGACCTCGGATTCGACGAGTGGTGGATGGTGGTCGATACCCGCATCGTGCGTCCGGTCGAGCTGCCGCCGCAAGGCGTCCAGTATTGCTGGCCGTCGCGGCCGTCGACCTACGTGCCGGGGCCGGGCACGCTGCGGCGCTGGGAAATCAAGCTGCTGCCGGGCGAAGATCCCGCGGCATTCGGTCGCCACGACAACGTGCTGCGGCAGATTGCCCGCTTTGCCGATCCCACCTGCTTCGAGATTTGGCGCTCCGCGGTGTATCGCTTTCATGCCCTGATTGCACAGCAGTGGCGGCAGGGCCGTGTGTTCCTGCTGGGCGATGCGTGCCACCAGACGCCGCCCTTTCTCGGACAGGGGCTGTGCGCCGGCATTCGCGATGCCGCGAATCTCGCGTGGAAACTCGCCATGGTTATGCGCGACGGCGCGTCGCCCGCGTTGCTCGATAGTTACGCGCAGGAGCGCAAGCCGCACTTTCGCTCGGTGGTGGAGACCGCGAAAGCCCTTGGACTCGTGATTGGCGAGCTGGATCCGGTTGCCGCGCACAAACGCGATGAAGCGCTGCGTGCACAGCTGGCGCGCGGTGAAGTGGAAACCATACGCCAGCGCCTGATTCCGAATCTCGACAGCGGCGTCATCGATTGCGATGCGACAGCGCGCGGCGCGGGCGTGTTGTTTGTGCAGCCCGGGGTAAGGCGCATCACGTCTGCCGGCATCGCGGGTGAGCCGCAATTGCTGGAGGATATGCTGCACTTTCGTTTTCTGATTGCGACATGCGGCGAGCACGCGCAGGCGTGGCTGACGGCGGAATCGCTGGCGCTGTGGCGCAGGGTGAGCGGCGAACGGATTGTCATCCGTTCGCCGGGGCAGCAATGCCGGTTGCCGGGGGCGGTGCCCGGCGACGTGCTGGTTGTCGAGGAAACCGCAACGCTGTTTGCCGACTGGATGTCACGCATGGGATGTGCCGCGGTGGTGGTGCGCCCGGATCGCTATGTATTCGGCATGGCGGCCGGCGCCGAGCAGCTGAACCGGCTGCTCGCGGCGGTTGGCGGGCATGTGTTTGGGACGAATCCGCTGTAAAAACCGCCGCCTGATCGGTCACCCTCGGTCAAACATCGGTTGACCTGCGGGGCCATGCCCTGCGCATGTTGCGTCCTGCGTGGCCGCGCCCGCCTGGCGCCGATGACAGCCCATGCAGTGCGCCGCGGGTGTACGGCCAACAGATGCTCGTGATGGCGGTAGAATCCTTGCTGGATCGCCCCGGCAGATACGCCCGCAGTACCCCGGACGCGCGACGGTCTCATTACCCACAGCGGTCGTGTTGCAGGCCGCAACACCTGAGGAAATATCATGCGCATGTTGATGTCCCGATTTGACCGGGCGCGGCGTAACTGGATCGCCGGTTTCGGCGTTTTCATGCTTGCACTCGGCGGTTGTGTGTCCCCGCAGGGGCCGGCCGACAATGCGGCGCAACGGCCCAGGAACATCATCATCCTGTTTGCCGACGGCGCGGCACCGGTGCAATGGGATTTCGGCAAACGCTCGAGCGCCGTGCTGCGCAAACAACCCTTTGCGACCACCGATATCGTATTTCGCGAGGGCACGCTCGGCCTGCTGTCGACGCAACCGCACGGGGCGTACGTGACGGACTCGGCCGCGGGTGCGTCGGCCATGTCGACCGGATTCAAGGTGAACAACGGCGCGGTATCCATTACGCCGGACGGAAAGCCGCAACGAACCCTGATGCAGGCAGCCAGGGCCGCGGGCAAGCGCATCGGGCTGGTGACCACGGCCACGGTCTACGACGCAACACCCGCCGCGTTCAGCATCAATGCAAAATCGCGCCGCGATTCACAGGCGCTGGTGGATCTTTATCTGGCGCTCGAACCCGACGTGATGCTGGGCGGCGGCGCCGACTATTTTCTGCCGGCGGTCGCGCCCGGGGGCAAGCGCAAAGACGGCAAGGACGTGATCGCCGCGTTCCGCGCCAGGGGCCACA
Source organism: uncultured beta proteobacterium (assembly GCA_902825845.1). Lineage (GTDB taxonomy): Bacteria > Pseudomonadota > Gammaproteobacteria > Burkholderiales > SG8-41 > UBA5216. The sequence continues at coordinate 11,737 of CADECM010000103.1, forward strand.
CGATTGTGCGCAATGCCGCGGCGCTTAAGGCTGCGCCGGGCGCGAAACTGCTGGGGCTGTTTGCCGACAATGACATGGATTTTGAGCTGGATCGCGATGCCGCCGGCGAACCCTCCACCGCGGACATGACGGCGGCCGCACTGAAGGCACTATCGCAGCAAAGCCCCGACGGCTTTGTGCTGCTGGTGGAAAATGAAAACACCGATACCGCGGGACATCACAATGATGCCGCCGCATTGATGCGCGCGCTGTGGGCGTTCGATGACGCCGTCAAGGTCGCGCTTGAGTTTCAGCGCCGCAATCCCGACACCTTGCTGATCGTCACCAGCGATCACGAAACCGGCGGTTTTTCGCCGACCTACGCGGCGAAAGACTTGAGCAGTCTGTCGAGCGCCAACCGCTTATACAATGCAGATGAGCAACTGCGCATGCTCGAGCGCATCAGCATGTCATTCGACAGGGTGAAGGAGAAACTCGGTAAAAACCCGTCGGGCGCAATGCTGGAGGAACTGCTTGCCAAACACTTCCCCGGCTTTACGCTCGACAACGATCTGCGCGAGAGGTTGCTCGCGGGCAAAACCCTGGAGCGCAATTTCTCGTACGTGCTGCACAACGTGCTTGGGCGCATGGTGGCGCGGCAAACCGGTTTTTACTGGGGCACCTCGGGGCACACACCCGAGCCGGTGCCGGTGGGCGCCATCGGCCCCGGCGCGACGCTATTCCACGGCTATCAGGACAACACTGACTTCGGCAGGCATTTGCATCGGCTGCTCGGACGCTAATCCAGCGGTGCCAAGCATCAGGATTATGCGGCCAGACGCGGCGGCCGCATTTCCGCCAGACCATCAGCGTCGGTGGCGGCAATGGTGGTGCGGATCATGTAGCGTGGCAGGTTGTCGGGCCATGGCCGGCCGCGATGCATGGTGGCGCGGTTGTCCCACATCACGAAGTCACCGGGCCGCCATGTATGTTCGTAGCTGTGGCCGGGTGCGGTCGCGAGGGCGGTGAGTTCGTCGATCAGTGCCAGCGCATCCTTGTCCGGAAGACCTTCGATGGCGTAGGTATGCGATGCCAGATACAGCGCGTCGCGGCCGTTCACCGGATTGCGCCAGCGCAGGCGCCAGCACGCGGGTGGCAGTGCGTTCTGTTCACGCTGCGACGCAAGCGAAGGATCGATCTTTCCGCGCGAATGGGCATAGCTGTGCCAGGCGTAACTGTTCGACAACTTCGCGCGCAAGGCGTCGGACAGGCGATTCCACGTCGCGCGCATCGACACGAATTCGGTTTCGCCGCCGACGCCGGGTATGGTGCGCGCGGACAACACCGAGGCCAGCGCCGGCGTTTCGCGGAATGAACTGTCGGTGTGCCACAGTTGATTGGCCCGGGCGCGCAGCGCTTCCTTGTGCGTGGGCGGCACCAGCGCGCCGCTGTCCTTGTCGATGTTGGTGAGGATGGAAAACGGCGTTCCTTCGCCCAGCGACGCCACCTTGGCCGTTTCCAGCGGGCCGAATTTGGCCGAGTAGCCGACCTGGATCTGATCGATCTGATCGCCGACATTCTGATCGCGAAACACCAGCACCGAGTGTTCCTCAAATGCCGCGCGCACCGCGCGATAGGCGTTGTCGTCACGCGCGACATCGGCCATGGTGATACCGCGAATCTCCGCGGCGACTTCGGGATGTAACGGAATGGTTTGCATAAAAGTATTTTAAATCAATAATTTACGATAAGAACTGGGCGCATGTCAGTGCAAAGTGCCGCCCACCACGGTGGTCCGGTGCATCAGCCGCGGCAGCGACGCAGGATAGTCGAACGTTGCCTTGTGTTGTGTCGAGCAGTCGTCCCACATCACCAGATCGTGCTGCTGCCAGTTGTGCCGATAGGTGAAAGCCGGCTTGATGCAATGCGCGGCCAGTTCCGCGATCAGGTCGCGGCTTTCATCCTCGGGCAAACCCACGATGCGCGCAGTGTAGCCTTCGGTGACGTAAAGGCACTTGCGGCCATTCACCGGATGCACGCGCACCAACGGGTGCATGACTTCCGCCGCGGCTTTGACCGTTGAGTAGATGTCCTTCTTGACGCCACCGCCGCCGGTCTTGGCGAGGTGTTGCTCAAAGCTCTGCACGGCCTGCAGTCCCTCAAGCCGATGTTTCATGGCCTGGGGCAGCGCGTCGTACGCCGCCGACACGCTGGCAAACTGGGTGTCACCCAGCGTGCGGCCGTCCTGCGCCGGCACTTCGAGCGCGCGCAACGCGGAGATCGCATGTGGGTTCGCGAGATAGGCGCCATCGGTGTGCCACAGACTGCCCGCGTCGTAGCTGCCAATGGGCTTGCCGTCTTTCCGGATATTGGAGACGACGAAAATTTCCGCATGCGCCACGTGTGACTGGCTGGCCAGCCGCAGTTGGCGCAGCGCGCCGAAGCGCGCTGTGAAGCGGATCTGATCCTCATCGCTGAGCGCCTGGCCGCGAATGTAGATCACTTCATGCTGATAAAACGCCGCGCGAATCTGCGCGAAGGTTGCGTCGTCCAGCGCTCGCGTCAGATCGGCGCCGATAATTTCCGCGCCGAGCGCCGAGCCACTGGGTCGGATTTGAAGCCCCATAATTTTACTGTTTATAATCAATAGTTTATGGCTTACCGCTGCCATCGGCACGGTACGGTGGGCAGGCGCTGATGGCGATGCGTTCCGCGCGCGCCGGGTCGTTCACCAGGCGGCAGTGGTTGTCGAAGATCATGCTCGGGCGGTCGTTCGCGTCATAGGGTTTCCACTGCGGAAGGCCGCCGTGATTCGGGTTGCCGGTTTTCATGAAGGCATGCCACGCACCCATCATCTGATCCTGCAGCGCGTAGCGGTCGGCGCCGGTGCCGGTGATGCCTTCGGCGATATCGACATTGCCGAATGAAAACGGAATGCAGATCGTATGCGGTGACTTGAGCAGGCCATCAAGCACCGGCGACTTCCAGGTGAACAGGTAATGCCACGCCGGCGCCGCCTGTTGCGCGGCCTTCAACTCGGCGGCGCGAATGCCGTTGCGGTGGTACTGATGATCGGTGCTGATGGCGACCCACAGATCGCCCGGCGTGGCATCCGGACGCGATTGGCGATACAGCGCGAACAGTTGTTTAGCCGTGTTCTCGTCGACACCGACAAAACGCTGGATGCGGGCCAGGGCCTGTACTTCGTTGCAGGTAAAGTTGTCCCGCGCCTGCGAATAGGCGAAGGTCAATTCATCCTCGCATGAACCGATCATCATCGGCACCTGCGCCGACAGCGCCGGCGCGACGGGATCGAAGGGATGCACTGTCAGTGCGCGGCCGTCGACCACCGGCCGGTAATTGTCGACGCCGCCGGCGGCGAAAACCGCCTTGGGCATGGCCTGCAGCAGCGTGGCGGCGGGAAGTTCGAGCAGCGCGCCGACGTTTTGCTTGTCCACGCCGAGTTGCGCCAGAAAATGATGCGTGTTGCGCGCGGCCTCCGCGGGCGTGACCATGCGCAGCAGCGAGGACGCGCTTTGCACGATTGCCTTGTGAAACAGGCCGTGCGCGCCGGGCATCGCCATCAGCACCGCCACCTTGGAGGCGCCGCCGGACTGGCCGGAGATGCTGACGTTGTCCGGATCGCCGCCGAAGTTCGCGATGTTCTGGCGCACCCACTGCAGCGCCGCAATCACGTCCAGCATCCCGACATTGCCCGCATCGGCATACCGCGCGTCACCGCATTCGGCGAGCGACAGATAGCCGAACACATTCAACCGGTGGTTCAGCGTCACCAGCACCACGTCGCCGCGCTGCGCAAAGTTGTGGCCGTCCAGCCCCGGCGCACTGCCGGCGCCGCTGACATAGCCGCCGCCGTGGACATACACCAGCACCGGGCGTTTGCGGTTGTCGCCCTGGGTGCCAAGGCCGGGTGTAAAGATGTTGAGCACCAGGCAATCTTCGCTGTACGCGCGGGTGTCGCGTATCCACGCCAGATGCGGTTCCTTTGCCGCCCGTTCGTTCTGCGGCGCCCGCGGGCCATAGTCGAGCGCATCGCGCACGCCGGTCCATGCGGCGGCCGGCCGCGGCGGCAGCCAGCGGTTGCTGCCGCCCGTGTCGGCGCCGTAGGGAATGCCCTTGAAGCTGTGAATGCCGGCGCGTGTGGCGCCGCGAACCTTGCCTGCCGTGGTTTCAACGACGGGGCTGGTGGTGGAAGATGCCGAAGCGGCAAGCGATTGTGCGGGCATAAGACGACCTCCGCGAGGGTTGAAGGAGATGGCGGGCCAACGTCCTGCTGCAATGCGTGGAAGCTATGCTACCACCGGCGGCGGCGCGAGGCAGCATGAAATCCGGAGTGCGAACGCCGCGTGCGGTACAATGGCAGGCCGCGCAGCGTCTGCCTGCATTGCAGCCGGAAGGCTCCGATCCGGCGGGCGTTTCAACCCCCCTTTAAGAACGGTCAAACCATGAACATCACCGTCCTCGATGACTACCAGAACATCGTCCGCAATCTCGACGCCTTCAAGCTCGTCGCCGGCCACAACGTGACCATCTGGAACGACCACACCAAGGACAACGACGTTCTCGCCGAACGCCTGAAGGACACCGAGGCGCTGGTGCTGATCCGCGAACGCACGCCGATTCGCGCGCCGCTGATCGCGCGCCTGCCGAAACTGAAGCTCATCAGCCAGCGCAGCGTTTATCCGCACGTCGACGTGCCGGCGCTGACCGAACGCGGCATCCTGTTATGTTCCGACATGCATCCGGGGCGGCCCTCGTATGCCACGGCCGAGCTCACCTGGGGTCTGGTGCTGGCGGCCATGCGCAAGATTCCGCAGGAAGTCGCGGCGCTGAAGGCGGGACGCTGGCAATCCACCATGGGCATGGGCCTCAAGGGCAAAACGCTGGGCATTTTCGGCTATGGCCGCATCGGCGCGGTGGTGGCGGGCTACGGCAAGGCGTTCGGCATGAAAGTGGTGGTGTGGGGGCGCGAAGGCAGCTTCGAGCGCGCACGCGCGGACGGCTACACCATTGCGCGCAGCCGCGAGGCGTTTTTTGAAGACTGCGATGTCATCTCGCTGCACCTGCGTTTGATCGAAGCCACCCGCGGCATCGTCAAGGCGGCCGATCTGGCCCGCATGAAGCCGACCGCGCTGATGGTCAATACCAGTCGCGCGCCGCTGATCGAAACCGGCGCGCTGGAAGCCGCGCTCAAGGCGGGCCGGCCGGGCATGGCGGCGGTGGATGTGTTCGAGACCGAGCCGGTGCTGAACGCCGCGCATCCGCTGCTCGCGATGGATAACGCCGTGTGCACGCCGCACATCGGCTATGTCGAGCGCAACGGCTACGAGGGCCAGTTCACCAGTTCCTTCGGCCAGATCATCGCCTATCTCGACGGCAAGCCGATCAACGTGGTGAATCCGGACGCGCTGGCCAACGCGCGCAAGTGATACTCAGGCCTCGAGGCGTGTTCCGGGCGCGCCGAGAGGCGGTGCCGGCGCGGCGGGTTGGGTTTGAAAAGTGCGAGACCGCGCCGCGTAACTTTTGCATCGTGCGGCGGCTTGCCGTGAGCCATTCGGCATGCGTCGGATTGAAGCCATGACATCGCCGGTGTGACGGAAGTGTGCTAATCATGGCTTTGAGGTTTTGTGTATCGAAGCCAAGTGCTTGAAAACACTGGCGCCCCGAAGACGAATCGAACGTCCGACCTGCCCCTTAGGAGGGGGCTGCTCTATCCACTGAGCTACCGGGGCGTGCGGCGGATTATAACGCGTGTCGTTTGCTGAATTTGCCCGCGTCGTGCGCGTCAGTTGGGTTCCACCCAACCGTGGTCGATATATGTGTGTTCTCCGACGCGCGACAGGTTCAAACGCTGGCGTCGTTTGGGGGTTTCGCTGATGCAGGTCAATGTCTGTGGCGGCGCAGGTTCGATGGCGGATTGGACATGGGCCTCTGTCAGCACGCGGCCTGTCACGCTTGCCGGCGCGCGAATGCCGAAAGCGGCAAGCATCGTAGGCACGATGTCGGTGTGGCTGGCGGGCCACGGCGAAGCATAGCGTTGGCGGAACGCCCCGCCGCCGATCGCCAGCAGGTTATTCATCTCGATCGGATGCAGGCCGCCGTGCGTGGCGCCGCCAACGGGGATGGCTTCGCCGCTGAAATAGCAACTGCCCGGCCGTCCCCATGGGTCCGGCGTGTCGTCGGCGGCGAGCACGTAATACACTTCGGGCGTGCGCGGGTGGGTGAGCGATACCAAGGCGAGGTCGAGCGTACCCTTGACGCCCCCGAGCACGCCGTTGCCGCCGGGTGTAAACACCGGGCCGCACCAGGGTTGTTCGAATAGCCAGTTCACCAGCTCGCGCATGGCGGCGTCATTGCCTGCAGCCATGCGCAGGGCGCCGCAGTAACCGGTGTTGCCGGCGATGAGATTGTCATCTGCGAATGACGAACCGACGCGTATGCCGGCGTCGCGCATGTGCTGCCTGACTTCAATTTTTTCGCGCGCGGTGATCAAGCCATGATCGGAGCAGACGATAACCTGACAGTCGTCACTGTCGGCGGCCCGCGCGCGGTGATCGAGCAGGCGGCCAAACTGCGCATCGGCGT
>CADECM010000103.1:18421-19730 GCA_902825845.1 uncultured beta proteobacterium
GCGCCGTCGACCAGCCGCGCCTGGCGCGCATAGCGGTACATCCACTCCAGCGGCGTGTCCTTGGAATAGCCGCGTGCGCCGTTTAACTGGATCGCGGTGTCAATCGCATGATGCAACACGTCGGCGACAAACACCTTGGCCATCGACACTTCCTTGCGCGCGAAGTCGCCGCGGTCGAGCTTGTCCGCGGCGCGCATCACCAGCATGCGGCCGATTTCGATCTGCATCGCCGCGTCGCCCAGCAGCCATTGCACGCTTTCTTTAGCGGAGAGTTTGCCGCCGTGGGTCATGCGCGTGTCGACGTAGTCGGCGGCGATGTCCATCGCGCGGCGCGCGAGGCCCAGCCAGCGCATGCAGTGGGTGAGGCGCGCAGTGCCGAGGCGTATCTGCGTGACCTTGAGGCCGTCGCCGACGTTCAGCAAGCGGTTCTCGTCGGGAACTTCGAGGCCGTCGAATTCCAGTTCGCAATGGCCGCCGTGTTCCTCCGGCCCCATGATGGGGATGCGGCGCAGGATCTTCCAGCCGGGTTGATCCTTGTGGAACATGAACGCGGTGAGGCCTTTGCGCGGATCGTCCGAGGTTTTGGCGAGCAGCAGGAAGTGCGATGCCACACCCGCGCCGGTGATAAACCACTTGCGGCCCTTGATGATCCACTTGTCGCCTTGCTTGGTGGCAGTGGTCAACATCATGGTGGGATCGGAACCCGCCCCGGGCGCGGGCTCGGTCATCACGATCGAGGAGCGTACCCTGCCTTCGACGATGGGCATTAACCATTTTGCCTTCTGCCCGGGCGTGCCCACTCTGGACAACACCGTCATGTTGCCGTCGTCGGGCGCGGCACAGTTGAACACCACCGGGCCGAAGATCGAGTAATTCATTTCCTCATAGCACGCGGCCATGCCGACCACCGGCAGACCGAGGCCGCCGACTGACGTGGGCAATTGCGGGCACCACAGTCCCGCGGCTTTGGCCTTCGCGCGCAGCGTGTCCAGCAGATCGAGGCGGATGTTTTCGTGATCGTCGAAGGATGCGGGGTCCGCCTCCAGCGGCAAAATGTGTTCGGCGACAAAGGCTTTGTAGCGTTGCCGATAGCCTTCGATCTCCGGTGCCAGGGTAAATTCCATAAGTATTTGATTTTATTTAATTTTTTACAAACTCGATCAACGAGCTTTTGATTCTAACGCAGTGGACATCGCAGTGCTGCCCTGTTAGTTTCGGCAGCGCTTACTTTGCAAAACTGCATGCGAAAATCCATGCGAACTTTTTTAACCCTTTTGCTTGCCTTGGGAGTTGTTGCGATGAGTGTTTC
>CADECM010000104.1 GCA_902825845.1 uncultured beta proteobacterium
TGCTCCCGTTGTTGCTGCAGCTTTTGCTGTTGCAGTTGGCGTGCCTGCTCGCGCGCCTGCCGCTGTTCCGCGTCATGCGCCTGGCGTGCACGCTGTTCCTGTAGACGGCGCTGCGCATCGGCTTGTGCCGGTGCCGGCGGTGCAACCGTGTTGGCGTGTGGCGCGGCTTCGCGCCGTTCCTGCGGCGGCCGCGGTGATTGTGGCACGCTGGGCGCGAGCGCCGGCGCAATGGCTGCCGGTGCCGTGGCTTCAGGCGGCCTTGGGCGTGTCGTGGTGTCGACGCTGCGCGGCCGTTGCGCCGGTTGTTGCGTGTTAAGCACGCGCACGCGCGGGCGCTCTTCCGCGGTCGCGCGGCGGTTGCCCGTCGTGATGTCACCATTGAAACGCGCCGCCACCGCCGGCGCTCGTGCGGCCATCACTTCGCGCGCCGCCACCCGGTCAGGCAGGCGCGCGCCGGGGCGTGACAGCGCGAAACTTTGCCGCTCGGGCCGCGCCACCGGCGCGTCATGCATGACCCGCGCTGTGGCCAGGCGCTGTGCAGGGACATTCAGGCGTGCGGCGTGCACGCGCCGCGCCGAGAGGAAGGCGTCGCGGGCAACAACGGTGGTTGCTGACGGCACGGCGCGATTGGCGTAGCGGATCGGCGCGACGTCGTTGCGGTTGCTGTAGCGCTGGATGACGCTGATATTGGTCACATGCGTGATATTCACGTTGCGCACGTAGGCGGGGCTGTGGCGATACCAGGGTATGTACGGTTCGCGCCAACCCAACGGTACCCAGCCGATCGCCGGACCCGCGGCAGAGACCAACCAGTTGGCGCCACCAACAAATGCCACCAGCGCCGGCGCATACACCGGACGCGCCGCGCGCGAACCCGGCGCCCACGCCCAGCGGCGCCCCAGCCACACCCAGCGGCCATAGTGAAACGGCGCGAAGCCCCACGGTGCGCTGTCGACCCAGGTCCAGCCCCAGGGCGAGATCCATGCCCAGTGTCCGTCGCTGTACGGCGCCCAGCCGGCGGCAACCGCGCTCGGCGTCCACACCGCGCCGTATTCGGGCGTGGTGTGCCAGGCGCCGTATTGATCGAGATCTTCATGCCCCGTCATGGTCTGCGGCACGTAGCGGGTTGCCACGGCCTGCTCGTCCTGCCGGTCGCGTGCCGCGGCCCATTCGTCGAATGCATCGGGTGCGGGCGGAGCGAGTGCTTCCTGCCCCTGCGCGGAAAACGCCAGAAACTGATTGTCACGCAGCGCCAGCGGCGTGGCACCGGTCAGTACATCCGCCTCGCCTTCGCGCACCAGCACCGTGGTGGTCACGCCCGCGCCATCGACAGTGATGCGGTAGCTGCCCGGCCGCGTCAGCAGCACGGCGCCGCCCGGCGTGCTGATCTCGAAGCTGTCATCGGCGTCACGCTGGCGCAGCCGTACGTTGAGCGTGCCCTGTGCCAGGCGCAATTGCGTGCCCAGTTCATCCAGTCGCAACACATCGACGCTGGTAAGGGCATTGATACGAATGGCTGCGGCGCCAATGCGCAGTTCGGCGCGTCCGTCGCGCTCGGTCCACAGCCGGTCGCCGGTGGTCACGGGCCGGTTCAGCGGCGCTTGCACCCAGTCGTTGGCGGCGTCGGCGGGCGCAAACGAGACCGCGCCCGATACATGGCTGATCCTGCCCACCTGCGCCGGCGGATCGGCAAGCGCCGCGCCGACGGCGGTCAGCCATGCGAACACCAAACACATCCTCAGTAGCTTCATCATGCTCTCCTGGAACTTGTGCTGCGGGAATTGGCGCAGTATAGGTTCGATTAACGCCGCAGTCAGGTCCACGACGCCATGGGAAACCGACTTTTACCCACGCTTACACATGCTTACAAAAGGGTACCCGCGGGGTGGCGGCGCATGCGTATTGATCGGCAAAACGCGGCCGGGTTCATGCCTGCGCCGGATGGCGCGCGGCGCGATTCGCCGCCGCCGAGTGACACTGTGCTACCTTTGAGCGGCCGTCAATTTCGCCGCACGCCCATGACACACAACCCCGACAAACCCGAACCGCCGATCTGCGCTGCGCCCCTTGCGCACGCGCGCAAGCCTTCCTTCGCGCTGCCGCCGGGTGCGACCGACAGTCATGCCCACGTGTTCGGCGAACGCGCCCAATACGGTTATGCCGATGACCGCCAGTACACGCCGCCGCCGGTGTTCCTAAAGGACTATCTGGCGATGCACGACGCGGTTGGATTTGCGCGCGGCGTGGTGGTGCAGTCAGGCGTGCACGGCACGGACAACCGCGTCATCGTGGATGCCATCGCGCAATCTGCAGGCCGCTTGCGCGGCATAGCATTGCTGCGCGAAGACGTAAGCGACAGCGAACTGAACGTCCTGAATGCGGCCGGCGTGCGCGGTTTTCGCGCCAATCTGGTGGCCAAGGTGGGCGTGCAGTTTGACGCCGCGCGAAGACTCGCGGCGCGGGTGGCGCGGCTGGGTTGGCACGCGCAGTTTCTGCTCGACATCGAGAACTTTCCCGACTTCGATCGTATCGCCGCTGCATTTCCCTGCGCCATGGTGATCGACCACATGGGGCGGCCAGACCCCGGAATGGGTGCCGGCAAGGGCGTCAACGCGCCCGGATTCCGGGCATTGATTCGCGCGCTGCAAAGCGGCCGCGTGTGGACGAAGCTGTCAGCGCCGTACCGCACCTCGCGCGCCGCGATTCCCTATGACGATCTGACGCCGTTTGCGCGTGCCCTGGCGGCCGCTGCGCCGCAGCGGCTGGTGTTCGGCACGGATTGGCCGCACGTGATGATGGAAGGCGCAATGCCCAATACCGGCACGCTGGTTGAACAACTCGCGGTATGGGTGCCGGACGAAGCCACGCGGCACAATATTCTGGTGGAAAATCCCCGGCAGTTGTACGAGTTTTAGCGTTGCCGGCGGGTACCCGCATTTGACGCGGCGGCGGCTTGGCGATAAATTGCCGCGCGAACGCGGTGCACTGTCACGTCGGGGTGCCGCCGGCCGCCGTGACCGTGCGCGGCGAGTGTGAACGGCGGCTGTCCTGCGTCCACGCAATAGCTAAGGGAGGCTGCGGCAATATGGCGTCGCGACCAAATATTTCGACCCGAAAAACCAGTGGCTCGAAGTTGGAGATACGGCGCGCGCCAGGCCGCAGCCGCGCCTGCCTGATTCAATACAACGGCGCCAAGCTGGGGCGGCGCTACGTGCTGGACGAAGCGGTCATCGCCGTGGGGCGCGCGTCGGAAAACGCGATCGTGATTCACGATGACAGCGTGTCGCGCGAACACGCGCGGATCATCTTGCGCGACGATGAAGTCGCGGTGGAGGACCTTGGCAGTTCCAACGGCACGTTTATTTTTGACCAGCCGGTGCTGTCATGCACGCCCCTGAACAATGGCGACATGTTGCGGCTGGGCAATATTCTGTTCAAATATCTGGCGCGGGACAATGTCGAGAACATGTTTCACGACACGATCTACCGCATGGCGACGATCGATGCCGGCACGCAAGTGTTCAACAAGAAATACCTGCTCGAGACGCTGGATGCGGAGTTTCGTTTTTGCCGCGTGTTCGGCCGGCCGCTGTCGCTGATCTACTACGATCTGGATTTCTTCAAGAAAGTAAACGATGCGCATGGCCACGGCTGCGGCGACTACATCCTGCGCGAGAGCGCGCAAATCGCGAAATCCTGCGTGCGCGCGGACGACGTACTGGCGCGCTATGGCGGCGAAGAGTTTGTGGTGGTGCTTCCCAGTACTGACGGCAGTACCGCGGTTGAACTGGCGGAGCGGCTGCGAAAAGCGGTGGCGGACTACGTGTTTGTCTACGACGGCAGCCGCCTGCGGCAAACGATTTCGCTGGGCGTTTCCGAATGCCGGCCGGAGTTCGCGGTTGCCAGCGAGCTGCTCGAGGACGCTGATCGCAAGCTGTATCAGTCAAAGAACAGCGGGCGCAACCGGGTAACCCGCTGAGTGCCGCTGCCGCGGCCGTCCGGTGGCTGTCTCAGCGCGGTGACCGCGCGGCGGCCATGATCACACCGGCGTGCGCCTGGGCGGCGGTACCCCGACCACGGCCATGCGCACCGGCTCGCTGCCGTTATTGAGCAACTGGTGCTCCACCACATCCGGCGGCATGTGGATCATGTCGCCCGGGCCCACCTGCTGCTCGCGCACCTCGCCGCTGTCGGTTTTCCACTGGATGACGCCCTGCCCGCCAAGGATGAAATAGACTTCCTCGAAATCGGCGGGATAGTCCACCTCGACGCCTTCCGCGCGGTACTTGGTATGGCGGTGCCAGTGATGCGGGCTGTAGCCCGGATTGATTTCATCCACGTTGAAAAAGAATTTTTCCGTGGCGATGATGCGCTTGATCTGCCCGGCCTCCTTGCCTTGGCCGCGAATGTTCTGCGGCTTGACCGCATCCGCTTTTATGATATTGAGCTGTGCCATGATGTTCTCCTTGAATGGACAGGCGCTATCTTACCGCTGCCACGCTCAGCGCTGGCAGCGTGCGCAAAAAAACGTCGAACGCTGCCCCTGCTGCAGACGCCGTACCGGCGCGCCGCAACGCATACAGGGCTCGCCGGCGCGGTCGTAGACGGCGAAATTACTCTGAAAATTGCCGGCCATGCCGTCACCGCCCACGTAATCGCGGATGCTGCTGCCGCCGGCGCTGATCGCTTCGCCCAGCGTCTCGCGGATTGCGGCAGCCAGTGCATCGCAACGCGCACGCGTCAGCCGCCGCGCGGCGATGCGCGGGCTGACGCCGGCGCGAAACAGCGCTTCGCTGGCGTAGATATTGCCGACGCCGACCACGACATGGCTGTCCATGATCACCAGTTTTATCGCGGCACTGCGCCGGCGTGTGGCGGCATAGAGCGCCGTGCCGTTGAAATCCGCCGACAGCGGTTCGGGGCCGAGCGCGGCGAGCAACTTGTGGCGCATCACGTCGCCGGTGTGCCACAGCACCAGGCCGAAGCGGCGCGGGTCGCGCAGGCGCACGGTTTTGCCGTTGGCCAGCACCAGATCGAAATGATCGTGTTTTTGCGCGGGCGCATCGCGATCGCATAACCATAACCGGCCCGACATCCCGAGATGCACGATCAGCGTGCCGGTGCCGCAGTCGATCAGCAGGTATTTCGCGCGGCGCGTCAGTGCGCGTATCGTGAGGCCGGCCACGCACGCGGGCAGCGCGCGCGGTATGGGCTGGCGCATGCGACGCTCGCGCACAATCGCGTGCTCGATGCGCACGCCTTGCATCGCGGCCAACAGGCCGCGGCGCGTGGTTTCAACTTCGGGAAGCTCGGGCATGGGTCGAACAAATAGTGATGTCTGTTCAATTCAGGACAACATCAAAAACGTTTTTAACCACAGATGAACACAGATACCCACAGATAAACACAGATGGACCGAAGTATGGTTTTATCTGTGGGTATCTGCGTTCATCTGTGGTTGATGAATTTCTGGGCGGGACTTGCCGGCGGACCGAGAATCTAAAAATATCGTTTAAAAACAATTACTTACATTATTTCCGCATGCCCGGCGGCGCCATCATCTGCGCGCCGACGGTGCCCACGAAGACAAACTGCAGTCCGAGATCGGCGCGCCGCACGATCAGTTCCGGTTCGCGTTGCACCACGCCCAGTGTGAGCTTGCGGCCCGCCTGCAGCTGGATATGAATTTCTGTTTCGGCTTTGCGCGTGTCGGCCGCCACGGTGCGCAGGGCGCTGCCGTCGCGCCACTGCGTGACCCAGCGGTTGTAGTCATCCTGCGACACGTCGCCCGCCGAGGGTGTCGTGCTCCACTTTTTTTCGTCGCGGGCGACGGTGAACGTGCCGAACTCGAAGCGCAGCGGATCCTCGCCGGGGGCCAGCACGCTGCGCCGCAACAGCAACATCGCGTCAACCGGAATCGCCGCGGCAAAGCGCAGATCCAGCGCATACACCTGATTTTGCGTCAGTACATATTGCTCCTGCGTGACGTTATTGATGGCGCCAAACGCGAAGCGCTGATCGTTGATGACAATTTCTGCCTGCGGCGATCGCAGTTCGAACCTGGCCGCGTCGGACATCGGATACTGCCGCGGACTTTTTGCCTCCAGCACCGCCAGCAGGCGCGACACCTGAAACGCGTCTGCCGGCGCCGCCAGCGGTTCCGACATAAACCATTCGTTGTCGCGGCGCTCGAGCCGCGCCAGTGTTCTGCCTTTGCGCGTGAGGTGCAGCGAACGCGCGTCGGCGGGCTTGAGCGCGGACACCGCATGCGTGACGGTTGCCGGGCGCGACGGTTTCAGCCACACGAACGCGGCGAGCGCGGCGACACAGGCAAACAGCGCGCCGAGCATGATCCAGCGGTTGCGCATGTTAGCGGGCTTTGCGCCGCCGCCACCACACCACGCCGCCGGCAATCGCGAATGCCAGTGGCAGCGCCAGCAGGAAGGTGAAGGCAATCAGATACAGCAGGGTCTGGTCGACGTTGACTTGCACGTCGGCCGCCGGGCGCGGCGGAATCGCGATCATCTTGTCGTCACCGCCAAGCCAGTGCAGCATGGCGGTGCCCAGCTGCAGGTTGCCGCCGTTGCCGAGGAAGGTGTTGGCCAGAAAGTTGCCGTTGCCGACCACCACCACGCGTTGCTGGCGTTCGCCCGCCGCGCCGCTCACGGTGCGTTCGAGGGCCGCGGCAATCGTCACCGGACCGCGAAAATCCTTTGCGGCATCGAACACCGGGGTGTCGTCAAGCGCGCCGGTTTCCACCCAGCCGCGCTGCGCCACTTCAACCAGCGGTGTCACGCGCCAGCCTTCGCGTTCCGCGGTCCCGATCTGGCGGCTGCCGGGAAACAGCGTGTTGAGACGGAACGCCGCTGTCACCGGGTGGCGCGCGTAGTTCGCGCCGACCGCCAGCGTGGGCGGGCCGCTGCGCGGCTTGATCGCCGGATCGACCACGGTGCCGGGCGTCAGCACCAGGCCGAGCACGTCGGCGATCGGGTCCAGGCCGCGCAGCGGCTCGGGATCGATCAGCCACAGCAGATTGCCGCCGCTGTCCACGTGCTGCTTCAGCTTTGCCACTTCGCCGTCCTGCAGGTCGGTTTGCGGACTGGCAATAATCACGGCGGCGGCATCACGCGGCACGTCCTGCGCGATCGCCAGATTGAGGCTGGCCAGTTTGAACCCCTTCGCCTGCAGCTGGCGTCCGAATTCGCCGAGATCGCGGTTGGCGATGCCGTCCAGTTTGCGCTCGCCATGGCCGTCAAGCCAGTAGACCACGGCCGTGCTGGTGCGCGACAGGCGGATCAGCACATTGAGCAGGTTTTGCTCGTTGAGTTGTTCCAGCGGCAGATGCTCGCTGCGGCCCTTGTGTTCGATCACCATTTCGTTGGGCGAGCGCAGCCCCGCGGCATTGGCGCGCTTGGGATCGTCGCGCGGATCGACCAGGGTCAGCGTCAGATCGGGTTTCTGGCGCTGCCACGGGCGCAGTTTTTCCCGCAACAGGCGATGCACGTCGTTGCCGCCGCCATCCTTGGCCATCGCGTACGCGGTGATGCTCACCACGCCGTGGATTTGCCGCAGCGCATCCTGCGTGCCCTGCGACAGGGTGTTGCGCGCGTTGGCGGTGACATCCCACTCGCCGCGATACTCGCGCGCCACCCAAGCCAGCAACATCACCAGCGCCAGCAGCAACAGCAGGTAGAGGCCGCCCTGGGCCAGCAGCTGGGCGCGCACGCCGCGATTGATGTTCATGCTCATCCGCGCAGCCGCCGCGCGTCCAGCTGGCGCACGGTGAGCGCAAGAAACAACGCGGCCAGCAGCAACAGGCAGGCGATCGCGTAGCTGTCGATCACCCCCTTGCCGAGCGGTTCGAGATTCTTCACCGGTGAAAACACCTGCGCCAGCGCCGCCAGCACACCCAGACCCCGCGTGTGCAAATTGTCCGCCACCTGTTCGCCGATCAGCACCATGCCCAGCAGCGCGCCGAACGCGCCCAATGCGGCCACGATCGGATGCGTGGTGAGACTGGAGACATACAGGCTCACCGCGGAAAACGCCGCGGCGAGCAGCGTCAGACCCAGCAGGATGCTGCCGATCAGACGATAGTCGAGCCGCGTTGCCGCGGCGAGCGACAGCGGCATCAGGGCGATCAGCGCCAGAATCAGCATCAGCATGACCATCAGCGCGCAAAACTTGCCGAGCACGATGTCAGCCATGGAGACAGGCGCCGAGGTCAGCAGCACCATGGTCTGGTTGCGGCGTTCCTCGGCGATCATGCGCATCGCCAGCACCGGCACCGCGAACAGCATGATCGCGGCCAGGGTTGAGAACGTGGGCGCGGCCACCAGTTCGGTGAAGCCGGGCGGGCTCGACAGCTGCAGCAATTGCGGCTGCAGATTCAGAAAGTCGTCGAAGCGCCGCAGAAAGCCATAGCCTGCAATCAGCTGCACCAGGATCAGCACCACCCACGCCACCGGCGAGGCGAACAACGATTTCAGGTCCTTCGCCGCGATGGTAAAAATCACGATGCGTCGTGCCGCGTGAGGTTGACGAAAACGTCTTCGAGACTGGTCTGCGCGGGGCCGATCTGCCGCAATCCCCATTGCTTTTGCGCCGCCAGCGCCACAATGCGTTCGGTGGGATCGGCGTTCGGCGTCACGCGCAGGCGAAACTGATTGTCCGCCAGCGGCTCGGCGCTGGCGACGCCGGGAATCGCCGCCAGTTCGCTGGCATCCGGCGGCTGGTTCAATCCCAGAAGCAGCGTGCGGCCGTTGTGCAATTGTTTGAGTTCCGCGATGGTGTCGGCGTACACCATTTTGCCGTGGTGCATGATCTGCACGCGATCGCAGATCGCCTCCACTTCCGGCAGGATATGTGTGCTCAGGATCACGCTGTGCGCGTTGCCCAGTTCGCGGATCAGCGCGCGGATATCGCGGATCTGGTTGGGGTCGAGTCCGACCGTGGGTTCATCCAGAATGATGATGTCCGGTTCGTGCACGATTGCCTGCGCGATGCCGACGCGCTGCTGATAGCCCTTGGACAGCGCGCCGATCAGCTTGCGCCTGACATCGCCCAGCCCGCAACGTTCGCTCGCGCGGTTGACCGCGGTTGCCCGCCGCGCCTTGGGCACGCGATGCAGGCGCGCCACCAGTTCGAGGAATTCCGCGACGTTCAGGTCGCGATACAGCGGCGGCACTTCGGGCAGATAACCGAGGTGCGACTTCGCCGCGACCGGCGATGCCAGCAGATCGACGCCGCAAATGCTCACTGAACCGGTAGTCGGCGCAAGATTGCCGGTGAGCATTTGCATGGTGGTGGTTTTGCCCGCGCCATTGGGGCCGAGAAAGCCCAGTACTTCGCCGCGCTTCAGTTCGAGATTGATGCCATCCACCGCGGCGCGGCCGCCAAAGCGCCGCGACAGCCCATCGGCGCGAAGGGTCGCTGCCGCGGCGGCCGTGGAAAGTGAGAGAGATGACATCGATAAGATTGCGCGCAACAGCCGCTTGTGGTGTGTGCGAAATATACCTAAACTGTGCAACTTAATGAAGCATTGCCGCTCCAATTTCGCGAATAATCATGTGGTTATTCCGGGCGCCCAAGTGCGATTGCGGATTACCACTCTCCTATGAATCTCATACATAGCACGCGTATTGCCGCTGCCGGACTGCTGACGGCGGCGGCGCTGTCAGGTTGTGCGCAGTTTCCGGCGCAACCTGCAACGGGCGCGGGTGCGGCGGCGTCTGCGTCGCCTTCTGCGGAACTGTCGCAGGAAATTCTCTACAAGTTGATGCTGGCCGAGATCGCGCTGCAGCGCGGCGCGACGCAGACGGCGGTGCAAACCATGCTGGAGGTCGCGCGCGCGACCGAAGATCCGCGTGTCGCCAGGCGCGCCACGGAAATGGCGTGGAATGCGCGCATGCAAAAAGAGGCGCTGGCGGCGGCGGGTCTGTGGCTGAAAGTCGAACCGCAATCATCGCAGGCGCGGCAGGTGGTTGCCGCGTTGCTGGTGAGCCAGGAACCCCTGTCCGGCGCAAAGGATGCATTGGAACAGTGGCTGGCGGCGGACAAGGCCAATGTGGGGCGCAACTTTATGCAATTGGGGCAGCGCCTGGCGCAACACAAGGACAAGAAGGCCGCATTCGAACTGATGCGGGGACTGTCGGAACCGTATCGCGACAATGCCGAGGCGCGCATGGCCGTGGCGCAGGCCGCATGGAATGCCGACAACGTCGATGTCTCGCTCGCCGAATCGCGCGCCGCGCTGGCGATCAAACCCGATCTCGAACTGGCGGCCCTGTTGCAGGCGCAGGCCTTGCAGCGGCGTTCGAACGCCGGCGCGATCCAGTACCTGGACGGCTACCTGAAGCAATTCCCCGCGGCCAAGAATGCACGCCTTGCCTATGCGCGCCTGCTGGCGGGCGAGAAGCGCGTTCCCGATGCGCGGCGGCAGTTCGAAATACTGGTGCAGCAGGAGCCCAACAATCCCGAGGTCGCGATGGCGGTGGGTCTGATGGCGCTGCAGGCGGGCGACTACGATGCCGCCGAAAAGCACTTTCAGGCCGCGCTCGCGGCGGGCCACAAGGAGCCTGCGGCGATCTGGCTGTTCCTCGGGCAGATCCAGGAAGAGCGCAAGAATTATGACGAGGCGCTCAAATGGTATGCCGGCATTACAGGCGGCACGCGCCACATGGCGGCGCAGCAGCGCTATGCCGCGGTGCTGGTCAAGCAGGGCAAGATGGCCGAAGCGCGCAAACACCTGCAGTCGATCAAGCCGCGCAACGAGGCGCAGCGCATCCAGTTGGTGCAGGCCGAGGCCAATCTGCTGCGCGAGGCACGGGCGTACTCGGATGCGTATGATCTGCTTGGCAAGACTCTGGAAGCCGCGCCCGATTCGGTGGATCTGCTTTACGATCAGGCGATGATTGCCGAAAAGCTCGACCGGGTGGACGTGATGGAGCGCAATCTGCGCAAGGTGATCGCAATCGACCCCAAGCATGCCCACGCGTACAACGCGCTGGGCTACACACTTGCTGAGCGCAATCAGCGCCTGTCTGAAGCGCGCCAACTGATCGAAAAAGCGCTGGAGTTGTCGCCGCAGGACGGTTACATCATCGACAGCCTTGGCTGGGTGCTGTTTCGAATGGGCAGAAATCGCGAAGCCATTCAGCAATTGCGGCGGGCGTTTGAACTGCGGCCCGAGGGCGAGGTGGGCGCGCATCTGGGCGAGGTGCTGTGGGCCGAAGGCGAGCGCGGCGAGGCGCGCAAGATCTGGACCAATTTGCTCAAGGAAACCCCCGTCAGCGACACCCTTGTGGATACCCTTAAACGCCTGGCGCCAGACCTGCTGCCTGCCGCGAAATGAGTTTTGCAAGGGCGTTATGGCTGCCGGCTACACTGGCCGTGCTGTTCGGACTCGGCGGCTGCGCCGGCCTGCCGCCGGCGCCCGGTGTGCCGCGCGCGGCCCCGTTCGAGGTGCTGGGGCGCGTGCTGGTGAGTTACGACGGCCGCGCGTTCACCGCCAATGTGCGCTGGCTGCACGCGTCCGACAGCGATGAGATCTGGCTCATGACACCCACTGGACAGGCGCTGGCGCACGTGCGCGAAGATGGCGAGGGCGCCGTTCTCACCGGCGCCGATCAAACGCAATATCGTGCGGCGCGCGTGGAAGCGCTGACGCGGCGTGCCCTGGGCTGGGAGTTGCCGATGACGCGCCTGCAATACTGGGTGCGCGGAACTCCCGCACCCGCCAGTCCGGCTGATGCGCCCGCCGAGGTCGGCGAACGTGACGAGGCCGGCCGCATACGTCAGCTGACGCAGGACGGCTGGCGCATCCGCTACGAGCACTATCCGCCCGCGCGCAATGCGGGCTTGCCGTGGCGTCTGCAACTGGCGGGCGCGACGCAGAGCATGCGTCTGGTGATCGACACCTGGCGCGGCGGTGACGGCAGCCCGGCGCAGGCCGTTGCCGCCCCCGTCACGCGCTGAGTCCGGCGTGAGCGAGGTCGCAGCGTCCTTCTCGGCGGCCTATCCGGCGCCGGCGAAGCTCAACCTCATGTTGCGCGTGGTCGGGCGCCGCGCGGACGGTTATCACCTGCTGCAAACCATATTTCGCTTTATCGATCACGGCGACAGCCTGCGCTTTCGCGTGCGCCGCGACGGCGTGATCGCCCGTGTCAACGCTGTCGACGGCGTGCCTGCCGATAGCGACTTATGCGTGCGCGCGGCGCGTCTGCTGCGCGAGATCACGGGTACCCCGCTGGGCGCCGATATCGCGCTGGAAAAACGCCTGCCGCTGGGCGGTGGTCTGGGTGGCGGCAGTTCCGACGCAGCGACCACGCTACTGGCGCTGAATCAGTTGTGGGGAACGGCCGTGCCAAAATCGCAACTTATTGATTTTTCAGTAAAACTTGGGGCGGATGTCCCGGTGTTCGTGTTCGGCGAAAACGCCTTTGCCGAAGGTATTGGTGAACAACTGCAGCCCTTGCGGCTACCTCCAGCCTGGTATGTGGTGTTGTGCCCGCCGGTGATGGTGTCCACGCCTGCTGTGTTTCGTCATCCGGATTTGAAAAGGGACTCCCAAAAGGTTACAATCCAAGGCTTTTCTACGCATGGGATGGGCGCATTTGGCGCCGCTGCGGTGAACGATTTGCAGCCCTTGGTGGCGAGGCTGTATCCGCAGGTGGCCGCGCATTTGGGTTGGTTGTCTGCCCACGGAGAAGCAATGATGACGGGGTCAGGCGCATGTGTGTTCGCGGCGTTTGACCAGGAGTCGCAGGCGCGAAACGTGCTGGCGCAATTGCCGGCACACATGCAAGGATTTGTGGCGCAGGGATTGATGCACCATCCGCTGCGCGAGATATTATTATAAGTATCTGTTTTTAAAGAATTTTTTGGGGAGTCGCCAAGTGGTAAGGCACCGGATTTTGATTCCGGCATTCGTAGGTTCGATCCCTACCTCCCCAGCCAGAATGTCCGGCCTGCACTAAGAACAGGGTTACGCCGCAATGCTCGATCGTCTGATGGTGTTTGCCGGGAACGCGATTCCCACGCTTGCGGCCGACGTCGCTGAACATCTGCATGTGACGCTGGGACGCGCCAAGGTCGGGCGTTTTTCCGACGGCGAGGTGATGGTCGAGATCCTCGAAAACGTGCGCGGTCGCGATGTGTTCGTGCTGCAGTCGATCTGCCAGCCGACCAACGACAATCTGATGGAACTGCTGGTGATGGTCGATGCCATCAAGCGCGCGTCGGCAGGACGCATCACCGCGGCGATCCCCTATATGGGCTACGCGCGGCAGGACCGGCGGCCGAGCTCGGCGCGGGTGCCGATCACTGCCAAGGTGGTGGCGAACATGCTGACCAGCGTGGGCGTGGATCGCGTGCTGACCATGGACCTGCACTCCGAGCAGATTCAGGGATTTTTCGACATACCGGTCGATAACGTGTATTCGGGCCCGGTGCTGCTGAGCGATGTCTGGAAAAAGGGCTACAGCGGCTTGGTGGTGGTATCGCCCGACGTCGGCGGCGTGGTGCGCGCGCGCGCGCTGGCCAAGCGGCTGGATGCTGATCTGGCGATTATCGACAAGCGCCGGCCGCGGCCGAACGTGGCAACGGTGATGAACATCATCGGCGAGATCGAGGGCCGCACCTGCGTGATCATCGATGACATGGTGGATACCGCGAACACGCTGTGCGAGGCCGCCGCGGCGCTGAAACAGCGCGGCGCCACAAAGGTGATGGCGTACTGCACGCATCCGGTGCTGTCCGGCAAGGCCATTGAACGCATCAGCAGCTCCGCGCTGGACGAGCTGGTGGTAACCGACACCATACCGTTGAGCGAAAACGCCAGGGCCTGCGGCCGTATCCGGGTGCTGTCGATTGCCGGATTGTTCGCGGAAACCGTGCGTCGTATCAGCGCAGAGGACTCAGTCAGCTCGCTGTTCGTGGAGTGAGCGTGGACCACGCGTCGTAGCGCTGGCTGAACGTAATGCGTCAACTAACCGTTCGCGGGACGCAAGACACTAAACAAGTTGGTTAACCCCCGGCATGATCTGGTCGCGGACGTGCCGAAATTCAGGAGAGTGAAATGAAGATTGCTGTAACTGCCTACCCGCGTACGCTACAGGGCACGAGTGCGAGCCGCCGCCTGCGTATCAGCGGGCGCGTTCCCGGGATTGTTTATGGGGCCGATCAGCCGGCGCAAACCGTCGAGTTCGATCAAGCCGCTATGCTGCGGCACCTCAAGCTGGAAGCGTTCCACGCGTCGATACTCGACCTCACCGTCGACGGCGTGACCACACCGGTGCTGTTGCGTGATTTCCAGATGCATCCGTTCAAGCCCATTGCGCTGCACGTGGACATGCAGCGCGTCGACAAGAACAAGAAGATTCACATGCGCGTGCCGTTGCACTTTGTCAATGCGGACATCAGTGTGGGCGTGAAAACCGGCGGCGGCGTGGCCCAGCACATCATCAACGACCTCGAAGTCAACTGTTTGCCGGACGACCTGCCGGAATACATCGAGGTCGACCTCAAGGACTTGCAGGTCGGCCACTCCTTGCACGTGAACGATATTGCATTCCCGAAAGGCGTGGAACCCATCCCGCGCCTGAAGAAAGAAAACCCGGGCGTGGCGACGGTGCAGTTGCCGAAAGCGGCGCCGGCCGAAGACACCGAAGTGCCTGCCAAAGCCACCGAGATCACCGGGCAGAAACCGGAGGAAGCGGCACCCGCTGCCGGCGCGAAGAAAGAAGGCGGCAAGTAGCCTTCGCCGTACTTCGGCAGGCCCGCCTTGTCGTCACGATAGGGCGGGCTTTTTTGTCACTGGGCATTCGGATATTGCACGCCATGAAACTCGTCGCAGGTCTCGGAAATCCCGGCAGCAAGTACGAGAAAACCCGCCACAACGCGGGGTTCTGGTGGCTCGACGCGCTGGCGAGCGCGGAACGCGCGACATTCCGGCGCGAGTCGCGCTTTCAGGGCGCGGCTGCCAAGGCTTCGGCAGGCGGCGCCGAGCTGTGGCTGCTGAAGCCGGAAACCTTCATGAACCATTCGGGGCAGGCGCTGGCCGCGCTGGCGGGATATTACAAGATCGCCGCCAGGGAAATTCTGGTGGCGCACGATGAACTGGATCTGCCGCCGGGCGTGGTGAAGCTCAAGTTCGGCGGCGGCCTGTCGGGCCACAACGGCCTGAAAAGCATCGCCGCGAGTCTGGGTACCCAGGACTTCTGGCGGCTGCGCATTGGCATCGGGCACCCGCGCGACAATGCGGCATCGGAACGCGAAGTGATCGACTATGTGCTGCACGCACCGCGTTTGGAAGAACAGCAGGCAATCGATGCGGCCATGCGCCGCGCGTTCGAGGTTTGGCCGCTGATCGCCGCCGGTACCATGGAAGCCGCCATGCTCAAACTGCACAGCAAGACGTGACGCGCGGGTATAGTCTGCAGCTCCCGACCTTAAACACTTTTCTTTTCCCACTACAGCCATGTCCCTCAAATGCGGCATCGTCGGCCTGCCCAACGTCGGCAAATCCACCCTGTTCAACGCGCTGACCAAGGCCGGCATTGCGGCGGAGAACTATCCGTTTTGCACCATCGAGCCCAACGTCGGCATTGTCGAAGTGCCCGATGCGCGGCTCGCGCAACTGGCAGCAATGGTCAAGCCTGAAAAAATCATTCCCGCGGTGGTTGAGTTCGTCGATATCGCGGGACTGGTGGCCGGTGCCTCCAAGGGTGAAGGGCTGGGCAACCAGTTCCTCGCCAACATCCGAGAGACCGATGCCATCGCCCATGTGGTGCGCTGCTTCGATGACGAAAACGTGGTGCACGTTTCGGGGCGCATTGATCCGGTGTCCGATATTGAAACCATCAATACCGAACTCGCGCTGGCCGATCTCGCGGCCGTTGAAAAGCAACTGGCCAAATACGTGAAGGTGGCCAAGGCGGGCGGCGACAAGGAAGCGCAGCGCATGGTGGCCGTGCTGGAAAAGTGCCGGACGGTGCTGAATGAAGCCAAGCCCGTGCGCGCGCTCGATCTCTATGCCGAGGAAAAGGAAATCCTCAAGCCGCTGTGTCTGATCACCGCCAAGCCCGCGATGTTCGTCGCCAACGTCAAGGAAGGCGGCTTTGAAAACAATCCGCACCTGGACGCCGTGCGGCGCTACGCCGAAAGCGATCACGCGCCGGTGGTGGCGGTGTGCGCGGCCATCGAGGCCGAAATTGCCGATATGAGTGACGAGGACCAGAACGTGTTTCTGGCTGACATGGGTATGACCGAGCCGGGATTGGATCGTGTGATCGCCGCGGGCTATGACCTGCTCGGGTTACAGACCTACCTCACCGCCGGGCCGAAAGAAGTCCGGGCATGGACCATCCGCAAGGGCGACACCGCGCCCCGCGCCGCAGCCGCGATTCACACCGACTTTGAAAAAGGTTTTATCCGCGCGGAGGTTATTTCGTTTGCCGACTACATCGCGTGCAAGGGCGAGCACGGCGCGAAGGATGCGGGCAAAATGCGGCTGGAGGGCAAGGACTACGTGGTTAAGGATGGCGATGTGATGCATTTTCGGTTTAACGTCTGATCCGATCAACCGATCTGGCCGGCAGGTTCGACAGGCAGACGTCATTCAGGCGCGTGAATTTCGCGTATGGCACTTGCAGCGCCGATGAATGAGTGCGATCAGACTCCACAACACGCTGCTCACATTGCCACGCAATGATGGGAGCCGGTCAATCGCCGATGGCGATTGTCTGCCAGGTCAGCTCGCGCGCACGGCGAGAGAGAACCTCAAAATCTGACAGGTGTGGGACGAGATCACGCGCAAAGGGCGATTCGCCCGCAGAATCGCGAGCCAACCCTGTTTGTCTCGTGAAATATGCAAACAATTTACAAAAAATGTGCCTGCGCGTGTTGAGCTGGCAATACAGATATGATTAACATCAGAAAAACGGCTCGCCCCCCCTTTGAGGGGTACGGGGAGCACAAAGAACACAACACATATGGCCACGTATACCTTTATCGATGTTCGTGTCGCCAGCTTCGCTGAAGTGCCGACGGGCCTTGAGCCGGGCACAGAGTTTGTCGTGCGCACTCCCGCAGACGGCGGCCTTACGCGGATCGCCCTCTTTGGCAGTGACTGGATGTTGGCGGCCAAGACCAGCGCGATAGAAGCGCGGCCTCTCGCCGCACCCGTATTTTCAGGCCTGCCCACACCTGCGATTAATCTTACAAACGTCGCTGCCGGCCTGGGCGAGTTTGTGATGTATGGGCAGGATGCGATTGACCAATCGGGAGTTTCGGTTTCATCGGCGGAGGATTTCCGCGGCGGCGCAGGCTATTACACGGCCGTCTACGGCAGCCCGAGATGCGACCATGCCATCTCCCGCGATGTGCGAACCGCGACCGTCAGCGGAACGGGCAGCGTTGACACCCCGACCGGTATCGAACGGCTGCAGATTTACGGTGGCAGTCTGCGCACCCTCGGACATGTCGAGCGCCGCTACGGCGATAACAGCAAGAGCGACGTCCGTCTGCGTCACGACAATGGCAATGCGGGCTGTGGCTGATCGGCTGCAGGGTGGACTCTGCCGGCGCCACCATCCGCAATGCATCGGAGGATTGGATCTTCCGGGATGGGTGTACTAATCAAAATTGGTCTCTATTCAGCCTCAATGAAAAGTCAAAAGCTTCCCTCGCCTGGCGCTCCGCGCCGCCCTCTGCTCCGCTTCAATTGTGCCCTTGTCCCGAAGGGCGAGGGCTTGTTCCCCTCTCGCTTCGGGAGAGGGGCTAGGGGTGAGGGAGGACGTTGACGTTTCATGGGGACTGAACAGTGACCAAAGTTGAATTAGGTCATCCACGCACAAGTTTCAAATACAGAGGAAAGTTTCCATGCCAATCGTCGTCACTTACTCGCTGCAAAAAGTCAAAAATATCGATCTGACAAGCGGTCCGCAAACGGATGGCGCTGACGTGATCGGATTGGCCAATGGCGGATTCGCCGCTGCGGGGAATCACGTGGGGCAAACCGATGTCGATTTTTTTGACAGTAACGCGATTGACGTCGGTGGCAGTCTTAACAATACGGGCACGACCACGGCACTGGCACAATTGTCGAATGGCAACATTGTGATGGTCAGCAATGACGCCGCGCCCCTGGGTGGTTCACTCTACAAGATCATCACCACCACGGGCAACGTGGTGGTAAATACCACAGATACGGGCGATTCCGGCAGCCTGTCGCCGGACGTCGCCGCGCTCACCAGCGGCGGCTTTGTGTTGGTCAGCAACGACCGGTCCACTCTGATTTCTACGACATGGGAAATCGATGTTCGCCTCTACAATAATGCCGGCGTGTTGCAGACCGCGTTCACAGCGGCATCCGTTAGCGTGCTGTCGGGATTACCGGGCAGCGTGAGCGGGGCGAGCGTCTCGTCGCTGAACGATGGCGGTTTCGTGGTGGTTTGGGAGCAGGTGGATTTTGTGCCTACGCCGCCGTCAAGCATTGCGCTGGGCAAATATGCGATCTATAACGCGAACGGCAGCGTGCGTTTTGCGGCGGCGAATCTGGGCGGGACGAGTCCCGATCAGATTACCGTGGTAGGGCAGGCCGATGGCGGGTTTGCAGTGGCATATGTGGATCGCCGCTGGGACAGCGATACCGAATTGACGCTTGAACAATACAACGCGGCGGGCGCACTGCAACGCACGACGCGAATTACCACGGATAGCGAGCCTGATCTGTCACCACAACTGACCCGGCTTTCCAACGGATTTCTTGCGCTTGCCTATACCAAGGACTTTGGAACCGACCGGGATACCGTGGTGGCCGTGATAGACCCGGCTACCGGTGCAGTGCTGGACGACATCGGCGTATTGGCAGGCGAGGATCTCCTGGACAACGTCATTTCGCCGTCGATTGCGGGATTTGGCGCGGGCCAAATAGCTGTGTTTCACACGAATACGACGGATGGCGATGTCGACGGTGAACACCTGCATCTCGTGCGCACCAGCACCGGTGACGGTCTCGCGAACGCCATCACGGGGGATGCACTTGATGATTCGATTGTGGGGGGCGGCGGCAACGATACGCTGAATGGCGTATCGGGGAATGACACCCTGGTCGGCGGCACCGGCGACGACGTCTATAACGGTGTTGGGATCGGTGATTCCGTAGTGGAAGCCTTGGACGAAGGCATAGACCTGATCAATGCCATCGCCTCACTGACGCTGCCTGCCAATGTCGAGAATCTGACCGTGGCCAGCGTCGGTGCCATAAGCGCGGTAGGCAACACCCTCAACAACATACTGATTGGCGGCAGCGGCAATAACAACCTGAATGGTGCTGGCGGCGATGACACGCTGACCGGGGGCATAGGTATTGATACCCTGAATGGCGGGACCGGTATTGACACGGCCGACTACAGCAACGCCGGGGCAGCGGTCACCGCGGATCTCGGCACCTTTCAGGCAAGTAATGACGGCGATGGTGCTTCCGACAGTCTGCTGAGCATTGAGAATCTGACCGGATCGTTGTTTAACGATAGCTTGACAGGAAGCAGCGCCAGCAACAACTTGAGTGGGGGTGGGGGTAACGATACCATCACCGGCGGTGCGGGCAACGACACCATTGTCGGCGGCGCCGGCACCGACACCGCGATATTAAGCGGCCAGTTAACCGCCTACACCATCACCCGCAACGGCGCGACCACCACCGTGAGCGGCCCCGACGGC
>CADECM010000105.1 GCA_902825845.1 uncultured beta proteobacterium
CGTACTGAATGAGGTCATCATAAATCCGCCAAACATGAACAGCGTTCCGGAACCCGTGCCTGTGTCCACCGGGAGCGACAACGGGTTGACTACGCTACCGTAGCCCCTGTGCGTCCCCGAAACCGGCGTTGCGCTGTAGTCCGGCAGAATGCCGTCGGACGGCATGAACAAATCCAGACCGACGATTCGGGTCGCACTGCTGCCGTTGTATGCCGTGATTGTCGTGCCTGGCACGTAGCTGTCGTCAAGGTACAGCGTCGCCGATGCCATGCCGCTGCAGCCCACCGTACAGCTGCCGTGCCAGTCGTAAATAATGGTGGCTCGCGCGGCAGTTGCCGAACAAACCAGTATTGACAGCACCATCAACCATCGCATCTTCACCGTAATCTCCTTGGGTATTGGTCGCAAAGTCCGCGCATGAAGTCAGATTAGG
Source organism: uncultured beta proteobacterium (assembly GCA_902825845.1). GTDB lineage: Bacteria > Pseudomonadota > Gammaproteobacteria > Burkholderiales > SG8-41 > UBA5216. Next base: position 434 of record CADECM010000105.1, read on the forward strand.
TTACCACGACGAAATTGGCAATAGCACCTTCGTATTAGATCGGTAATTTGATACAGGTCAACACGCCGCCCAACGCAGCAGTTTGCGCCCGCCAGCGGCCGTGTCGCCGTGATGTGAGCGCGCTTAACCCTCTTGCCACAATGCACGCATGGCCAGCACCGCCTCGCCGCCGGACAGGATTTCGCGCACCAGCGCCCCGGCGCGCGGCAGAATGGCCTGCATATAGAACTCCGCGACCTGCAGTTGGCGCTGCCCGGTCTGCGCGTCCACGGCCCCATCGGCTGCTGCCAACGCGCCCCTGCCGAGTAAAGCGCCAGCGAAGGTAGTGGCCAGCAGTTCGGCATAGGGTGTCGCCACGGCCAGTCGCGCGTCAGTGTCGCGCCCGGCTGCAAGCAGCCATTCGGTTGCCTGCCGCGCAGACGCCACTCCCTCGGCCAAGGGCTGCGCCATTGCCCGGCAGGGCTGCTGTGCGGATGCCTCGAGTTGCGCAACCACCGCGGATATTTCCGCGAGTAAGTCGCGCACGCCCGCACCGTCATCGCGCAACAGCTTGCGTGTCACCAGATCAATGGCCTGAATGCCGTTGGTGCCCTCGAAGATCGGCGCGATACGCGCATCGCGCCAGTGCTGCGCCGCGCCGGTGTCCTCGATATAGCCTGCGCCGCCATGAATCTGTATGCCGAGCGAGGCGGCCGCCACGCCACTGTCGGTGGCATAGGCCTTGGCGAGCGGCGTCAGCAAATCCGCACAGCGCTGCGCGCCTGAGCGTATCGCGGCATCGCGGCCTTGCGCCGCGCGCTGAATCTCTGCCGCGGCGCGATACGCCAGGGCGCGCGATGCAGCCGTCAGCGCCGACATCAGCATCAGGTTACGCGCAACGTCCGCATGCGCGATGATCGGCGCGTCCGCATCCGCCCCTGGCACCCGGCCCTGGCGCCGCTGGCGCGCATACGCCAGCGCCTGCTGCCGGGCGCGCTCCGCAATCGCCACGCCTTGCACCGCGGTCGCCAGCCGCGCGCGATTCATCATGGTGAACATGCAGGACAATCCGCGGTGCAGCTCGCCCACCAGCCAGCCCGTGGCGCCGCCCGCCTCGCCAAACACCATGGCGCAGGTCGGGCTCGCGCGCAGACCGAGCTTGTGCTCGATCCCGACACACACAATGTCATTGCGCTCGCCCGAGGGCAACCACTTCGGCGCCACAAACAACGATATCCCGCGCGATCCGGGTGGCGCATCCGGCAGACGCGCCAGCACCAGGTGGCAGATGTTGGCGCTGATGTCGTGTTCGCCGAAGGTGATGTAGACCTTGCGCCCGCGGATACGGTAGCTGCCATCTGGTGCGCACGTCGCCGTGGTGCGCAGCGCGCCCAGATCCGAGCCTGCATGCGGCTCGGTCAATGCCATGCTGGCGGTCCATTCGCCGGCAATCAGCCGCGGCAGTACCATGGATTTCAGCGTATCGCTGGCATGAATCGCCAGCGCTTCGATCGCGCCCTGATTGAGCACCGACAGCGTGCTGAACGACATGCACGCGCTCGACAGCATTTCCATGCTCGCCGCGCCCAGAATCGCCGGCATGCCCGCGCCGCCAAAGGCACGCGGCGACGGCAGTCCCAGCCAGCCCGCCGCTGCCCACTCGCGGAATGCCACTTTCCAGTCATCGGGCATCTTCACGTCACCATCGCGCAAAACCGGTGGCATACGGTCGCCGGCCGCGTTGAGTGGCACGACGCGCTCACGCACCAGCCGCGCGGCCTGCACCAGCAGCTGCCGCACATCGTCAGCCGCCAGATCGGCCGGCACGTCAATGCCGGCACGCCAGCAAGCGACATGCTCCATGCAAAACAGCATGTCGTCGAGCGGCGCGTCGTAGGGAATACGGTTGTCCGGGGAAACACTCATGGGGCGCTGAAGCTGTCTTGCACGGTCAAGTGCGTCACTGACGAGGCACAGCATGTTCGCTGCCCGCACCCGCGCGCGCCAGCAGCCGCTGGCCACACCACGCAGTCGCCTCAATGGCACCCCACACCGGCTTGCCGCTGGTCTCGCGCAGCCGCTGCAGTATGCCCAGCGTGGGCAATTGCGTGCAGGCCACAAACAGGCCGTCCGCGTCGGCGTGTGCCGCCGTGGGGACTGCGATGTCCCACACCGCTTGCTCCTGCGCATCGTTGTACTGCTCGACGGTGGTGAACAGCAGGCTGTTGAGCACCGCGACCTCAATGCCGTACGACTTGAGAAAACGCATCAGCCCGTCGTTGCTGGCCTGCAAATACGGCGTCACCACCGCCGGACGCCGGATTTTCGCGTGGCGCAAGGCTTCCACCATGGCATGGGCGGTGGTCACCGCCGGCGCCGCAAGCGCATCGGCCAGCGCGTCGCACATATCGCGATCGCCGGCGGGTCCGGCAAGAAATCCCGCTGTGGTGCAGCCATAGAGCACGATGTCAGGCCGTCTCACCTTGAATGGACGGACGGCGGCCAGCGTCGCCGCGCGATACTGCGGCAGATCATCGGCAACGATGGGCCGCGGCGGCCGTGGAATGCCAACGCGAATGACCTCGCGCAGTTCAGGCCAGTGCGCGGCAATTTCCCGCGTCATGGTGGTGTTGGTATCAGGCACCACCAGCAGTGCAGTGAGGGATGCTTTGATCACAGGATCAGTCGCTCGCCAATCGCGCACTCTGTCGATTATTCATAACTATTTGATTTTATTTATGTTTTTTGAGAATCACTGCCTGCTTCGCCTGCACAGACTACTGCCGCCGTGCGGCACGCGAATACGCTGCTATTGTCGTCGCAGGCACACGGGTCCTGCCGTGACGCCTGTATAGCGGATTCACATTGCGCCGGCAATACTCGCTCGCAATCCGCAATCCCCCGGCTTGAAGCCGCGATGCAGCGCAGCGGTTATGATAACTTTGCATGCCGATTCAGTTGAAAGTCGTCTGCGATCGCCGCCGGCTCACCGTAGCATCCTTCAACCCGCACCCATTCTGCCGTGACCCAAACATTCGAATTCGATCTCGTCGTACTTGGCTCGGGCGGCGCCGGCTGTTGTGCCGCGCTGGCTGGTTCGGCACTGGGGCTGGCCACCTGCCTGATCGAGAAAGCGCCCGAACTGGGCGGCGGCACCGCCGACTCGCTGGGCACCGTGTGGATACCCAATAATCGTCTGGCCGCGGCCGCGGGTCTGGCGGACGATTACGACCGTGCGCTGGAGTACGCGCGCTTCGTCGCCGGTGGACAGGCGGTTGAGGCGAATCTGCAGGCGTATGTGCACGAGGCGCCACGCGTGCTCGATGCGCTGCTGGGTCTCGGCGTCAAATTGCGGCTCGCGTTGGGCCTGCCGGATTATTTTGCGCCTGCCGCGCCTGGCAGTTGCGCGGACGGCAGACGCATGGTCGAACCGGAACTGATAGCGCGCGCCGCTTTGGGCCGCCTCGCCAACAACATACGGCCCAGCGTGCACAATGTCAGCGGCGTGGCGTGGAGCGACGGCGTGCAGTGGGGCGGCTTTGCCAATCGCCGAAACTGGCCGCACGATGAAATACGCCGTCGCCAGTCGGCGGGTCTGCTGGCCTGCGGCGAGGCGCTGATCGCGCACATGGTCGCGCAAATGCAAAATCGCGGTGCCGAAATTTGGCTGAACCGCAACACCGCGCGGCTGATCCTGCGCGACGGCAACGTCACCGGCGTGGCGCTGGATGACCAGACCGAAGTCCATGCCCGTCACGGTGTGATTCTCGCCACCGGCGGCTACGAAGGCAATGCGGAACTGGTGCGCCGCTTCGAAGGCTTTCCCGAGTGGATGAATCCGTTTGCGCCGGGCAACACCGGAGATGCACTGCAGCTCGCCGCGGTGGCAGGCGCGGGCGTGTCGCGCGTGGCGGTCAACAACTCGCTGTTTGTCGGCGCCGCGGTGCCAGGGCAACCCGAAGCGTTTTTTTCGGTGGGCCTGCGCGGTCTGCCGATGCCCGGCGCCATCGCCGTCAACGCACGGGGCCGGCGCTTTTGCGACGAAACCCAGTTTCAGGACGTGGTGATGGCATTGCAGCAGTACGGCCGCGCGGCACGGCGTTACACGAATCTGCCGGCGTTCATGGTTTTCGACGAACGCTTTCGCGAACGCTATCCGGTCGTCAATGCGCCGCCAGGCCAGCCGGCGCATCCGTCGATCGCGCGTGCCGACACCCTGCCCGCGCTCGCGGCACTGCTCGGTATCGACGCCGCAGGTCTGGCGGCAACCGTGCAACGCTTTAACACCGACGTCGCCGCCGGTCAGGACAGCGAATTCGGCCGCGGCAAATCCGCGTTCTCGCGCAACAACGCCGGCGACGCGCAACTCACGCGCAATCCGCAATTGGCGCCGCTCGAAGCGCCGCCCTACTACGCCCTGCCGCTGAAGATGGGCGGTGTGTGCAGCGCGGGATTGATGACCGACGCGCAGGCACGCGTGCTCGACGTGCACGGCAATGCCATCGACGGCCTCTACGCCTGCGGCAACACGGCTGCGCCGACATTTCTCGGCGTGGGATACCAGGGGGGATCGTCGATCGGCGCGGGCATGGTGTTCGGCTATCTCGCCGCGGAACACGCAGCAGCGCGCAAGCAACACGCCAGCACCGCAAGCGCGCGCTAATACATCGTCTGGCCGCCGTTGACGTGCAGCGTTTGCCCGGTGATGTAGCTTGCGCCGGGGCCGCACAGGTAGCGCACGGCAGCAGCAATTTCCGCCGACTCCCCCATGCGCTCGATCGGTATCAGGCCTTTCACATCGCGGCGCGGCGAGCGATGCGACGGACGCGTGGTATCGATCATGCCCGGCGACACGCAGTTGGCGCGAATGCCACGCGGGCCGACTTCGCGCGCCAGCGCGCGGATCATGCCGGTGAGGCCGCTCTTGGCGGCGGAACTGTGCACCTTGCCCACCGCGCCGCTGAGCACATTGCTGCCGGTCAGCGCGATGATGTTGCCGCTGCCCGCGGCCAGCATCGATGGCAGGCATGCCTTGATGCAGTGAAACGAACCGTCGAGCGAGATCGACAGCGGCACACGCCACTGCTCGAAACTCATTTCGGCAAACGGCGTCTCTCTGCGCACCGAGGCATTGAGCACCAGGATATCGACGCGTCCATGGCGCGACAGCACGCCGCTGATCATCGCCTGCACCTGTGCAGCGTCAGCAACATCCGCCATCGCCAGTTCGGCGCGGCCACCAGCCGCCGCGATCTCTGCCACCACCGCCTCCGCGGCAGCGCGTGATGCCCGCGTATTGACCACCACCGTGGCACCTGCCGCCGCCAGTTCCAACGCGGTCGCGCGGCCGATGTTCTGTCCCGCGCCGGTGACCACGGCGATCTTGCCTTCGAGTTCCCTGCTGGATAACGACATAATTTTCTCTTTAAAATCAATAACTTATATTTTATTACCCGACGTCAGCAATAGCCCGGCATAGTGCTCGCGCAGGCGTCGCTTGTCCAATTTGCCGGTGGCGGTATGTGGCAATGCTTCGACAAATACCACGGCGTCGGGCAGCCACCACTTCGGCACGCGCGTCGCCAGATGCTCTGCCAGTTCCGGCTGCGTCAACGTGGCGCCGGGTTTCAACACCAGCGCCATCAGCGGCCGTTCATCCCACCGCGGATGGCGCACCGCGATCGCCGCCGCTTCCTGCACCGCGGGGTGCATCATCGCGACGTTTTCCAGTGCCACCGACGAAATCCATTCGCCGCCCGACTTGATCAGATCCTTGGCACGATCGGTGATACGGATGAAACCGTTGCCATCAATCGTCCCCACGTCGCCGGTATCGAAGTAGCCGTCATCATCCAGCAATGGTGCGTCACCCGCGCCAAAGTAGCGGCGCACGATGCACGGTCCGCGCACGTTGAGATTGCCCGTGGCCTGATCATCCCAGGGCAATGCCTGCCCCGCGTCATCGGCCAGTTTCAGTTCCACCAGAAACGGCACACGGCCCTGGCGCTGCTGCCACGCGATACGTCCGGGGCCGTCCAGCGCGGCGGTTTCGGGCGTGGGCGTGCAGGCTGAACCCGTGGGCCCCATTTCCGTCATGCCCCAGACGTGGATCACCTCGATGCCGTGATCCTGCGCGAACGCGCGCAACATCACCTCCGGACAGGGCGAGCCGCCGATGAACAGGCGTCGCAGGGCGGGCGCGCGCAGGCCGGTCTTTGCGGTGTGGTCAAGGAAGCCCTGCCACACCGTCGGCACGCCGCCGCTCACCGTGGCGCCGTGACGCGACGCGATCTCGCACAGCGATGCGCCATCGAGACGGCTGCCGGGCAGTATCAGACTGGCGCCCGCCATGGGCACGGTGAAAGGCCACGACCAGCCGTTGGCGTGATACATCGGCACCGCCATCAGCACCACATCACGCGCACTCAGGCCATACACGTCCGGCGCGTTGGCAGTCAGCGACAGCAATACGATCGAGCGGTGGCTGTAAAGCACGCCCTTGGGCGGCCCGGTGGTGCCGGAGGTGTAAAACAGCCCGGCCGCGGCATTTTCGTCGACCCGTACCCACTCAAAATCGCCATCAACCTGCGCCAGCCACGTCTCATAGTCGATGGCGCCCGGCAGACGCGTGGGCGGCATCCGTGCCGCGTCGCACAACACCACGACGCGCCGCACCTCCGTCAATCGATCCGCCAGTGATTCCAGCAACGGCACGTACGCCGGATCGACAAACAACAGACGATCCCCGGCGTGGTTGATGATGTAGGCCACCTGCTCGGGAAACAGCCGCGGATTGAGCGGATGATAGACCGCGCCCATGCCCAGCGCGCCATACCACACCGCCAAGTGACGCGCGCCATTGGCCGCCAGCGTGGCAACCCTCTCGCCCGGCCGCACGCCCTCGGCCGTCAGGCGCTGCGCGACGCGCAACGCCTGCGCGCGCAGTTCGGCGTAATTCGACTCCACACATGCATCGTCAGTGTAGGAAATAAGCTTGCGCCGCGGATGCTGCCGCGCGGCGTGATCCAGCACTTTATGGCACAACAACGGCCAATCCTGCATCAAGCCAAGCATGAAGTTCGGTCGTATCCGGTGGTCAGCGGTACACGGCGTTCGCGTTACGCGGCAAGCAGCTTGCGGGCATCCAGTTCGATCGTCTTGAAGCCCCAATTGCGGGTGATGGCCAGCAGATGCGCGGTGCCGCCGGGGCCATCGGCCTCGCGTTCGCGATTGAAAAGCGCCATCGCCGTCGCGTGCTGCGCGTTGAGTGAAAGCGCATTGAACATCATCCACAGATTATTGCGCTGCCAGATGTCGTAGCCGGGCTTGTCGGTGAGCCAGCGCGGCAGCGCCTTGTCTTCCTGCAGCACCCGCGGCGGCACCCGTTCGCACAGCAGGCGATAGCGCTCCACCCAGTCGGGACCGCCGTGCTGCACTGACTCGACCAGGAACTCATCCGGCGGCAACGCCAGATACAGCCGGGTGGGAATATTCAGCGTGGCGCAGACTTCGTGAAACAGAATGTCGGCGCCGCATGCGCCGCCGGCGATGCCCAGCGAAACACCGCCCTGCGCCGCCATTTCCGCGCGCAAAGCTTCTTCGATCATGGCGCGCGCGGTGGCCTGCGCCTCGGCGGTTCGCGGAAAGCGCATCCTGTCCGGCGCGCGGTCGGGCTGGTCGATCATATGGCCTGAGAACAGCACCACGCGCGCCGGGCGCGGTTGTGCCGCCGGCAAGGCACCGGCGGCGGCTAGCGCCTTGTCAATGGTGCCCAATGCCGCCTTCACATGCTCGGGCAACAGTCCCAGCGCCTCGAAGATTTCAATGTTGCGGCGCGCGGCGGAGATGGCAAATGCATTGTTTGCGACGCGCGCCATCGCGCGGGCATACTCGGTCTCGACACGGCGGGGCCGTTTGTCCAGGGTCAGAAACTGAACGTCCGCGCGCGCCAGCACCGCCCACGCATCGCCCTCATCCTGCGTCACTTCAAGCACCGGATCGATTCCCAGCGAAAGACTCAGCGTTGCCGCGATGCGGCTGGCACAGGCACTGCGGTCGGCGAGCCCGGCCATGGCCTTGGCGGCATCGTCAAAGCCCGCCTCCCAGGTGTCGGGTTCCTGTTGCGCGAGTGCAGCCTGGATGTGAAGCAGTGCCAGTGCATTGCCGCCCGGGTAGTAGGCATCCAGATCACCGCTGTAGGCGTTGAGGTAGGCCTGCAGTGCAGTCTCCAGGTGCGGCGAACCCAGCGCGGCACTACCGCGTTGTTGCGGTTCGATACCACGCCACTCGGCAAGCCACCGCGACTTGGCATTGCTGCCGAGCAGTGCGTGCGCCTCGGCGCGCTGGGCGGGATCCCGCGCATCGTCCAGCGCACGGCGGATCGCCTGATCAGAACGGGTGAGCCAGTCTTCGCGCTCCGCGGGTGCTACGGTCTCGGCCAGTTTCTGGTAGATCGAACCCAGTCGCAGATTGGCATGTACGTCGCCGGGATTTTCTTCGCGCAACACTTCGAACGTCACCTTGGCGCCACGAAAGGCCTTGAGGCGAAACTGGGCGTTGCCCACCAGCCGCAGGCCCTCCGACTCCCATTCGAAGCCCTGCGCTTCGTGGGCCAGCAGGCGCAGGTCGCCGCGATGGCTACCCGCCTGCGCCAGTGCAACGGCTTCCTGGAAATCGCGCGGCACCGGCATCAGCACGCCGCGCTCGTGCGGTTTCAGATTCGGCAGCAACTGGAATACCGGGCTGTCGGTCGCGTTGGCATCGGCGGCGAGCGTGGAGCGCAGCGCGGTGGCCAGTGCCTCGACGCCGCCGCCGAGATCCGCCGTATCGTAGGTGAAGTAGCGGTCGGTCTGCAGGTCAAATGGATAGTTCGCTTCCGTCGCTTTCGCGCGGATCATGAAGGTGTGCTGATGACGCAGGGCGTGGCGGATGCCCAGTTCGTAGAAGGCATTGGCGTTGTAAATCGACACGTCGGCCACCACCAGATCGGCGGTCACCAGCAGGCGGAACATGTCCTCGCGAATATTGCCCTGACGGGTGAATTCGCCGGTGGTGCCGCCATCGATGTCGATGCTGTACTGGGCGCGCAGGCGCGCCAACGCCGGGCGGATCAGTGCCGCTTCCACCGCGTCGAAATCGATGCCCTCCTTGACGCCGAACGGTCGCACGAAAAATGCGCGCATTGAACTTCTCCTCGCCGGTACGGCATGGGGCCGGAGCCGGCCGCTGCCACGATGTTACCTGAACTGGCGGCAGCGGCGCAGCGAAGCAGCAACTGCACCGCCGATTACTTATCCAGCCACACCGTTTCCATGCGCAGATTGCTGTACTGGTTGTTCAGGCTCGGCACATAACCCTTCACATAGGCGCGGCGGCAATACGGCAGCGCGGCGAAGGTGATGGTCGGGCGCACCACATCCAGTTGCAGTTTGCGGTCAATCTCCTTCACCAGCTTCTTGCGCGCAACGGGATCGATCATCGCCGACTGCTTTTCAAACAGGGCCTCCATGTCCTTGTCGCAATAGCCGTCGACGTTGCCCCGGGAGCCGCAGGAAAAACTCTCGTAGAACGATACATCCGGGTCGTCGATCGCCTGCCCGCGCGAGCCGATGGCCACCGTGTAGGCACGCTTGAACACGACATTGGTCCAGATCGCCGTATCAATGGTCTTCATTTCACCTTTCATGTGGATCTTCGCGAGGTGATCGAGGATCAGCACCGAGGTGTCGCGGTAGCGTGCGACGTCGCGGGTGCTCAGCACGAAAGTGAGCGGCTTATCCGGACCGTATCCCGCCTCGCGCATCAGGCGACGCGCTTCCTCGCGGCGCTTTTCGAGTGGCAGCGCGTAGCCGGGTAATGTTACCAGATCCGCCTTGTCGAGGCCCCAGGCACCTTCCGGCGGCGGCATCAATTCGCCGCCGAGGCGATCCAGTCCGGCCCCTTTGACCCGCACCACGGCATCGCGATCGATCGCCAGCGCCATCGCGCGCCGGATGCGCACGTCGTCAAACGGTGGCACCGTGCGATTGATGATCAGCCGCGTGTAGGCATAGCTCAGGCCCACGTCGCAGATCGCATCCGGCCGCTTGGCCTTGACTTCGGCCAGCAGCGTGGCGCTGGGCGTATAGATATCGGTGTCGCCTGCGACAAATGCGAGGTTGCGCGTGCTGGGAGAACTGATGATCGGCATGTCGATGCCGTCGAGATACGGCAGCCCCGGCTTGAAGTAGTTGGGATTTTTCACCAGCCGTATCATTTTCCCCGGTTCAAAGGACTTCACCATGAAGGGGCCGGTGCCGATCGGCTTTTGCCGCATCTGGCGTCCGTCGACGTGACAGGGGTACACCACCGACCAGCCTGCCGCGAAAAATCCCAGAAACGACGGCTGTGGCCGTTTCAAGCGAAAACTGACCTGATCGTCGGTCTCCACCACGACTTCCTGCAGATTGGCGTACCATGCCTTGCGCGGACTCTTGCGCCAGCCCGCGCTGCGCTTTTCGGTCACGGTATCCCACGTGCATTTGACATCAGCGGCGGTAAACGGCTTGCCGTCGTGCCAGACGACGCCGCGGCGCAGCTTGAAGGTCAGCGTCTTGTTGTCTGCACTCCACGACCAGCTCGTCGCCAGATCGGGCAGCAGCTGATCCGGTCGGCTGATGCTTTTCGCCGCGTCGAAGGTCACCAGATTGTTGAACACCGGCACGAAGGGCGTGGTGACGATGTTCGAACCTTCCTCATGCAGCGACGCGCTGGGCGGATTTTCATCATTGGCCCGGCGCAGTATGCCGCCTGCCTTCTGCGCCGGCGCTTCGGCCACAAAGCTCAGACCGATACACAGCAATATCGACTTGACCCACAGGCGCGCGCTAATCATTGGACACCTCCCTGACAAAACGATGTTGCCTGCATTCGCAGAACTCAGTCGATGACGTACGGGTGATTTCGCGACTTGAATTCTATAGGGAATGCCTGAAGCAGGGATCGCGATCTTTCCCGGAAAACGCGGGTCATCCGCGACTCGCACCGTCCTCATTGTCAGGATCGTGAATTCAGCCGCCTCCGCCGCAAATTGCGCGATGCAGCAACACGACGCACGTGGCAGCAGAAGCCATAGCAATTCAAGGGCTTGCGCCGTAGCGCCTTGCACATACCCGGATCCTGCCGCGGGCGATTCTTTTTCCAAGCGCATGCGCCACCCAAAAATGTGCGTGCTAGACTTTGCGCAGCATCCAGTCGGCGGCCCGCCGTGCAATGCGGCTAGCAGGGTGAGCAGCTTTCGTAACCTGAACAGTGAAAGGGATAACGATGGCATATGACTTACTGATCAAGAATGGGCGCATCATCGACGGTTCGGGCATGCCGGCTTTTCGCGGCGATGTGGGAATCCTGAACGGCAAAATTGCCGAACTCGGCAAGCTGAGCGGCCCCGCCAAACGCACCATTGACGCCGAGGACCGCGTCATAGCGCCGGGCTTTGTCGACAATCACTGCCACTTCGACGCCCAGGTGACCTGGGATCCGCTGTGTTCCTTCTCGCCGCAACACGGCGCAACCACCGTGGTGTTCGGCAACTGCTCACTCGCGCTTGCGCCCATTCGTCCCGGCAGCGCCAAACGCGTGGCCGAGTTTCTCTCCTACGTGGAAGCGATTCCGATGGACGTGCTGAGCACCATCGACGTCGAATGGGAATCGATCGCGCAATACATGAACCGGCTCGAAGGACGGCTCGGTGTCAATGTCGGCAATCTGATCGGCCACTCCACCGTGCGCTATTACGTGATGGGTGACGACAGCCAGAAGCGCGCCGCCACCGGCGACGAACTCAAGGCGATGCAGGACGTGGTGCGCGAGGGCATGAAGGCGGGCGCGCTGGGCCTGTCGATATCGCGCAACAAGGGACACTACGATCCGCAGGGCGTGCACATTCCTGCGCTGTGGGCGAACGAAGAAGAGTTATTTGCGCTGGGCGACGTGCTGCGCGAACTGGGCACCGGCATCATCCAGAGCGGCGGCGGCCGCGCACCCGAACTGAATGACGGACTGATGGCACGGCTCTCGGAAGCCACCGGCCGCACCGTGATTTACAACAACCTCGGCCAGACCGTGCGCGATCCCGATGCGTGGAAAAAGCACATGGCGCGCCTCGATGAAACGTCAAAGGCGGGCATCCGCGCCTTTCCCTTGTGCAGCCCGAACCGCACCACGCAGAGTTTCACCATGCACAACTGCCAGATCTTCCGTGGCACGCCCACATGGCACCCGATCCTGCTCGCCTCCGACGCGGAGAAGCTGCGCGCCTATCGCGATCCCGCCGTGCGGACAAAGCTGCACGAGGAAGTCATCGAGCACAAGGGCACCAAACTGCCGGCCCCCGGCTATTCGCTGCGCTGGTACGACTACATGTGGGTCGAAGCCCCGGTGCTGGAGAAGAACCAGGGCCTCAAGGGCAAGACCATCAGCCAGATCGCGAAGGAACAGGGCAAAGGCATCATCGATGCCTTCCTCGACCTGGTGGTGGAAGAAAATCTGGATACCGGCTTCATGCAGGCGGAAATCAACGTCGACAATGAGGCGATGGCAAAGATTCTCACCCATCCGAATGCCATCATCGGCTTGTCCGACGGCGGCGCACACGTGCAGTTCCACGGCGGCTACGGCTATTGCACACGCCTCCTGAGCGAATGGGTGCGCGAAAAGAAAGTAATGACGCTCGAACACGCCGTGCGGCGGCTCACCTTTGATTCCGCCTCCGCACTCGGCCTCTACGACCGCGGCCTGCTGCGGCCCGGCCTCGCGGCAGACATCGTGATTTTCGATCCCGACACGGTGCGTCCGCTGCCGGAAAGCATTGTGCATGACTTCCCGGCGGGCGGCTGGCGCGTGAAGGAACCTGCGGCGGGCATCATGGCGACCATCGTCAATGGCGAAGTGCTGCTGGACAACGGCGAATACACCGGCGCGCTGCCCGGCCGCGTGGCCCGTAACACCTACTATCACGCGCACAAGGCCTGATTCCCGGCGCGCGATGTAGCAACGCCCGGGCGACAGCGGCAACGCCGCCCGGTTCATCGTTCTTGTCATATCACTCGTCTCAAGGAGGTCGCAATGAAAGACAATCTCCGCTTCGTCGATTCCGATATGCACGTGATGGAACCGCCGGACCTGTTCGAACGTTACCTCGACCCAAAGTACCGTGATCGCGTCACCGTGAAACTCGGCGCTCATGGCCGCCCCGTGCGCGGTGCAGCCGGCCTGATTCTTATTGACGGCCAACCGACGTCCGACAACGACCTGCAGCAATACCGCAAGCCGCGCAGTTCGGCCAAGACCAAGGTCATCTCGCCCCTCGCCGGCTCAAGGCTGCAGGAGACGGACCGGCTCGACTTCGCGATCGCGCGCGACTACGACCCGGAAGCGCAGGTAATGGGCATGGCGATGGAAGGCGTCGACATCGCCGTGCTATATCCCACCATGGGCCTCGGCCTGCTGGCGCGTAACGGCATTGAACCGGGCTTGTCGCTTGCCGTGTGCCAAGCCTACAATAACTGGCTCCATGAATTCTGCCAGTACAGTCCCGAGCGGCTGAAGTTCGTGGCCATGCTGCCGATGCACGACGTGCATCTGGCGTGTAAGGAACTGATCCGCTGTGTGCGCGACATGGGCGCGGTCGGCTCGTTTATCCGCCCGAATCTGGTCAACGGCCACTACTGGCATTCAAATTACTGGGATCCGCTCTACAGCGTGCACGAGGATCTGAACGTGACCTGGGGATTCCACGAAGGGGTGAGCGCGCAGTACTCGCATATGATCGAGTTGTATGGCGAGAACCGCTTCTACCGCCATGTGGCCGCGCACTGGATTGAGATGCAACAGTCGATGATCGCGATGATCATCGGCGGTGTGTTCGAATTCCATCCGCGGCTGCGCGTGGCGTTCCTGGAAGCGAACAACTCCTGGGTGCCCGGACTGCTGTCGCGCATCGAGAACGACTACCCGCAGTACCGCGAAACCCATGCGCCCTATCTCGCGCTGACCCCGAAGGAATACTTCCAGCGCAACTGCTGGGCCGCGGTCGAAGGCAGCGAGCCGGAAATCGAGGCCACCGCAAAGTTCATCGGCGCCGACCGCATGTGCATCTCCACCGACTATCCGCACTTCGACTCCAACTATCCGAACGTAGCCAACAACCTGCTCAAGAACTGTTCGCGCGAAACCGCAGCCGCAATCATGGCGGGCGGCGCGAGCCTTTACGGCTTCACCGAGGCCGACTTTCGCAAGGCGGACAAGGCAGCGGCAGCCGCGGGCAAACACGCCAACGGCAAGAACAAACCCGTTGGAAAGCGCAAGCTGGCGGTAGCGGCGTAACGCATTCAACGCGCCATTACGGCTTGGGATGTGAAAGGGCCGATGCAGTCGGCCCTTTTGTATGCCTTGTCGGACAATCCCCGGGCCTGAGTCCGATTGGAAAGAGAATTCCGCAGCCCGCTTTATCACCACCATCACAGGCACAGTCAACAACTCAATCTTCGCAGAATCAATCCGTTAGCGGGTCATATCGAGACGGCAGCGGCAAATGAAACAGCGCATTTTCCGGACGGATGGAACAACACAGCCCAGCCGAGGATAGCCACCACGCCGCGTGGCAGAAAAATTCGATAGGCTTGACGGCATAGACCGTCAGTCGGATTGTCGCGACGTTGTCAGCGGCGCAACCTACCCCCGCAGCAATTCCGATTCACGAAGAGCGCACGCTGTCACTACACAGGGGGCAACAGGAAATTCGTGCCGCCCGGCGATGGTGCTCCGGCGCCTCACCACCAGGAGACTGACGCCATGGGCCTGTTCAGCAAGAAGACGGCAGCCGAAAAGAAGGAGCGCGAAGCCATCAAGGAAACGAAGCAGGAAGCGCGCGAGGACCGCAAGGATGCGCGCACGGAAGCACGGGATGACCGCAAGGACGCCCGCAAGGATGCGCGCGGCGAACGCAAAGACGAGCGGGAGGAAAAGCACGATGCCATGACAGACATCCGGAAGGGCGATCTGAGCGGCAAGGACAAGCGTGACGAAAAAAGGGAAGTCCGCAATGACAAGCGGGATGCCATAGACCAAATCAACAAGGAAAAGCGCAATACCATTGACGATGCGAACGACGTGAAGCGCGGCAGCGTCGACGCAATCACCCTCGGCGAAATCGCTGATATAGCGAAGATATCCAACGGTGCCGGCGTTGGTTTCAATAGCATGCTTGCGAATGAACTATTTCAGTTTGCCGAGATGACCGAAGACAAATCGTTTGGAAAGAGCAGAACCGTTGGTCAGGTCCTCGATAACACCGAAACCGACCTCACACTGCGCGGCTCACCCATCCGCGGCCCTATCGGGATCAAACGGAGAAACTGGAAGAGTGATACCGAGGCCTACGTCGCGCACACGGATGCCGGCGATATCGTCGTCGGTTTTCGTGGTTCGGAAACCGACTTTTTCGACAAGGAAGGGGCATTCAAGGACTGGGTACTCACCGACTTTCGCGCCCATCGCATGCCTTACCCGCCAGACCCGGGCTCCTGGCCCAACCAGCGATGGGTGCATACTGGAATCTGGGAGGCCTACGAACTTGTGCACAACGAACTGGTCGACGAGGTGTCACACCAGGCAAGCCTGGTTTCGAAGTTGGGAACGATATATGTCACCGGATTTTCGCTTGGCGGCGCTCTTGCCCTGCTTGCGGCCATTGACCTCGGTGATGCCGTCAAAAAGACGCCGGTCGAACTCGTTACCTTTGCCGCCCCACGGGTCGGCGACGAAAGCCTTAACAAGTTGCTGGCGGAGCGGGTGCAGCGGTCGTTGCTTATAGCGTACGGTGGAGATCCCGTTGTGCATTTGCCGCCGATCGGCCCGAATTGGCCGGTCACCTTCAAGCAACCATTTAGCGTGGATGTCGCCGGCCTACATATCGGCCTGGGTAATCCGCTGCCGGCGGTGGGGCAACAGTACCGCACGGCGGACCGTCTGGTGTACATCGACAGAAACGGGGTGGCGCGTAACGGCTTTCCGCCAGGGCAGATCGCCTTGAATTTTTTGGATCACAATTACGATCGTTACAAAGCCGCGCTTGCAGGCGGCAGCCCGGCGTCGGCGACGACAAGCAGCGCGTCGGCGCTCACTGCCTGAGCCGGCAGGCAACTGGAACACCCGCCGACACTCTGGCGCCGGCGGGTTGTCCGACTGCCACAACTGCGTCCGGCCCGCAAACGCGGCGACCTGATCCGCGCCCGTGTTTGCCGGCGGCCTAGCCGCTCTTCACCACCGCATCCCGCAAATTGCCGGGAATCAGGCAGCCTTTGCGCGCGCGGTGCAGAATATGTTTTTGCATGTCTGCGCCGCTGACGGTCACTGCCCGTTCCTTGCCGCTGCGGGACAAACCGGTCACCGTGACAGACTTTGCCCCGGCGTAGCCGACCGCCGTCATGGCCTCGCCCGGATCCAGCCCCATTAGCGTGACGCCGCGGCCACGCGCCATTTCCCGCAATTCGTCCACCGCGAACAGCAGCATGCGACCCTTGGCCGAAAGCGCCACTGCATAGACCGCTGCGTCGGGCACCGGCGCCGGCCGTAGTACCGTTTCGCCCTCTTGAAGCGTCAGGAACGCCTTGCCGGCACGAATGCGCGTGAGCAGTTGTTCGGCGTTGACGACAAAGCCATAGCCGCCGGAATTGGCGACCAGATAGCGACGTCCGGGTTGCGCATCCACCACATGCGCGACACGCGCGCCGGCCGCGAGATCGACCAGCGACGTCAGCGGCACGCCATCGCCCTTGCCGCCGGGGATGTCACCCGCCGCAATGCCGAAGCACCGTCCGGTGGAGTCGATCATCGCGATCTGGTGAATGGAGCGTGTCTCGAATATCGCGTACTCGCCGTCGCCATCCTTGTAGCTGATGCCGCCAAGATCGAGGCCATGCCCCTGGCGCGAACGCACCCAGCCGTTGCGCGAGACAATGACTGTTAGCGGCTCATCCAGCACCTGAACCTCGACGCTGGCACGCCCGGATTCCTCGATCAGCGTGCGGCGCGCATCGCCGAATTTTTTGGCGTCGTCGCGGATTTCCTTCACCACCAGCTTTTTCAGCTCGCGCTCGTTGTCGAGCAGCCCCTGCAGTTCCTTGCGCTCGAGTTTGAGCGCCTTCAGTTCCTGCTCGATCTTGATGCCTTCGAGGCGCGCCAGCTGGCGCAGGCGGATTTCCAGGATGTCCTCGGCCTGGATTTCGCTGAGCTTGAACGCCGCCATCAATTCAGGCTTGGGCTCATCCGAGTTGCGAATGACCTTGATCACCTTGTCGATGTTCAGGTACGCAATGTGCCGGCCCTGCAGAATGTGGATGCGCCGATCCACCTGTCCGAGGCGGAATTTGACCCGCCGCGTCACGGTGGCCAGGCGGAAGCTGACCCATTCCTCGAGCATCAAGCGCAGGTTCTTGCGCTGCGGGCGACCGTCGAGCCCGATCGCCACCATATTGATCGGGAAATTTTCTTCGAGCGAGGTATGCGCCATCATCAGCCGCATGAACTCGTCCGGGTCCTGCTTGGAGCTGCGTGGCTCCAGGACCAGGCGCACGCGATTGCTCTTGTCCGACTCGTCGGTCACCTTGTCGAGCGAGGCCAGTATCAGCTGCCGGAGATTCGACTGGGTGGACGACACCTTGCCGCCTTTTTCGCGCGGCTTGGGATTGGTCAGTTCCTCGATTTCGGTTGCCACCCGCACCGACGAGGTGGTGGGTGGCAGCTCATAGACCACCACCTGCCACTGGCCGCGCGTCAAGTTTTCGATTTTCCAGCGGCAGCGCGCGCGCAGGGAACCGCGCCCGCCAGTGTAGGCATCGACGATGGCCTGGCGCGGGCTGATGATCTGCGCGCCGCCGGGAAAGTCCGGGCCCTTGATGACATCCAGCAACGACGCAATCGTGATGCCGGGGCGGTTGATCATGGCCACCGCGGCCTCAGCCACTTCGCGCAAATTGTGCGGCTGCAGTTCGCACGCCATGCCAACGCCCACGCCGGAAGCACCGTTGAGCAACAGCATCGGCAGGCGCGCCGGCAGCAGTTCCGGTTCCCGCAACTGGCCGTCGTAGTTGGGCACAAAGGCGACCGTGTCCTGAT
>CADECM010000106.1 GCA_902825845.1 uncultured beta proteobacterium
TACTCAAATTAAATTTACAATTAAACTGTAAGCTATTGTTTTTAAACAACTATATTTTTTTGGTTTTCAGTGCGCTTGGCGCGCTCGCGGCGCCGGCATCGGCTGCCTCCCAGAGCGCTGGACTGGTACCCCGGGCGGTTGCGCTCACGCTTGCGCCGCAGACACTGATGCCTGCCGCGGCGCTTGCAGCAGCCTGCCGCAAGCTCGTGGAACCGTGCAACCCGCAAACCACCAAGGTCTGGATGGGCACGGTGCAGCCCTTGGGCAAGTTGTTCCTGATCGACAGTTCGCGCCCCCTGATTGCCGTGCTGCAACGTGACACGATCGCACAGCAATGGGATTTCAGCACTTACCGCCACAGCAGGGCGCAGCCCGGCCACGGCACCGGTGAGCCGCTGGAAATTCATCCGGCGTTCTACCCGGCCGGAGATGGCGGGTATGCGGTTGCGCTGGTGAGCCGCCAGCGTGAAGCGTATTCCGGCGGCGGTGCGGATTTTGCCTTTGCCGATTTTGTCACCTTGTCCAGCGATCCGAAACCGCGCACGGCCGCTTACGCATTGCGCTATGCGGGCGTGCCATTTTCCTGCAGCAAGATGATGCGCGCGTGCTTCGATGAGCGAGAATACAAGACCTCAAGTCACTGTCACCACGAAATGAACGGCTATCTGACGATACAGTTCCCGCCGCGCGGCAGTGCGGAAGCGGGCTGGTCATTCACCTGGCATCAGACCGACTGGCCCGCGCATGTCGGCAAGAACCGGCTGCACCACACGCGTTCGCGCTTCACGCTGCCGGCTCATGCCGCAGCCGGCGACAAAGCACTGCCGGCCAATGTGTCGTTTTGCGGGAGACCGCAATGAACGCCATTCCGCCAAGCGCAACGATCCTCAACCTGCTACGGGAGAAATCCATGATGTCGAGAGCACACACCCTGCTGGCCGCACTGGGCATGGCAGGTATCCTTGTCACCGGGCCGGTTCATGCGCAATCTCCCATGCCCGCGCGTGATTTCGAGGCGGAAATTACCAAGTCTCTGGCTGCCGCCAAATCCGCCGCCGGGTTTGAATTCCTCGGCACGCTGGTGCGCACTTGCCTGGTACCGCAAAGCCTGGGCGAAAACACCAGCGACGTGCCCGCGCCCTACGTCACCGATCCATCCAGGATTCCACCCCGCGCAAGCTGGTACACCGAACCGGCAAAGGTTTTCGACAATCTGTACTTCGTCGGCGGCAAGATCCACTCGGCGTGGGCGCTGACCACCCGGGACGGCATCATTCTGTTTGACACCATCTACCCGTACAACTCCGAAGAATTGATCCTCGGCGGCATGAAGAAGCTCGGCCTCGATCCGCGCAACATCAAGTATCTGATGATCTCGCATGCGCATGGCGATCATATCGGCGGCGCGGAAATGCTGCAGTCGCGTTACGGCAAACCGGCCGGTGGCAATCTGCGCGTGGTAATGACCGACCCAGACTGGACACTGGTGGAAAAGTATCCCAACCGCTATAAAACCATGGCACCCAGGCGCGATATCACCGCGACCGACGGCATGAAGATTACGCTCGGCGAAGCCACCGTCACCATCACCCACACACCCGGCCACACGCCGGGTACCATGTCGTACATCTTTCAGGTGCAGGACCAGGGCCGCCCGCTGAACGTGGCCTACTCGGGCGGGACCGCTTTCAATTTTAATAATCGCACGCCGGATCCGGGCATCCGCAACTTCCAGATATACATCGACTCGCAGCGCAAATTTGCCGCCAATGCCGCGGCAGTCAATGCAAGCGTATTGCTGTCGAACCACTCCGAGTTCGACATCGCCGACAGCAAGAACAAAATGCTGCCCGGCCGCGGCAGCGGTCCGCATCCGTACGAACTTGGCGCGCCCGCGGTGCAGCGCTATTTCACGGTGATGCAGGGCTGCGCGCGTGCCGCGCAGCTGCGGCTGGAGCAAAAACAAGCGCAGGCAGCGAAGCTGTAAGCGCGTCTGTAGCGGCGGGCGCTACTCGCCGGTTACCCGATTGCGCCCGCCATGCTTGCTGGCATACAGGCGGGCGTCCGCAGCGGCGATCAGTTGATCGATGGTCTGGCCGCCGCCTTCGCCATTCGGCAGCAGCGTGGCCACACCAAAGCTCGCGGTGACAGGTATGCCCCCCGCGGCGGTGGCAAACGGGTCGGCGGCAATGGCCGCGCGCACTTTTTCGGTGGCCTGCAGGGCGCCAGCGTGACCGGTTTCCGGCATCACAATAACGAATTCCTCGCCGCCGTAGCGCGCGATCCAGTCGCTGGTGGCGCGGATCGAGCGCTTGGTGAGTTGCACGAACTGGCCGAGCACTTCGTCCCCGGCACCGTGGCCATAGCCGTCATTGATCTTCTTGAAGAAATCGATGTCTCCCATCACGATCGACAGCGGATGCTGGTAACGACGGCAACGTTCGATCTCAGCCGGCAGTTGTTCGTTGAAGTAGCGCCGGTTATAGGCGCCAGTGAGCGCATCCGTGATCGACAGCTTGCGGTTGCGCTCGTTGGCCGCGCGCAGGCTTTGCTCCAGCGCCACGATACGCGCACCGGTCTTTAACCGCGCCATCAGTTCGGGTTCGTGCGGCGGTTTGGTCAGGTAATCATCGGCGCCCGCTTCGAGGCCCTCGATGAGATGTTCCTTGCCCTGGCGCGCGGTGAGCAACAGGGAATATACGTAACCTTCCAGTTCCAATTCGCGTACTTTCCGGCACAACGTGGGCCCGTCCATCTGCGGCATTTCCCAGTCGGTAATGAGGATCGGGAAGAATTTTTCTCGAATGCGCTCCAGCGCCTCCACACCGTCTGTCGCCTCCTCCACCGCATAGCCGGCGCGCCGCAACTGGCGCGCAATCAGCCTGCGCGTGATGACGTCGTCTTCAACCAGCAGGATCGCCGGTTTGCCCGCTGCCGGTGCCGCCTCGGTCACGCCGTCACCCCCCCGCGTTGATGCCGCGCTGCCAGGTGGATGGCTTGATGCCTTCGCGGTTGGCCGCGCGTTTGCCCAGCCAGTAGCCCAGCGACGCGCCAACATTGGAAAACGGCGACTCGACGCCCAGCTTCTGTGCAGCATCGATCGGCCAATTCGGGTTGTGCAGCAGTTCGCGGCCCAGCGCCACCAGATCGGCGCTGCCGGAGCGCAGCACTTCTTCCGCCTGATCGGCATGGATGATCAGCCCCACCGCCATGGTCTTGATGTCCGCGCCCTCGCGAATACGTTTTGCGTACTCCACCTGATAGCCGTACTTCGGTGGGCCGTCGCCCGTGCTGGCATCCGACATGCCGCCCGCGCTGCAATCAATGACGTCGACGCCGTGCTGCTTCAAAACGCGCGCGACCGCGCTGCTGTCATCGGTGGTCCATCCCGCCTCGTCCACCGCGGACACGCGCAGGAACAAGGGTTTTTCGTCGGGCCAATATTTGCGCACTTCGCGCACCACCTCGATCGGAAATTTCATGCGCTTCTCGGGCGTGCCACCGAATTCGTCGGTGCGCTGGTTCGCCACCGGCGACAAAAACTGATGCAGCAAATAACCGTGCGCGCCGTGGATTTCCAGCACATCGAAACCAGCCTCGTGGGCTCGCCGCGCAGCTTGTCCCCAGTTGGAAATGGCTTCCTGCAGGTCATCGTGCGTCATCGCGCGCGGCGTGGCATAGCGCTCGTTGAAGGCGATGGCGCTGGGGGCGATCAATTCCCACTCCTCGCCGTGATCCACACCAGGGGCGTTGGCCATCGGCGCGCGCCCTTCCCACGGCACGCTGCGGCGCGCCTTGCGCCCGGAATGCCCGAGCTGCAGCGCCGGCACCGCGCCGGCACTGCGCACCAGATCGGTAATACGCTTCATTGGCGCGACGAAATCGTCCTTCCACATGCCCAGATCGCGCGGCGTGGAACAGCCGCGCGGATCGACCTTGGTGGACTCTACGAACACCAGGCCCGTGCCGCCCGCGGCATACTTGCCGTAGTGCATCAGATGCCAGTCATTGACATGGCCATTGTTGGCGCAATACTGCAGCATCGGCGACAACACAATGCGATTTTTGAGCGTCACGCCACGAATGGTTAGCGGCGAAAACAACATGGAATTCATTCACGTCCCCTGTGTATGATGTAGGTATCAATCACGCTGAAGCGCATCTGGGGGCGATTATGTTAGGGACGCCAGGCCTTTGCAAGACGCCGCGCACTTACGCGTTCAAAGCATGAAGGTCGCGTTGCTCAAGGCGGGAAATTTGAGCGGCATGCTGGCGCCCCTGCTGTGGGCGGGTGCCATTTTGTATTGCGGCGCGCTGAGGCCGGAGTTCAGCCATTATCGCCAGTACATCAGCGAGCTGGGCGAACGCGCCAGCAGCACCGAGTTCATCATGCGCTACGCGGGCTTTGTGCCCACAGGACTGCTGCACATGGCGTTTGCGGCATTCCTGCTGGTGGTGTTCCGCGGGCAGCGGGCCGCGACACTGGGCGCGTTGCTGATTGCGCTTAACGGCGCCGCACGGATCGCCGCCGGCATGTTTCCTTGCGATCTCGGTTGTTCGCTGCCGCAGCCGTCGCTCGACCAACGCCTTCATTCGTGGGCCGCTACCGTGGGATTCCTGGCGCTTATCGCAGCCGCGTGGGTATGGGGATGGCTATTCCGAAGCAAGCAGCGTCTGCGCTGTCTCAGCACCTACACACTGGCTACCGCGTGCGTGGCAGCCGTATTCGTGGTGCTTACCAGTATCAGCGATGCCACACGTGCCGGCACCGGCCTCTACGAACGGCTGTCCTCGGGCGCATTGTCGCTATGGCTGCTGGTGTTTGCTGCGCGTCTGTGGTGGCTCGACGCCCATTCGGCAGACGCGAAAGCTCCATCCATGAAATCAATTTAAGTTATTGATTTTATTATATTTTATTAACTCGCTTTGCAAACGCATCAGCCGCATCACCGAGACGCATGAACACCGCGCCGCTGTCCTTGAGCGTGCGGATCAGTTTCTCCAGCACGATCATGCGGTGGCCGCGGCCGATCACGAACGGGTGGAAGGTGTAGGTGATCACGCCCCAGTCGAGGTGATCGCGCATATAGGTGAAATCGTCCGTCCAGTTTTGCAGCACGTGATGCGCGTTCATATTGCCCGGCAGAATGGTGGTGTTGGTGCGCACAAATTCAAAATGGGGATAGTCGTCGAGCGACCAGCTGATCGGCATTTCGATCAACCGCGTCGGCTTGCCGAAGATGGCGGGCTTTTCCAGTTCGATGATGTCGCCCTGCCGCACGTGGTAGGGCGTGTAGTCGTCCCCCATCATGCTGCTATCGTAGGCGAAGCCGTGCTTCAGCAGCAATTCCACCGAATGCGGGCTCAAATCCCAAGACGGTGAACGGTAACCGCGCGCATACGCGCCGGTGAGTTTGCGGATTTGCTCGTTGGCGCGCGTGAGGCCTGCCTCCTCCTGTTCGCGCGTCATCATTGCGGGTGGCACGTGCGTCCAGCCATGGTGGCCAATTTCATGACCGGCATCGAACACGCGCTTGCACGGGTCAGGATAGGTTTCGAGCGTATGGCCGGGGATGTACCAACTGCCTCGCACATCGTATTTCTTGAGCAATGCCAGAATGCGCTGCGCGCCCACGTTGGCGCCGAACTCACCGCGCGAAATCGGCGACGGCGACGTCATGCCGCGTGAAATGAAACCGGACATGGCGTCGAAATCGAAAGTCAGGCAGGCGATGTGGGTGGTCATGTGCGGTTCGATCAAGGGAAACAGTGCGTGGATTTTACCTGTTGACTGTAGTCCGCTTAACCATTGATTTAACTTGTCTTCCGTGGCCAAACCGGGCAGAATTTTGGCCTCGCACAATCCCCACGGCCCAGGCCCTTCAAGAATTCGAATAACCCGGCGCAGGGTTGCTTCAACTAGTTGTTTTTATTGTATTTTTAAAATTCCAAAAGACCAGTATCACAGGAGAGCGTAATGGCAAACGTTGGTATGGTAGGCCTCGATTGGCAGGAGCGGATTAACTGGGACCGGCTGCGCAAGCACCGCCTGAATCGCGCGCGTAAGCGCATGAAGGCGCACGGCCTCGGCGCCATGCTGCTGATGTACGACGAGAATGTCCGTTACGTGACCAGCACCCTCACACCTGGCTGGAACCGTCTGAAGCCTGGCCTGCGCTATGCACTGTTGTGCGGCGACGATGCGCCGGTGCTGTTCGAACAAGGCGACATCGGTGTGCACATCGCCAAGCATTCCCCGTGGATTCCCAAGGAGAACATCAAGTATTCCTACGCCTGGATCAAAGGCGCTGCGGGTCCCGCATCGCTGCAGCAGGTGACCAAGTTCACCAATGGCATCAAGAAAGAAATGAAAAAGAGCGGCGTCGACGGCCAGAAGCTTGGTGTCGACTTCATAGACATCAACATGATCCAGATTTTCAAGGACAACAACATCGACTGGGTCGATGGCATGACGCCGATGATGGAAGCGCGCGCGGTCAAGAACGAAGACGAACACGAATGCATGCGCCAGGTGGGCGCCATCGGTGACGCCGCGCACTGGGAATTCATGAAGTTCCTCAAGCCGGGCCTGACCGAGAACCAGCTTACCGCGCATATCATGAAGTTCCTCTATGACATCCCGGGCATGGAAGACGTGGAGGACGTGATCGTGTCGTCCGGCCTGAACACCTGGCCCAACTGGCGCAATTTCTCCGACCGCATCATCAAGCCGGGTGACATGGTGTTCATGGACCTCGCCGCCTTGACCTGGAACGGCTACAAGTCGTGCTACTACCGCACCTACATGGTCGGCCGCGAACCGAATCAGGAGCAAAAGGACGTTTATCAGGAGGCATTGGGCTGGCTCTATGACTCGATCAAGGCGGTCAAGGTCGGCGTCACCACCCGCGACATTGCCATGAAATGGCCATCGGCGAAGGACACCTGGGGCTACGAGGAAGAGGACCAGGCCGCCGCCAACCTGTGGGGCCACGGCCTCGGGCTGGCGCAATATGATCAGCCGGTGATCTCGCGCATCTGGTCACTCGATCATCCGATCGAAATCAAGGAAGGCATGGTGTTCGCGCTGGAAACCCAGCACGGCAAGACGCATCAGTGGGGCGTGCGCATCGAAGAGATGCTGATCGTGCACAAGGACAGCGTCGAAATCGTGTCCAACTTCCCGGTGGAGCAGATTACCGTGGTCGACCCGATGCCGGGTTACTGCAACTTCGGCAAGTTGCCGGGACGGTAATCTGATTTAGCCCCCTCTCTCGCGCTGCGTGCAAGGGAGGGTGCAACCCGCAATCACAATGCCTTTCACCTCCAAAACCGCGGCGCTCACAGCGCCGCGAACGTTTTCACTGATCGGACGCGCAATTCCCGCACCCGCGCCGGATCACGTGGTGGTGCGTATTGCGGCGACGGCGGTGTGCCACACCGATCTGGGCATCTACGAAGGCGCCTATGCCAACCTGAAATACCCGGTGGTGATGGGCCATGAATCCACAGGCGTTGTCGAAGCCATCGGCGAGCAGGTCACTCACGTCAAACCCGGCGACCCGGTCATCATCAATCCGATTATTTCGTGTGGTCACTGCGACCTGTGTCAGCGGCAGATGCAAAACCTTTGCCGCAATGCCGGCCTGTTCGGCCGCGAAGTCGATGGCTCGCTGGCCGAGCTGGTGCCTATTGCGGCGAAGTACGCGCATCCCCTGCCGCTCGAACTGGCGCTGGACGATGGCACAATCATCGAAACCCTGGCCACGGTCAAGCATGCCCAGGACCGCCTGGGCATCAAGCCTGGCGAGTCTGTGGTGGTCATCGGGCAAGGAACCACCGGACTGCTGCACACGCAACTCGCTGCGCTGTCCGGCGCGAATCCGGTGATCGCCATTTCGCGCACGCGCTGGAAACTGGACATGGCCAGCCGCATGGGCGCACATCACGCCCTCGATATCAGCGCGGACAAGGCCTTGAGCGAAGTCATGCGCCTGACCGACCAGCAGGGCGCGGATGTGGTGATCGATACCGCTGGTGGCGCGGCCACGCTGGCAGTGGCGATTGACATGCTAAAGCCCGGTGGCCGTTTGTCGCCCTATGCGGTGAGCCACGAATGCTGCGCGAGCTTCACCACGTTTCCGCTCTATTTCAAGGAAATCAGCATCATCGGCTCGCGCGCCCTGCATCCCACGGATATGGCGCCGTCGATCGAGCTGGTATCGCAGGGCAAAATCGACATCAGGGGTTTTGTTTCCGGCACCTACCCATTATCCAAAACGGCCGAGGCCTTCCGCGCATATGAAGGCAATGCCAACGGTGTGCTGCGTTTGGTGATCGATTCACGCGAAGGCTGAGATGTCCACTGCACTCCTCGTACCACTGACCGCCCCCGAAGCCGCAGACGTTGCGCGCTTTGGCCCGAAGGGCGCGAATCTTGCACGTCTTGCGCAGGCGGGACTGCCCACGCCGGGCGGGTATTGCCTGTCAGCCGATGCCTATCGCCTGCAAATCAAGGCGCTGGGTCTGGAAGATTCCGCGCGTGGCGCATTTGCCACGGACGATGGCGGGCAGGCGCGGCGTTACGCCCTGAACATGAAAATGGGGTTGATGGATGAGCCCATCGTGTCCGAAATTCGCGAGCCGTTGATGCAGGTGTGGAACGAACTCAAGGCCACACACGGCCTGCCGATCGTGGTGCGATCGTCGGCGCTGGTGGAAGACCGCTTTGGCTCCAGCTTTGCCGGCCAGTTCGAGAGCTTTCTCGATCTCGATAACGAAGCCGACTACGAAACCGCCATCCGCGCGTGCTGGGCGGCGATGTGGTCCACGCGCGCCCTGCGCTACATGGCGACCCACGATCTCGATCCCGCGGATACCGCGATGGCGCTGATCATCCAGCCGCTGATTCCCGCGCTCGCTGCCGGCGGCGGTCTGTCGCAGACGGTGGATGGCGGCATGCTCATCAACGCCACCTGGGGGCTGGGCTCGAGTATCGCGCAGGGCGAAGTCACACCCGACCGCTACCTGCTATCGCGTGATGCGGCGCTCACCGAGGCCGCGATCGGCCCCAAGTATCACGCGGTGGGCTGCGTGCACCGTACATTCGCGCCGCCGAAAAAAGCAGATGCGCCCAAACGCTGTCTCAACGACGCGCAGGTGGCGCGGCTGGGCGGCTATCTGCGCCGCGCCGAAGACATCATGGGTCTGCCGGTGGAAATCGAGTGGGCAATGGTTGAGGGTGACGACGGCGATGGCATCCGGATGCTGCAGGCGCGCCCGCTGCATGTGGGCACGCAGGATAAGGTGCCGGACGAGATCTGGCGCAATCATCCGCGCCTGCGCGGCCAGCCCGCCGGCATCGGCTGGGGCACGGGGCGCGCGCGCGTGGTCAACTGCGAATGCGAACTGGCGCACGTGGCGCCGGGTGATGTGCTGATCACCAAGAGCGCGGGCCCTGCCTTGAGCCGTATCTTGATGAACGTGTCCGCGGTGGTGTCCGAACTCGGCGGCAGCACGTCGCATCTGGCCTCGCTCGCGAGGGAACGCGGCATTCCGATGGTGCTGGGCGTGGCCGACGCCACCACCACCATACCCGATGGTTCCCAAGTCGCGGTTGACGGCGTGGCCGGCATCGTGCGCTGGATGGTGTGATGCGGCCCAGAGTTTTTCTCACACAACCGGTGGCCGCCAGTGCCATCGCGCGTTTGGAAGCGGTTGCGGACCTCACGCTCAATCACGATCCGCTGCATATTGTCGCGCAGGACGAATTGCTCAGGGCGGCGCGCGAGCACGACATCATTTTTTGCCTGCTGCATGACAAGATAAATGCCGAAGTGATCAACGCCAATCCGAACCTGAAGGCGATTGCTTCGATGACCATCACGCCGGCAGACATCGACATCGCCGCGGCGACCGCGCGGCGCTTGCCGGTAACGGTGATCCCTGCCCCGCTGCTGAACGATGCCACCTCCGATCTGGCGTGGGCGCTGATGATGGCCACCGCGCGCCGCGTGGCGGAAGGCGACCGGCTGCTGCGCAGCGGCGTTTTTCCCGGGTCGCAGTCGAGCTACATGGTAGGTGGCGGCGTGTCGCACAAGACACTGGGGCTGATCGGCGTCGGCGGCGTGGGAGGCGCAATGGCACGGCGCGCGCGCGGATTCTCCATGCCAGTAATTTATCATGACCCGCGGCGACTCGCGCCGGAGATTGAACGTGAACTCAATGCGGCATGGGTACCGTTCGATCAAGTGTTTCGCGACGCGGATTTTGTGTCGTTGCATGTACAGTTGACGCCGCTGACACGCCATCTGGTAGGCGCCGCACAACTCGCGTTGATGAAACCCACCGCGCATCTGATCAACACGGCGCGCGGACCGGTGGTCGACGAGCAGGCCCTGGTCGACGCGCTCAAGCACAAGCGCATCGCCGGCGCCGGGCTCGACGTCTACGAGAATGAACCGCGCCCGCATCCGGAACTGCTGCGGATGGATAACGTGGTGTGCACCCCGCACGTCGGCAGTGCGATTCCCGAACTTCGCGAGTCGATGGCCAATGTAGTCGTGGATAACATCCTGGCGATCCTCGATGGCAAGCAGGCACCGAATTGCTGGAATGCGGAGATATACGGTTAACTTCAATAGCTTTTCGCCATAGATTTCACAGATTTATGCAGATTTTTTGCGCGTAATCTGTGAAATCCGCGGCTAAGGAGTTTAACGCAAGCATATGATTTTATTGAATAATTTGAGGTGGATTTATGGCGCTGGCTAAAGTGGTGTTAACCGATTACGTGTGGGAATCGCTCGACGTCGAGAAGCAGACGCTGGCAGGGCTGGCGGATCTCACCGCGCTGCAAACCAAGACACCGGCGGAGTTTCTGGGGCAGGCGGCCGACTGCGATGCGCTGCTCAACACCTACGCCGGGCCCATCACCGCGGCAGACATGGCGAAGATGCCCAGGTGCAAAATCATTGCGCGCTACGGCATTGGCGTGGACACCATCGATCTGGAGGCGGCGACAGCGGCCGGCATCATTGTCACCAACAATCCCACCTACTGCATCGAGGAAGTCGCCGAGCACACCATGGCATTGCTGTTGTCGGCGGCGCGCAAGATTACGTTCTATGACCGGACGGTGCGCGCCGGCACCTGGGCAGTGCCGCCGGGTAAACCGATACAGCGGCTGGCAGGCAGCACCATCGGGCTGGTCGGCTTTGGCAATATCGCACGCCAGGTGGCAGTGCGCGCGGCGGCCTTCGGCATGAAGGTGCTGTACGCCGATCCATTTGTGACCCAAGGCCAGTTCAAGGAGCCGGGCACAAAAGTTGAACTCGCGGAACTCTATAAGCAAGCCGATTTTATTTCGTTGCATCCGCCGCTCACCCCGCAAACGCGCGGCATGATCGGCGACGAGGCGCTCAACAGCATGAAATCCAATGCAGTGATCATCAATTGCTCGCGCGGCCCGGTGATCAACACCGATGCGTTGGTGCGCGCGCTGGAGGCGAAGAAGATCGGCGGCGCCGCGTTGGACACCACCGATCCGGAGCCGTTGCCGAATCCGCACCCGCTGCGCGGACGCGAAAATGTGATCATAAACCCGCATGCCGCGTGGTACAGCGAACAGGCGATGGTCGGCCTGCAGGCCGGCGCCCCATCCGAGGTCAAGCGCGTGCTGTCGGGCGAATGGCCGCTGAATGTGGTGAACAAGGGGGTCAAGGGCAAAAGCCGCGCCGGTTTATAATCGATAGCCTGATTTTCAGTTTTTACTGTTTATGAAACGCCCTTCCCCCATCCCAACCCTTCTCCCGGTGGGAGAAGGGCTTTGCCCCCCTCTCCCGCCGGGAGAGGGGACGGGGGTGAGGGAAAGCATTTTGATTTTGCCGGAGACAACATGAAACTATGCCGCTATGGAAAAGATGGACATGAAAAACCGGGCCTGATCGATGCACAGGGGAAACTGCGCGATCTGTCCAAGGTGCAGGCGACGCTGGATGCCGAAACATTATCGCCGCGCGATCTCGCGCGTATCGCCAAGATCAAGCCGGACTCGCTGCCGGTAGTGACCGGCAATCCGCGCTTCGGCGTGCCGTTCACCGGCATCTCCAAATACGTGGCCATCGGCCTGAACTATTCCGACCATGCAGCCGAGGCTGGCATGGCGGTGCCCACCGAGCCGATTATTTTCATGAAAGCCACGACCAGCATTTGCGGTCCGAACGACGACACGGTGATCCCGCGCCATTCGACCAAGCTTGACTGGGAGTGCGAACTGGCCATCGTCATTGGCACCAAAGCACAATATGTCAGCGAAGACGATTCACTGAATTATGTCGCCGGTTATTGCGTGGCGAATGACGTGTCGGAGCGCGCGTGGCAATTGCAATCGTCGCAATGGGACAAAGGCAAGGGCTGCGACACCTTCGGCCCCATCGGCCCATGGCTGGTGACTTCCGACGAAGTACCCGACCCGCAAAACCTCGACATGTGGCTGGATGTCAACGGCGAGCGCATGCAATCCGGCAATACGCGCACCATGATTTTCGGCGTGCGCAAAATTATTTCCTACTGTAGCCACTACATGACGCTGTTGCCCGGGGATGTCATCTGCACTGGCACACCACCCGGCGTGGGCATGGGCAAGAAACCCAATCCCATCTGGCTCAAGGCGGGTGACGTCGTCACGCTCGGCATACAAGGACTGGGCCAGCAACAGCAAAAAATCGTTGCTGGCGTCTGACCATCATCGCTTTTTAAAAGTCCATTAAAAACAAATACTTAGGTAACTTCATGCTGAACGCAGCGATCGTCGGCCTGGGCTGGTGGGGAAAGACCATCGTCAATGCGGTGCAGGGCAAGAGCGAAAAAGTCCGTTTCGTGCATGGCGTCAGTCAGGAGCCCGACAGTGTGCGTGACTACGCGCACGAAAAAGGTTTTGCGCTTTCCACCTCGCTGGACGTTGCGCTAAGTGATCCCAAGGTCGACGCGGTGTGGCTCGCGACGCCCCACTCCACGCACCGCAAGCTTGCGGAGCAGGTCGCTGCCGCCAAGAAACCGTTGTTCTGCGAGAAACCGTTTGCACTGAAATTTTCAGACGCCGCGGCCATGGTCGACGCGTGCCGGAAAGCCGGCGTGCCGGTGGGCGTAGGCCAGAACAAGCGCTTCTGGCCGTCGATGGTGGAACTCAACCGCGTGGTGGCGAGTGGCGTGCTGGGGCGGGTGCTGCACATCGAAGGCCACTACAGCAACGAAAACTCCAGTAACTTTTTTGCGCCATGGCGCGATCTGCCCAGCGAGACTCCGGGCGCCGGCATGACCGGCACAGGCATTCACATCCTTGATGCGTTCACCCATCTCGCAGGACCCACAGCCGAAGTCAGTGCGCAGTTTGTGTCGACGCGCGGCGGACACGACCCGCTGGACACGATTTCAGTCCTGTTTAAATTCGCCAATGGCGTCAGCGGCTTTCTGGGCGCGGTGCGGCCGTCGCCGATTTACTGGCGCGTGCATGTATTCGGCGACAAGGGATCGGTGGAAGCGCTGGGCGAGACGGAGTGCGTCACGCGTTTGTCCGGCGGCAAGGTCGAGCGCAAGGAACTTCCCAAAATCGATTCCCTGCTGGTGGAAATCGAACATTTCGCTGACGCCGTTTCGGGCAAGGCGCCCTACCCGATTACACCCGATGAAATCGTCAATACCATCGGCGCCTTCGAAGCGATCACCACCTCGATTGAAACCGGGAAGCCGGTAGCGCTCCGCGGTTAGCGTTTTTACCGCGCCGACGGCGCGTGCGGTGCCTTCCTATTTTTGCAGATAGATCTGATGCGGCGCCGGCACCGGCCAGGCGTTGCTCGAACCCACTTCCTGTATTGCCTTGTTGGTATCGAAATAGACCTGCCAGTAATCGTTGTTGTGGCAATAGGGCCGCACGCCGAGCAGTGTGCCGGCCGGGTTAAATTCCACGATTTCCACATCCGGCGGCGGCGCACTCACCACATGCGGAATCTGCGCCACGCGCGCCTTGAGTTTGGCGATGGCATCGCGCGGATCCACGCCGTGCGCCAGTTGGCATTTGAGATCGACGCGGCGATAGGGATTGTGGGTGAAGTTGGTGATGTTGTCGGAAAAAATCTTCGCGTTGCCGACGTACACACGCAGATTATCGGCAGTTTTCAGTGTGGTCGCAAACAGGCCCACTTCTTCCACTTCGCCGGTGACGCCGCCGCCCGAAATCATGTCGCCGACCTTGAACGGGCGCAGCACCATCAAGAATGCCCCCGCCGCAAAATTCGACAGCAATCCCGCCCACGCCGCGCCAATCGCCAATCCCGCGGCGGCCAGCAACGCGGCGAAGCTCGTGGTTTCAACCCCGAACACCGACAGTATGGCGATGATCAGAACGATGCGCAGAATTACGCGTATGGATGAGTCCGCGTACTTGACCAGGGTCGGATCCACCTTGCGTGACGCCATGCCGCCGGTCAACAAGCGGATAATCAGGTTGATGACAATGCCGCCCACGATCCACAGCGCTACCGCGCCCAGTATTTTGGTGCCTGCATTCAGCGCGAAAGCGGTGATGGCCTCGGAATTGATCCAGTCGGGCATGAAATTCTCCGTTGATTGATCAGTTGCAAATGGGAAGGCACGCCGGTGCTTTTTGCCTGCCGGCATCACCGACATGTATGCTAAACGTCCTGGCGATTTAGCGCCAGCGGTTGTGGGAGAAACAACAGCCGCACACTGCGCACGGCGCCGGGACCAACGACGTGGCGTGGTGCGCTACGGCAGAAAATCTCCGGCGAGCGCGCGCTTGATCTGATCCAGCGCCGCCGGATCCTCGATCGTTGTTAGATCGCCGGGATCGCGTCCTTCCGCCAGCGCCTGGATGGAACGCCGCAACAACTTCCCCGAGCGCGTCTTGGGCAGCAGCGTCACGAAGTGCACGTGCGACGGACGCCCGATGGCCCCGAGTTGTTTGTCCACGGCATCCATCACCCCCTTTTCCTGCGCGCGCGCCAGTTCCGGTGTGGCAATGGCGGCCGCGTCTTTCACCACCGCAAAGGCAATCGGCATCTGCCCCTTGATCGGGTCGGCGACGCCGACAACCGCCACTTCCGCGATGTTGGGATGGGATTGCACCGCCTCCTCGATTTCGCGCGTGCCCAGCCGGTGGCCGGCGACATTGATCACGTCATCGGTGCGGCCGAGGATGAAGTGATAGCCGTCCTTGTCGCGTATACCCCAGTCGAACGTGGAGTAGACCTGCCGGGTGCGAAAACTGGTGAAATAGGTATTGACAAAGCGTTCGTCGTCGCCCCAAACGGTGGTCATGCAGCCCGGCGGCAGCGGCGGCACGATTGCGACCACGCCCTTTTCATCGGCGGCGGCTTCCGCGGCATCCGACTCGCGCAGAATTTGCAAATCGTAACCATAAACCGGGAAACTGGGCGTGCCGAATTTGATCGGCGTTTTTTCCACACCAAGCACGGCCGACAGGATGGGCCAGCCCGTTTCGGTTTGCCAGTAATGATCGATCACGGGCTTATGCAGCGCGTCGGCAATCCAGCGGTGCGTGGGTTCATCCAGCGGCTCCCCGGCAAGGAACAGATGCCGCAGCGACGACAGATCATACTGGGCCAGATACTTCGGGTCTTGTTTTTTCAGAACGCGCGCCGCGGTGGGCGACGAGAACATGACCGAGACTTGGTTGTCCGCAACGATCTTCCACCAGATGCCGGCATCAGGACGTATCGGCAAGCCTTCATAGAGTATAGTGGTCATGCCCGCGATCAGCGGCCCGTAGACGATGTAGGAATGTCCCACCACCCAGCCGATGTCGGAGGTGGTGAACATGGTCTCGCCGGCATTGCCGCAGTAAATATGTTGCATCGACGCCGCAAGTGCCACCGCGTAGCCGCCCGTGTCGCGCTGAACGCCCTTGGGGCGCCCCGTGGTACCGGAGGTGTAGAGAATGTATGAGGGATCGCTTGATTCCAGCCACGTCACTGGCGTGTTGATTTCAGCGTGCGCGCGGCGCAGCGTGGCGTAGTCCAGATCGCGTCCGGCAAGCGGACGGTATTCCTTGTCGATGCCGCGATTAACCACGATCACATTGCGCGGCGGATGCCTGGCCAAGCGCAGTGCCTCGTCCACCAGCGGCTTGTAGGGAATCGCGCGACCGCCGCGCATGCCCGCATCCGCGGTGATCATCAGGGCAGGTTTGGCATCGTCAATGCGCGCGGCGAGACTGGCCGAAGCGAAGCCGCCGAACACCACCGAGTGAATCGCGCCCACGCGCGCGCAGGCGAGCATGGCGAACACCGCTTCAGCGATCATCGGCATGTAGATGAGGACACGATCGCCCTTGCCCACGCCCAGCGTCGCGAGCATGCCCGCGGCACGATTGACCTCTTTGTAGAGCTCGCGGAAGGTGTAGGTTTTTTCCTGCCCCGTTTCGGTCGAGATATAGATCAGCGCCTTCTGGTCGCCGCGCGACGCGAGGTGACGGTCGATGGCGTTGTGGCACAGGTTGGTTTCGCCGCCGCGGAACCAGCGCGCGAACGGCGGCCGGCTGAAATCGCACACCTCGGTAAACGGCCGGTGCCAGTCGACAAGCGCGGCCTGTTCCGACCAGAAGGCATCGCGATGCCGAATCGAGCGTTGATGAAAATCCTGATAGGCACCCATCGTTTCCCCTCCGCCGCGCGCGTTGGAATATGAGCCAGCCACCCGATTATCGGGTGCCCGCACTTACGAAAACCTGACCACTGCCCGGCCGCGTATGCCGCCCTTGAGCATACTGGCAAAGTAACTGTCGAGGTCGTTCAGGGTAATGAGATTGGCAATCGTTTGCAGGTGGCGCGGCTTGAGGTCGGTGGCGAGCCTTTGCCATACTTTGCGCCGCAACGGCATCGGCGTCGCGGCGGAGTCGACGCCGATCAAACGCACGCCGCGCAGAATGAACGGCAACACATTCGCCTTGAATTCAATTCCACCCGCATTGCCGAAGCTGGCAATCAGGCCGCCCTGATTCATGGTGCGCGTGAGCCACGTTAATTGATCCCCGCCCACCGAATCAAAGGCCGCCGCCCACTGGGACTTTTCCAGCGGCCGCGTGCCGATATCGATGCTGCCGCGCGCGAGAATTTCCGTTGCGCCGAGCGTGCGCAAGAACCCGTGTTCATCATCCTTGCCGGTCACAGCCGTCACCGCATAACCTTTGCCGGCCAGCATGTCGATGGCGAGGCTGGCAACCCCGCCGGTGGCACCATTCACCAGAACCTTGCCGCTGCCCGGTGCCAGTCCATTCAGCTCCAGCAATTCGACGGCCAGTCCCGCGGTATAGCCTGCCGTGCCCAGCGTCATCGCTTCCTGCAGCGACAGCCCCTGCGGCAGAGGCACCACCCAGTCCGCCGGCACGCGGCAATAACCGGCAAAGCCGCCATCGTGCGCGACGCCGAAATCGTAGCTGGTGCAGATCACTTCGTCGCCGGGCTTGAAGCGCGCATCCGTCGATGATTCCACCACGCCGGCGGCGTCGATGCCGCCCACCAGCGGATACTTGCGAATGACTCTGCCACCCGCGCCGGTCGCCGCCAGCGCATCCTTGTAATTCACGCCGGAGAAATGATTGCGGAACAAAACCTCGCCGGGCATCAGGTCGGTCACCGCCATCTCCACAATCCGACCCTCTATCGTATTGTTTTCATTGAATATTCTGTAAGCTTTGAAGGTGGCCATAATATTCCTCAGGGCATGTGCGGTTGCACAAGATAGTCGTGCGACTGCATCTCGGTCAGGCGGCTGACCAGACGATCTTTCAGCGAAGCATTGAGATTGGCCTGAAACGCGTCCGTGGAATCGGCGTCCAGTATCAACTGCTCCGCAGAAACACCAGCCGACAGGATGAGTTTAACCCGCCGGTCGTAGAACTCGTCGATCATCCACACGAAGCGGCGCAATTTATCCGAGGTGCCCGGTCCGAAGCATGGCACGTCGGACACCATCACAGTGTGATAGCGCCGGGACAGCTCGATGTAATCCGGCTTGCCGCGGGGACCGTCACAGATTGCAGCGAAGTCGAACCACACAATGTCCCGCGCCTGGC
>CADECM010000107.1 GCA_902825845.1 uncultured beta proteobacterium
AGTACCGTAACTTTTGCGTCGTAGACCTCATTCCCGGCTATCATAGTCGCCATGGGCGTGCGGCCGCAACACATCTTGCCTTGGTGTGTTCGGTCGTTGTTATAGTAGTGAATCCAGTTGTCCAAATCCGCTTGCAGTTCCGACAGCGTCGTATAGATTTTCCTGCGGAACGCCACTTGGTAGAACTCCTGCAGAATCGTTTTGTGGAAACGCTCGCAGATGCCGTTGGTTTGTGGATGACGCACTTTCGTCTTGGTGTGTTCAATGTCGTTCAACGCAAGGTAGAGCTGGAACTCATGCGTTTCCGCACGTCCGCAATATTCTGTGCCTCGGTCGGTCAAGATACGTAGCAGCGACATGCCTTGCTCGGCAATGCTCGGCAGCACCCGGTCGTTCAGCAGATCCGCTGCGGTGATCGGTGTCTTGGTAGTGTAGAGCTTGGCTGTGGCCCATTTGGAGTAAGTATCGACGAAGGTTTGTTGATAAATTCGCCCTACGCCCTTGAGGGTGCCGACATAGAAGGTGTCCTGGCTGCCAAGGTAGCCAGGGTGCGCCGTCTCGATTTCACCATGGGCCACATCATCTTCGGCCTTCTTTTCGAGGGCGACTACTTGCGCTTCGGTAAGCACTTCGCCGGTTGCGGCAACCTGCTTTTCCAGGGCCACCAGACGTTGCTTGAAACTGGCCAATTCGTGGCATAGCCAGATCGAACGCACCCCCGACGGGGAGACGAACACGCCCAGTTTGCGCAATTCGTTGCGGGCCCGTACTTGGCCGTGTGCCGGTTGTTCGACCGCATAAGAGCGCACCCTCTCAGTGGTAGACTCGTCAATACGGTTCTTTAGATTCGGCTTACGGCGATTCTGGTCAATCAGTGCCGCTACTCCAGCTGATTCAACCGCCGCCTGATAGCGATAAAAGGTATCGCGCGACAGGCCCATGACTTTGCAGGCCTTGGAGACATTGCCCAATTCGGTCGCCAGATTGAGCAGGCCGAGCTTGTATTTGATGACGTTCTGGTTAAAACTTTGCATGGGGTTACCTTTCGTTTCTGGGTTTCGATAAATGGTTCGCACCTCTATCAAAACCGGTAACCCCGCCTTTTGCAAGGTGCTTGTGTCAGATCAAGTCGAAACTTCTACAGGCAAGAATGCACGCAAGCCTCTCCGACAGGCTGGATTAGAATTTTCACTGCCACTGCCCTCACTCACGCGCTGCGCCAGCGGGCCGATGAGCCGCCCAGTGTATGCGCCACCGCCTTCGCGCCTTTGCCGGGCGTCAGGGTGATCAGCGCCACGCAACCGTCCGGCACCGTGCCCATGTGCGCGGCACACACACCGGGATAGCACGCGAGGGTGTTGCCGTGGCGCATCTGGCGATGAGCGTGCACATGGCCCAGCGCGAGGTAGTCGAAACCGGACGCCTCAATCTCCCGCGGCAGGATCAGTGACGAGCGTTCGGTCTCGGGCTCGTCCGTGTAGAGGCCATGGGCCATGCCGATGTGCCACATGTTTCCCTTGCGCGGCGGCGCAGCGGCCATCGGTCTGTTGGAGAGATCATGATCCAGCATGCAGCGTCCCCACACCGTGGCGTGCAGTTGCGGAAACTCAACCTGCGTGCCTTCGGCCTCGTTCAGCAGCGTGACGTGTTCGCCCGCCTTGCGAAAATCCATGCGCTTGATCACCGAGCGTTCATCCCACACATCGTGATTGCCGACGATTACCACCGTCGGACAGGACAGGCGCGCCAGCTGTTCGTAGACAAACTCGACGGTCTTTTTTTCAATCTCGTTGTGATCGAACAAATCGCCGGCAATCAGGAACAGGTCGGACTCCGTCTCCAGCACGGTATCGACAACCTGCGTGAACGCGTCGCGCACCTTGTGGCCGTCCGGCTCATCATTGAGGTGAACGTCAGAGGTGTGGACAATCTTGAGCGGTTGGATCATGGCTATTTCAGTCTCGCGCTGGAATACGTGCGCGGCTTTTTCCAGGCTGCGACGCAGGGTGTGATTATCAATGGGTCTTTACAATATCGTTTAAAAACAAATACTTACGTAATTTCACCCAATAGCGCCCGCGCCGTCAGACTACACACCTGCTCGCGCTCTGTGGCCGTCAGGCCGGGAATCCTGTCGATGTCTTCAATGGGACGATCCGGCCCCATATCGAACGGATGATCGGTGCCGATCACCACGCGGTCGGCGCCCACGCGGTCGATCAGGTGGCGCGCGGCCTGCGGGTCGTGCGTCAGGGCATCAAAGTAAAAGCGCCGCAGCAGCTCGCGTGGCGAACTGGCGTTGTTGACCTTGGGTTCGTTGCGCACCTTGTGTCCGTGCACAAAGCGCCCGATCTGATACGGCACAAAGCCGCCGCCGTGTGCGAGCAGAATCTTCAGATTCTTGCAGTCGTCGAGCGCGCCGCTGAACATCAGGTGCGCCACCATCATCGTCGTGTCCAACGGAAAGCCGATGAAGTTGCTGAGGTAGTATTGCTCCATCCAACCCTTGGCGAGACACTGGTAGGGATGGGTAAAGATGAAACAGCCGAGTTGCTCCGCGGTCTTCAGCACCTTGCGGAATTTCGGATCGGCAAGCGGCAGCCCTTCGATCGACGTTCCCATCTCGATGCCCTTGAAACGGTGTTCCTTCACCACCCGCTCCAGCTCGGTGATGGCCGCATCCGGGTCCTGCATGGGCAGATGCGCCAATCCCCGCAGACGGGAAGGATGCCGCGCCACCATCTGCGCAATGCCGTCGTTGGCGAGCTTCGCGGATTCGAGTCCCACATCCGGCGGCAGATTGTAGAAGTAAATCGGCGGCCCCACCGAAATGCCCGCGATGTCGATACCCACGCTGTCCATCCACGCCACCTTGGCATCGGCATTGAAATACTCGGGTTTCAGTTCCGCCGGATTGCCGTGCACATCAAACCAGGTCTTGCCGTCCTTCTCATAGACGCTGGTGTGATAGCGATCCGGACTCTTGCGGATCGCATCGAGGACCGTGGGCGGCACCACATGGTTGTGCAGGTCGATGTTCATGCCGGCTAACCGCACGCCACCGCGTACACATCCTGCACATCCCGCGGCAATTGCGACGCCTTCCACGTCGCGCCCGTGTCGGCCGTGGCAAACACCTCGCCGCAGCGCGATACGCAGCACACCTGCGCGGCGTCGTGGGGATTCACGCACGACGACATCATGGTGGCATGCGCCGTGACGTCATGGTCGAAACGCTTCCAGCTCGCGCCCACGTCGTCGCTGCGGTAAAGCGAGCCCGCATTGCCCCGCGACGACGTCGACAGGCACGCGTACATTACGCGCGCGTCGTGGGGGGACACCTTCACGTCGCGGCAGTAGGTGAGCGGCGAATAACGGCCCACTTCCACGTCCTGCCAGTCCGTGCCGCGGGCCGTGCCGCGGAACAAGCCCATGCGCACCGCCAGAAACGGCTCGCCGGACGCCGCGCTGCTGACGGCAATGGCGTGCGAATCCAGCATGCCCTCGGCATCGGAATCGCTGCCGATGCGGCTCTTCAGGTGCGGCTGTCCGGCGAGCCTGATCAACGGCGCAGACAGATCGGACCAGCTGTCGCCGCCGTCACTGCTGCGCAGCACGCCGCTCACCTCCAGCGCCGCATACACCTCGCCATCGCGGCCGGGGTCGGCGGCAATGCCGATGGTGCGCGTCGGGAAATCCATCTTGCAGTGTTCGGGCGACACGGCGGCAGGAAGCCGATGCCAGTTGTCCCCGCCGTCCGTGCTGCGATACAGCTTCACCGGCGCCGTGCCCAGATACATGACATCCGGCTTCGCGGGATGAAACGCCATCGCCCACACCACCGCGCCGCGGTCGGGAAATCCCAGCCGTTCCCAGCTGTCGCCGCCGTCACTGCTGCGATACGGACCGTCCTGCGTGCCCACGTAAATGACGCCGCGACGCGTCGGATGCAACACGATCACACGCGCTTCGACATTCTCCGGCAAACCCTTGGTCAGCCACTCCCACTGCGATTCGCCAAAGGCGCCGTCCAACGGCTTGCGAAACAGCCCGCCACGATATTTCGTGCCGTTCTTGAGCGCGAAGTGGCCGCCACCCGCGTAGATACGGGCCGAAGCTTGAGCAGACATGATGTGTTCCTTTCCGGGGTTGAACCGCAATTGCCGCAAGTGCGATGCCCCGGCGAGTCTAGTGTTGCGAAATCGAGGGGTCAAGCGGGCGCATTGACTGGTGCGCCGGCGCTGCTTACAGTGTCCGCACCATGAATCGAATGACGCCATGTGGTCTCGCCGTCTTGTGCGGCCTGCTGCCCGCCCTGCTCTGTGCACCGCTTGCCGCCGCCCAAAGTTACCCCGAGCGGCCCATTCGCCTGATCGTCCCGTTTCCGCCGGGCGGCACCATCGACATGGTAGGCCGCCTGGTGGCGCAGGGCCTGAGCGAGCGCTTCGCACAGTCCGTGGTGGTCGACAATCGCGCCGGCGCCGGCGGCATGATCGGCGCGGACCTGGTGGCCAGAGCCACGCCGGACGGTTACACCCTGTGCCTGTGCAGCGCGGGATCGATGATCAGCGGACCGCTGCTGGCGGCAAAGGCGCTCTACGATGCGCGCCGCGACTTTGCGCCGGTCAGCATGCTGGCCACCGTGCCCTACCTGCTGCTGGTGCGCAATGCGTCCAGCCTTGGCTCCGTGCGCGATCTGATGGCGCTGGCCAAGCAACAGCCGGGCGCGCTGAATTACGGCTCGGCGGGCAATGGCACGTCCTCGCATCTGGCGGCGGCGCTGTTTACCTCGATGGCAGGCATTCAGGTGGTACACGTCGCGTACAAGGGCAGCGCCCCCGCCGTCACGGATCTGGCCGGCGGACAAATCCAGTTCGTGTTCGAGGCCATCGGCGCCGGTCTGCAGTACGTCAAATCCGGCCGCATGCGCGCACTCGGCATATCCACGTTAAAGCGCTCGCAGACGCTCCCCGCCCTCGCCACCATCCACGAGCAAGGCGTAGCCGGTTACGAAATGAGCACCTGGCATACGGTGTGCGCCCCGCGCGGCACGCCGGCGTCAACCATAGCCCGGCTGAATCGCGAAATCGTCGCGGTGATCAACACGCCGGCGACACGCGAAAAAT
This sequence comes from uncultured beta proteobacterium, assembly GCA_902825845.1. GTDB lineage: Bacteria > Pseudomonadota > Gammaproteobacteria > Burkholderiales > SG8-41 > UBA5216. The sequence goes on from CADECM010000107.1 coordinate 5,127, forward strand.
TCCTCGCCGCGGGCACCGAGCCGCAAAGCAGCACTCCCGCACAATTGCGTGAGCACATCGCGCGCGACGTTCCGCGCTGGGAGAAACTGCTGGCACAGCTTGGCTTGCGCGGACAATAACTCAAACCACACCACCCCAAGGAGAATCCCATGCCCGTCGAAATCAAAGACATCCTGCGCAACCACGTCAAGGAAAAACTCGCGCGCGACGAAGTCGTCGCCTCCATGACCGTACGCCTGATCCGCACCCCCGAAATCGCGCGCATGGCCGCCAGCGCCGGCTTCGATACGCTTTACATCGACGTCGAACACAACGGTTTTTCGTGGGACACCACCAGCATCATCTGCCAGGCGGCACTGGCCGCCGGCATCACCCCCTTTGTGCGCATTCCCAACACCGCGCCCGAAAACGTCGCCGGCGCCTTGAACGGCGGCGCGCTGGGCGTGATCGCACCGCATGTGCGCTCGGCGGAAGATGCGCGCCGCGTGGTGCGGGCCGCCAAGTTCCCGCCGCTCGGCGAGCGTGGGGCAGCCGGCCAGTTGCCGCACCTGCAGTTTCGCAGCTTTCCCGCGTCCAAGGTCGATCCCGCGCTGAACGACGCCACCACCGTGATGGTGATGATGGAAACCCTGGAAGCGCTCGAACACGTCGAGGAAATCGCTGCCGTCGACGGCATGGACATGATGATGATCGGCACCAGCGATCTCACCGCAGAAATGGGTATCGCCGGCCAGTTCGACGACCCGCGCGTGCGCGCCGCCTATGAACGCACGATCGCCGCCTGCAGCAAGCACGGCAAACACGTGGGCGTGGGCGGACTCGCCGGTCGCCCCGACCTCGTCGCCGAATATGTGAAGATGGGCGCGCGCTATGTGTCCACCGGTACCGATCTGGGCTTTCTGATGGCTGGCTGCGTGCAAAAGGCGCAGCAGGTGCGCGATCTCAAGATTCGCTGAAGTGGTGTCAGGCGCCTGACCGGCGCGTGATGAACCACACCGAATGCGTTGGGGCGACCTGCGCAACACGGGTTCGGCCAGCACGCGCCTTGTTCTATCCCTGAAAGCGGTAGCCCTTGTAGCTGAACTGCACACCATTCTCGAGGATCTTTTCGACCTTGACGCCGGGCACGACTTCGTCGCCTTCCCGCACCAATTTTCCGTTCACATGCACCCAGCCCACTTCGCCCTGAACACGCATCACGCCGGATACCGCAAGCGGCGGCAATTCCCGCCGTACTTCAGGCGGCATCTCCCCCGCGCCAAGTGCACTGTTCGATGCAGGCGGCACCCGGCCGGCCGCGGGCGACTGCTGCACCGGTCGCGACGTGTCTGGAACCGCGTTTGCAAGGAGTGACTTCGGCAACGCAACCCCTTTGGCCGGCGTCGCGGGCGCCGGGTTTACCGCTGGCGCCGTGGCAGCGGTAGCCGACGGTTGCAAAGGCTCGGTTGGACGCGCCGGTGCGCTTTGCGTCAACGGGCCTGGCGGCACTTGCCGCAATGGCACTGCGCCGTCGGGCAAAGGCCGCGGTTTGTCCGGCACGGCCTGGGGCGCTGGCGGCGCGGATACTTCCCGCGCTCGCGGCCGGGTTTCTTCAGCGGGCGGATTGCGCAACCAGACATATATGGCCGCACCATTCAACGCCAGCAAGGCGCTTACCCAGTACGGCCACACCGCGCGCCGGCGTAACTCCCTGTCATCGCGCAGTAACAAATGCTGTGGCGGCGTGGCGGCGACCACACGCGCCTGTTCGGATTTTTTTAACGCATCAAGAATATAGGACATTTCAGGTTCCCGACGCCGTAGTGCCCAGGTGCGGCGTGTTTTTGTCCAGACGAATGCCCAGCAGGCTCAACGTCAATTCGCCTGCAACGCCATCCGGCGTAATGCCTTCCGCGAGCTGGAATTGCTTTACGCGACGCGCAAGCTCCGCATCAAATACCGGCGTGCCCCCGGCCTCGCCGCCTTGCACACTCGCCAGACTGCCGCGTAACCAGGTCACGCTCTCACCGCGGGCGCCTTCGGCAAGCACGCCGTTATAGCCCGGCGGGCGCTTCCAGAGTACCCGATAATTGCCTGACCACAACGGGACAAGGGCTGCGCGTGTAACGCGGTATGTTTTGCCCGCAAGCACCAGGGTCGCGCTGTCCGCCGTCAGTTCGACGAGCAGGGCATAAAAGCGGTCGGCGGCGGACGCCTCGCCCAGTGCCAGTACGGCGGGCTGATTAAAGCGCTGCAAATCCGCGAATCCACCACGCGCGGCGAGGCATTGCATATTCATCCGTTCGGCTGTATTGCAGGGATTGCCCCCGCTGTCGGCCGGATATTCAATGCCATAGCGCTTGAAGAGTTCGCGAAACGCCAATTCCTCGCTGCGCTGCCGCGGCGCAAGATCGTCCGGCCAGCGCAAATCCGCCAGTGGTGTACTCGTGGCCACGGATGGCGACGACGCTTTTTTCGGCGGCAAAATCGCCGGCTCCGCCGGCCTCGGTGACGGCTTGGCCACCGGCGCCACTGCCGCGGCAATTGAGGCAAAGGGCTTCACATCCGGCCATTTGAATTGCCAGGACGCCGCCAATAATGCCACCCCCGCCACCATGCCTCCCGCCGCCAATGCGGAGAGCAGCGGCGCCCGCCAACGCACGGATCGCGTGGCGGCCGGTGCCGCGTCGCGGCCAAAGACCTCGTGCGCGGCCTTGCGCAGCGTCGCACGGTCTACCTGAAGCGTGTCTTGCGCAAAAGTGCCGAGCAGGGCACGGTCACACAAGAGATTGATCAGCCGCGGCACGCCGCCGGTGCGACTGTGGATCATTTGCACAACACTGCGCGGGAACAACGGCGCGATCGAACCGGCGACCGACAGCCGGTGCGCGACAAAGGCAGCGGTCTCCGCAGGGCTCAGATGGCCCAGGTGATAGCGGGCAACAATGCGCTGCGCCACTTGACGCATTTCCGGACGGCGCAAGGTCTCCTGCAGTTCAGGCTGCCCGATCAGTATGATCTGTAACAGTTTACGGGTCGATGTCTCCAGGTTGGTGAGCAGACGAAGTTGCTCAAGTACATCCGGATCGAGATCCTGCGCTTCGTCGATGATCAGCACGGCACGGCGCGACTGCTCATGCAACCGCAACAAATGCGCATTCAGTGCGTCCACGTACGCCTTGGTGCTGGCCGCGAAAGATGCCACCGCGAGATGAAATTCCTCGCATACCGCGGCCAGCATTTCCACGGTGGTCATCTTCGGATTGAGGATGTAGGCCACTTCACACGTGCCGTCAATCTGCTCGAGCAGGCAGCGGCACAGCGTGGTTTTGCCGGTGCCGACTTCACCGGTAAGCAGTACAAATCCGCCATCGCCCTGCACGCCATACAACAGGTGTGCCAATGCATCCCGATGCTGCGCGCTCATGTACAAAAAGCGCGGATCAGGGGCGATCGAGAACGGCATGTCTTTAAAGTGGAAGTAGTCCTTGTACAAGGTCTTGCCGCTCGGGATGGAAAAATTGAATGAACACCTCGCGCCTGATTCGGCTTTTCGCGCGTTGCGATTATTGCCCGCTGCTTTCCTGCCAGTCAACCGAACACGCGGGTGCGCATGCCACACGCGTCGTCGGACGTTCGCGCGACGGTGCTCGCCGCCTGAACGCGACTGTCTGCACCCGACCGCCCGCCGCGGCAGCGATTGCGCACAGTGGCCGCGCGATCGCGGTAGCCCTGAATACGATCGCCCGCACAGATTTGCGGCGGTCCATTGCAACAGTCGTCGTCGACACGCTCACCAGGTGTCCCTGCACAACGCCGCACAATGACGTCTTTGTGGCGGGGTCGACGAGTCTCAGGGCACCCTTATCCGTGCCTTTCCGGTCATGCAAGTGTGTGCTGTGGCCGTCTCAAGGCACAAACACTCAACGTGGCGCTGAAAGCGCATGACCTGTCTCTACACATGGCGGCTACACCAGGTAAATGATTGATCTTACATCTCTATTCAGCCGCTATGAAACATCAACATCTTCCCTCACCCCTAACCCGTCTCCCGAAGGGAGAGGGCGGCGCGAAGCGCCGGCTGAGGAAAGCTTTTGACTGTTCACAGCGGCGGAATAAAGACGATTTTACTTAACTCTATTTTTGCCACGAAATTTCACCCGCGTGGCAATCGTAGCCGGCGCCGCACTCCTGCACACCGCCTACAACGCGTATCTCTGCAGCACTTCGCGATTGATCTCGATCCCCAAGCCCGGTCCCTGCGGCACGGCCACCACGCCGTCCTTGTGACGGATCGGTTCCTTCGCCAGTTCGGTGCGCAGGGCATTTTCGCTCATGTCGTATTCGAGCAGCGTCGGGAACGGCTCCAGCGCGCGTGGTGAATCCGGCAGCACGGCGAGTAATTGCATCGTGGCGGCCAGCCGGATCGCAGTGCCGAACATGTGCGGGATTACGCGCACATGGTTGGCGCTCGCCATCGCGAAGATCTTGCGGTACTCGGTAATGCCGCCGCATACGCACACATCCGGCTGAATGATGTCCAGCGCGCCCTCCTGAATCATGCGGCGAAACGCCCAGCGCCCGCGCAGTTGTTCCGCCCCCGAGATGCGCATTTTCAGCGCGCGGCGAATCTCGACGTAGCCTTCGATATCATCGGCGGCAATCGGCTCTTCAAACCACAGCAGGTTGCTCGCGGCCATGCGCTGCCCGACCGCTATGGCGGAACCGCGGTCGTAGCCGCAATTGGCATCGACCGCAAATAAAATGTCGTCGCCAATGGCGCGGCGCACAGCCGCGACGTTTTTGATGTCGTAGTCGGGACCGAAGCCCACTTTCATTTTCATCGCCTTGAAGCCGGCATCCGCATAGCTGCGCGCCTCGGCCACCAGCGCCGCGGTGTGGTCGGGCACGTCGCGCCGGAACAGGCCGGTGGCGTAGGCCGTGGCGCGATCGCGAAACGCCCCGCCCAGCAATTGATAAATCGGCTGCTTGAGCGCCTTGCCCATGATGTCCCACAGCGCAATGTCGATGGCACTGATGCCCGCGGTGTCGGTGCCCTGCTTGTGCAGCCCCTCCCAGATCAGCTCGTAGTGAAATGGATCCTTGCCGATCACCTGCGTGTCGATGGCGCGCTTCGCCGGCAGCGAGGCGCCCTCGCCCCAGCCGGTGATGCCGTTGTCGGTGGTGATTTCGACAATGCCGAAGGCGCGCTCGCGCGTGGTACGCATCGCGTTGGAAAAGGGTTGCTTGACCGGATAGGAGACTGAATAGGTCTTGACGTCGACGATCTTCATGGGAAATTCCTCACTGATAAGGGCCGCCGCGCGCAGCCGGCCTGGCGGGCCGCCACATCATGCCCTGCCGGGATCGATGGTGTAAAGGCCCGTCGCGCTTTCATGAAACGCGAATGTTCAAACGCTGAACGAGTCCGCCCATCGTCGCGCTGTCCGCTTTCATGACGGCGGCGGGTTGCGCGGGCGTGCCGGCAATCACCTCCGATCCGGCGTGGGCAAAGCGCGCCTTGCTCTCGGGCTTGCCCAACATCTGCACTATTTCGCCATTGAGTTTCCGCACCCCCGCTGCCGCCGCAATTGTCCACGATCCGCTCATGGCCTAAGCGCGCCGCATGCCCCAGCGCAATCATGCCCGAATCGAAATCGCCGGCGCTGCGCTACGCGAAAGCGCGCATGAATGAAATACCGTCGTAAACACGCATCCGGCACATACCTAAATGTCACCCGTCCCGCCGCCACAACACCGGCACTTGCCGGCGCCGCAGATGCGCGGGTGGACCCGTTGCGGTCCTGCGCACTCCCGTTTTGCGTGATCGCTCACGACCGCGCGGAAACAGTGGACCGACTGCGTTAGCGGTGCAATAATTTTGCACCCGCATCAGCGCACCGCGAGGCAATTCTGTCGGTCGGCGCATAGCCGATTCATGTAAGCATTTTTACTTATTCAACCTTCTGCCGGGAGCAATTGCCATGAGAGTCATGCGAGGTGTGTGGTCGTTAGTGGGCTTCGCGGGAATCGGTCTTGTTGCATACACGCAGGCGGCGGCACAGGACTGGCCGGTGCGTCCGGTGCGCCTCGTCGTCGGCTTTTCACCCGGCAGTTCCACCGACTTCACGGCGCGCACCGTAGGCACGAAGCTCGCCGACCTGTGGAGGCAACCGGTGGTGATCGAAAACCGCTCCGGCGCGGGCGGTGCGATCGGCTATAACTTGGTCGCCAAGGCCACGCCCGACGGCCACACGCTCGCCGTCGTGTCGTCCGCGCTGGTGGCCAATGCGGTGCTCAGCGCGAAGGCGGTTTACGACCCCATCAAGGATTTCGCCGCGGTGGTGCAAGTCGGTTATCCGACAAGTGTGGTGGCAATCTCGGCGTCGCTTAACATCAAGACACTTAAGGAGCTTATCGCCGCCGCCAGCGCGGGCGGGAGAAAATTCTTTTACGGCACCACCGGCGCCGGCAGCGGCACACACATGGGCACGGTGCGCTTTAACATGGCCGCGGGCATCAAACCGCAACACGTTGCCTTCAAGGGCCAGCCGGAATTGCTGATTGAAATCGTCACCGGGCGCGTGCACTTCGGCATACCCGGCCTGGGGCCTTCGATGCCGATGATCAAGGAAGGCAAACTGGTGCCCCTCGCCGTGGTGACACCCAAGCGCTCCTCGCAGCTGCCGGATGTGCCCACGGTGCTGGAAATTCTGCCCAACTTCGAACGCGATGCCACCCACGGTCTGGTCGCCCCGGCGGGCACGCCGCGCCCCGTGCTCGAAAAAATCAGCCGCGACGTGGCACGCGTGCTGGAGATGCCCGACGTTCGCAAGCAGTTCGAGGCCATCAGTTTCACGCCCGCACACGTCGCTCCGGACGAGTATCGGAAGTTGATGGCTCGCCTGGTGGCCAACTACGAGCGTGTCGCGCGCGAAGCCGGCCTGAAACAATAAGCAGTTCCGTTGTTGGCACACAGGCTGCCCCACGGGCCAATGCGTCCGCGACGGCTGTCTCATGCCACGATCCAGAGCGTCGACGACGCCGATCTCATGTTGCTCCTGCAAAGCTGACGCCGCCACCGCCATTGCGGTACTATCCTCTGCGTCATTACCACCCCAAGGATCCCCATGCTTTTTTCCTGCCATTCACGCCCCGCCGCCGCCAGTCCCGCAAGCCGCAAGACCGTCAAAGTCAAAAACAAGCGAAAAAACATTTCTGTCGATCTGCATTGCCACATCCACTCGCCACCCGCCGACGATATTGCCCGACAAACCGCGGGCGGCGGCGCCAGTCCCACGGCGCGCTACGGCAATCCGCGCACCGAGGCGCAGCAGAAAAAACTGCACGAACAATTGCTGCAAAAGCTCACGTCGATTGAGCAGCGCATCAAGGACATGGACAGGATGGCTATCGACGTGCAGGCGATTTCCTCGTCGCCGCTGCAGTACTACTACGGCGTCGAAGCCGATCTCGCGCGCAAGATCACCCGCAACATCAATGAGCGGCTGGTGGAAATTGCCGCCGCCCATCCGCAACGTTTCGCGCCATTGGGAACGCTGCCCATGCAGTCGCCCGAGCTTGCGGTGAAGGAACTGGAATACTGCATGAAAAAACTCAATTTCAAGGGCATCGAGATCGGCACCAACGTCGGCGGCGTGGAAATCGCCGACCGGCGCTACGAGAAAATGTGGCGCAAATGCGAAGAACTCGGCGCGGTGGTATTCCTGCACCCCATCGGCTTCACCTCGCCGCAACGCCTGACGCAGCATTTTCTGACCAACGTCATCGGCAATCCGCTCGACACCACCGTGGCGCTCGCACACATCGTGTTCGGCGGCATCCTGGAGCGTTACCCCAAACTCAAGATCGTCACTGCCCATGGCGGCGGTCTGCTAAGCCACTACCCGGCGCGCATGGACCACGCCTATCGCGTGCGGCCGGAATGCCACGACCACATCTCGCACCCGCCGTCGTATTACATGAAGAAAATCTATTACGACACGGTGGTCTTCGGACATCCGCAACTGGAACACCTGGTGAATCTGTATGGCGCGGACCACGTCGTGATCGGCACCGACTACCCCTACGACATGGGTTACTACAAGCCAGTGGACTTCGTGGAAAAAGCGAAGAAGCTCACGCGCAAACAGAAGGATCAGATCATCGGCGGCAATGCGGCAAAGTTACTGGGAATAAAGGAACGCTGACGAAAAAGCCATCCCACCGGCTTATTCAGGAACGCATCCAGCCAAAGAACTGCCTGATGCCTCGCAGATATCCGCTCGCCGTACCGGCGGAATCAAACAGGTCACACCACTGCGAACCTATCTTGCGCAAGGTGAATCTATCGGATACCAGCCCTTGCCCTCGTTGAATTCGTTGCAGCACCTCTGCACCGTTGGCTTGCGCCCACCGGATGCCTTCAACCAAATTGTTTCCGAGCCACGCAGCATCTGCAAACGGAAGATAGCTTTGCAACGGACTCGCCACCGCAAACCGCCCCGCGTTAATGACTTCAGCCAATCGATTTGCCGATGCTCCACCTTTTAACAAATCAAACGGATCGGCCGGCAAGACCGACATGTCACACGCGGCTAATTCTTCACGAGTGGATTCAAGAGACCATTCCACAAATTTCGCCTGAACTGCGGGCGCATGATGATCCTGAATTTGCTGCGCCAATTCCTTCGCGCCAAAGCCATCGGCAGTAACAATGACGAGTTTGCAGGGCTTCGGACCCGAAGCCAGCAATTCAACGACAAAGGGCTCCAGGAATCGAAGATTTAGCGGATGACCAAACCAAAGCAATTTGAGCGTACCCGACGGAGCGAAGACCGGCTGTTCCGCTGGCGCAAGAACAGCATCTTCAATCACGGTTATCTTCTTTTTATAGTGGCGCGCCATCCTGGTCGCCATCTGTTCGGAATTGACAACCAGCGTATCCGTTAGTGGAAGAACTTTGCGATAAAACTCATCGATATCGATCGGGTTTTCGCGGAAAGGGTAATCGCAAATATCCACAATGAGGCGACAGCCCTTGTTTTTCACCCGCCGGCAGGCATTGAGCCAAACGGCGGGCGATTGGCCGCGAACATACTTGGGTACGACACAGAATCCTACGTCGCGCCACTCCAGCGAGGGTTCGCCAAGAATTTCAAATGGTTGTCGAAAGTCGTTTTCGTTTCCCTGATGGCGCCATTCGTTTGCACCTACGCCCATCCGCAGTCTCGCGCTTGCAAGCGGGCAATTGAACAGATTATCTTCATTGCCGCTATGCGACACGAACTGCGCAACCACCGGCGGGATCAACCAGAGCACTCTCATGGGACAATGTTGTAATGAGGAAATTTCATGGGAGCGCAAGCACTTTGAGCGGACTCGGTCGGGGCTGGCTGGAATCTTGTCTACCAGTTTTTTTGCAATTGTTCACAGAGTGTACCGGTTGCACGATAATCGCCAAATGGCACTGCGAAAAGTATCGGCATTGTCGCTTCAATCCGAATTGCGTTTGGTTCATGTTATGCGGGTTTTATTCTTCACGGCAATATGTCGGCGTCGCCATGAAGAATGGATCATCATTTTGATTTGGCAGCGTTTGTAGTCTAACGAACGCCCTCGTTCAACCGGCTTTACCTGGGCTTTCCATTTTATCGAAGTGCCGTATATGGAATTTAGCATGCAAAGTCAGGCCACCTACGACTACATCATCATCGGCGCCGGCAGCGCAGGCTGCGTGCTTGCCAACCGGCTCACGGCTGATCCCGCCGTCAACGTGTTGCTGCTCGAAGCCGGCGGCAAGGACAACTGGCACTGGATACACATTCCTGTCGGTTATTTGTATTGCATCGGTAATCCGCGCACCGACTGGTGCTTCAAGACCGAGCCCGAATCCGGACTGAACGGCCGCGCCATCAACTATCCGCGCGGCAAGGTGCTCGGCGGCAGTTCGTCCATCAACGCCATGCTGTATCTGCGCGGGCAGGCGCGCGACTACGACGAATGGGCGATGACCACGGGCGATTCCGGCTGGTCGTGGCAGAACGTGCTGCCGACGTTCATGGACATGGAAGACCACTGGAAAGGCGGCGACGAAAAACACGGTGCCGGCGGCGACCTGCACGTCGACACGCCGCGCGTGGGCTGGGAAATCATCGATGCGTTTCGCGATGCCGCGGTGGAAAACGGCATCCCGCGCGTGGACGATTTCAACCGCGGCGACAACGAAGGCGTGGCGCGCTTCGACGTGACGCAGAAGGACGGCATGCGCTGGAGCGGCGCCAAGGCATTTTTGCGTCCCGCCATGGAACGGCCCAATCTCACGGTGATCACCGGCGCGCTCACGCACAAACTGCGCCTTGAGGGCCGCCGCGTGCTGGGCGTGGAATACTCGCACGAAGGCACGATGCATTTTGCTGCGGCGCGGCGCGAAGTGATCCTGTCCGCCGGGGCCATCGGCAGCCCGCAGATTCTGCAGCTCTCGGGCATCGGCCCCGCCGCGCTGCTGCGCCAGCACGGCATCCCGCTGGTGCACGACCTGCCCGTCGGCGAGAACCTGCAGGATCATCTGCAGTTGCGGCTCGCATTCAAGATACAGGGCGCGATGACGCTCAACACCCTGCTCGGCTCGTGGTGGTACAAGGCCAGGATCGCACTCGAATACGCGCTGCGCCGCACCGGCCCCATGACCATGCCGCCGTCGCAGACCGGCGCCTTTGTGAAATCCGACCCGTCGCAACGCAGCGCCAATCTCGAATACCACGTCCAGCCGATTTCGCTCGACCGCTTCGGCGAGCCGCCGCACAAGTTTCCCGCCTTCACCGCCAGCGTGTGCAATCTGCGGCCGACCTCGCGCGGCCATGTCAGCATCAAATCCGCCGATCCGCGCATGGCGCCCGCGATCGCGCCCAACTATCTGTCGACGGAAGTGGATCGCAAAGTCGCCATCGACGCCATACGCCTCACACGCCGTATCGTGCTGGAAAGCAAAGCCCTGCAGCCGTACCACCCCGAGGAATTCATGCCCGGCCCGTCGTTCCAGAGCGACGACGAACTACTGAAAGCCGCGGGCGACATCGGCACCACGATTTTTCATCCAGTGGGCACCTGCAAAATGGGCCGCGCCTCGGATCCCTCGGCCGTGATCGATACCGATTTCAAAGTGCGCGGCATCGAGGGCCTGCGCGTGATCGACGCCTCGATCATGCCCACCATTACCTCCGGCAATACCAACGCCCCGACTTACATGATTGCCGAGCGTGGTGCTGCCGCCGTCAGGCAGGGATAGGGGGCCGTCTTCGGCCGACATCGATCACAAAAATATAATCGTTTAAAAACAGATACTTACGAATGGATAGCGCTATCACGCCCCGCCGCACTGCCCTCGTTACCGGCGCCTCCTACGGTATCGGTGCCGCCATCGCTCAAGTGCTGGCGCGCGACGGTTACGACGTCGCAGTCACCGAACTCAACGCCGACGCGCTCGGCGGCACGCTGCAACAGATTAAAGCCCACGGCGCTTGCGGCGTGCCGCTTGCACTCGATACCCGCTCGCAGGACAGCGTTGAAGCATGCATGACAACCGTGCTCGAAGCCTTTGGCCATCTCGATCTGCTGGTCAACAACGCCGGCGTGCTGCTGCGCAAACCGGCAGTCGACGTGTCGCGTGACGAATGGAACGCGGTAATCGACGTCAACCTCACCGGCACTTTTTTCATTAGCCAGCAAATGGGCCGGCATCTCATCGGCACGCGGCGAAAGGGCAGCATCATCAGCATCGCTTCCACCCACGGCATCGTGGGCATGGCGGGCATATCGGCGTACGGCATCAGCAAAGCCGGCATCACGCACATGACCCGCATGCTCGCCATCGAGTGGGCCGAACACGGCATCCGCGTCAACGCCATCGCGCCTGGCACCACCGAAACACCGTCACGAAAAAAGTCGCTGGGCGCCGACCCTGCGCGGCGTCAACTGATGATCGACCGCATACCGTTCAAGCGCTTTTGCACCGAGGCCGACGTGGCCGGGCTTGCCAGTTATCTTGCCAGCCCCGCGGCGGACTATGTGACGGGACAGACCATTCTGCTGGACGGGGGGCTTACGGCGTACTAGCCTGCAACGCTACGCTCACCCGCCAGAAAACGGTCGGGCATTGCACTTCAAACCCCACGTCTTGAACAGACAGCAGACGTTCGTCATGGTTAATTGGGTTCGACTCAAACCGACCCTGAGCCGCCATTGATGCTAGCGGTAGGTGAGTGACGGCAAACTGATGACCAAGCGGTCATTGAGATGAATGCGGTGGACTGATTCGCTTACCCATTCGCTTTCCCGTCGCGCGAGTCGTGAACGTAGGGGACAAGGAAATCGAACGCTTGTTACGGAAGAAATAGTGGGTCGCGTAGTGGCGGGCCATAACGTCATTATCTCGCCCGCACAGCCTATCGTTCGGGATTGTCTTGGACTTTCCAGTGCGTTGCAGGACAATTGCAGGATATGCTCAT
>CADECM010000108.1 GCA_902825845.1 uncultured beta proteobacterium
GAGAATTTTAGAACGCCTGCGGTCAAGCGTATTTTGCGCAATGCCGATCGGGATGCCGCCGAATACGACGTCGAACCGGGCACCATCGATCCGCGCGAGGTGTCGCGTGTGATCGACGAGAAATTGCCGCAGGATGTGGGCATCGCGATTGGCGTCGGGCATTCATTTGCGTTTCCGGTGATGATCATGAGGCGGCCGCGCGCGCTGCATGAATTCGTCAACGGCTTCGGCAGCATCGGACAGACCTTGCCCACCGCCATCGGCATGGCGGTGGCAATTGGCAAGCCGTTTGCGCTGATCGAAGGCGATGGCGGCGCGATGCAGAACATTCAGGAACTGGATACCGCGTCGCGGCTGGGGCTGAAGCTGTTGTTCATCGTGCAGAACGACGAAGGCCTGGGCGCTGAGTATCACAAGCTGAAGGCCTCGGGCTTTGATGCGCAGCTGGCCGGCGTGCGTTCGCCGGATTTCGGCGCGGTGGCGCGCGGCTTCGGCTGCCGCGGCCGGGTGGTGCGCACGGCGGACGAATTGGCCGCCGGTATCGATGAATTCATGTCCGGCGACGGGCCGATGGTGCTGGACGTGCGCATTTCGCGCAACGTGGTTAACATCACTTATCGGCGCATGCTGTATGGCGAGGACGCCTGATTCACTGAGGAGGGCTTATGGACCATAAGGAAATTCGCGGCTTGATTTCCGCTGTTGTCACGCCGTTCAAGGCGGACGGCAGCATCGACTATCGTGGTTTTGCCCATCACGTCGAGCGCGTGGCGTCGACCCGGGGCATCTATGGCATCGCGGTCAGCGGCCATGCGGGCGAGGTGCTGACGCTCAGCTCCGGGGAGCGCACGGAAATTGTCGCCACGGCGAAGAAGGTCATGCCCAAAGGCGTCAAACTGGTGGCGGGCATCGCCAGCGGTTCCATGGCGGGGTTGGTGCATGAAGGCTTGATCGCGAAGAACGCGGGCGCCGAAATGCTGCTGGTGCTGCCGCTGTTCGATGTGCGCCCGTACCGCCATTTGTGCCATCAGCCCGAGGCGGTGCACGCGGTATTCGAGCGCATGGATCGGGAGGTCGATCTGCCGATGATCGTGTTTCAGTATCCCGAAGCGACCGGCTGCGCCTACTCGCTGGCGTCGCTGCAGCGCATCGCCACGTTGCGCCATGTGGTGGGGATCAAGGCGGCCACGGTTACCGCCACCAAGTATGCGGAAATCAACGACGCGCTGAACGACCAGGTGTCGGTGCTTGCCGCCTGCGACGCGCCCTCACTGCTCGGCATGCTGCTGCACAACGCGCCCGGCGCGTTGCTCGGCATCAGCGTGGTAGGCACCCAGCAGTGGGTGGATCTGGTGCGCGAAGCGACGACCGGCGATGCGCGCAAGGCCAAGGAGATCCACAATAACTTCGCCGTGCCGCTGATGGATGCCATCTACGAATACCAGTTGCAAAAATCACCCATCAGCACCTGCAGTGCGAACAAGGAAGCACTGGTACAGCTCGGGGAAATTCAGTCGTCGTGGGTGCGCCCGCCCGCTTTGGGCGTGACGCAGGCGCGCAAGGATGCCATACGCCTCGGGCTGCAGAAGGCGGGATTGCTGATGACCAAGACTGCGGTAGGCCTGTAGGCGACCGGGCGCAGACCTGCCGTTACACCGGATAAGCGGTTTTAACCACGCGCCCGCTCGCTTCGACATACCAGCGCTCTGAGGCCAAGGGCTTGTTGTCGAGCCGCGCCGCCATCCAGTCCGCCACCAGCGTTTGCGGGTGCGGTCCCAGCTGCGCCGAGGGCACATTGCCCACCGAGTGGCGGGAATCCTGATACACCACCAGTTGTTTGGGGCACTGCAGGTGTTGCAGCAGCCGTTCGGTGTGTTCGAGCGGACTCAGTTCGTCGGCCTCGCCCGCCACGCACAGGTACGGCACGCGAATGTTTTCGGCATGGCCTTCCCAGGTCAGGGTCTTGCAGAATTCGTCGAATTTTTGTTCGTTGGTATGGCCCGACATGTACATGAAGCGGCGCTTGAAGGTGGGTGACGCTTCCTCGAAGATGGTGTGGCAGGTGGGTTCGAGACAGGTGGCGCTGACCGCACAGGCACGGAAACGCGGCTCGTGCGCAGTGGCCAGCGTGCCAAAGAAGGAGCCGAAGCTGCTGCCGGTCACGGCAATGCGTTGCGGATCCAGTTCCGGACGTGCGGCCATCCAGTCCATGACGGCTGTGCCGGCGGCGATCCAGTTCGGCACACTGACGTGGATGTCATTGACCGCGCTTTCGTACTGGCCCGGCCCCTCCAGCGTTAGCACCGCGATGCCGCGGGTGAGCCAGCGGTCGCCATACAACGCGACGTTGGCTTCCTTGAAACCGTCCATGCCGGGAATGGACCACACTGCCGGCAGTCTGCCGCCGTTGTAGCCCGGCGGCAGATGCAGCCAGCCGGGCAGGGCCTTGCCCTGGAACGGTATCCAGGCCGCTTCAACGCGGTGATCCGAGTGCCTGGCGTAACACGCGTAACAATCGCGCTTGGCGGCGTTCAGCGCCAGGTTTTTGGCGCTGTTCTCGTCCTGCGGCCATTGCGAGGCGGCGTACAGTATGGCGGCGTAGAAATAGTTGTTGCGGGCGGTGACGAACTCGCCGGCCGCCTCGGCTGCGCGCGCCCTGGCTTCGCGCCGGCGCGCGGCGGTTTCGAACGCCGGCGATATGTCGGCGTACTTCTTCACACGCTCGCGAATGCCCGCGAAATCGGCGTTGGCTTCAGGGCCGCAGGGCGTGTTGTAGGTGATGGTGCGCGGTTGGTCCCAATCGATGCCGACCGAGCGAATGATATTGTCGAGCAGCCAGCGTTGTTCGGTCCAGCGCCGCATGACGATACCGGTAGACAGATTTTCCATTCGTATTTGTCCAGGATAATGGTCTGTTCTGAACTGAAATTGTGATACTGCGATGATGTTTCGATCATGCCGGGCTTCGCGCCATCGGCGCTACTGTAGCCGATTTCGGGGCAGATGCCTGTGCGCGGCAGCCCAGGGCAATCCGGCCGGCGGGTGCCGCGCGCCCTGCAGGCAATGGTTATCGTGTGCGTGGCGGCGGCAGTTGCCTGTCATCACCTTGCTCGCTTGAACGCGATGCCGTACAAAATGCCGTGTCAATCGGCTAAAATCGCCGGTCACAAGCCCTTGGCGCCGTGCGGCACCCTGTAGTCTCGACTCGCAATGAATATCCCGTCCAATCAAGTGCTCACCAAAACGCCGCAAGGCGTGAACGCGACGCGCAGCGGTGTCGGCTTGCCGCCGAAGGCGCATGCCATGCTGAAGTTGTTTGACGGCTCGATGCCGGTTGCGGCATTCAAGGTTGCCTGTCTGGGCGCCTCGATTTCCGAGCAGGATTTCCAGTCGACGCTGCAGGATCTGGTGGCACGGGACCACCTGCGGGTTGCCGCCGATGCCGCCGCCGCGCCCAGTTCCGCGGCGGAACGGCGCCTTCTGCAGACGCTGGACTTCACTGTCAACGACGACCTGCCGGCAAGTGCGCCCAGAATGCGTGCTCCAGCGCCGGCGCCGGCAGTTGCCACGCCCGCGCCCGCCACGATGCCCGCGGCGGTGGCGGCGGAAGCCGCGGCCAGGGAGGACAAGGCTGCACGTCTGAAGCGCGAAACCGAGGTGCGGCAAAAACTGGTCGCCGAACTGCAACCCCGTATCGAAGAGGATTTGCGCGCGAAATTGCGTCCTCAGTTGGAACAGGAGCTGCGGCCCAAACTGATTGCGGCATTGCGACCCGGCATCGAAGCGGAGCTGCGTGGCGCGTTGGCGAGGGAGCTTACGCCGCGCGTCGAGCTTGAATTGAAGGCGCGCTTCGCGCGCTCGCTGGCCGCGCAGAAGATTGCCGAGCAGCAGGTTGCGCCGGAGGCGGCTCCGGCGGCAGCGCCCGTGATGGCGCCGGCGGCGGAGGACAGCACGCGCGAACGCGTGCTGGCCAGTCTGAGCACGCCTTTGTTCAGCGTGGACAAGGATGGCGTGTGCAATTTCATGAGTGCGGCGTGGGAACAGTTTTCCGGCTTTGCCGCCGGCGACGCGCTCGGCAAACCACTGGCGGAATATTTTGTCGACGCGGATCGCCGCGCGGTGTCGTCGCTGCTGACCGGCATTGCCAACGGCACCGCGTTGCGCTTCGAGCAGCAGGGCGCGCTGCGGCGCAAGGATGGCGAACCGCTGTGGGTCGAGATCGGCGCCGCGCCATTGACCGCGGCGGACGGCACGTTGAGCGGAGCCTGCGGTGTGATGCGCGAGGCCGCGGAATTGCGACGGGCGCTGGATCAGGCCGAGGCGGACGGCGTGCGTTTGCTGCTGCTGGTCGACCAGATCGACACCGCCGTAATACTGGAAGATGCGGGCGGCAATATTCAACAGGCCAACACCGCCTTGTGCGGCTTGTTGTCGCTGGATGTCGCGTCCTATTCGCTGGAAGGCATGCCGGTGGCCGAATTGCTCGAAAGCGCCGCGCAGTGCTTCATCGGACCGGAGGGTTTCCTGCGGCGGGTTGCTGAAATGCGCGCGGCGAAAGAGGATGTCAAAGGGGAGTCCTTCGTCATGGCCGATGGCCGCGTGGTGGAACAGGATTATCTGGCGGTGACGGCGGGCGACAACACGGTTGGTCATCTGTGGTTGTTTCGCGAAATGCAGCGTGCGCCGGCACGCGCCGCAGGGTGATATCGCGGCGGGTGGGGCGGTGACGAGCCACTTCGCAACCGCGCAGCGGGGCGCGGTGCTGGTCATCGACGACGATGCGGACCAGCAGGATCTGCTGCGCGTGCAGCTCTCGGCCGAAGGCTATGCCGTGACCACGGCGGATAGTGCCGAAGATGGCCTGGCTGCCATTGCGGCGCGCGCCCCCGATGTGGTGATACTGGACGTAATGATGCGTGGCATCGACGGCTATGAGGCGTGCCGCCGCATTCGTGCCAGTCCGGCAACGTTGGATCTGCCGGTGGTACTGGTTACCGCGCTCAATAGCCGTGAGGAGCGTGTCAACGGGATCGAGGCCGGCGCTGATGACTTTTTGTCCAAACCGGTCAGCCGCGAAGAATTGCTGGCACGGGTGAATTCGCTGGTGCGGCTGAGCTTCGCGCGCAAGGCGCTGGCGCAGGAGCGGCTGCAGGTGGAGAAATCCAGGACCGAGCACATGCGCGCGACCTTCGAGCGCTATGTTGCGCCGGCGCTGGTGCAGCAGATCCTCGGCAGCGCCGACGCCGGGTCCGCCCTGATGCAGACCCGGCGCGTGGACAATGTGGTGGCGATGTTCGCGGACTTGCGCGGATTTACCCGTATGTGTTCGCGCCTGGATGTCGCGGCGGCGGTCGGCATCCTGAACGGCTTTTTTACGCAAGTAGTTGATATTGCGAAATTTTATGAGGGAACAACACTGGGGATGGCGGGGGATTCCCTGCTCGTCGGTTTCAATGTGCCGTTGCGTCAGCCGGATGCCGTGGAACGCGCGGTGCTGTGCGCGCGGGAGATGCTGGCACGCGTTGCGCCGATGCAGGCGCACTGGCGCCGCATCCATGCAGTGGATGTAGGCGTGGGCGTCGGAATGAGCCGCGGCAGCGCAATTTTTGGTAATGTTGGCGCTCCCAGCCATATGGCCTACACTCTGATCGGAGACGCCGTGAATGTGGCGGCACGGCTTACGCAACTTGCACGAGGTGGAGAGATTTTGTTATCAGCGGAAATTGCGGCACATGCACCGGGTCTGATGCGCGAATTGCGAGTGGAAGAAATGCCGCCGGTTTCCCTCAAGGGCAAGGACCGTCCGGTGCCGTGTTTCCGGCTTGCCGACGCGGGCGGGCAAGACCTGGGGATTCGCGCTGCCGCGCTGGCGGCCCGGCAGGCGGGCAGCGGGGCGGCGCCATGACGCTGAATGCAATCATCGTTGATGACTCCGAGGATTTTCGGCTGCTGATACGCCAATACCTCGCGCTGGAGTGGCCGGACGCGCAGATCGTCGAGTGGGACCCGCTGACACGCGGCGAAATCGACGACAATTTCGACCTGCAGAAATTCGACGTGCTGCTGCTCGATTACGTGCTCGGCAACGCGGATGGACTGGACTGGCTCAAGCGCCTGCGGCGCCGCGCCGATTGTCCGCCGGTGATTTTTCTGACCGGCGCCGGCAGCGAACGCGTGGCGGTGCAGGCGTTGAAAAGCGGTGCGTTCGACTATTTGCGCAAGCACGACCTGTCCAAGGCGCGCATTGTCGAGGCGGTGCGCAATGCCATGGACGAGCGCAAGGCGATCGAGATCACGCAGCGCCTGGCGGCGCATACCGAGGCGATCACCAGTCTGAGCAAAACGGCCGTGGTGGCGCGCCTGTCGGACAGCGACGCGCCGGACGCGCAGGTGGTGGAGATCAACGGGTACCGGGTCATCCGCAAAATCGGCTCCGGCGGCATGTCCAGCGTGTATCTGGTGGAGCGTCTGGCGGACCGGCAGGAGGTTGTGCTAAAGATTCTTGATTCCAAGTTGTGCGAGGACAATGAATTCCTGATGCGCTTTATCCAGGAATTCGGACTCATTGCCAAGATCGACAGCCGGCATATCGTGAAGATTTACGATCAGGGCTTCACCGACCGCCATGTCTACATTGCCATGGAGTATTTCGCCAATAGCGATTTGCGGGCCCGAATCCGCAAGGGCGTGAAAACGCATGAGGCGGTTGGCTTGCTCAAGCAGGTGGCTCTCGCGCTGAAGGCGATACATGAATTCGGCATTGTGCACCGCGACCTGAAGCCGGAGAACATCATGTTCCGCGCCGACGACAGCCTGGCCATCGTGGATTTCGGCATTGCCAAGATGATCTCGGATGTGAACAGCCTCACGCAAACAGGACACATTCTGGGCACGCCTTACTATTTGAGCCCGGAGCAGGGGCAGGGCGACGCGCTGGATGGCCGCTCGGATCTCTACAGTTCGGGCGTGATGATGTTTGAAATGCTGACGCAGCGGCGGCCCTACACCGCGTCCACGCCGATTGCGCTGGTGAACAAACACATCAACGATCCAGTGCCGCGCCTGCCGCCCGGCCTCGAGCGCTTTCAGGAGCTGATCGATCGCTTGATGGCCAAGAATCCGAAGGTGCGGTTTGCCGATGCCCAGCAGTTGCTGGATTACCTTGACAAGCTTGATGCCTGAACCGGGCGCGCGGTGCACGCGCATGACGATGACGGACAAGAATCATGAGTGAGAAGATACGGGTCGAAGTAATGCAGGATCTGGAGGTGCTGATTCCGCGTTATTTGGAACGGCGCCACAAGGAAATTGAGCAGTTTCGCGCGCATCTGGGCGCCGGCGATTTTGAGTCCCTGCGCATTGGCGGGCACAGCCTCAAGGGCAGCGGCGGCGGCTATGGCTTCGCACCGCTGACCAAAATTGGCGGCACCATTGAAATCGCCGCAAAGGTGAAAGACACCGCGGCGATCGAAGCCGCGCTGGCCGAATACGCCGACTACATTCAGCGGGTCGAAGTCGTCTACGTCTGAGGCTGCCGGGCTTCGCTTTCGCCGGCGCCGTCTTCGGCGCCCGCCTCGCGGAATTCCAGACGGTAGCCCTTGTGGTAAACGGTGCTCAATTCAAAGCCGTTTTCCGGCGTCAGCGCGAGCTTGGCGCGCAGACGACTGACATGGGTGTCGACGGTGCGCGTCTTGATATTGGGGCTGGTGCGCCACACGTTCTCCAGCAGTTCGTGACGCGTGAGCAGGCGGCCGTGGTTGCGCAGCATGTATACCGCCAGCGCGAGTTCGCGGTCGGTCAGTTCGATCTGCGCGCCGTTGCTGGTTGCGCGGTGGCGGTCGATATCGATTTGCACGCAACCCAGACCGACCACCGACATCGGTTTTGTCGTGCCGCGGCGCAGCAGCGCATGCACGCGCGCCAGCGTTTCCGCGCGCCGTAACGGCTTGATCAGATAATCGTCGGCGCCCTTGTCCAGCGCCAGCACCAGCGCTTCCTCTTCGGCCCGGGTGGTGGTGAACATTACCGGCGCGCGTATGTTCATGGTCCCGCGCAGCCATACCAGGATCGCCAGACCGTCGTCATCCGGGAGCATCCAGTCGAGCAGGATGAGATCGGCTGCATCGCGGGCGATGCCCGAGCGGAACGCCGTGCCCGTGGCATAGGCTACGCAAGCCATGCCCGCCTGCGTCAGCCAGCGTTGCAGCAGACCCGCTTGTGACTGATCATCCTCTAGCACCGCTATACGCATGGCCGATTTCCTTGTCCGCCGCTCCCCGCACTCACCATCCGCGGTCGCCTCCAAGCGTGATTTTTTGTGCTGCAATGTCGCTAAAGCGATTGTTTTTTTGCAATTTTTTACTATCATACCCCGTTGCGGGCTAACATATACAGCATCGTAAAATTCGCGGCGCTCCCCCCGGCGCGGGTCGGCCCGGAACGACTATTTTCATTCTTCCCATTCGCAAGCCCGGAAATCATGAGCGAAAAAGCAAATCTCGAAGGCGTCAAGGTGATGATCATTGACGACAGCAACACCATTCGGCGCAGCGCGGAGATATTTTTGAAGCAGGCCGGCTGTGCGGTCATTCTGGCGGAAGACGGCTTTGACGCGCTTGCCAAAATTGTGGAACATGCGCCCGATATCATTTTCTGCGACATCATGATGCCGCGGCTGGATGGTTATCAGACCTGTTCGTTGCTGCGCCGCAATGCGCAATGGCGCCACGTGCCGTTTGTCATGCTGTCGAGCAAGGACGGTTTGTTTGACCGCGCGCGCGGCGCGATGGCGGGGTCGACGGAGTATCTGACCAAGCCGTTCACGCGCGAGAGTCTGTTGCAGGCCGTCACCACCCATCGTCTCCACAAACCGGCCTGATCCGGACGGATTGACAGAGTCTTCCCCCATGCCCATCAAGCGAATATTGGTCGTCGACGATTCCCCGACGGAACGGCACAATCTGAACGACATTCTCACCAAGGCGGGTTACCAGGTGAGTTTTGCGTTTAACGGCGAGGAGGGCGTCACCAAGGCGCGCAGCGACAAGCCGGACCTGGTGGTGATGGATGTGGTGATGCCGGGTCTGAATGGCTTTCAGGCCTGCCGTACCATGACGCAGGATCCGCAGACGCAGCATATCCCAGTCATTCTGTGTACGACCAAGAATCAGGAAACCGACAAAATCTGGGCCATGCGCCAGGGCGCCAAGGCCTATGTCACCAAGCCGGTCGACGGCGCGGAGCTGCTGAAAAAAGTGTCGGCGCTCGGGTGATATGGCGCGTCACACCGGATTACGTGAATTTCAGGAATCCCTTGCGCGGCGGCTGGCCAACGCGTCGGCGCACGACACCGAACGCTCGCGGCTTTGTGTCGAGGCGGGAGATCAGTACTGGCTGTTGCGGCTGCCGGATGCCGGCGAAGTGATGCCCGTGCCCTGGCTGTGCCGCGTGCCGCTGACGCGCCGTTGGTACAACGGCGTGGTGAATGTGCGCGGCAGCCTCCTCGGCATGGTGGATCTTGCCGACTTCTGCGGGCTGGGCGTCACGCCGCGAACGGCCGAAAGCGCGTTTCTCGCGTGCGGGCCGCGTTACGGCCTCAATGTCGGGCTGCTGGTGCGCAAGGTGATCGGGCTGCGCAACGCGGACGAGTTCAAGCCGGCGCCCGATGGTGTTCCTGCTCAAACGTGGGTTGCCGGTGTGGTCGGTGACCACGAAGGGCGCGAATACCGGGAGATCAACATGGCACACCTGCTTCGGGATTCCGCGTTTGTGGATATCGGTACGGCAACTGCAAGGTAAACGGAGACGTGTAATGACAGGGCAACCCAAAGCGCGGGACAGGGCGGCTGCGCCGCGCCGGCGCACGAATGCCGTGACAAGCGGCGGCGCGCGGCGCAGCGTGCCGGCGTGGCGCCAGCGCGGCCTGACCGATATGCACATGCTGATCCTGCTCGCGGTTATCCTGCTGCTGCCGGTCGTGCTGACTTCGTGGTTCCTGCTGCAACAATCCGCCGCGGATCCCGCGTCTTTGAAGCGCATGCTGGGTTTGATCGCGGTGTGCGTGGCCGGCGCGCTGATCGGGTTTGCCCTGCTGGGCCGCAAACTGTTGACCACCGCGCGCGAACGCGAACTCGCGGCGCGGCGTGACGCTGCCGAGAACCAGCGCAATCAGGCCGCGATATTGCAGTTGATGAATGAAATGGGCTCGCTGGCGGACGGCGACCTTACCGCCAAGGCGACCGTCACCGAGGACATTACCGGCGCCATTGCCGATTCCGTGAACCTGACGGTAAACGAGTTGCGCAACCTGGTTTCCGGCGTCAACAAGACGGCGGATGAAGTGACGCAGGGGGCGGCCGGCGCCAGCATTGTGTCGCAGCGGCTGCTGACCACGGCCAGCAGCCAGGGCGAAGAACTGCGCAAGGCGGGTGATTCGGTGGAATTGATGACGCAGTCGATCGGCGAAGTGTCCAAGAGCGCCGGGCAATCGGCTGAAGTGGCGCGCCAGTCGCTGGTGACTGCCGAACGCGGCTCGCAGGCGGTGCAAAATTCGATCAAGTCGATGAACCAGATCCGCGATCAGATTCAGGAGACCTCCAAGCGCATCAAGCGCCTGGGCGAATCGTCGCAGGAGATCGGCGAAATCGTGGAATTGATTTCGGACATTACGGAGCAGACCAACATCCTCGCGCTGAACGCCGCGATTCAGGCGGCGACCGCCGGCGAGGCGGGCCGCGGCTTCGCGGTGGTGGCCGAGGAAGTGCAGCGTCTTGCCGAGCGCTCTTCCGAGGCAACCAAGCAGATCGGCGCCATCGTCAAGGCGATTCAGGCGGACACCCAGGATGCGGTGGCGGCGATGGAAAAAAGCACGCAGGGCGTGGTCGAGGGCGCGCGTCTTTCCGATGCGGCAGGCAGCGCGCTGTCGGAAATCGATACCGTTACCAAGGAACTCGCCGAGCGCATCCAGAATATCGCCGTCAGCACCGAGATGCAGGTCGATATTTCGCGCGAAGTGGCCAAGAGCATGTACAACTCGCTTACGCTGACCAATGAGGCGACGATGGGAACCAACGAAACGGCGGCGACCATTAAGGAACTGGCGGCGCGCGCCCGCCAGCTGAAGGCGTCGGTGTCGCGGTTCAAGGTGTAGCGTGAAGTAAAAATTGTTTAAAAACAAATAGTTACATAAAATACCGCATGAGCGAAGCCCCTTCGTCATTGATGCAGTCTCTACCCGCGGTGCGAACGGCCGTACGCGAAGAACTGGCGGCGGCCTTGAATGTGCTGGCTACCGGAACAGCCAATGTAGCCGCGCTCTCGCAGGTGCATTGGCAGGCCGCGCATACAGCGATTCAGCGGCTGGGGCATCGCGCGCTGGAGAAGTACAGCGGCGAACTGGGCGCGCTGATTGCCGCTGCGGCGGGCGATGTCAAGGGCGACCGCGCGGCAGCGTTCGCCAAGGGCAGTGACGCGTTGATCGATTACATGGCGTCGCTGATCGCGGGAAGGCGCGATCAGCCGCTGCGACTGTTTGCAGACTATGAGGCATTGCAGCAGGCGCGCGGCATAGCGCAGCCGAACCGCGGCGAACTGTTTTTTCCGGACATGACGCTCGTGCCGGATGCGCGCGCGGATGCGGCGCCGATGAGCGCCGACGAACTGCGTGCCACGCGCCGCCAGCTGGAAGGCGCGCTGTTGCCCTGGATGCGCAAGCCGGATAACGCGGGGCTGCAGACGATCGGCGACGTGGTCAATCGGGTCGATGCCGCACAGCACAGTGGTGAGGGGCGCCGGCTGTGGTGGGTGGCGCGTGCGGTGCTGGACGCGGTGCTGCATGGCGGGCTGGAGGCTGACGCGCAAGTGCGCCGTCTGTTGATGCAACTCAATCTGCATCTCGGCCGACTGGTGCAGGGGCAGGCCGAAACACCCGAACCGCTGCTGCGCGATGCGCTGTATCTGGCGGCGTTGGCGCAGCCGGTGACACCGCTGGTGGACGAGGTGCAGCAACGCTTCCGCCTGCGCGGCGCGTTGGACATGGCAGATGCCGCGCCAGCGGCGGGGTTCAGTGCCGAAACCCTGGCGGCGGCGCGTGGCGCGGCGCAGGGCCTGCAGGATTTATGGAGCGATTGCGCGGCGGGCAACGGGGATTTTTCATCATTCGCGGCCCGCACACGCGCCCTGGCGGACGCTTGCGGGCCGCTGGGCGAAGCCGATCTGACAGCGCTGGCGATGCAACTCGCCGACACCGCCGGCAGTGTCGCCAATGCTGGAGATGCGGCGCGTGATGCCCCCGTGCTGGAAGGCGCCTGCGCGGTGCTGATGATCGATCATGTGCTGGCGGCAGATCACGCGCCGGACGCGGGGTTTGCCGCACGCGCGCGAAATATGGTGGCGCGTTTGCAGGCCAGCGTGCGTGCGCCCGATGAATTGCGCGCGTTGCCGCCAGCGCAATGGCTGGACGAGGCGGCGCAACAGGCGCAGGTGCGCGAGCAGGACATCCAGGTAAAGGTCGAAATCGAGCGCGATCTGAGCGACATCGGGCGCGCGCTGCAGTCGTGGACGGCCGGCGGCAGTAGTATCCCGTTGCTCTCCGGGCTGGACAAGCCGCTGCAGCGCGTCTCCGGGGCGTTTGCCATGCTCGGGCATGACGATGCCGCGCAGCTGGCCGGATGCGTCCGTGACGATCTTGCGCGCCATGCGTCCGGAGTCGTGCCGCGCGAGGCGGAGCAGACATTGCAAACACGCCGCGTCAGCGCGCTGGCGGCATTCGCTGCGGCGTCGAAACTGGGACCGGCGCAACTTGAGACGGTCGAGCCCATTGCCGCATCTGCGGTGCCAGTGTTGTCAACGGAGCCACCGGTGGCGGATTTATTGGCCGTGCCGGAGGCACCAGCGCCGCAGGCAGCGTTGGCCGAGCCGTTGGCGCCGGCGGCGGCATCACCGGTGGCACCCGCTGCGCCGGTCGACGGCGCCGACGGTACTGACCCTGAAATGCTCGAGATTTTCCTCGATGAAGCCACCGAAGTGCTGCAGACGCTCGCCGATACCGTGCCGCAAAGCCGCGCCCAGCCGCAGGACCAGGAACTGCTCACCACACTGCGCCGCGCATTTCACACGCTGAAGGGCAGCGGACGCATGGTTGGCCTGAAGCATCTGGGCGAGGCCGCGTGGGTGCTGGAGCAGGTATTCAACGAACGATCTTCGCAGCAATTGCCCGGTACGCCGGATCTGTATCGCCTGGTCGAAACCGCTCGAGAAAAATTTTCGCAGTGGGTCGATGGGCTTCGAGCCGACAAGCAGGCGTCAATCGATGCCGGGTTGTTGAGTGATTGGGCGCGGCGGTTGCGCGCGGGCGAAGCGCTTCCGGTGGAGACCGCCGCGGAGCCGCCCGTGGCTGACTTGCCGGAAATTGAGGTTCCGGCGGTCGAGGTTGAACGCCCCGGCGCATTTGTGCAACTGGGGGATCTTTCCGTCAGCCGCCCGCTCTACGACATCATGCTGCCCGAGGCACGGCAAACGCTGGTCGTAATGGATGCGGAAAATCGCCGCGTGCCGGACGGCGGGCAGGTGACGCCCGATTACGTGCGCGCGGCCCACACGCTGAGCGGTATCGCCGGCACAGCGGGCATGAGCGCGATTCGTTCGCTGGCGGCGAGCCTCGAACGCGTGCTCGAAACTGCGCTGAACGCGGGCATTGCGCTGCCTGCGGCGGCGCGCGATCTGACGGCGCGCGCAGTAACGGCGCTGCACGAGCAGGTGGCGGCGATCGCTGCATTCAATGCGCCCGCCCATCATGATGAATTGAGTGCGGCGCTGGACGCCCTGGATGTTCAGCCGGAGACACCGCAGCCGGCAATGGAGCTGTTGCCTGCCATCGTCGATGTGCCGCTCGTGTCCGCAGCCGCGGTTGCGATGAATATTGCGGTGTCCGCGATGGCACCGGCCGTACCCGCGCCGCCACCGGCAGCGGAACCTGCTATCGCTGCGCCACCACCTGCGGCAGCCGCTGCGGCAGCCGAGCCCAAGGAAGGCGAGCGCCGCCGCTACCGCGTGAACGATGACATCGATCCGCAGTTGCTGCCGATTTTCCTGGAAGAGGCGGCTGAACTGGTGCCGCAGGTGGGCCAGGACCTGCGCGCGTGGCGCGCGCGTCCCGACGACAAGCTGGTGGCGCAGTCGCTCAAGCGTCTGTTGCACACGCTCAAGGGCAGCGCGCGCATGGCGGGCGCCATGGCGCTGGGGCAATTGACGCACGGCATGGAGTCGCGCATCGAGAATGCGCAGCGCCTGCCAGCGCTGCCCGCGCAGCTGATTGACGAACTGGAAAACTCGTTCGACCGCATCGGCGCGCTGATTGCCGAACTGCAGCAGGGAGAGCCCGCGGCGGGCGCGGCGGATGCCGCCAACCTCACGCAGGCCATGGTGCAGATGTCGCGCACCATGCAAGTGGCCACGGCGTCCGGCGCGATGACGCAACTGATGCCTGCGCAGATTGGCGCCGATGGCGAGGGTGGCGCGGGACAGGTGCAGGGGCTGCCGCGGCCGATGATACGGGTGCGGGCCGACCTCATTGATCACCTCGCCAATCAGGCCGGCGAAGTGAGCATCGCGCGCGCGCGGGTGTCGGCGGAATTGCGCAGTGCGCGTACCTCATTGCGCGAACTGACCGAGAACATCAGCCGGCTGCGCGCACAGTTGCGGGAACTCGAAATCCAGGCCGAAACGCAAATGCAGTCGCGCTTCTCGCCCGCGCCGGAGCAAAGCGGCGGGCAGTTTGATCCGCTGGAGTTCGACCGTTTTACGCGCCTGCAGGAGCTGACGCGCCTGATGGCCGAGAGCGTGAACGACGTCGCGACGGTGCAGCACAGTCTGGCGCGCGATCTGGACGAAGGCGAAAAGGCGCTGGCCGCGCAGGCGCAGACCACGCGTGACGTGCAGCAGGATCTGATGGCGATACGCATGGTGCCGTTCGCAAGCATTTCGGACCGGTTGTATCGTGTCACGCGGTTGTCGGCCAGGGATGCCGAAAAGCGCGTCGGACTCGATATTGTGGGCGAACAGGTGGAAGTGGACCGCAGCGTCATGGACCGTATTGCCGCGCCCATCGAACATCTGCTGCGCAATGCCATCGTGCACGGCATCGAAGCGCCGCAGCGTCGCGTCGAAATCGGCAAGCCGGAAGCGGGCGCGCTGAAACTCGAGGTGCGCCAGGAGGGCAATGAAATCGCGCTGCTGCTGTCCGATGATGGTGACGGCCTGGACATCGCGCGCATACGCGAAAAGGCCATCGGTCTGGAGATGATGCGCGAAGATGAGCCGCTGACGGATCAGCAGATTGCCAATTTTATTTTCCGTTCCGGCTTCAGCACGGCCAATGTCGTAACCACGGAAGCCGGACGCGGCGTGGGCATGGATGTGGTGATGTCCGAGGTGACGGCATTGGGTGGGCGCGTGTCCACCCAGACCGGGCGTGGCAAAGGCACGCAGTTCACCATTCATCTGCCGCAGACGCTGTCAGTGTTGCAGGCGGTGGTGATGCGTCTGGCCGGAAACGCGTACGCGGTGCCCACGCTGATGGTGGAGCAGGTGCAGCGCCTGAAATCGGATGTGCTGGCGGCGGCGCATGCCGCGCGCCAGATCGAATGGCAGGACACGCCCTATCCGTTTTATCACCTTGCCCGATTGCTGGACATGGAAGCAGACGCTGAAACGCCGCAGTACGGCTCGGTGCTGCTGCTGCGTACCGGCGCCAATCGCGCCGCGATTCAGGTGGACGACATCGTCGGCGGCCAGGAAATCGTGATCAAGAATATCGGCCCGCAGCTGGCGCGCGTGCCGGGCGTCACCGGCGCGGCCGTGCTGGGATCAGGCGAGACCGTGCTGATCCTCAATCCCCTGCTGCTGACCGCGCGCCACCTTGAGCAAAGCGCGGCTGCGGCCGCCGCGCAGGCGCTCCACCCGTCCGGCGCAGCGGCACAGCCGGCCTCGCGGGCAGAACCCGAGCGTCAGCGTATCGTGCTGGTGGTGGACGATTCACTCACCGTGCGCAAGATCACCGACCGCCTGCTTACCCGTGAAGGCTATCGCGTGGTGGTGGCCAAGGACGGCGTTGAAGCGCTGGAGAAATTGCGCGACCAGCTGCCCGACGTGGTGATCACCGACGTGGAAATGCCGCGCATGGACGGCTTTGATCTGGTGCGCAATGTGCGCGCCGATGAGGTTTTGAAGGGTCTGCCGGTCATCATGATCACCTCGCGCACAGCGGAAAAGCATCGTCAGCATGCGAGCGAAATCGGCGTCGACGTGTTCCTCGGCAAACCCTACGAGGAAGGCGAGTTGCTCGGACACATCGCGACGCTGGCTGCGCGTTGATGTTGTCATCGACAACGTCAAAACCCTTTAGCCGCAGATTGACACGAATTGACGCAGATTAAGGGCGGAGCCCGCCGGGTTGTTGCAGTAATCTGCGCGAATTCGCGTTAATCTGTGACAAAAATTGATTTAAATCAGATAATTGCGCTGATTCTCCGCGCTCGCTTGAATCGCCGCATGCGGCCCCCATCTGTGAACGCATACAGACACTCACGGGCGGGATGCGATGCGTTTCGACAAATTCACCACCAAGTTTCAACAGGCCTTCGCCGACGCGCAAAGCGCGGCGGTGAAGCATGACAATCCCTATATCGAGCCGCAGCATCTGCTGCATGCGCTGATCGGCCAGCAGGATGGCGGCACGGCATCGCTGCTGGGCCGCGCGGGCGGCAACGTGCAGGCGCTGCGCGGGGCGCTGACCCAGTCGATCGAGCGACTGCCCAAGGTGGAGGGCACCGGCGGTGAAGTCAATGTGTCGCGCGACCTCGGCAACCTGTTGAATGTCACCGACAAGGAAGCGCAAAAGCGCGATGATCAGTTCATCGCGTCGGAAATGTTTCTGCTGGCGCTGACGCAGGACAAAGGCGAAACCGGCCGCCTGCTCAAGCAGAGTGGCGTGGCGCGCCCGGCATTGGAGCAGGCGATCAACGCGGTGCGTGGCGGCGAAGGCGTGCAAAGCGCGGAAGCGGAAGGTGCGCGCGAGGCACTGAAGAAATACACATTGGATCTCACTGAGCGCGCCGGCGCGGGCAAGCTCGATCCGGTGATCGGCCGCGACGATGAAATCCGCCGTGTGATTCAAATCCTGCAACGCCGTACCAAGAATAACCCGGTGCTGATCGGTGAGCCCGGTGTGGGCAAGACTGCGATCGTCGAAGGCCTTGCGCAGCGCATTGTCAATGGCGAAGTGCCCGAGACCCTGAAGAACAAGCGCGTGTTGTCGCTCGACATGGCTGCGCTGTTGGCCGGCGCCAAGTACCGCGGCGAATTCGAGGAACGGCTCAAGTCTGTGCTCAAGGAAATCGCGCAGGATGAAGGGCAAACCATTGTTTTTATTGATGAATTACACACCATGGTGGGTGCCGGCAAGGCCGAGGGTGCGATCGACGCCGGCAATATGCTGAAGCCCGCACTGGCGCGCGGCGAG
>CADECM010000109.1 GCA_902825845.1 uncultured beta proteobacterium
TGCGCCGTTTTCATCCACCACCTTCGCACCCGAGAACTCGATATTCTCAATCATCACGTTGTTGCCGCTGATCACGAAAATGGCCTTGCCGTTGCCGATGGTGGCGGTATTGGTCAGATAGTTTCCCGTGCCCCACTTCAGATGCGCGCGCCCGCCCACGCCGCGCAACGTCAGATTGTTCTTGCTGATGGTCATGATCTCGTTGGGATAGATCGCGGCGTCAATCTCGATCGTGTCCCCGGCTTGTGCCGCGGAAACTGCCGCGGCAATGGTCTGGAACGGCTTGTTGGTACCGACCTGCAAAGTCGCGGCAGACACCATGCAGGAGGCAACCCAAAAGGCAACAAATGCCGCGGGTCGGACCAACACCCGGGACAACAGTAATCCCCGACCAATCGCATCACACATCGATTTGCTCCTGGAAAAGTGTGTCGCGATTACGCAATGAGCGCCCGTATGGCTTTCGCGGCGGAAGGTGCGGGCACCACCCCTAATTCACCTTCGCGCCGGTGGCTTTCACCACTTTGCCCCACAGCACATACTGTGCGCGGATGTAGTCGCCAAATTCTGCGGCCGTGCCGGGCACCGGCTTTTGCGCAAGCGGCTGCAGGCGCTTGTGCACGTCCGGCGCGTTCAGCACCCGCACCACCGCAGCGTTAAGCCTGCCCACGATGTCCGCCGCGGTTCCTGCGGGCGCGACGATGCCGTACCACTCGCGCGCGTCGCCAAAATCCTTGAAGCCGGCTTCGCTCATGGTCGGTACTTCGGGAAGGCTTTCATTGCGCTGCGCGCCGGATACCGACAGCGCGCGCAGTTTGCCGGTGCGGATATGCGGCGCCACGGAACTGGGCACCGAGAACATGATGCCGACGTGCCCGCCCAGCAAATCGACCACTGCCGGACCCGCGCCCTTGTACGGCACATGCACCATGTCCGTGCCCGTGGTAAGGCGGAACAGCTCGCCCATCAGTTGCGGGCCGGCGGACGTGGATGCGAAGGTCAGTTTGCCAGGATGTTGTTTTGCAAGCTGCGCCAGCGCCTTCATCGACGTCGCCGGCACCGACGGATGCAGCACAAGAATGAACGGCATTTCGGTGCCGCGCGACACCGGCGCAAAGTCCTTCAATGTGTCGTAGCCCGGATTCTTGTACATGTGCGGATTGATGACCAGCGAGCCAGAGTGGCCCAGCAGAATGGTGTAGCCGTCGGGCGCGGCCTTGGCGCCCAGCGCCGTGCCGAGACTGCCCTGTGCGCCACCCCGGTTGTCGACCAGCACCTGCTGCCCCCAGCCCTCGGCCAGCTTCGCGGCCAGTATGCGCGCGAGCGCATCCGTGCCGCCGCCCGGCGGGAACGGCACGATGAACCGAACAGCCTTTTCGGGATATTCCGCTGCGAAACAGGATCCCGCCACGAACGCACACAAAGCCAATACGGCGCGCACACGATTGCGCATGGTTACTCCAATACGGTCAAGTGAAACGAACCCGGTTACGCGGGCCAAACCGGTGGATGATAACCCAGCGGCACGGTGGGTTTGTCCCAGCGCGGCGGCGTTTCGGACATGCGGATCACAGGCGCGAGGTGCCGCAGCTTGCCGGCCGGCGTGGTGCTGGACATGGTCCAGCGTTCGAGTTCCGCGGGTGTGAATTCCTTGATCACGTCCTTGAGTTCGGCTTCAGGCACCTGCCCGCGTTCCACCAGCCAACGCCCGACCTGCGCCAGCGAGATGCGCACCAGCCAGCTGCCGCCTTCGCGCGTGCGCCGCGCCAGTGCCACCATGGCGCCGAACGCCATCAGGTAGCCAGTGAGAAAATCGATCGCCGACACCGGATAGAACTGCGGGCCGGGCGCGGCGCCGGGAAACAGCTCGCCCTGGCGGTGGGTGATGCCGCTCACGGTCTGCACCACGGTGTCAAAGCCACGGCGCGACGCCCACGGTCCAACGTGGCTAAAGGCGCACAGCGAGACCACGATGATGCCCGGGCGCAGTTGCGCCAACTGTTCAGGCGAAAAACCCCGGTTGCCAAGCGTCCCCGGACGATAGCCTTGCGAGAACATATCTGTCTGGCGCACCAGGCCGCGCAGAATCTCCACGTCCTTCGCCTCGCGCAGATCGAGATGCGCCGACAATTTGCCGTGTCCGGTATCGTATTCCTGACGGCCCAGGCTGGGCAGGTGCTTGCCGGTAATCTTCAGCACCTCGGCGCCCTGTTCGGCCAGTGTGCGGGCGCAGGTGGGCCCGGCAATCACGCGCGTCAGATCGAGCACGCGAATCCCCGACAGCGGGCGATCGCCCTTGGGCAGCGGCTCGGCGGGACTGTCGCCAATCTTGACAATCTCCATCAGCGGCAATCCGGCAATCGCGATGCCCTGCGGGTGCTGTGCCCACTCCGCCATGCTGCGCACCATGCCGCCGGCGCCGTTGGCGGCGATGATCGCCTCTTCCAGTTCCAACGCGTCCCACTGCGCCACCGCCTTGCGCACCGCATCTCGCTCCTCGGGTACGCCCAGCACCTTGAGCGCGGCGGCACGATGATTGGGAAAGTTGCAGTGCAAATAGCTCCAGCGGCCATTTTTTGCGGGATAGGTGCCCATCACGGCATTGCGTCCATTGGGCACCGGCGTGCCTTCGATGTTCAGATAGCTGCCGCTGCGCAATGACGCCGTCGCCTGGCGCGCGTCAATGCCGATCTGTTGCTGACGACCGGTGCGCATTTCCCACAAGTCGGAAGCCGCCATGCCCACCGCCGCCAGCGATGCCACCGCGGTCTCCGTGATGCGAAACGGCGTTGGCAATATGGGATCGGTGCCACCGCTGACTTCCACCGCGCGCGCGCGATCCGCCGGCCAGCCGGCAATCGGCAACAATGAATTCAATGCATCGAGGCTCATGATGTGCTCCGCGTTGATTTTCCGCTTGTCAAAAACCCATCGCGGGCAATCATGCGCCAGGCGCATTCTCATGTCCATTCAAAGCCAACGCAGATGATCCGTCCGCCGCGCGCCATTTGTGCAAACGCTTGACACGCGGCAGGCCCTGCGCAAGCCGGCGGAACAAGCCGGCCGCTGATGGCGGCCCTGGGCGCGAGACCCTTACCGGCGGGTGCGCTGCTAAGCGCCGGGTTGATCGAGGCCCTTGACCTGCGACTCGCGGTGCTGGCGGTAATGCGGCACGTACACGTCATCGTACCAGCGGTCCTGCACAAAATAGACCTGCTGTCGGCACGCATCGTACTTGTAGCAATGAATGTTCCACTGCTTTCGATGGGTCTGCGGCACGCGCAGGAACAGCGATTGACGCGCCGCCTTGCGCACCGGCTGAATGGTCACGGGCTGGAGCTGTACGAGCTGGGGACGCGGCATGTTGCTGACATCGAGCCGGCCATAATAGCCGGGTTGCCCCTGCACTGCCGATACCCCCGCATCCACGGCCTTTGCGTGCGCCGGCGCGGTCATGGTGAAAAACAGCAGCAAGAGTTCGCGCGTCATTCGACAATCTCCATTGGGCCGGGGAACCTCGGAGGTGGCGCGCGGGAGTCATCGATCGCACAGCGCCACGATCATCAGCGGCGCAATCATTGCAAGCTACGGCGGCCCGTTCAATGACATTTCCCTCGCAATAGTGACATTGTTCACATAATCAAAGATCAATGCCGTAGTCCAGTTTTGCGCGTTGCAGCACCTGCGGATCCGGCATCTGGTAGAGCATTTTCCGGCTTACCACCGTGCCCATGATCTTGTGCAGTCTGACCGCCGTTTCCGCCATCTTGATCAGCATGGCCAGGCCATCCACGATCAGCGCGCCATCGATCTCGCGCAGGCCGCGCCGCGCCTGCAGCACGGCATGCGAGCCGCAGGGGATCAGCACTTCCGCGCCCGCCGCCGCCGCGCGCCGCGCCGCCGCGTCGAATTCGTTCATCACCCGCTGGTGCGCGACCGGATCGATGAAACCCTGACGGAAGTCGGCAAGATTCGGAATGTTCATGGCCTCGATCGACGCCAGGCGTTCGCTCAGGCCGTACAGCCGCAATTTCTGCTCGAACGACAGCGCGAACTTGGGATTGGGCGTGATCAACGAAAACTTGCGGCCCATCATGCACGACATCAGCGCGGTGGTTTCCAGAAAACCCAGCACCGGAATGTCGAGTATTTCGCGCGCCTCCACCAGCGCCGGATCGGTCGAATTAAGCGAGACGAATGCGTCGTAACGCTGCTCGCCGCTGGCATGCTTGCATGTCAGAACATTGTCGATGATGTCCGGCAAATCAAGCGCCTGAAAAAACCGGAACTGCTCGCCGAGGCCGCCCTTTTTCGTGCCGTGCACTTCGATCTGCGTGCCTGGCTCGACAACGGATTGCAGGTGCTGCGCCAGCGCCTCGTGAAAATTGGGATTGCGTTCCCGCGACGAAAATACCTGCACCCATAGCCTCATGATATAACCTATTGATTTTATTCAGTAAATTTAGGAACTTCCACAAATCATGCACCTACACCTGATGCCGCGTGGTGGCGTCGAAAATTCATTGCTTCAGCAGATTGAACAAGGCCGCCGAGTTCGCTTTGTCCGC
Source organism: uncultured beta proteobacterium (assembly GCA_902825845.1). Lineage (GTDB taxonomy): Bacteria > Pseudomonadota > Gammaproteobacteria > Burkholderiales > SG8-41 > UBA5216. Next base: position 4,569 of record CADECM010000109.1, read on the forward strand.
GTGCGAAAGACCGGCGTAATCGCTGCCCCGAAGGATGCAGCCGGGTGCGGCGGCGGCCAGCGCTTGCACGATCACCATCGCGTCGGCATGCGCCGGATCGCCAAACACGTGAAAATGGCAGTCGCAGCTCAACGGCGGACCGCCGAACGTTGCGGCAGAAAGCGCCTGCTGATCGCGCGACATGGCTTCAGCCTTTCATCAGTTAGGCGGCGTTGGAAGCAGCGATGATACGCCGCCTTCCTCCTGCCGCCGGCATCGCACACAGATTATCCACATCGCGGAAGCCCCTCGCCGGGGGCATTTGCCAAACAAGATCACTTGCTTAAATGAAACTCGAAGCGAGATAATCGGTCATTCAGAACACGGCTGGATACGCGTTGCGACTGCATCGTGGAATGCCTGGTCTCAATCCGCAACCAGCGAAAACGCCCTGATGAGTTCCGCTTCACCCTCTACACCCTCTTCTACACCTCCCCGCGCTCCCTCCGTACGGCCGCGCACGCAACTCAAAAACTGGGCACTGATCGTGGCAGCGATTGCCCTGCTGGCGTGGGCCGGCCACTGGTTATATCAGCGCTCCATCCATGTTTATCTCGACGATGCGCGCATCGACGGCGAAGTGGTGACAATGTCGAGCCGCGTGTCCGGCGTGCTGATGGACCTGACGGTGATCGAAGGCGACGTGGTCAAGAAGGGGCAGTTGCTGGCGCGCATCGACAATCGCGACTCCGTGCTGATGCGCGAAGTGCTGGTGGCGAAACTGCAGGGCATCGAAAGCCAGATGTCGGCGATGCGCGCGCAAACCGGGCAGGTGGATCAGGAAACGCTGGGCCGCGTGCAGGCGGAATCCAACCGCCTCGCCGCGGCGGAAGCGGAAGCCGCGGCGCTCGGCTCGCAGCTCAAGCAGGCGGAACTCGAAAACAAGCGCATGCAGTCGCTCGAAAAATACGTTTCGGGGCAGGAAATCGAACAGGCACGCAGCACCCATCAACAGGCGCAGCAGCGCCATCGCAAGGCGCTGGCGGAAGTCGCCGCGGTGCGCGGCACGCTATCGTCCGCGGGCGGCAGCCGGCGCCAGATCAACGTCATCGAGCAGCAGCTGCTGGTGCTGATGCGCCAGGCCGATGAAATGCGCGCCGAAATCAAGCGCCGCGAAATCGACATCGCCGACCGCACGCTCGAGGCGCCGAGCGACGGCAAGGTGGTGATGACCTTTGTGCGCAAGGGCGAGCACGTGTCGGCCGGGCAGCGCATCCTGATGTTTCACGACCCCGACAAGACCTGGGTCGAAGCCAATGTCCGCGAGACGGATGTGGGCCGCATCAAGCAGGGAATGAAAGCGGACATCCATGTCGACGCCTATCCCGGCACGAAATTCAAGGGCGAGGTGTTCCGCATCGGGCAGGCCGCCACCAATCGCTTTGCATTGTTGCCGGATCCCAACCCCAGCGGCAATTTCACCAAGATCACGCAGCGCCTGCCGCTGCGCGTGAAACTGCTTGAGAATGACCCGCGCCTGCGCCCCGGCATGATGGTCGAGGTTTACATTGAAACCCGAAACCACTGAAGACCTGTTCGCGCGCTTCGGCCCGCGCTACCAGTGGTTTGCCACCATCACCGTGATGCTGGGCACGCTTGCGGCCATGATCACCACCACCATCGTAAACGTCGCGTTCCCCGACATCATGGGCGCCTTCGGCGTGGGACAGGATCGCGCGCAGTGGCTGTCGACCGGCGCGCTGGCGGCGCAAACCATCGGCATGCTGGTCAATGCCTGGCTGATACACAGTTTCGGGTCGCGCAAGACCTTCGTCGTTGCCCTGGGCGTATTCATCGGTGCGCTCGCGGTGGCCGGTCTCGCCCCCAACGATACGGTACTGATCTTCGCGCGCATCGTGCAGGGCGGCATTGCCGGCATCCTGCAGCCGCTGGCGATGTTCACCATATTTCGCGTGTTTCCCCCGAATCAGCGCGGCATGGCGATGGGCTTTTTCGGCATGAGCGTGCTGCTGGGACCGGCGCTGGGGCCCACGCTGGGCGGCATCGTCATCGAGCAATTCAACTGGCGCTACATCTTTTACATCGGCATGCCCATCGGCATTGCCTCGATCATGATGGGCAGCGTATTCCTGCCGGAACGCGAGGAAGCCGGCCCGCGCACGCGTTTTGACTGGACCGGATTTGTGCTGATGGCCGCCTCGCTGGCGAGTCTGCTTACGGGCCTGTCCAATGGCCAGCGTGAAGGATGGCATTCGGATTTCGTCCTCGGGCTGATCACCCTCTCCCTGATCGGCACCGCGGCATTTTTGTGGTGGGAACTGCACATCGACAAGCCGCTGGTGAATCTGCGCGTGTTCGCCAATGTGTCGTTTACCGCCTCCGCCGCGGTCGCCTGCATCTTCGGCATCGGACTGTTCGGCTCCACCTATCTGGTTCCGCTGTACGTGCAGTCCCTGCAGCACTTCACGCCGCTTGCTTCCGGACTGCTGCTGATGCCCGCGGGCATCATCATGGGCATCTGCATGCCCATCGCGGGTTACCTGAGCGACCGGCTTGCCGCGCGCACGCTGGTCATTGCCGGGCTGGTGAGCTTCGGCATTTCATCGTTCTGGCTGGCGCAGGTGAACTCGAACATGACCTTCTGGAGCATGGCGTGGGCGGTGGTGTTTTCGCGCATCGGGCTGGCCATCATGAAGCCATCGCTGAATGTCGCCGCGCTGCGCGCGCTGAAGCCCGAACATCTGAGCCAGGGCGCGGGCATGATCAACTTCGCGCGCCAACTGGGCGGCGCCTTCGGCGTCAACCTGTTGTCGGTGACGCTCGGCCAGCGCACGTTCTTCCACAGTGACACGCTTACCGCCACGCAGACCGCCGCCAACGGCACCACCGTTGAACTGCTGCGATCGATTCAGGCCATGCTGGCGCAAGCCGGCGTCCCCGAGAACCTGCAGGCGGCTGGCGCCATGAACTACCTCAGCCGCTTGATTTATGCGCAAGCCTATACCATGGGATTTCGCGACAGTTTTCTGGTGGTGGGCGTGGTCTTTGTGTTTGCGCTCATTCCGGCGTGGGTCATGGGGCGCGCCAAACCCAACCGCGCGTGATGCCTGTCGCAGGGTGATGCCCGCGCGCGATGGGCCGTGAAATAGCCCACCATCGTCGCGCCCCGCGTGGCGATCGGCAGTGATCGGCACTTGCGCGCCGGCTGATCTGCTCGCACAATGCGCGCCAATAAAATGCTCGAGGAGACTACATGCATACCCGTACCATCGCCATAGCAGCGCTCGCCTGCGCCATCGCCAGTCCGGCGCACGCACAGAACACGGTCAAGCGGCCGATTCGGTCCATCGTCGCCTCTCCGCCCGGTGGCCCTTCCGATGTGCAAATGCGGCTGCTGGCGCCGCAGATGGGCGAGTCGCTGGGACAAACCATCGTGGTCGACAACCGCCCCAGCAGTAACGGCGTGGTCGGCGCCGAGTTGTGCGCGCACGCCCCGCCCGACGGCCTCACCATCTGCGTGGGCAACAGCGGCACGCATGCGATCAATGCCACGTTGTATCGCAAGCTGCCCTACGACATCCTGCGCGACTTTCAGCCGGTCAGCATGATGGGCACCACCGGGCTGGTGGTGGCCATTCATCCCAAACTGCCGGCGAAAACCCTGAAGGAATTTATCGCCTACGCCCAGAAGCGGCCCGGCAAGACCACTGTCGGCATCGCCGGCGCCACCGGACAGTTTGCCGGTGACGCGCTATGGAAACAGCTCGACATGCAGATGAACAACGTCAATTTCAAGGGCAGTGCACCGACCGAAATTTCACTGCTGTCGGGTGAAATCGATTGCGCGCTGCTCACGCCGCTGGCCAGCATGCAGCATCTCAAATCGGGCCGCATGCGCGCGCTCGGCATCTCCAGCGTCAAGCGCAACGCGCTGATCCCTGATCTGCCCACCCTCGCGGAACTCGGAACAACCGGCTACGCGTTTGAATACTGGAACGGCATCTTTGCGCCTGCGGGCACGCCGCCGGCGGCCATCGCCGCATTGCACAAAGCCGTCGTGCACGCGCTCGGCACGCCGCAGGTGCGCGACCGCCTGACGCAACTGGGCTTTACCGCCGGGGGCGAGCCACCGGCGGTATATTCAAAATTCGTGCGCGGGGAAGTGGAAAAATTCCGTCGCCAGATCATCGCTTCCGGGGTACCGCGGCTGTAACTGCCGCGGACCGACAGATACTTTCTAAGTGTTTGTTTTTAAAGTATTTTTTGTTACTTCCCGTTTCATCGCCGCGGCGATCACCGGAAAAAACACGGACTGGTGGATGGGTTTGATCATCACGTCGTTCATGCCCACCGCCATGCAGCGCGCGCGCTCGTAGGTCGCCGCCGAAGCCGTCACCGCCACAATCGGCAGATGCGACCAGCGCGCATCGGCACGAATGCGGCGCGTGGCTTCGTAGCCGTCCATTTCCGGCATGCGCAAGTCCATCAGCACCAGATCCATGCGCGACTCAGCCTCCAGCACGCGCAGCGCGTCGACGCCGCTTTCCGCCGGCACGCTCTCGGCGCCCGCAAGCTTGAGCAGTTTGCCCATCAGCATGCGATTGATCGGGTGATCGTCGACGATCAGCACGCGTTTGCCGCGCAGGGCCTCGGCTTCCACCGGCAGCTGCTCGCCGGCCTTGCCGGTGGTCGCCGGCACGGACTCGCGCGCCACCACGCAGGGCAGCGTGAATTGCACCGTGGTGCCCGCGCCCGCTTTGCTCTCGATCCAGATGCGTCCGCCCATGAGTTCGATCAGACGCTTGCAGATCACCAGGCCCAGTCCGGTGCCGCCATAACGCCGCGTGGTTGAACTGTCGGCCTGCGTAAACGGTTGAAACAGCCGCGCCTGCTCCTCGGCGCTGATGCCGATGCCGGTATCGCGCACCGAGAAGTGCAGCATTCGCGGCGCGCTCGTGGCAGCGTCGGCACGCACCCGCAATTCAACCGTTCCGCGCGCGGTGAACTTCACGGCATTCGCGCACAGATTGATCAGCACCTGTCCGACGCGAACCGGATCGCCGTTCAGCCGCGGCGGCACGCCGTCTTCCGCCGTCATCCGCAACGCGAGCCCTTTCTCGGCGGCGCTATGTTCGACCACATCGCGCACGTTCTGCAACACATCACTGAGCCTGAAATCGATCGACTCCAGTTGCACCTTGCCGGCTTCCACGCGCTCGAAATCGAGCACATCGTTGATTACCCGCAACAGGGACTTGCTGGCGGCGGTGATCTTGATCAGATGCTCCACCTGGCTCGCATCCGGCTGTTCCAGCAGCGCCAGTTCGGTGAATCCGAGAATCGCGTTCATCGGCGTGCGCAATTCGTGGCTCATATGGGACAGGAACTCGCCCTTGGCGCGATTGGCGTCTTCGGCGGCGGCCTTGGCGGCGCGCAGTTCCGCCTCGGCACGCTTGCGCTCGCCAATGTCGCGCGCGACCGCGACCAGGCCGATGACCGCGCCATCCTCGCCGCGGATCGGCGCCTTGATGATTTCATGCCACCGCGATTCGGCGTCGCGGATGAACGCCCGCTCAAAACGCATCGGACCCGCCGCCTTCATCACCTGCTGGTCCTCCGCTTCAACATCCAGCGCCGCCGCGCTGTTCAGGGGCACGAGGTCGAGCGACCTCTTGCCCAGAATGTCCGCGGGCGACAAGCCGACTGTCGCGGCATAACTGCGATTGACCGCGCTAAACCGTCCGTCGGTATCCTTGAGCCACGCCGGGTCCGGAATGGCATCCAGAAACGCGCGCAGGCGTGATTCCGATTCGCGCAATGCGGTTTCCGCCCGCTTGCGTTCGCTGATATCGCGCGATACACCGACGATGCCGATCACCGCGCCATCGCGGCTGCGCACCGGCGCCTTGACGATTTCGTGCCATTCGCCATTGACGTTCGACTGGCGTTCGATACGCATGGTCTTGCCTTCCTCCAGCACGCGGTTGTCCTCCGCGTCGACCAGATCGGCCTCCTCTGCCGTCAGCAATTCCTGCGCCGATTTGCCGATCATCGAATCCGCCTGCGACCCGCGCGCCGCCGCTTCGCGGCTGTTGAGCATCAGATAGCGACCCTGCGCATCCTTGAACCAGGCGCGCGACGGAATCCCGTCCAGAAATTCGCGCAGCCGGTATTCGGTTTCCCGCAATTCTTCCTCGATGCGCTTGCGTTCAGTGATATCGCGCGCCACGGTCACCACGCCCGCGGGCTTGCCCGACTCATCCCAGATCGGCGCCTTGATCACGTCGTACCACTGGCCGTCGCCGCGGCGGTGTTCGGCGCGCAGCGTGCGCCGCGAACGCATGATCTCCCGGTCTTCGTCCATCTCCCGGCGCGCCACCGCCGCAGGCCGAAAATCCGCCAGCGTTTTGCCGATGATTTCGTCGACCGTTGCCACGCCCAGCGCCTGCGCGTCGCTCAGGCTCGCCGCCACATAGCGGCCCTCGGCATCCTTCATCCGCACGCGGTCCGGAATGCCGTCCAGAAAGGTCTTGAGCCTGCGTTCGGTCTGACGCGCAGCAGCTTCGGCCTGCATGCGTTCGGTGACGTCTTCGACCACCGCCATGGTGCGCAGCGGCTCGCCCGCCGCACCACGCACATAGCTGGCGTTGATGCGCACCCATGCCACGCTGCCGTCCTTGCGCAGATAGCGTTTCTCGGACAGATTCTGGGATGCCCCGCTGCGCATCGCCAGCTGGTATTTCTCGTCGTCGCTCCGCCGGTCGTCAGGATGCGTCAGATCCAGCGCCCGCATGCCGATCAGTTCCTGCCGCGCGTAGCCGGTAATCTGGCAGAACTTTTCATTCACGTGCAGCAAGCGCCGCGTGCCCGTTTCCGAAATCACCATGCCGATCGAAGCCGTCTGGAACAGGGTGCGAAAGGTATCTTCGTTAAACGCCTCGCGCGTTGCGAAATCTTTGCGTCGCTCTTGGATCATCTGTGCCGCCTGTTGTGGATGGATCGCCGGAGCGCCGAAACAACGCGCTCGACGGTAACCCCAATGCCGCAGATTAGCCTAAGGACTTTGCATTCAACAAGCAAGGTCACTTTTGCACAAACCGTGACTACGGCGGCACCGCCTCACCGCAACTTCGCCCGCGCTCGCACGAAGAGGTATAACTATCTGTTTTAAAACAAATTTTTATGAATTCAAAATTTGGCCGCCGCAATTGGCAGCGCTGCGCGTGGCGCTGCCGCAGCGTGCGGCACCGCTGCGCGCTGACCTTGTAAAATGGCATAACGTCACCTGCCGGAATCTGACCGTGCCCACCAAACCTGTCCAGCCTCAACCTGCGGGCGCCAAGCGCCGGCGCAACCTCCAGCGGCCCTTGGCACCCGTGCCAAACGCCGCCCTGAACCAACAAAACCGCCGCGTGCTGGCGCAGCATTACCGCGCCAAGTACGGCGTGAAATAGCCATGGCCGCACGCGTCGCACCGTCAGGGGTATTACGGTGAAAGCGCCGCCGTTCGCCTACGCGCGGGCGCGCAGTCTGGCGCACGCGATCGAATTGCTGGCGGCACATGGCGACGACGCGAAGCTGCTCGCCGGCGGACAAAGCCTGATGCCCGCGCTCAACATGCGCCTGTCGTCGCCGCGGGTGCTGATCGATATCAGCCGCCTGCACGAACTCGCCGGCATCCACGTCGCCGATGGCCATGTGCATATCGGCGCGCTGACGACCCATGCGGCAATCGGCGAATCGCCCGACGTTCGCAAGCACCTGCCGCTGCTGGCCGATGCTGCGCCGCATATCGCGCATCCCGCAATCCGCAACAGCGGCACCTTCGGCGGCAGCCTCGCGATGGCGGACCCGGCCGCGGAATGGCCCACCTGTTGCGTGGCGCTGAACGCGCAGATGGTTCTCGCCAGTGCCAGCGGCACACGGCGCGTGGCGGCACGCGATTTTTTCCAGGGCCTCTACACCACGGCGATCACGCCTGGCGAGGTGCTAAGTGAAGTGATCATTCCCATCCCCGGCGCGGGCTGTCGGCACGCCTTTCTCGAGCTCGCGCGGCGGCGCGGCGACTATGCGATCGTCGGTATCGCCGCGATCGGCAACGTCACGGGCAGCACCCTCAACGATCTGCGGCTGACCTACCTTGGCACCGGCGATCGCCCGGCGTATGCGCACGACACATCACAAGTATTTGTTTCTAAAGGATTTTCTGTATTATCATTGCAACAGGCACAGCAGCACCTGGCGCATGAACTGGATCCCGCCGCCGATCTCTACCATTCCGCCGCCACCAAACTGCATCTCGCGCACGTATTGACCGAACGCGCGATGAAACAACTCCTCGCCTGAGCCGCCGCATGGACACGCCCGACACCATTATCGACACCACGCTCAACATCAACGGCGAATCCGTGACGCGGCGCATACCCGTGCGGCAGAATCTGGTGGATTTTCTGCGCGAGGAAATGGGCCTCACCGGCACCCACATCGGCTGCGAGCACGGTGTGTGCGGCGCGTGTACGGTGCGGGTGGACGGCGCCATCGTGCGCGGCTGCCTGATGCTGGCGGTACAGGCGGAAGGCCGCAACGTCGAAACCATCGAAGGCGTTTCGGACAACGGCGAAATCGCCGATCTGCAGGACGCCTTTCACAAGCGCAACGCGCTGCAATGCGGATTCTGCACCCCGGGCATGCTGCTCACCGCGCAGGACCTCGCCTTGAAAAACCCGCACGCCTCGCGCGAACAGATACGCGAACACATTTCCGGCAACTACTGCCGCTGCACCGGCTATCAGGCCATTGTCGACGCGGTGGAAACCACGCTCGCCGCGCGCCGCAAGTGAACGCACCCTACATCGGGCAAAGCATCCCGCGCGCCAACGCGAAGCGCCTGCTGCAGGGGCGCGGCGCCTATGTCGACGATCTGCGCGTGGCGCGACTGGCGCATGTGGTGTTTTTTCGCAGCCCGCACGCGCATGCGCGCATCGTCAAGCTCGATCTCGCCGCAGCGCGCGCCATGCCCGGCGTGATTGCCGCGGTGGATGGCGCCGCGCTCGCCCCATTCTGCAAGCCGTGGGTCGCCGTGCTCGGCCATCTGAAGGGCATCAAATCCGCCACGCAACACGCCATCGCCATCGAGCGCGCGTGCTGGCAGGGCGAGGCGGTCGCCGCCATAGTCGCGCAATCGCGCGCGCAGGCCGAAGACGCGCTCGACAAGATCGAGGTAACGTGGGAGCCGTTGCCGGCGGTCACCGACATGGCCGCGGCACTCGCCGGCAAGCCGGTGATTCACTCCGAATTCAGCGACAACATCTGCTTCAGCCGTGAATTCGCCACCGACGGCGTGGATGCTGCGTTCGCCGCCGCGGCCGTTGATGGCATCGTGGTGGAAGAAACCTACACCTTCGGCCGCCACACCGGCGTTACGCCCGAGTCACGCGCGATACTGGCCGACTACAACGCCGCCGAGAACACGCTGACGGTGCACCACTCGACGCAGGCGCCGCACATGATGCAGGATATTTTTTCGCGGCATCTCGATATTCCCGAAGGCAATGTGCGGGTGATTGCAAAGGACGTCGGCGGCTCCTACGGCATCAAGGTGCATGTCTACGCCGACGAAATGGCCACTGCGGCGCTGGCGGTGATGTTGAAACGCCCGGTGAAATTCATCGCCGACCGCATGGAATCCTTCCTCTCCGACATTCACGCGCGCGAGCACGACATCAAGCTGCGCATGGCGTGCAGCAAGTCCGGCGACATTCTGGCGTTTGATCTCGATGATCTCACCGGCATCGGACCCTACTCGGTGTACCCGCGCACCAGCGGCATCGAAGGCAATCAGGTGGTCAACCTCACCGGCGGGCCGTACCGGCACAAGGAGTACCGCGCGAAATTGAACGTGGTGTTCACCAACAAGAACGTGACCTGCCAATATCGCGCGGTGGGCCACCCGATTGCCGTGGCCATCACCGAAGGCATTGTCGATCTCGCCGCCCACAAGCTCGGCATTGACCCCGCGGAATTTCGGCGCCGCAATCTGGTGCCCGACGGCGCCTATCCGCATACCTCGGCCGCGGGTATGCAGATGGAAAAGTTGTCGCATCAGCAGTGTCTTGATAAGTTATTGATTTTAATGAATTATTCTGAGATCCGCCGCGAGCAGGCGGCGCTGCGTGCGGAGGGCATTTATCGCGGCATCGGCCTTGCCGCGATGATCGAAGTCACCAACCCTTCGCCCGCGTTCTACGGCGTGGGCGGCGCGCGCATCTCGTCGCAGGACGGCGCCACGCTGCGTCTCGAACCGAGCGGCATGGTGATTTGTCTGGTGAGCGTGACCGAGCAGGGCCAGGGCACCGAAGGCATCTTCGCGCAGATCGCGGCTGATGCCGTCGGCGTCAGCGTCGAGCGTGTGCGCGTGGTCACCGGCGACACCGCTGTCACGCCCTACGGCGGCGGCACCTGGGCCTCGCGCGGCGCTGGCATCGGCGGCGAGGCGGTGCTGCAATCAGGCAAGGTATTGCGTTCGAACATTCTGGATGTCGCCGGCGCCATCCTGCAATCCAGCCGCGAAATGCTCGATCTCAAGGACGACAACGTGATTGACGTGCGCACCGGCGACGTAAAGCTCAGCCTCACCGAACTCGGCCGCATCGCCTACTTCCGTCCCGACACGCTGCCGCCGGCGTTCCAAAGCGAACTGATGGTCACCCGCCATTACACGCCGCGCGGCTACGGCTTTGCCTTCACCAACGGCATTCAGGCCTCGCTGGTCGAAGTTGATACCGACACCGGCTTCGTCAAACTGCTCAAACACTGGTGCGTGGAAGACTGCGGCACTGTGATCAATCCGCAACTGGTTGACGAACAAATTCGTGGTGGCATCGTGCAGGGCATCGGCGGCGCGATGACCGAACATTGTCTGTATGGCGACGACGGCCAGTTGCTCAATGGCTCGCTCGCCGATTACCTGGTGCCGATGGCCGGCGAAATGCCCGACATGATTGTCGGCCACGTGGTGACGCCCACGAAAACCTCGGAACTCGGCGCCAAAGGCGCGGGCGAAGCCGGCACCGCCGGTGCGCCCGGCGCGATCATGAACGCCATCAACGACGCACTGCTGCCGTTTAACGCACGCGTCACCGCACAACCGTTTACACCGGAACGGGTGTTGCGCGCACTGGGAAAGATTTAGCGTCTTGCATGTGTCATCGTAAGGAGAGACCCGCCATGTCCACTGCCACCTCGCCCACCCTTGCCGCCGCAGAACGAATCCTCCTGCGCGACGATAAGGAGGGTATCGCCACGCTGACGCTGAACCGTCCCAGACAGTACAACGCCCTGTCCGAAGAACTGCTCGGCGAACTGCAGTCCGCGCTTGACGCCATTGCACAGGACACGACCGTACGCGTGGTGGTGATCGCCGCCAACGGCCCGGCATTCTGCGCCGGCCACGATCTGAAACAAATGCGCGCCACCGCCGACAAGGCGTACTACGACAAGCTGTTCACCCAATGCGGCGCGGTGATGACCGCCATCACGCGCCTGCCGCAGCCAGTGATCGCCCGCGTGCACGGCATCGCCACCGCGGCCGGCTGCCAGCTGGTTGCGCAATGCGATCTGGCGGTGGCCTCGGACAACGCAAAATTTGCCGTGTCAGGCATCAATGTCGGTCTATTCTGCTCGACGCCCAGCGTGCCGCTGGCACGAAACATGACGCGCAAACAGGCCATGGAAATGCTGCTGACGGGCGACTTCATCGACGCCGCCACCGCCTGCCAGCGCGGCCTCATCAACAGCGTGGTGGCGCCGGACCAGCTCGACAGCGCCGTCAACCGCCTCGCGCAAAGCATCATCGCCAAATCACCGGTAGCCGTCAGCACCGGCAAGCGCATGTTCTACCAGCAACTGGAAATGGGACTGGAAGACGCCTACCACTATGCCGCCGACGTCATGGCCTGCAACATGATGGCCGAGGACG
>CADECM010000110.1 GCA_902825845.1 uncultured beta proteobacterium
CGAACAGGCCAGCGTGACGGCTATGGTTTCCGCGCGGTTGGGCAGCCATACGGACACGCGGTCGCCCGGCTTGATCCCCGCCTCGCGCAGATCGAGCGCGATCACATCCACCCAGTCCGCCAGTTCGCGCCAGGTGAGGCGGCGCGCACTGTCGCGCAGTGCGTATCGCGTGGGCCGCGTTGCTGCGTGCTGGCGCAGCAAGCTGTAGAGCGTGTCGTCGCCCCAATGGCCCGCGGCGTAATACGCGGCCGCCTGGCGGGGATCGTGCAGCGTCAGCAACGCGGACATGGCGCGATCAGCCGGTGGCGCGAAGTTGCGGGGTCAGCGCCCGGTAGAAGCGGGTGTGTTCGCTGGCCTCCGCGGCCACGCTGGCATATTGATCCGCGGACAGTACGGCCATGCCGCGGCTGTGTACCGTGCAATCGAGTCCCGCGCTTTGCAGCCGCTGCAGTGTCACACCAAACCGGGCGAGCTCGTCCGCCGGCCGGTCCACCACCGCGAGGTACTGATCGGGCCCGACCTCGGGCATCCGCGCCAGGCCGTCGAACAGGTTGCGGTCCCAGTTGATCATCAGCGGCACCCATTCGCCTGGCGAGGCGCGTCCGCCGCGTTCGCGATAGGGCGCGCTGTCGAATACCGCCCCTGACGTTACGCCATAGGCGGCCAGATAAGGCGCGCGGCACGGCGCGATGCTTTGGAAGCGTTGCGCTGTCGTAAAGCCCGGTACCGACAGCAGCACGCCCAGATGCCGCGAGTACCACGCGCTCCATTGCGCCTCGCGCGCGGGTTGCGAGAAGGCGAGTTCAACGCAGTAGATCACGGCCGCGGCACCCGTTCAGTCTACCCGCGCGCCGGAGGCCTTGACCACCACTGCCCACTTCTCCATGTCGGCACGGATGAACGCGGCAAATGCGTCCTGCGACAGGCCCAGCGGCTGCAGCCCGCGATGGGCAAGACCGTTCACAATATCGGGCTGCCGCAACACGGCTGCGCTGTCGGCCGCGATGCGTGCCAGCACATCCTTGGGCGTCGCGGCGGGCGCAAAAAAGCCATACCAGTAAACCACTTCGAATCCGGCGACGCCTGACTCCTTCATCGTCGGAATCCCGGGCATCGAAGGCGCGCGCTGCGCGGAGGACACCGCCAACGCTTTCAGGCGGCCGGCTTTCACGAACGGTGTCCCCGCGGGCAGGGTGGTGAACATCATTTGCACCTGCCCGCTGATGACATCGGTCTGGGCGGGTGCTGCGCCCTTGTACGGCACATGAACGATTTTCGCCCCGGTCAAATGGCTGAACAGCACGGACCACATATGGTTGCCCGTGCCCGCGCCCGCCGACCCATAGTTGATCTCGCCGGGGCGCGCGCGCGCCAGTTTGGCCAGATCGCCGGCCGTGCGCACCGGCAGCGATGGCGTGACCACCAGCACCATCGGCGTTGCCGCAATGGGTGCTACCGGCGCGAGGTCGCGCACCACGTTGTAGGGCAGTTTCGAGTACAGGCTGGGGCCGATGCCGATCTCGGAAGTGGAGCCGACCAGCAGCGTGTAGCCATCCGGCGCCGCCTTGACGGTGGCTTCCGCGCCGATCGCGCCGGCGGCGCCGGCGCGGTTTTCCACCACCACCGGCTGGCCGAAGCGTTCGGACAATTTGGGCGCGATGAGGCGGGTGGCGACGTCGGTGCCGCCGCCCGGCGTAAACGGGACAATCACGCGCACCGGCCTGGATGGATAGGCCTGACCGAAAGCCGTGGCGCTGCTCAATAGCGCCGCGCCGAGTCCTGTCACGGCAAGCCGGGATGTTATTTTCATTGTGCATCCTTCGAAATGATTTGTGGCACGCCGCTTCCGCCCGTGCCAGCCATACCAGTGATGGGCCATTCTGTAAAAACGCCGTTCGGGAATCGCCTGTCACGTCGCGCGAACGCGGCAGACGCGGTTCATCATTGGTTCATGCATGTCATTGGTCTGCGCGGGGAGCGGGAAGTTTGTGGGAGGCCATTTCGTAAGTCAAGCGCACGGCGCGCGCGATCGCAATGCTACTATTGAAGGACTCATCAAAATAATCTGTGCCCGGCACGGCGCCAAGCGGTGGCCGCACCGGGCGCTTGCGGAGAAACGTGCATGAAATCTGGCCGTACACACATTGCAGCGGCTTGCGCCGCCGTGGGCGTATTGACGTTCTGCAACGGGCCGTCATGGGCGCAAGCCTATCCGTCAAAACCGGTGCGGCTGATTGCGCCGTTTCCGCCGGGCGGATCCAGCGACCTGATCGGCCGCATCCTGGCGCAGCGGCTGTCGGAAGGTTTGTCGCAACCGGTGATCATCGAAAACCGGCCGGGCGCCGGCAGCAACCTCGGCACGCAGGTGGCTGCGCGCGCCGCGCCCGACGGCTACACGCTGTTGATTGTCAGCGTGACGGCGGCCATCAATGCCACGCTCTATCGCAATCCCGGCTACGACCTGCTGAAGGATTTTGCGCCGGTTTCAAAAATCGCGGTGGGGCCGATCGCGCTGGTGGTGCATCCGTCACTGCCGGTGAAAAACGTGCGCGATCTGATCCGGCTCGCGCAGGCGCGTCCCGGCGAATTGAACTACGGCACCGGCGGCAGCGGCACGCCTGCGCATATCTGCGGCGAACTGTTTCGTTCCATCGCCGGCATCAAAATCACCCACGTGCCCTACAAAGGTACCGGCCAGTCCGTCACCGACCTGATCGCCGGGCAGATTCAGCTGGTGTTTGCCAGCATGCCGGTGGCGATCGCGCACGTTAAAACCGGGCGCTTGCGCTCGCTCGCCGTCGCTGGCGCCACGCGTACGCCGATCGCGCCCGACCTTCCCACGATGGCCGAGTCAGGCGTGCCGGGGTATGCGTTCGAATCGTGGTGGGGCTTGATGACGAATGCCGGCGTGGCGCAGCCAATCGTCGACAAACTGAGTGGCGAAACGCGCCGCGTGCTGCAGTTGCCCGATGTCAAGACACGCTTTGCCGGACTCGGCATTGATGCGACCTATGGCACGCCGGCGGAATTGGCGGCACTGGCACGCGCGGAGATCACGCGCATGGCGAAGGTGATCCGCGATACCGGCATACACGCGGACTGACGCGTGTCGCCGGATTGGGGTAGGGGTTTATCATAACCAATTGTTTTTAAACGTTTTATATGCGTCGTTCGCGATTCATGCGCGTCACCGCACCATCGCCGCGCCTGCCAGCCAACGCGAAAACAGACATCGTTCGTGACACTATACTGGCGCCTGAAATGCCTGTTGCCGGCAGCGGGATTGAGGGCGTGGTAGATCGACATGTCCACACGGATTATTCGTGTCGGGCGCCAGTGGAAATGGTTCACCAGGAGTAAGCCTGATGCAGATTATCCATACCCCCAACGTGATCGGCGCGCATATCACCAGCGTCGATCTGGCACAGCCGCTGTCTACTGCCGACTTTGCGCGCATCGAGGACACGTTCAACGAACGATCGGTGATCTGTATCCGCGGGCAAACCCTGAACGAGCCGCAACTGATAGCGTTCGCGCGGCGCTTCGGCAGCATCGATCAGAATTTCCTGACGCATTATGCACATCCGAAGTACCCCGAGATCACCTACATTTCCAACATCAAGGAGAACGGCAAGGACATCGGCCATGCCGACGCCGGCAGCGTGTGGCACAGCGACATGTCGTATGTCGAGCACCCGCCGCGCGCAACCCTGCTGTACGCGCTCGAAGTGCCGACAGAAAACGGCAAGGTGCTGGGCGACACCCAATTTTCCAGCGCCGCCGCGGCGTATGACAGCCTGCCCGATGCCACGAAACAACGCATTGCAGGGCTGCAGGCGATTCATCAGGTCGCGGGGCGCCGCGCCAAGACAGGCACCGGTCAGCAGGATCAGTCGTTACGGCGCGCGCAGCCGTCCGTGGTGCACCCGGTGGTGCGCACCCATCCGCACACACAACGCAAATGCCTGTACGTCAACAAAGGCGAATGCGAGGGCATTGAAGGCATGCCGCAGGCCGAGGCGCTGGCGCTGATTGCCGAGCTTGCCGACCTCACGGTGCAGGAGCGCTTTCGCTACACCCACCACTGGCAGGTGGGCGACCTGCTGATGTGGGACAACTGCGCGCTGCAGCACTTGGCCTCGTTCGACTACCAATGGCCGCGGCACCGGCGCTTCATGCACCGCATCACGTTCGGCGCCACGCGCTGATGGCATATTGACGCAGTACTTGGTACAGGGGATGCCGGCACGAGGTGCGCAGAGGCTGCTGCGCGCGCACGCTAACGCAGAATGATTGTCAGATTGAAGTCGCCCCGCAGCAGGCCCACCGTATAACTTTTTGCGCCGCGCAGTGCCGTTTGCAACTCGCCGGCGCTTTGAATGCGGCGGCGGTTGACCGCATAGATGATGTCGCCCGGACGGAACCCCGCCACCCACGCAGCGCTGTTTTGCTCGACCGCGGAGACCACCAGCCCGCCGCCTTGCAGGCGCTGGTGGAGCGGGCTGCCGCGCTGAATCTGGATCACGCGCATGCCCGGCAGTTGCGCTATGGCCTGGCCTTCGCCGCTCGACACGTCGGGCGGCGCGACACGCGTGCGCAGCGTACGCGTTGCGCCGCCGCGGTTGATGCGCATTTCGACTTCTTCGCCGATCGCGGTCAGGCCCAGCCGCGCGCGCAGTTCGGCCGCGTGGCGTATCGGGCGGCCGTTGAGCGCGGTCACCACATCGCCCTCGCGCAGGCCGGCCTTTTCCGCGGGCGAGCCCGGTTGCACGGTGCTGATCAACGCGCCGTCGAGCGTGCCCACGGCGAGTTTTTTGGCCAGCGCCGGCGTGAGGTCTCCCATTTCGATGCCCAGCCGCCCGCGGCGCACCTCGCCGAAGCGGACGATCTGGTTCATCACCGCGCGCGCCATGTTCGAGGGCACGGCAAAGCCGATGCCGACATTGCCGCCGGCGGGACCGATGATGGCAGTGTTGATGCCGATCAGTTCGCCGCGCAGATTGACCAGGGCGCCGCCGGAGTTTCCGGGATTGATCGAGGCATCGGTCTGGATGAAGTCTTCGTAACCCTCGACGCTGAGGCCGCTGCGGCCCAGCGCGCTGACAATGCCCGAGGTCACCGTCTGGCCGATGCCGAAGGGATTGCCGATCGCCAGCACGTAATCGCCGACCTGCAGGTGATCCGAATCGCCGAGCTTGAGCGCGCTGAGGCCGGTGGCTTCGATCTTGAGCACGGCGATGTCGGTTCCCGGATCAGTGCCCACCAGCTTGGCGGTGAACTGGCGCCGGTCCTTGAGCGTGACAATGGCGCGTTCCGCATCCTTGATCACGTGATTGTTGGTGAGCACGTATCCGCGCGCCGCGTCGATGATGACGCCGGAACCGGCGGCTTGTTCGCTTTGCTGCTGCTGTTGCTCGGGCACGCCGAAAAAGCGCCGGAAAAACGGGTCGCGAAACAGCGGGTTGTCTTCCATGGGCGTGCGCGTGACCACCGAGATATTGACCACCGCCGGCGTCACCTCGTTGACCAGCGGCGCCAGCGTGGGCAGGCCGCGCGCGTCGGTGGCCGGCAGCGGCTGGGCGAACGCGGTGGCCGTCAGCAGCAGTGCGGCAACACAGGAGAGGCGCAGCGGCAAGCGGTGGAATATACTCATAACTATTTGATTTTAAACAATTATTTATTTCAGGATTTGCACCAGGTTATTGAAATCGTCGGTCCACAAGCGCAGACCGGGAATGGCGGTAATTTCCGAAGTGTCATCTTTGATGCGCGGGTCGTCGAGTAGTTTCGAATTGCGGGTGACCAGCACCCAGTCGGTGCGCGAAGCATCGTCGCCATCGTTGTCGTCGGTAATCAGCACGCTTTTCAAGCCATAGGTGTTGGCGATTTGTTCGACCACCGGCGCCAGTTTGAGAAAGCGGTTGGTGACGTGAAACGCCACCACGCCATCGTTCTTGATGTGCTTGAGATAAATGCCCATCGCCTCGCGCGTAATCAGGTGCACCGGAATGGCGTCGCTGGAAAAGGCATCGATGGCGAGCACATCATAGCGCTGCGGCGCCTCGCGTTCCATGGTAAGACGCGCGTCGCCGAGCACGGTATCCACCTCGCCCTTGCCGCCGGATATGAAGTGAAAGTCGCGGCGAGCGATTTCGATGACCTGCGGGTTGATCTCGTAAAAGCGTGTGACGTCGCCCTTGCGGCCATACGCCGCCAGCGTGCCGGTGCCGAGGCCGACCACGCCCACGCGGGTGGGCCCGGCCTGCTGGAAGTGCTTCAACGCGAGACCGATGCCGCTGGTTTCCGTATAGTACGTGGTGATCCTCAGGCGCTTGTCCGGGTGCAGGTACTCCTCGCCATGCATGATCACGCCGTGCATCAAGCGTCGTACCGCGGTGGCGCTGGTCGCGGGGCCGGTGTCTTTCACCCGCAGCGTGCCGTAAAAGTTGCGCGTCATCAGGCGTGCATCGTTCGACAGTGCGTGGATGTAGTGATAGACGTGAAAGCCGGTAAATCCGGTGGCCGCCAGCAGCGCCATCGGCACGATGCGCAGGCCGCCAAGTGTGAGCCAGGCCGCCAGCAGCAGTGTAATGACCAGCCCGATGCCGAATTCGTAGTAGGTGTTGAAAAACTTCGGCGCAATGAATCCGACCGTGACGCCGCCGATCGCGCCGCCCAGGGAAACCATCAGAAAGAAGGTGGTGAGATAGCGCGGCGCCGGCTTCATCGCCGCCAGTTCGCCGTGAAAGAACATGCACATGATGAACAGTCCCGCGCTGAACAGCGGCACGGCAATCTTGAACTCCATGATACCGCCTTCTTCGTGCAGAAACCACGCCAGCGCGCATACCACGACCAGCAGAGGGCCCATGAAGTAAGCCCGCTTGTACCAGTTGCGCCCCTCGAAGCACAGAATGAAGGTCACCAGGTAAATGGTCAGCGGCAGCAGCCACAGGAACGGCACCGACGCCACGTCATGCGTGATGTGATTGGTCACCGCCAGCAGCATGAACGAGCCCATCGCCGACAGCAGCAGCCACAACAGGTAGTGCGCCGGCGCGGGCGGCGGGCCATCGTTCCGTGTCTGCGCGGCGGGGTTGGCCTGTGCCTCGGTGTGCGCGCGCAGGCTGTAAATGCCGGTGCTGATGCACACGATGACAAACAGCGCATAGCCCGCGCTCCAGCCCAGCGACTGGTGACGTGTGGTGATCCACGGCTCCACCGCGAACGGATACGAAATCAGCGCCAGCAGCGATGCGAAGTTGGACAGGGCAAACAGGCGATACACCGTGCCTGAGGCATGTGCGCGCGCGAACCACGCCTGTACCAGCGGCCCGGTGGTGGATAGTAGAAAGTAGGGCAGGCCGATGGTGAGCGTGAGCAGGCCGAGGATGCGGTAGATCGGGTCTTCGTCGCCCGCCGGTTTCCACGAAGCGTCAGGTATGATCGGCAGCGCCGCCAGGCTGATCACCAGCAACGTCGCATGCAGAATGAGCTGATTGCGCGGCGTCATTTTGCGCGTGGTGTAGTCGCTGTAGGTGTAGCCGAACAACAGCAGAAACTGAAAAAACACCAGGCAGGTGGTCCACACCGCGGCGGACCCGCCAAACCACGGCAGGATCTGCTTGGCCATGATCGGTTGCACCAGAAACAACAAAAAAGCGCTGGAGAAAATCGTGAGCGCGTATAGAATCATATATGGTAAGTGTTTGATTTTAATTAGTATTTTTCAACCCCTTCCGTCAGTATGCTGTAACGGACCACAACGCAATTGCGCCGCAGCTTCAGGGCAAAAGCGCGCATTGTACCCTTATCGACTACGTAAAATGACTAACTCCCATAACGCGCTTTGTGTTCTTCATGCTGTTTTTTGCGGCTGGCTTGTGTCTGCCGCCGCGCCGGCGCTGGCGCAATGTCCGGAACCCGACCCCAGCGCGGCGATTGCGGCGCAATGGCGCGCGCGGCAGCCGGTGCACGGTCTTCCGCCACTGACGCTTGCAGCAGCCGCCTGCGTGCGCGAGCGGCTGGTGGGCATTCTGCAGACCGACCGCGGGCGCGTGGCGGGATACAAGGCGGCACTCACCAATCCGGCGCTGCAAAAGCGTTTCGGCGCGGATTCGCCGGTACGGGGCACGCTGCTGTCCCGCATGCTGGTAATGGAAAGCGCATTTCCGGTGAACGTGAATTATGGTGCGCGCCCGGTGATCGAGGCGGATCTGCTGGTGGAAGTCGGCGACGATGCGATCAACGAGGCGCGCACGCCGCTGCAGGCATTGGCTGGATTGTCGCGCGTGATGCCGTTTATCGAATTGGCGGACTTGGTGATGGCGGACGGCGAGACCGTCAATGCCGCCGTGATCACGGCCATCAATGCCGGCGCGCGCAGCGGCATCTTCGGCCAGGGCATCACGGTGGAGCCGACCGCGCGCTTTGCGGATGCACTGCGCGACATGCGCGTGATCATGACCGACGACAAGGGCAACGAGCTGGCCAATGCGCCGGGTTCGGCCATTCTCGGCCATCCGCTGAATGCAGTGCTATGGTTGATCGACGACATTCGCAGAAGCGGCGGGCGCCTGCGCGTGGGTGACCGGCTGAGCCTGGGATCGTTTTCCGCGCCGCTGGCGCCGCGGCCGGCGATGCGGGTAAAGGTGCGCTATGCCGGATTGCCGGGCGATCCACAGATCAATGTGCGCTTCAAGTAGAGCCGCCCTCCGACGCGGTCGATGCCGCGGATTACAATACGGCCTTTCACGCCCAGAGACCGCCATGGCCAAAGCCGCATCTGAAGACTACGAAGTCGCCGTCGACAGCAACATCATGATTGCCGTGCGCGACGGCGTGAAGCTCGCCACCGATATTTACCGCCCCGCGCGCAATGGCAAAGCGATCGAGGGCCGCTTCCCGGTGATACTCGAACGCACGCCGTACGGCAAATCGAAGTCCTCGCGTTCCGAGGTGGATCGCGGCCAGACCCAGCCGCGTCCACGCGCGGAAGTGGCGGCGCATTTTGTGCGCGCCGGCTACATCGTTATTTATCAGGATTGCCGCGGGCGTTATGCCTCCGAGGGGGAGTTCGTCAAATACCTGAGCGACGGCGAAGATGGCGTGGACACGGTGCAGTGGATCGAACAGCAGCCGTGGTGCAATGGCAAGGTGTCGACGATCGGGCTGTCGTACTGTGCGCACACGCAGGTGGCGCTGGCGTGCCTTGCGCCGAAGTCGTTGTCGGCGATGGTGGTGGATTGCGGCGGGTTTTCGAATGCGTATCTGTCGGGCATCCGCAGCGGCGGCGCGTTCGAGATGAAGCAGGTGACGTGGGCGTTCAACAACGCCAGGGAAAGTCCGCTCGCCCATGCGGACGTGCGCGTGCGCGAGGCATTGGCCGCGGAGGACCTCGTCGAGTGGTTCAAGCACATGCCGTGGAAGCCGGGCCACAACCCGGTGCGCTGGGCGCCGGAGTATGAGGACTACCTGTTCGAGCAATGGACGCACGGCGAATTCAGCGATTACTGGAAACAGCTCGGCATCTACACCGAGGGCTGGTATGACCAGTACGCCGATGTGCCGCAGATTCACATGTCGAGCTGGTACGACGCCTATATTCGCACGGCCACCGACAACTATGTCGGCCTCAAACAGCGCAAGCGCGGGCCGGTACGCCTGATCATGGGGCCGTGGACACACGGCGACCGCTCGAAGTCGTGGTCGGGCGATGTGGATTTTGGCGAGGCGTCGACGCTTGACGGCAATCTGGCCGTGAACTGGATCGATCTGCGCAAACGCTGGTTCGATCATTGGGTGCGCGGGGTGGACAATGGCGTCGACAGGGAACCGGCGGTGCGTCTGTTCCTGATGGGCGGCGGCTCGGGCCGCAAGAATGCCGTGGGGCGCATGCAGCACGGCGGACGCTGGATTGTCGGCGACGACTGGCCGCTGCCGGCGGTGAAGTTCACCCCCTACTACCTGCACGGGGACGGCACGCTTTCAAGTGAAGTGCCGGCAGCAAACGCGTCGCCCATTGCGTATGACTATGATCCATCCAACCCGGTGCCGACCATCGGCGGGCCCTTGACCTCGGGCGCGCCAGTGTTTGACGGCGGCGCCTTCGATCAGCGTGAAGCGGCACGGTTTTTCGGTTGCAAAAATCCTGGCATGCCGCTGGCGGCGCGCGCCGATGTCAACGTATTCGAAACGCCGCCGCTGGCGGAAGACGTGGCCATCGCGGGACCGATCACGGTGAAGCTGCATGTGTCGTCCAACTGCATCGACACTGATTTCACCGCCAAGCTCATCGATGTGTATCCGCCCAACGAAGACTATCCGCGCGGCTACGCCATGAATCTGTGCGATGGCATTCTGCGTTGCCGCTACCGCAATTCATGGGAAAAGCCGGACATGATGACGCCCGGCACGGTGTATGAAATCACCATTGAGCCGTTCGCCACCTGCAATCTGTTCAAGGCCGGCCATCGTATCCGGCTGGATATCTCGTCGAGCAATTTCCCGCGCTACGATTTGAACTGGAACACGGGCGAGCCCGAAGGCCGCGCGCGCATGCGGCGCATTGCCACCAACACGGTCTACGTGGACCGTGCGCGTGCCTCGCATGTGGTGTTGCCATTGCTGGCGAGCGGCGCGCAGCAGTCGCTGCCGCCACTTGGCAAGCTATAATCCGCCCAAAATCAACCTTGACGTGCAGGAGTAAATCCGATGGCCCCCGATAGCGCCCCGCAAGCTGCAAGCGCCCTGCGCGCGGATGCCAAACCGCTGATCATCAAACGCGTCGATGCGATACCCATTGCGATCCCGCTCAAAAAGCCGGTGATCATGGCGGGCGTGCGGCTGGAGGTTTCATACAACCTGCTGGTGCGCGCCGAGGCCGCCGATGGTCTGGTGGGTTGGGGCGAGGCGTCGGTGGCGCCGACCATGACCGGCGACGTGCTGCCGGGGATGGTGGCGGCGGTGAACGAGCATCTCGCGCCGCTGGTCACCGGCAAGGATGCGCTAAAGCGCGCCGAATTGGCGCACATCTGCGCCCACGCGCTGCATCACAATGGCGGCCCCAAATGCGCGGTGGATGCGGCGATCGCTGATCTGGCCGGGCGTCACCTCAACGTGTCGCTGTCGGATATGTATGGCGGCGCGCTGCGCGATTCGATTACCGCGATGTACTTACTGGGCAATCCCAAGATCGAAGACGATATCGCCGAGACCCACAAGAAGATCAAGGAGGGCTATACCTTCTTCAAGCTCAAGGTGGGCATCAAGCCAGCGCGCGACGAGGCCGCTGCCGCGGTGCAGATCCGCAAGGCGGTGGGGCCGGACGTGGTGCTGTGTGCCGATGCCAACATGGGCATGGATTTTCGCAGTGCGCGCATTTTTGTCGAGGATTCGCGCGACGCGGATCTGCTGTTCCTGGAGCAGCCGCTGCGGGACGACGACTTTGACGGCATGGCGGAACTGGCGCGCATTTCGCCGATTCCGCTCAACGGCGACGAGTCGCTGGGCAATGTCGCGACCATCATCCAGATGGCGCGCGCCGGATCGATCAAGGGCGCGAACCTCAAGACCATCAAGCTCGGCGGCGTCAGCGCCACGGTGCACGCGATGTCGGTGTGCGCCGCGTTGGGCCTCAACATCAATCTTGCGTGCAAGGTGGCGGAGACCAGCGTCGGCGCCGCAACCATCATTCATCTGGGCTGTGTCGCGCCCAACGTCAACTGGGGTGTCAGTATCACCAATCACTACCTCGTCGATGACATCGTCAGCAATCCGGTGCGCATCGACAACGGCAGCATGGCGCGCCCCGCGGGCGCGGGCAACGGCGTGCAAGTCGATGAGGCACAAGTGGCGCGCTATCGCGTGCACGCGGCGTGATTTAAACGGCGAAATTAAATAACTATATGATTTTAAAGGATATTTTGTGATAGAGCTTTACACCTGGCCGACGCCCAACGGGCGCAAGGTCAACATTATGCTGGAAGAAACCGGGCTGCCTTATACCGTGTATCCGGTGAACACGCAGGCGGGCGATCAGTTCAAGCCCGAGTTTCTGGCGATCAATCCGAACAACAAGATTCCGGCCATCATCGACCGCAATGGCCCGGGCGACAAACCGTTTGCGCTGTTCGAGTCGGGTGCGATTCTGATTTATCTTGCCGAGAAAGCCGGCAAGTTTCTACCCTATGAACCCGCCGCCAAATACACCACGCTGCAGTGGTTGATGTTTCAGATGGGCGGTGTGGGGCCGATGTTCGGGCAGGCGGGCTACTTTCGCTCGGCCAAGGACAAGCAGCAAGGCGCGATCGACCGCTTTACCAACGAAGTGAATCGCCTGCACAAGGTGATGAATCAGCGTCTCGGGCAATCCGAGTATCTCGCGGGCGAGCGCTACACCATAGCCGATATCGCCACCTGGCCGTGGGTGTCCAATCCCGAGCGGCGCGGCGTGGACATGGCGCTGTATCCGAACGTGCAGCGCTGGTACGAAGGCATCCTGGCGCGGCCGGCGGTGCAGCGCGGCATGGCGCTGCTGGCGGATGAGCGCACGGCGCACGAGCGGGCGCGCGCCAATGGCTAGGGCAGGCGGCGGCGCGCCGGCCGAGCACTTTGGCAAACTCCTGCTGCGGCTCACGCTGGGCATCCTGATGCTGTTTCACGGTTACGCCAAAATCACCAAAGGCGTCAGCGGTATCGAAGGCATGTTGCAGGGCATGGGGCTGCCGGGGTGGGTCGCCTACGGCGTTTACATCGGCGAGGTGCTGGCGCCGCTGTTGCTGATTTTCGGCTGGTACGCGCGCACGGGCGGACTGATCATCGCCATCAACATGGTGTTCGCGGTGGCACTGGCACACTCGAAGCAGTTGCTCGACCTCACCAAGACCGGCGGCTGGGCGCTGGAGTTGCAGGCTTTTTTTCTGGTATGCGGACTGGTGGTGGCACTGCTCGGACCGGGGCGCTACGCTGTGAACAATCGCTGAACAGGAGACGGACATGGCAAATCAGGTGAATTACAAAGTCGTGGAAGGCTGGGAACAATTGCCCAAGGGATTTGCGCACCGCGATGTCGCCGGCGTGGCGGTCGATCAGGAGGACCGCGTCTATCTGATGTGCCGCGGCGAAAACCCGGTGATCATTTACGACCGTGACGGCAACTACAAGGGCACCTGGGGCAAGGGCGACTTCACCATGCGCACGCATGGCATCTATGTCGCGCCCAACGGCAGCATTTTCGCCACCGACGACGGCAATCACACCGTGCGCCAGTTTACGCCCGAAGGCAAACTGCTGATGACCATGGGCACCCTGAACACGCCCTCGGATACCGGCTACGACGGCAAGACCACGGCGTCGATCCAGCGTGGCGGGCCGCCGTTCAACCGCCCGACCAACGTGGCGATCGGCGCCAAGGGCCAGATTTACATCACCGATGGTTACGGCAACGCGCGCGTGCACATCTTCTCGCCCAAGGGCGATCTGGTGCGCTCGTGGGGCGAGCCGGGTAATGGTCCGGGCCAGTTCCGGCTGCCGCACGGCATCGCGGTGGCGGGCGACGGGCGCGTATTCGTGTGCGACCGCGAGATCGACCGCATTCAGATCTTCAGCCCCGACGGCGAATTCCTCGAGCAATGGACCGACACGCAGCGCCCAACGCACCTCACCTTCGATGCAAAGGGCAATGTATATGTCACCGAACTGGCGTGGCACGAGGGCGATTACTCGTTCAGCCTCGGCGCGCCTGTGACCAAAATGCGCCAT
Source organism: uncultured beta proteobacterium (assembly GCA_902825845.1). Classification (GTDB taxonomy): domain Bacteria; phylum Pseudomonadota; class Gammaproteobacteria; order Burkholderiales; family SG8-41; genus UBA5216. Next base: position 13,762 of record CADECM010000110.1, read on the forward strand.
GCACGTTTTTCGGTATTCGATCCGAAAGGCAAACTGCTCGCGCGCTGGGGCACGCCGGAATGCACCGCGCCCGGCAGCTTCGCCGCGCCCCACGGACTTGCATTGGATTCGAAAAACGACATCTACGTGAGCGAAGTAACCTTCACCTTCGCGGTGAGCCGCGGGCGCGCGCCGGCGGACTGCCACACGTTTCAGAAATTTGCGTTGCAGGTCTGACCCCGCAACACCGCGGCGAAGTGTACGCGGCGCACCGTGCCAATTTAATTGCAGAAGGAGGCCGCCATGCCGCGCCTGATCCGTTGGTTGTGCGCCATGATGCTGTTAATGAGTGTCGCGGCACTGCAGGGCTGCGGCACCATCAACGCCACGGTGAAAGACCGGCAGGGACGTGACCTGATGCTGCTGGGTCACGACCCGGTGGCCTACCACACCATGGGCAAGCCGTTGCGCGGCTACCCGGCGCTGGCCGAGACCGTGGACGGCAAGACGTATTACTTCCTCAACGACAAGCATCGCGCCATGTTCCGCGAAAACCCGGCGCAGTACGAGCCGCAGTACGGCGGCTTCTGCTCCAACGGTGCGCCGTATGCGCTCAAGCTCGGCTCCGATCCGACCGAATTCGAAATCGTGGATGGCCGGCTGTTCATGTTTGGCGACATCCTCGGCCACGAACTGTGGAAGCTCGACTACCGCGAAAACATCAAGGCCGCCGATCAGCACTGGCCGCGCATCCGCGATTCTGGCTGGCGCGGCCAAACGCTGTACGGGTGGATCTTCCGCGTCAGCCGCTACAACACCGGCGTGGGTCTGCGCGAGCAATGGCAGCGCAAGCATCCGGACAAACCGCTGTCGTACGACACCGGCGGCCGCTGGCGCAATATCGTCACCAAATATCCCGGCTGGCGCGCGCGTGAAGGCTATGGCCAGCCCGCGCTGGGCATTTCCGGCGAGGACGGTCCGCCGCCAGGAACGGAATCGAAAGGCTACCAGGCGCCGTGGTCGCGTCCGCCACGCGACTGAACCCAAAGTTTTGTAAATTCAATTATTTAACAACTGTCGTCGATTGGGTGATCGCGCAAACAGGCACGCCACTTGTCTTGTTTGCCAGGCCACTTTAGCCGCGCGTGTGACTGACCTGGAATCCTCATCAGTCATTTCCGCAGTGTTGGCCGGCAGGACCTAAATCCGGGTCACCTTACGCGCGCGCTGCTGCATCGCAGCATCATTGCCTGTTACCATGTATCACGCCCACAGGGTGACACGATTACAGGTCCCGTCATGCGCGCTGCCGCCGCCACCCGCACCCTCTCACGCAAGTCGCGGCGGTCGTCGCGCACCGTACGATCCGGACGTGCCGACGACACGGCGGCGAAGAACCAGCCGCTGGTGGAGGACACGCGCCTGCTCGGCCGCATTCTCGGTGATGTGATCCGCGAGCAGGAAGGTGACGCGGCATTCGAGTTGATCGAACGCGTGCGCCGGCTGTCGGTGGCCTACCGCCTGAAACGGGACGCCACGGCGGGGCGGGCGCTGGACCGGCTTCTGAAAAACCTGTCGCGCGATCAGACCGTGAGCGTGATCCGCGCCTTCAGTTATTTTTCGCATCTGGCGAATATCGCGGAGGACCGCCACCGCGTGCGCCGCCGTGTGTTTCACGAGCGGCAGGGGCATTTGCAGGAAGGCTCGCTCGCGCACACGTTTGAAAAGCTCCACGCGGCCGGCATCCGCGGCGGCGCCATTGCGCAGAGCCTGGCGCATGCGTATGTGTCGCCGGTGCTGACGGCACACCCGTCCGAAGTGCAGCGCAAAAGCATCCTCGACGCCGAGCGCGCACTCGCCGGACTGCTGGAGCAACGCGACGACCTGCTCACACTGCGCGATATCGAGGCCAACGATTCGCTGCTGCGTGCGCGCGTCACGCAGTTGTGGCAAACGCGCATGCTGCGTTACACGCGGCTGACGGTGGAAGACGAGATCGAGAATGTGCTGAGTTACTACGGCACAACGCTGCTGCGTGAAGTGCCGCGTTTGTATCGCGAGCTCGAGCGGTTGATGCCGGATCACGGCGCCGCGCTGCCGGCGTTTTTTCGCATGGGGCACTGGATCGGCGGCGACCGCGACGGCAACCCGAATGTGGATGCCGCCACGCTGCGCGCGGCGATGGTGTTTCAGGCGCAGGTGGCGCTGCGCTTTTATCTGGCCGAAGTGCACGAACTGGGCGCCGAGTTGTCCATGAGTCAGTTGCTGGCGCCGGTGACGCCGGCGATGCAGCAGCTGGCCAGCGCCTCGCCCGACCGCAGCCCGCATCGCGCGGACGAGCCGTATCGCCGCGCGTTGACCGGCATCTATGCGCGGCTGGCGGCTACGCTGCAGGCGCTGACTGGCACCGAGGCTTTGCGCCACGCGGTGGCGCCACAACCGGCCTACGCGCGCGCGGACGAATTCAGCGCCGATCTGGCGGTGATCGCGGACAGCCTGCGCAGCCACCACGCCGCGGCGCTGATCGCGCCGCGGCTGGCGCCGCTGCAGCGCGCGGTGTCGGTGTTCGGCTTTCACCTCGCCACGCTCGACCTGCGGCAAAGCTCCGACAAGCACGA
>CADECM010000111.1 GCA_902825845.1 uncultured beta proteobacterium
CCGGCACACGCCCATCGCCACCGCCCGCACCGTGTCGAACAGCGCCGCCTCGTCGCCCGGGTGTCCGGCAGCGGCCATCCAGTTCGCCGACAGCTTGATGTCGCCGATGCGGGCAATCGGCGCGGCCGCGATATTGGTAATCGCTTCGCCCACGGCCATGCGTCCGGAAGCGGCTGCGTCAATGACCGCCAGCGGCGTGCGTTCACCCATCGCGAACGCCTCGCCGCGGCAGGTGTTGAATCCCATCAGCGTCACCGCCACATCCGACACCGGCACCTGCCACGGTCCCACCATCTGATCGCGCGCGGTCATGCCGCCGACACTGCGGTCGCCGATGCTGATCAGAAACGTCTTGTCCGCGACCGAGGGCATGCGCAGCACGCGGTAGACGGCTTCGCGCAGGTCGATGTTGGACACATCAAACACCGGCAGTTGTCGCGCCAGATGCTGCACACGCCGTGTCATTCTGGGCGGTTTGCCCAGCAGGACATTCAATTCCATATGGACGGCATCGTTGCCGAATACCGGATCGTGCACCGTCAGCGTGCCATTATCGGTGGCCTCGCCCACCACGGCATACGGACAACGTTCGCGCGCGCAAATTGCGTCAAACAGTGGCAACGCAGCCGGCGCAATCGCCAGCACGTAGCGTTCCTGCGCCTCGTTGCACCAGATCTGCATCGGCGACATGCCGTGCTCTTCGCTCGGCACCTTGCGCAAGTCGAAACGCCCCCCGCATCCCGCCCCGTGCACCAGTTCCGGCAGCGCGTTGGACAATCCGCCGGCCCCCACGTCGTGGATTGACAGAATCGGATTGCCTTCCGCAAGCGCGCAGCAGCGGTCGATGACTTCCTGCGCGCGGCGCTGCATTTCGGCATTCCCACGCTGCACCGAATCGAAATCGAGCGCTTCCTGATTTGCACCGGTATCCATGCTCGAAGCCGCGCCGCCGCCCAGCCCGATCAACATGCCCGGCCCGCCCAACTGGATCAGCAGCGCGCCCGCCATGGCCGGCCGTTTGAACGCATGACGCGCCGCAATGTTGCCGACACCACCCGCGATCATGATCGGTTTGTGGTAACCGCGTATCTCACCGTCGACGCGCTGCTCGTAGGTGCGAAAATAGCCGGCCAGATTGGGTCGGCCAAACTCGTTGTTGAAGGCGGCTGCACCGATCGGGCCATCGAGCATGATCTGCAGCGCCGAGGCGATGCGCCCGGGCTTGCCGTAATTTTCCACTTCCCACGGCCGCAGCGCGCCCGGGATACGCAGATGCGACACCGTGAATCCACACAATCCCGCCTTGGGTCTGGAGCCGCGCCCCGTCGCGCCTTCGTCGCGAATTTCCCCGCCCGAGCCGGTGGCCGCGCCCGGATACGGCGCGATCGCTGTCGGGTGATTGTGTGTTTCCACCTTCATCAGGATATGCGTATCGTCGGCCACGAAACGGTAGGCGCCGTCGTCCACGGGGAAAAAGCGCTCGACGCGTGCGCCCTCGATGATCGAAGAATTGTCAGAATAGGCAACCACCGTGCCCCGCGGATGCTTCGCATGCGTGGTGCGGATCATGCCGAACAACGTATGCTCCTGCGCCGCGCCGTCAATCACCCAGTCGGCGTTGAAAATCTTGTGGCGGCAATGTTCCGAGTTGGCCTGCGCGAACATCATCAATTCGACGTCCGTCGGATTGCGCCCGACGCGTACAAAATTTTCCACCAGGTAGGCAATTTCGTCTTCCGACAGCGCCAGCCCCATGTCGCGATTGGCACGCGCCAACGCCGCCTCGCCGCCGCCGAGAATATCCACCGAGGCCAACGGCCGCGGCTCGAAATGGCAAAACAACTGATCCGCGTCCACCATCGCGCCAAACACCGTTTCGGTCATGCGGTCGTGGATCAGCGGCGCCAGCAAGCGCTGCGCCGTGTCGTCATCGATGCCGCTGAACCAGTACCCAGTGCCGCGTTCGATGCGACGCACGGCGTCCAGCCCGCAATGGCGCGCGATATCGGTCGCTTTCGACGACCATGGTGAAATCGTGCCGGGACGGGGCGTGACCAGCAGCAGTTGCCCCCGCGCCGTGCCATCCGCGCTCGCCGCACCGTAGGTGAGGATGCGTTCCAGCCGCGCCATTTCGGCGCTGCTCAGAGTGCGTTCGGTCTCGACGAAATGCCAGAATTCAGCATGAAGCGCCAGCGAAGCTGGCAGCGACTGCAGTAATTTTGCGAGGCGGAATTCGGAAAGGGCGCGGCGCCCTTTGAGGTGCAGAATCATTGCTTTACAGACTCTGTAAAGCCGTATTTTACACTGCTTTTCCGCTACACTTATTGCCCATGCAAGTCGACATTGGGTACGCTACCCCGCTCTACCTTACCGCCGATATTCGCCGCCTTGAAGCGCGCCACGCACATGTACCGCTGATGGAGCGTGCGGGTCTGGCCGTAGCGAACCATGCGCGCACACTGGCTGCTGACAACGGCAAACCCATATTGATTTTCGCCGGACCGGGCAACAATGGTGGCGACGCTTTTGTGGCGGCACGTCACCTGAAGCAGTGGCACTTTGCGGTGACCGTGGTGTTTGCCGGCGAAGTGGCCAAGCTGCCGGCCGATGCGGCGGTAGCGTTCGCCCGATGGCGGGCTGCGGGCGGCACCACCAGCGAACGGCTACCGCTGTCCGGCGGCTGGTCGCTGGTAATTGACGGGTTGTTTGGCATTGGGGTGTCGCGCGCCATCGAAGGCCGCTACGCCGACTGGATCAGCATCATGAATTATCTCGGTGCGCCCGTGCTCGCGATCGACATCCCTAGCGGGCTGGATGCGGACAGCGGCCGCGTGCACGGCTGCTGCGTGCGCGCCACGCATACCATCACCTTTATCGGCGCCAAGGCGGGCCTCTATACGCTGGATGGGCCGGATCACTGCGGCGAGATTTTGCTGGAAAACCTTGATCTGGATGACGGCGCCGCAGACCTCGCGCCGGGCAGCTTGCTGGGTTCCGGCGCCGCAGCCACGGTGCTCGCGCCGCGGCTGCGAAATTCGCATAAGGGCAGCCATGGCAGTGTCGGCATCATCGGCGGCGACAGCGGTATGGTGGGCGCGGCTTTGCTCGCGGGTCGCGCGGCGCTAAAACTCGGCGCGGGCCGGGTGTATGTCGGTTTGCTCGCCCGCGATGCGCCGTTGCTGGACATGACGCAGCCGGAACTGATGATACGCACGGCGGATGAGGTGTTGAAACTGGACCACCTGAGTTGCCTTGCCGTCGGCCCCGGGATGGGCCGCAGCGCTGAGGCCTCGTTTTATCTGCATCAGGCACTGGAGGCGAATTTGCCGCTGGTGATCGACGCCGACGCGTTGAATGCACTCGCCGTGCGCGACAACATAAAAATACTTTTAAAACAAATAGTTACAGAAAAGGTGCTGACGCCCCACCCGGCGGAAGCGGCGCGTCTGCTGGGATGCAGTACCGCGGCCGTGCAGGCCGACCGTATTGCAGCCGCGACTGTGCTTGCCCATGACTATACGGCGCACGTGGTACTCAAGGGCGCGGGCAGCATCTGTGCGTCGCCAGGCGAGCCGTGGCGCATGAACAGTTCGGGCAATCCCGGTATGGCCAGCGCCGGCATGGGCGATGTGCTGAGCGGCATCATTGCCGCATTGCTGGCACAAGGCGCGGACGCGCGGCATGCGCTCGATTGCGCGGTGTGGCTGCACGGCGCGGCGGCCGATGGCTGTGTCGCGGATGGCGTGGGGCCGGTGGGACTGAGCGCCGGCGACACCATCGACCGCGCGCGCCGGCTGCTGAATACGTTCAACATCGCGGCAGCGCGCGATCCCGGCACGCACTAAGCTGGCGCGCGGCCGGCACGTGGGCCGCGCACCTGTGGTGTTTGGCTTGCCGGTATAATCCACGCTTTTTTTCCGTCGGCGGCCCTCCCCCATGTGGTTCAAGAATCTCCTCGTATACCGCATCCATGCGCACACCGATCTCAACGCCGAAGCCGTCGAACAACAACTCAAGGCGCATGCGCTGCAACCCTGCGGCGCTTTCGAAATGGAATCGCGAGGCTGGGTCGCGCCGCGCGTCGAACACTGCTTTTTGCACAGTCTCCAACGGCAGTGGCTGCTGTCGTTTGGCATCAATCAAAAACTGCTCCCCGGCTCGGTCGTCACCCAAACCGCAAAGGAGCGCGCGGCAAAGCTGGCGCAGACCCAGGAACATCCAGTGGGGCGCAAACAAATGCGCGACATCCGCGAGCGGGTGCTGGCGGAATTGATGCCCAAGGCGTTAAGCCGCCGCCGCACGCTGGGCGCGTGGATCGATCCGGTCAACGGCTGGCTGGTGGTGGACACTGCCGCCGACAAGAAGGCCGACGAGCTGCTGGAGTCACTGATCCGAGCGGACATCGAGTTGAATGCAAAACGGCTCGACTGCCTTCAATCGCCGGCGGCCCAGATGACCTTGTGGCTCAACACAGGCAGCGTGCCGGCGCCCTTCACCATCGATCAGGACCTGGAATTGCGCGCGGCGGGAGAAAGCCGCGCCACCGTGCGCTATGTGAATCACCCGCTCGAAGGCCGGGAAATCCGCGATCACATCGCCGGCGGCAAATCCGCAACGCGGCTCGGCATGACCTGGAAAAACCGCATTTCGTTCGTGCTCACCGATCAGCTGCAGATCAAGCGCGTCGCGTTTCTGGACATCCTCAAGAGCGAGACCGAAAGTCAGGCTGAGGATGCGGAAGAACAATTCGACATTGATTTTGCGCTGATGACCGGTGAACTGGCGGCAATGCTCGCCGATCTCACCCAGGCGCTGGGCGGCGAAAAAAAAGCCGCCTGACGCCGGACCAATACGTCAGCGCGGGCAAAGCTGCACCTGATCTGCCCGCGCCGTCGCACGGGCGCGCTATGCAGGCACCCCGAACTCGCTGCGGCACACCTCCGCAAGCTTGGCCACGCCCTGATGAATTTCCTCGTGCGTCGGGCTGGCGAAACACAGACGCATGCGGTTGCGGCCATAGGCCTTGTTCACCGACCATTCGGCGCCTGGATTGATCGCAACACCGGCAGCCAGCGCCGGCTGATACAGCTTTTGCGTGTCGACATTCTCGGGAAGCGTGACCCACAGGAAGATGCCGCCCTTGGGGTCGTCAAACGTCGCCGCTGCGCCGAAGTGTTCCTTCACCGATTCCATCATGGTCTCGAGTTTGGCGCGCAGCGCGCGCCGCAACGCCGGAACGTGTTTTGAAAAATGGCGCGTGCAAAACTCGGCCAGCACCATCTGCTCCAGCGCGCCGGATCCGCCGTCGGTCTTGAGCGGCATCATGCGCGACATCACGCCCCACGGCGCAACGATATAGCCGACGCGCAGCGCCGGCGCGATCGACTTCGAAAATGACCCGACGTAGATCACATCGCCGCGGTCGCTCAATGCATGGAGGGCCGGCGGACGCTGTCCCGACCAGATCAGGTCGGCGTAGCAGTCGTCCTCAAAAATCGGCACCCCATGTGCGGCGGCAAGACGCAACATCTCGCGGCGGCGTTCGACCGGCATGATGGTGCTGGTGGGATTCTGCACGGTCGGGATGGTGTAGATGTACTTCGCCCGCACGCCCTTCGCCTTGAGGCCGTCAAGCGCGCCAGACAGCATATCCATGCGCATGCCGTCGCCGTCGAGCGGGATGCCGACCACCGTAACGCCAAGGCGGTTCAGGCGGTTGATGGTGCCCTGGTAACAGTCCTGCTCGATGATCACGGTATCGCCGCGCGCCAGCAGCGTGCCGTTCACCAGGTCAAGCGCCTGCAGCGATCCCGAGGTGATCAGGATGTCATCCACCGCGCAGTTTATGCCCGCATCACTGTTCAGCTTGGCAGCGAGAAACTCGCGCAAAGGCCGGTAACCCTGCGGGCCGCTGTTCAACCCGTACGTCGACAGCGTGCGCCCCTCGCGCCGCAGCACACTGTCTGCCGCCGCCACCAGATCGTCCAGCGGCAGCCGGTCGGAATCATTGTTGCCGCCAGTGAAATCGAATTTCACACGCCCGGTCCAGCGGGGCGCCGCTGGTGGCAATCCCGCGGGCAACAACGGCGTGAAGTCAAACGGCATGGAACTCATGTCTTCAGTGCTCCCTTGAACATTAACATTCGAATTTTTTCCGAGAGGCACTGTATGCCCGGCACGAAAAACCGTCAACCGCAGGCACGGCGGCAAGCGGCATTTCAGGCCGCGTGCAACGCCGGGCGGCAGCGCCGCAGGTTCTTACGGCTGCCCGCGCCGACGTTCCTGGGGCCGTCCGCCGCCATTGCCTCGCGCCGGACCTTTCTGTCCGTGGCGACGCTGGCGCTGTTGCTGCGGCTGCCGCGGTTGTCGCGGTTGCTGCTGCTTCTGCTGCTGCTGCGGCTGACCGCGGCGCCGGTTCTTGTTGCCGCGGCCGCGTCCATTACCGTTGCCATGTCCGTTGCCGCGGCTGACGCGCAGTTCGCCCATGAAGCCCGCGGATGACGGAAACATCTGCCCGGCGTTGGACTGCGGCTGCTGCCCGTCGTCGTCGTCCTCGTCCGTCAACGGCGGCAGCTGCGGCAGCGCAACGTTGAAATTGATTTCGTCCTCGTCGTCGAGATTGCGCAGATGCCTGGGCGTCGGCGGCATGCGATTGCCGATGTTGTCAAGTTCCTCGTCGATATCCCCGGCGGCAATGCGCGCGCGAATGCCACGCGGGGCTTTGACCGGCGGAATGCGATTGCCGAAGTCATCGTCGAGAATGGCATTGCGCTTGCCGCGCTCGGGCAAGGCACGGTTGCCGCGGTTATCACGGTCCTCGCGCGCGGCGTCACTGCGCGCCTGCTGGTTGTTGCGGTTGTTGGGCTTCGGTTCGTTCCTGCTCGGGTTACGCTCCCGCGCCGGTGCGGGCTGCGCGCCGGCGGGTGCCTGCGGCGCCGACGGATCGCGCGGCGCACCGCCTTGCTCGCCCCGCGCGTGACCATTGTGGCGATTGCGGCCGCGACCGCGACGCCGGCCGCGCCCTTCCCTGCCGGCCTTGCCTTCCTGCTCGGGGCTGTCCTGCGGAGGCCGCGGCTGGGCGCCCTGCTGCCTTTGCTGGCCCTGCGGCTGGGGCTGCCGCTGCGCTTGCTGGGGCGGCATCGAACCCGGCTCGAAACCGGCGATCACGGTTTGATCGACACTGCGCCCCATCAGTTTCTCGATTTCGGCCAGCAGCGGTTGTTCTTCCGGCGCCACCAGCGAAATCGCCTCGCCCACACTGCCCGCGCGACCGGTGCGGCCGATGCGATGCACGTAATCCTCGGCCACATGCGGCAGGTCGTAGTTCACCACGTGCGGCAATTCCTCGATATCGAGACCGCGCGCGGCAAGATCGGTGGCAACCAGCACGCGCACCAGTCCTGCCTTGAAATCGGCCAGCGCCTTGGTGCGCGCGCCCTGCCCCTTGTTGCCGTGGATGGCAGTAGCGGCAATGCCGGATCGGCCCAGTTGATGCGCAAGCCGATTGGCGCCGTGCTTGGTGCGGGTAAAGACAAGCACCTGCTTCCAGTCCCCGCTCTTGATCAGGTGCGCGAGCAATGCGCGCTTGCGCTCCTGGCCCACCGGATGCACGCGCTGTGCCACCAGTTCGGATTCGGCATTGCGCCGCGCCGCTTCCACCGTCACCGGCTTGTGCAGCAGCCCATCCGCCAGTGCGCGAATGTCATCGGAGAAGGTGGCCGAAAACAACAGGTTCTGGCGTTGTTCCGGCAGCAGCGCGAGGATGCGCTTGACGTCGTGGATAAACCCCATGTCGAGCATGCGGTCGGCCTCGTCCAGCACAAGGATTTCCACCTGCGACAGATCGACGGTTTGTTCATTGGCATGATCGAGTAGTCGGCCCGGCGTCGCCACCAGAATATCCACGCCGGCCTTGAGCGCGTCGATCTGCGGTCCCATGCCGACGCCGCCAAAGACCACCGCGGAGCGCAGCGACAGGTACTTGGCGTAGAGATCGACGTTCTCCTCGATTTGCGCCGCCAGTTCGCGGGTGGGTGTCACGATCAGCGCGCGCACCGGACAGGTTCCCGGTTCGGGGGGATTCTCCATCAGGCGCTGCAACAGCGGCAACGCGAATCCGGCGGTCTTGCCGGTGCCGGTTTGCGCGCCGGCCAGCACGTCGCAGCCTTCCAGAATTACGGGAATCGCCTGAACCTGCACCGGCGTGGGTTGCGTGTAGCCGGCATCGGCGACAGCGCGCGTCAATTCGGGCATCAGCCCAAGATCGGCAAACAACTGACTCAAATATTTCTCCCTGCGATCCGCCTGCCGCGGCACGTGCCGCGAGAACCGGTTCAGACGGATACAACCTGGGGTCTGTGGGATTCGGGGATGTGCCGGGACCGGTCTTATCAAACAGCCGCCGCGGCCACCACGATCAGGACGCCACCGCAAACCGGATGAAGCGGTGCATATGTCCAAGCGGCGAATATTACACGACTTGCGCGCGCGCGGCCGCCGATACTGAAGGCGGTGTTGTGATAATGTTGTAACTAATTGTTTTTAAACAATTTATTAAGAATCGCTCAGCGCCGCGCCGCGCGTAAGACCCCTTTCACGTCGCGCACCGCGGACACAACGCGCTTGAGCTGCTCCAGATTGCCCACTTCCATGGTAAATCGCATGCGCGCCAGCATGTCGCGCGTCAGGGTGTGGGTCGCGGTCACGTTGGCACGCTCGCGCGTGAATACCTCGCTGATGTCGCGCAACAGGCCGGTGCGGTCAAGCGCCTCGATTTCCACTTCAACCGGAAAGGTCGAGCCCCCCGCCGCGCCCCATTCGGCAACGACTATGCGTTCCGGGTCCAGCCGCTTGACGTTGGCACAGCTCGCGCGATGCACCGTGACCCCGCGCCCGCGCGATACAAATCCCACGATCGGTTCCGGCGGCGCCGGTTTGCAGCACTTCGCGGGCACGGTCAGCAACTTATCCACGCCGACCACCAGCACGCCGCCCCCGCTGCCGGCCTTTGGCTTGCGCGGCACAGGCACAATCTCCGCCGGCGCGTCCACCGCGGGCGGCGGCCGCAGCGCGTCCTGCAGGCGTTTATGGCCGATGTCCCCGCGGCCGATGTCCGCCAGGAACTCGTCCAGCTTGGCGTACCCCTCGCCTTCCGCCAGCTTGTCCAGATTGAGCGCGGTGAGCCCGTGCCGCTGCAGTTCCTTGTCCAGAATGGCGCGGCCCTGCGCGACATCAGCATCATGGTTGAGGCGGTTGAACCATTGCCGCACGCGGCTGCGCGCACTCGGGCTCTTGAGAAACCCCAGCTGCGGATTGAGCCAGTCGCGGCTGGGCCCGCCTTTGTCGTTCGCGGGCGCGGCAATGACTTCCACCTGCTGGCCGTTTTGCAGCGCCGTGTTCAGCGGCACCATGATGCCATTGACCCTGGCACCACGGCAGCGATGGCCGAGGTCACTGTGCACGTGATACGCAAAATCGACGGGCGTCGCGCCTTTCGGCAGATCAACCACCTTGCCCTGCGGCGTAAACACGTACACCGTGTCGTCGAACAAGCCGGTGCGAAACTGCTCGGCCAGCTCGCCGGCGTCGCGCACCTCGTTTTTCCAGTCAAGCACCTGCCGCAGCCAGGCGATCTTTTCGTCGTAGCCCTTGTTCTGGCGTCCACCCTCTTTGTAGCGCCAGTGCGCTGCCACACCCAGTTCCGAGGCGTGGTGCATTTCATGCGTGCGGATCTGGACTTCGACCGATTTGTCACCGGGTCCGATCACCGCGGTATGCAGCGAGCGGTAATTATTGGCCTTTGGCTTGGCAATGTAATCGTCGAACTCGCGCGGAATCGGCGACCAGAGATTGTGGACCAGCCCCAGCACCGCATAACAGTCCTTCACGTCGTCCACCAGCACGCGCACCGCGCGCACATCATGCAGCGCCTCGAACTGACCGCCCTTGCGCTGCATCTTGTGGTAGATGCTGTAGATATGTTTGGGCCGGCCCATGACGTCGGCCCTGATGCCCGCGCGCGCGAGTTCCGCCTTGAGCATCCTCAGCACCTGCTCGATATAGCCTTCGCGATTGACGCGCTTGTCGTCGAGCAGGCGCGCGATTTCCTTGTAGGTATCCGGTTCAAGGATGCGGAACGCGAGGTCTTCCAGCTCCCACTTCAGTTGCCACACGCCCAGCCGGTTGGCCAGCGGCGCGAAAATATCGCGCGTGAGCTGCGCCGTTTCATGGCGCGCGGCCTGGTCAGTACTTTTTACCGCGTAGCGCAGGTCCTGCAGGTGATCGGCGAGCTTGATCAGCACCACCCGCACATCCTGCACCATCGCCAGCAGCATTTTGCGCAGCGATTCAAGTTGCGCCGCCTGTTGCCCGGGCTTGACGCTGCCGTCGCGCCGGCCGGACAGCGCCCCCATCGCGCTCATGCGCCGCACGCCTTCGGCCATGCCGCTGATGTCGGCGCCAAAATTGTCACGCAGGCGCCGCGCGCCGTTGGCGTCGAGATCCAGCACCGGCCACAATAGCGCCGCGGCCGCGGCCTCGTGTCCCAGGGACAACTCGCCGAGCAGCGACGCCGTGCCCGTCACATGCGCCAGAATGGCCTCGCCACTGACCAGCGTCCTGCCTTCATACAGAGGCGCGGCATAGCCCAGCGCCGCCTGCAGCGTTTTTGCCGCGTCCGCTGATTCGCGGGCGGCGATATCCCTGATCCACACTTGCGAATCAGCGTCCTGCGGCGTTACCAATTTAAGATGGGTGGCTTTGACCATGACGATCGATTCAACACGGGAAACACTCGCCGACCCGGGCGCGCCACGGCGCCGGCACCATCCCGCACGACCGATCGGCGGCAATGGGGCGGTTCAACCTTGCCCGCCATATTGCACGTCCCGCGCCGCCACTGAAAGATACAACGTCGCATTTTCTGTTGGGCGATGACATACCGGGATTATATCGCCCCGCCTGGCGCCTGCCGCTTTCATCTGTGCGCGGGGCCGCTTATCCGCGCCGTGCCGCGATTTGCGCCGGCCGCAGCCTTCCGACTCCCGCTGCCCCCCCTCCGCAGGCGCAGTCTGCACATGCCCGGGCAGCCTGAACACACTGACCGCCGCGATCAGTTCATGCACTGCCTCGCGCATCGATTGAGCGGCGGCGGCGGCATTGACCAGCAGCGCTTGCTGCTCACTGGTTTGATCGACGCGGTCCACGGTGGCGCGTATCTGCTCGATCACCGCCCGCTGCCGCGCGGCATCGTCCGCCATTTTGTTCATGATGTCGTCGACGGCGCGCGCACCGTCAACAATCCTGACCATGGTGTTTCCCGCCTTTTCCACCAGCGCGCCGCCGCGCTGCAGTTCGAACACGGATGAATTGATCAATGCGGCGATTTCCTTCGCCGCGGCCGCGCTGCGCTGCGCAAGACCGCGCACTTCCGCCGCCACCACGGCAAAACCGCGCCCCTGCTCGCCGGCACGCGCGGCCTCCACGGCGGCGTTCAGCGCAAGAATATTGGTTTGAAAGGTGATGCCGTCGATGATGGACACGATGTCGACGATTTGCCGGGAACGGGCGTCGATGCCGCTCATGGTGGCGACCGCCTCGCCGACTTCCGCGCCGCCCTGAATCGCCACGTCGCGCGCGCTCGCAGCAAGCTCGCGCGCACGTGCTGCGTTTTCAGCATTGCTGCTGACCGCGTGCGCCAATCCGCGCAGGGTCGCTGCCGTCTTCTGCAAAAAGTCGGTTTGCCCTTCGACGTGCCGCATCAGGCCATCGCCCGCGCCGGCGATCTGCCCGGTGCTGCCGTCGAGCGACTGCGATACCGCCCGTATTTTTCCAATGAGCGCACCGAGGCTGCTGTTCATCTCGCGCAGAGCCTGCATCACCTTGCCGATTTCGTCGCCGGTTTTTACCTCGATATCGGTCGACAGATCACCGGCAGCCACCACATTCGCGACGCGCGCCACACCCTGCAACGGCCGCACCACGGTGGCCATCAGCAAGCAGTAAATACCGCCGCTGACCACGAAGATCACCACCAGCATGCCGATATAGGTGGCGTACATAATGGCGCGCTCACGACTCTGCACCCTCTCCCACGCAGCACGTGTTTCCGTCAACTGCGCGCGCAGGGCAGCAACCTTGGCCGCATGGGCTGACGTCGCGGCGTCTGCGCCGCGACCCGCGCCGAGGCCCGCGATGTGCGATTGCTGCTCGCGTTCCAGCGTCTGATGAATACGGTCCAGCGCGGTGATGTGGCTGTTTATGCTATCGAGATACCCCCCTAGCTGAATGAGGCCGATCCCGCGGGTGCCCGCGAGTAGCGTCAATGCCAGGATCAGGAGTACAACGAGCTTGGTACGAATACTGATGTGGCCGAGTCGCAACGAAAGCCTCCCACACTGGTGCGCATGATGCGCCTGACTTTACCGCAAGCTGCCGGCCATCGGCGAGACCCGCAGGCGCAATGCTGGAATGACATTAAGTATCTGTTTTTACTGCATTTTTTACATATCATCCGGATCAGGCACGGGATCGTTCGACAGCGGCGTCTGCCAGTAGCGTCGGTAGGTGGCACGGTGCGGCGTCACCTTCACCGTGTTGCCGGCGCCGAACAGCAACGTGAGTGCGCCATCGCGATCGGTACGATAGATATGGCTCCCCTGCAACAGATAGCGTGCCTGCACATCCACATGCGGATGACCGAAACGATTGCGATACCCCACGGGGTAGATGACGATGCGCGGGTCGACCGCGCGCACGAATTCGGGCAGCGACGACGTATTGCTGCCGTGATGCGGCGCCAGCAGCACCTCGGCGCGCAGCGCATCGCGCGCGGCGGCGAGCAGTTGTTGTTCGGCGCGGCCTTCGATATCCGCCGGTATCAACACTGCCGCGCCGCGTGTGGCAATGCGCAGCACGCAGCCGCGGTTGTTATCGCGGATCGACGGGTCGTCATAACTGCCGCGCGCGGGATGCAGCATCTCGAAGCGCACGCCATCCCAGTCCCAGGACTGACCGGCAAAGCAGCGCGAAGCGCGCGTCGACTCAAAGCTCAGCGGATCCAGATCGGGCAGCGAGCTCAGCAACTGCGCCACCGGCAGCGCCTGCAACACCGAGGATGCGCCGCCGTAATGGTCGGCGTCATCGTGACTGATGATCAGCGCATCCAGTGCCGCGACGCCGGTGGCGCGCAGGTACGGCACGATCATGCGGTTGCCGCTGTCGACCTGCGGCGCAAACGCGGGACCCGCATCGAACAGCAAGGCATGCTCGCGCGTGCGCGCGACCACCGCCAGGCCATGGCCGACGTCCAGCACCGTCAGCTGCAGTTCGCCGTGCGCCAATGGCGGCGGCCACGCGAGAAACAGGGGCAGGAAAGCAGCCGTTCCGGTCCAGCGCATCGGAAAGCCGCGCGGCAACAACAGCAGTGCCGCGCCGCCTGCCGCCAGCAGCACCGTCCATGGCGGCGGCGCGTGCTGTTGCCACACCGCTGCCGGTAACGCGCTCATCGCGTCGAGCACATAACCGCATGCCGCCATCACCGCGTGGGCAGCATGCAATATCGCGTCCAACGGCAGCAGCATGCCGATCAGCGTGACCGGTACCACCACCAGGCTCACCAGCGGGATGGCCAGTGCGTTGGCCACGGGCGAAATGACCGACACCTGTTGAAACAGCGCCAGCAATGCCGGAATCAGCGCCAGCGTCACCGCCCATTGCACCTGCGCCCAGGCCGAGAGCCAGTGCGGCGTGCCGATGCGTCCCACGGTGACATAAAAAATCACGCTCACCGCGCCGAACGACAGCCAGAATCCCGGCGCCAGCACCGCCCACGGATCAATCAGCGCGACGGCGAGCAGTGCAGCCCCCAGCACCGCAAACGCCGACCCCGTGCGATCCAGCCACAGCGCGGCTGCCGCCGCCGCCAGCATATATAGCGTGCGTTGCGCCGGCACCTCGAAGCCCGCGAGCAAGGAATAGACCAGCGCCGCCGCCAAACCTGCGAGCACCGCAGCTTTGCGCGCGGGCAGGCGCAGCGTGAGCCGGGCGCTGCGCCGCCACAAGCCGTAGGCGCAGGTAAACACCAGCCCCGACACCATGGTGACATGCAGGCCTGAAATCGAGATCAGGTGATTAACGCCGGTGCGGGTGAATACCTGCCACTGCTCCGGCGTGATCGCGCGCTGATCGCCGATCGCCAGCGCCACCAGTACGCCGGCGTAAGGCTTGTCCGGCAGCGCCTGCAGAATGCGGGTGCGCAGCCGCTCGCGCGCGGCCTGCACCCAGTAGGCAGGCTTGTGTACCATGGCATCGATACGCCGCGCGCCGCTTTTGGGCCGCACCGTGCCGGTGGCGCGGATGTCGCGCTCGAACAGCCACGCTTCGTAGTCGAAGCCGTGCGGATTGGCGCTGCCGCGTGGCCGCCGCAGGCGTACCGTGAGCTGCCAGCGCTCGCCGGGTTTCAGTGCCGGCAGCGATCCGCGCTGTCCGTCGCCGCCCGGACTGCCCCACCAACTCAAAGCGATGTGCGATGGAATCGCCGCGTCAGCAGTCAACACACGCTCGACGTCGAACACAAAGCGCAGGCTGCGTTCGAAGGCTTGCGGCAGGTTGGCGACGACACCGACAATTTGCACATCGCGACCCTCCGTGGCGGGTGCCAGACCGTCGCTGAGGCGCAGGTGCGCCCGCCCGCCCGCGTACAGGATCCCCGCCGCAAAGCAGCATGCCGCGATTATCCCGTTGCGCAGCCACGGCCGGCGGCGTACCCGCCCTGCCAACAGTAGCAGCGGCGGCAGCGCCGCGCACCACGCGAGTGGCGGCAGCGCCGCCTGCTGCTGCAGCAACGCAACACCCGCTACGAAGAGGATGACGAAAAAGGGCAAGGCAATGACATTTATCCCGCTACAATAAAGCGCATGTTACGCAAGTATCTGCGGCGCGTGCTGCCGAGTCATCAAACCGTTCGCGACAATCGCTACATTGCGCGCTTCGGACATCGCCTGCAGCATCACAATCTGTGGCATCTGCACCGGCGCTCGGTCGCGGGCGGAGTCGCGGTGGG
This sequence comes from uncultured beta proteobacterium, assembly GCA_902825845.1. Classification (GTDB taxonomy): domain Bacteria; phylum Pseudomonadota; class Gammaproteobacteria; order Burkholderiales; family SG8-41; genus UBA5216. The sequence goes on from CADECM010000111.1 coordinate 15,062, forward strand.
ACTGTTCTCCGGCCTGGTTCCCGGCAGCAACCCGGTGCAGTTCACCGCGGGCGCGCTGCTGGCGATCGGGTTCAAGGTCAATCTGCCCTTGTCGGTGCTGGTGACGCTGTACTCCAATCCCTTCACCATCGTGCCGCTCTACTGGCTGGCCTTCAAGCTGGGCCAGCGGGTTCTGCTGCACAACGGCAGCGATCTGCCCGCCTTCGATATTGCACTCGAAGGCCGCAGCTATCTCGAGTGGCTGCACGCGGCGCTGCAGTGGCTGGGCAGCGTGGGCAAGCCGTTGCTGGTGGGCGTGCCGCTGCTCGCCGTGCTGCTGGCGGCGGCCGGCTACTGCATCACCGACTGGACGTGGCGGCTGGGCGTGAAGTGGCAGTGGCTGCGCCGCAAACGCAGCCGCAATCATCACGGGCGCGCAAAACCGTGAAACCCCGCTACTGGCGCAATGCAACACTTGAACTGTCTGCACGCGATCCGGTGATGTGCGGTCTGATCGCGCGCTATCGCGGCCTCACCCTGGGCAGCCGCGGCGATGCCTTCCAGACGCTGGCACGCGCCATCGTCGGACAGCAGATTTCGGTGAAGGCCGCGCAAAGCGTGTGGGAACGCTTCGTTGCAGCGCACAGCGCGGTAACGCCTGCCGTCATCGCCGCGTCAAACACGGCACAGCTGCGCGGCTGCGGCCTGTCCGGGCAAAAGTCGGGCTACCTGCTCGACCTCGCGACGCGTATTCACGATGGGCGGCTGCAGCCAGCGCACTGGGCGCGCCTCGACGATGAAGCCGTGATCGCCGAGCTGGTTCAGGTCAAAGGCATCGGCCGCTGGACCGCGGAAATGTTCATGATCTTCAACCTTACGCGGCCGGATATCTTTCCCGTCGCCGACCTCGGCCTGCAAAAAGCCGTGACCCTGCACTACAACCGCGGACGCAAACTCACCCCCGTGCGCCTGCAGCGCATCGGCGCGCAGTGGGCGCCGTGGCGTTCCGTCGCCACCTGGTATCTTTGGCGCAGCCTCGATCCGATTCCTGTGGAATACTAAAAG
>CADECM010000112.1:0-1785 GCA_902825845.1 uncultured beta proteobacterium
TAGGTGTCAGCATCGCCGCTTGGCTGTCAGCGAGTCCAAGGCCTATCGACGTTCCCAATCAAAGAATCAATGGCCAAGCTCACTTGGGTCATTCTCCCTATCGCCGCCCGCAACGCACACGCAACCACGCTGCGAATGCCGCCTCTTCCAGTTCGCCCGCGGCAAGTGCAATCACAGTGGCTGCCGCTTCAGCTTGTGAGACGCTCAAGCGATAGCCGTTGAGGTACAGAAACAAGCCGACCGCCAGAAACGCTGTGCGTTTGTTCCCGTCGACAAACGGGTGATTTTGTACGAGGCCGTGGCAGTATGACGCGGCCAAATCGGCGAAATCGGGTTTGCCGTAAACAGCCAGATTGAGCGGCCTCGCCAAAGCGGAATCAAACGATCCAGCATCACGCAGGCCCGAAGCACCGCCGTGTTCGGCCAGGCTTTCGTCGTGCAGCAGCAGCAGGGCCTGTTTATCGACCCACTGCCAATTCATTTTGCGAGGGTGTGAAAGGTGTCGCGAAACTCACGCATGAATTCGCGCCCGGCTTGAAGCTGCGCTTCGATCGTCGGATCGTAGGGCGTGATGGCGCACCCGTCCGGCGTTTCTGTGATGAATACCGTGTCGCCTTTTTCGAGCCTCAATCGCGCCAGCAAGTCTTTGGGCAGAATCAGACCGACCGAATTTCCGATTTGGGTTAGCTTGAGTTGCTGCATGACGGGTCCGCCAAGATGGTTATAACGATCGTTATACTATCACGGCATAGGGAGATGCAGAAAATCCATAAGTATTTGATTCTATATATTTTTAAGGGTGGTCTGCCCGAACCTCTCCTGAGGGGTAACGATGATATTACGCGCCAGCCCCCCTGATCGCCCGCCAAACCCGCCCCGGCGTCAGCGGCATGTCCAGTTGCTTGACGCCCAGCGGGCGCAACGCGTCCGTCACCGCGGCGACCAGCACCGGGATCGAGGCGGTGCAGCCGGACTCGCCGACGCCCTTCACGCCGAGCGGGCTGATCTTGCTGGGGGTGGCGTGCTCCTCGCCGTGTATCTGCCGGATCAGGCCCGCGCGCGGCATGTAGTAGTCCATGAAGCTCGCGGTGAGCGATTGCCCGGTCTGCGGGTCGTAGACCACTTGCTCGCCGAACACTTGCCCCGCACCCTGCAGCACGCCGCCGTGCAGTTGGCCTTCGACCACGGCATGATTGATGACTTCGCCAATGTCGTCCACCGCGTAATACGACTTCACCTCAGTCGCGCCGGTATCGGCGTCGACTTCAACTTCGGCGATGTGACAGCCGTTCGGATAGGTTGATTCGAAGCGGCCGGACGCCATGAAGCTCACGGTTTTTTCTTTTGCCAGTTCGCCGAGCTTGATGCTGCGGCCCGCCGCGTCGGACTTGAATTCGCCCTTGGCGTAGGTGACCTGCGAAGGCTCCACCTGCAACGCCAGTGCCGCCAGCGCCTTGCCTTCATCAATCAGCTTGTGCGCCGCGAGATGGCATACGCTGCCGGCGCCGACCGTGCTGCGCGAACCGCCGGTGCCGTTGCCCTTCAGCGTGGTGCCGGGCGTGCATTGCACGATCTTCACTTGCGCCAGCGGAATTTCCAGTGCGTCGGCGACGATCTGCGCAAAGGTGGTTTCGTGGCCTTGCCCCTGCGACTTGGCGACGTTGTACACGGTGACGGTGCCGCTGGCGTCGAGGGCGATCTCAACCTCATCCACCGGCGCGTTGCCCAGCCCGGTGTTTTCGATGACTGTCGAGATGCCGATACCGCGCAACTTGCCGGCGCGCT
>CADECM010000112.1:1885-15997 GCA_902825845.1 uncultured beta proteobacterium
CCGGTGTTTTCGATGACTGTCGAGATGCCGATACCGCGCAACTTGCCGGCGCGCTTGGATTGCTCGCGCCGCGCGGCAAAGCCGCTCCAGTCGGCCACGCGCACGGCTTTTTCCAGCATGCCGGGCAGGTCGGCGATTTCATAGCTGCCGCCGCTGGGCGAGGTATACGGAAACGCCGACGGCGGAATGAAATTGCGCCGGCGCAAGTCCGCCGGGTCCATGCCGATTTCCGCCGCGGCTTGATTGACCAGGCACTCGACCGCATACGCGATGTCGGGCCGGCCCGCGCCGCGATAGGAGGAGAGCGGCGTGGTGTTCGTCAGCGGAATGCGATACGTCGCGTAGAGCGCGGGGATGCGGTAGACGCCCGTCATGCAGTTGACGGTATTGCGATAGTGCCCTTGCGCGCCCGGCGACAAATAGGCGCCGAGGTCGATGAACCAGTCAAGGCGCATGGCCAGGAAGCGCCCGTCCTTGTCGAGCGCGAGCGCGCCCTGCGCGATCATGTTGCGCCCATGGGCGTCGGTGAGAAAGCCTTCGGTGCGCGTGCTGGTCCATTTCACCGGCGCACCCAGCGCCTTGGCCGCGAGCATCATCGCGACATATTCCGGATAGGCGCCGGAGCGCTGGCCGAAGCCGCCGCCCACGTCGTTCGCTTCGAGGATGATTTTCTCCGGCGGCACCTTGGTGTAGGCGGAAAGCTGCGCGCGCAGCGTGGTGACGCCCTGCATCGGGCAATTCAGGCGGTAGGTATCGGCTGCCGCGTCATAGTCGACGAGGCAGGCGCGTGGCTCCATCGGATTGGGCGCGACACGCGTCGATATCACCTTTGCCCGCGTGACATGTGCTGCCGCTGCAAAGGCCGCCGACACGGCGCCTTCGTCGCCCACCTCCGCTTCCCATGCCAGATTGCCGGGGATGTCATCGCTCAGTTGCGGCGCGCCTGGGGCGAGTGCAGCTTCCGCGTCGGTGACGCTGGCGAGCTCGCGGTAGTCGACGGTAATCAGCTCCGCCGCATCCTGCGCCGCGGCGGCGCTGTCGGCGACGACCATGGCGACGGCTTCGCCGACAAACCGCACGCGGCCATGCGCCAGCACCGGGCGCTTGGGCGAGCGCGCCTTCATGCCGTTCTTGCCGACGAAGGCCATGGTATGCGGCGCGGTGTCATAGCCGGCACGCACGGCGTCCTCGCCCGTGAACACCTGTTTCACGCCGGGGAAGGCGCGCGCTGGTGCCGTGTCCACAGCAGTGATTTCCGCGTGTGCGCGGTCGGCGCGCACGAAATGCGCGTACAGTTGCCCGGGCGCATTCCAGTCGGAGGCGTAGCGGCCGGCGCCGGTTACCAGACGGTTATCTTCGACGCGGCGGCCATCGTGGGTGTGGGTGTCATTGCTCATGGCTGTTTTGCTCCTGCTTGTTGTCTTGATGTGATTTGAAATCGGTTCGAATCGGCCGGGTAGCGCGGGCACTACTTCCCCAACACCTGCCCTCCGATAATCAGCTTCTGAATCTCGCTCGCGCCCTCATAAATCCGCAGTGGCCGAATCTCGCGATACAGCCGCTCGGCCACATTTCCCACCGTCACGCCCAGCCCGCCGAACAACTGCACGGCGGCATCGATCACGCGCTGCGCGGCTTCGGTGGCGTGCAGCTTGGCCATCGAGGCCTCCAGCGTCACACGGTCGCGCAGGGTGTCCTTGGTCCACGCTGCGCGGTAGACCAGCAGCGCCGAGGTGTCGACTTCAATGGCCATGTCGGCGATGCGCATTTGCGTGGCCTGAAACTGCGCCAGCGCCTGGCCGAATACGTGGCGGCCTTTGACGTGCGCGCGGGCTTCCGCCAGCGCGCGGCGTGCGAAGCCCAGCGCTGCGGCGCCGACGGTGGAGCGCATCACGTCGAGCGTGGCCATCGCCACCTTGAAGCCGTCGCCAGGCTGGCCGAGCATCTGGCTGGCGGGAATGCGGCAATCCTCAAACGCGACGTCGCCGATCACATGCGGGGCGATCACTTCGATGGATTTGGGCACGCTGAGGCCCGGCGTGTCGGCGCTGACCACAAACGCCGATAAGCCCTTGGCGCCCGGCGCTTCGCCGGTGCGCGCGAAGACGATGTAGGCGTTGGCGACGCCGGCATTGGAAATCCACGTCTTGCGGCCGTTGAGAACATAGTTGTCTCCATCGCGGCGCGCGCTGGTCTTGAGCGCGGCAACGTCGGAGCCGGCCTCCGCCTCCGACAGGCAAAAGCCGGTGATGCAGGTGCCGCTGGCAATGCGCGGCAGAAATTCCGCCTGCTGCGCCGGCGTGCCAAACAGCACGATGGGCACGCCGCCCAACCCCTGCATGGCGAACGTGCAGTCTGCAAGACCCGAATCGCGCGCCAGCAGGTCGCGCGCGATGCACAGGCTGCGCACGTCGACCTTGTCGCGCGGGCCGCCGAGTGCCGCGGGCAGCAGATAACGCAGCCAGCCGCCTTCACCCAGCAGGCGCGCGAGTGCACGGACGGACTCGCGTTCACTGACGCCTTCGCATTCGAGCGCCGCGCCGTGGGTATGCACCCAGGCCGCGAGTTCACCCGCCATGCGGCGGTGCGCATCATCGAAGAACGGCCATTCGAGAAATGTATTGGGGATATTGACCATGCGCGCAACGGTATCACAAGTCCCGCGGCTGCCGGACTGTCGGATGGCGGAGTAGAATTCGCGTTCTCCCTTCGATGTATATCCACAAACTGAACCTCAAGCGGCAGGAAGCACACTCATGAAACTCAATGGAAAAACAGTCGCTCTCACCGGCGGCGCATCGGGCATCGGACTGGCCGCGGTCGAAGCGTTTACCGCGGCCGGTGCCAGGGTCATCTTCGGCGACATCAACGTGGCCGCGGGCGAAAAAGCCGCCGCCGCTCTGAAAGCGACCTTTGTGCCGCTGGACGTTACCGATCCCGCCTCGGTGCTGAAGTTTCGCGATGCGGCGTATGCACAGGCTGACAATATAGACGTGGTGGTCAACGTCGCGGGCTGGAGCAAGGTCGAGCACTTCGTCAACACCACGCCCGATCTGTGGGACAAGCTGATCGATCTCAATTACACCGGCACACTGCGCGTGGTCCATGCATTTTTGCCGAAGATGATCGCGCGCTCCGAGGGCAAAATCGTCAACGTTGCCAGCGATGCGGGCCGTGCCGGCAGTGGCGGCGAAGCGGTGTATGCCGGCACCAAGGGCGGCGTGATCGCTTTCACCAAATCACTGGCACGCGAAACCGCGCGCTATCGCCTCAACATCAACTGCGTGTGCCCCGGACCGACCGACACGCCGCTGCTGATGTCCACCCCGGAAAAGCAGCGCGAGGCCTTGATTCGCGCCATACCATTCCGGCGCTTCGCCAAGCCGTCTGAAGTGGCCGATGCGATCGTGTTCTTCGCCAGCGACCGCGCGTCCTACCTTACCGGGCAGGTGCTCAGCGTCAGTGGCGGGCTGACGATGCAGGATTAAACGGCGTTGCCGCGGATTTCACGGATTTATATAGAGGCGTTCAAAGTTTGCGTTACCACCATCGTCGTTCCAGCGCAGGCTGGAACCCAGGTTTTAGCCATCGCGCAGCGAGAATCAGCGGGGCTACGCGCCGTATGGTTACGCACTGGATTCCAGCCTGCGCTGGAATGACGAAGTGGGCGATCCGTGTTCATCCACGAAAGAAATTTGTAACTATATGTTTTTAAACAATAATTTTTAGGATGCGCCAGCATGACCAAAGCCGCTGATTTCAAGCCCCAGCATTTCAAATGGGAAGTGGAAGGCAAAGTTGCCACCGTGACCCTCAATCGCCCGGATCGCAAGAACCCGCTCACCTTTGAATCCTATGCCGAGCTGCGCGATACCTTTCGCGCGCTGAATTACGTTGATGATGTGAAGACGGTGGTGGTGACCGGCGCCGGGGAAAACTTTTGCTCCGGCGGTGATGTGCACGAAATCATCGGGCCGCTCACCAGGATGAAAATGCCCGGTCTGCTGGAGTTCACGCGCATGACCGGCGACTTGGTCAAAGCCATGCGCGCGTGCCCGCAGCCGATTGTTGCTGCCATTGACGGCATCTGCGCCGGCGCCGGCGCGATGATCGCCTGCGGTTCCGATCTGCGTTACGGCACTGCGCGCAGCAAGGTAGCCTTTCTGTTCGTGCGCGTGGGGCTTGCGGGCGCGGACATGGGCGCGTGCTCGCTGTTGCCGCGCATCATCGGTCAGGGCCGCGCATCGGACCTGCTCTACACCGGGCGCTCGATGGGCGGCGATGAAGCCGAACGCTTTGGTTTTTACAATGCGATCCACGAACCGGCAAAACTGCTTGCCGCCGCTCAGGACATGGCACGTAACCTCGCCGATGGCCCGACCTTCGCGCACGGTATGACCAAAAAGCTCCTGCATCAGGAATGGAATATGGGTCTCGACGAAGCGATCGAGGCGGAAGCCGAAGGGCAGGCGATCTGCATGCAGACGCAGGATTTTCACCGCGCCTATCACGCGTTCGCCAACAAGCAGAAGCCGGTGTTCGAAGGTAACTAAGGGGATCGGGCATGGCAATCACTAAAATCTTCGCTGGCGCCGGCAGCGGCGAAGGCAAAACCCAGGGCATGTATCGCGGCGGATTGTTCCGGCGCAATCCGGGCGAGGGTGAATGGGAGGCGGTGAGCAACGGACTGCCCGACACGGTGGAGGTGCGCACCATTGCGGTCAGTCCGCACGATTCGAACGTGTTGTTTGTCGGCACGCAGGATGGCCCGTACCGCAGCATCGACGGCGGCAACCGCTGGGAAAAACTGGGCTTCCCCGACAAGAATGCGGTGATCTGGACCCTGACGGTGCATCCGACGAATCCGAAGATTGTTTACGCCGGTGCGGCACCCGTTGTCGTGTATCGCAGCGAAGACGGCGGCGACAACTGGAAGCGTCTCGCCGCTGCGACATCGCCGGCGCATTGCGAGCGTGGCGGCTTTGACACGCGCACCATCCGCGTTACGGTGGACCCATCCAAACCGGACGATGTCTATGTGGCGATCGAAGTCAGCGGCGTGATCCGCAGCAGCGATGGCGGCGAGACGTTTAGCGATGTGTCCGGCACACTGATCGACCTTGCGCGCAACAACAAGCATTTGCAGAGTGCCATCGGCGGCCGTCACTGCGGCATCTGCGAGGGCATGCTCGATTCGCATGCATTGGCGATCAGCCCCGCATTGCCGGGCACGCCGTTTCTGGCGTTGCGCATGGGCATCTTCAAGAGCGACGACCGCGGCGCGCATTGGCACGATACCAACGTCGGGCAGTTTTCGCCGCTGACCTACTGCCGCGACATCATCGTGTCGCCGCACAATCCCCGCACCTTCTACGCCGCGCTGTCGCAGGCGGCGTTCAGCACTGCGGGTTCGCTCTACCGCAGCGACGATCTGGCGCAAACCTGGAAGCGCATCGATCACGGCGTCAATGCGGAATCGACGGTGATGGCGGTGGCGGCCCATCCCACCGATCCGGCGCGGTTCTACAGCTGCACGCGCAGCGGACAGGTGATCGGCACCGAGGACAACGGCGCGACGTGGCAGGATTACCGCTTGCCGCAGGGGGTGCAGGATGTTTACGCGGTGGCCTGTGTCTAACTAACGTCCACGCCCTGCCGTGCGGGGGCGTTTCCAGTGGGATGTCTGCATTGTCATTCTTTCGCAGATTGGTGCTCTGGTTGTTGCCGTTGTTCGCGTCGGCACTATCGCTAGCCGCGGATAACTACCCCACGCGCAACGCCCGCTTCATCGTCCCGTTTGCGCCTGGCGGCACCAATGATGTATTGGCACGCCTGATCGCGCAGCAGCTCGGCGAGCGCTGGGGCAAGGCGTTCATTGTCGAGAATCGTCCCGGCGCGGGTGGCGTGATCGCCAACGACATTGTCGCCAAGACAAACCCGGACGGGCACACGCTGCTGGTCACCAATCCGGCATTCACCATGTCGGCGAGCCTTTACAAAGTGCTGCCGTATGACGTCAACCGTGATTTCACGCCGGTGACCGAGCTCATTCGCGGGCCCAGCGTGCTGGTGATCAATCCCGGGCTGAATGTCGCCACGCTGAAGGATTTCATCGCGCTTGCCCGGGCGCAGCCGGGCAAGCTGAATTATGGCTCCGGCGGGTATGGCAGCGCGCTGCATCTGTATTCGGAGCTGTTCAAGAAGTCGGCCGGCGTCAACATCACGCATGTGCCGTTCAAGGGCGGCGTCGACAACATGACGGCGCTGCTCGGCGGGCAGGTGCACATGAATATCATCCAGTACCAGGCCACCACGCTGGAACTCATACGCAGCGGCCGGCTGCGCGCGCTGGCGGTGACCACCGACGGCGGGCGCTCGAAATCGCTGCCCGACACGCCCTCGATGAGCGAAGCCGGTGTGGACGGGATGGCGATTTATGTGTGGGGCGGCGTGCTCGGACCGGCCCGTCTGCCCAGGGTGGTCATCGACCGGCTGCAGGGTGAGATCGCGCGCATTCTGGCGCTGCCTGCGGTGAAAGCGCGTTTCGCGGCGCAGGACGCGGAAATGATCGGCAGCCGACCGGAAGCCTTCGCACACACGCTGCAGAGCGAGATCAAACGCTGGCGCGAGGTGATCCGCGCGGCGGGCATCGAACGCCAGTAGCGGCGCCGACTATTTGGCCTTGCCCAGGCTGCGAATCAGTTTGCCCCAGCGCGCCATGTCGCCGCGAATCACCTCGCCGAACTGTGCCGGTGTGTTGCCCACGACGCCAAAACCCATGTCGAGAATTTGCTGACGCATCGCGGGCGCGTGCAGCACCGCCGCAAAGTCGCTTTGCAGTTTGTTCACCACCGCGGGCGGTGTGCCGGCGGGGGCGAGTGTGCCGTACCAGGTGGCGGCTTCAAATCCGGCCACGCCGGATTCCGAGACCGTGGGGATCGCCGGCAACGTCGGCCAGCGCTGCGTGCTGCTGATCGCGAGTGCGCGCAGCTTGTTGGTGCGCACATGCGGCAACGTGCCCGACACCGAACCGAACATCACCTGGATCTGCCCGCCCATGAGATCGATCACGGCCGCGCCCGTGCCCTTGTACGGCACATGCACGATATTGATGCCGGTCATCTGCTTGAACAACTCCATCGCCAGATAGGGCGAGGTGCCGGTGCCGCTCGAGCCGAAGGTGAGATCGTCGCCGTGCTTTTTGGCGAATGCGACGAATGCCGTGACGGACTTGACCGGCAGCGATGGGTGCACCACCAGCAGGTTGGGGGTATACGCGGTCTGCGTCACCGGCGCGAAATCCTTCACCGGGTCATAGCCGAGCTTGCGCTGAAAGGGTGTGATGGTGTGAGCGTTGGTGATCATCACCAGCGTGTAGCCGTCGGGTGCTGCCTTGGAGACAATTTCGGTGGCGATGGAGCCGTCAGCGCCCGCGCGATTCTCGATCACCAGTGCCACGGGCCAGGTGTCGCCGAGCTTGCGGCTGATCAGTCGCGCGATGGTGTCGGTGCCGCCGCCGGGGGAAAAGCCGACGATGAGACGCACGGGTTTGGCGGGAAAGCCCTGCGCGTGTGCCGCGCCGCACAGGGTTGCCGCGGCGGCCAACAGGCATGTGCCAACCAGCGAATGACGCTTATGTGAAACCATGATTTTTCCGTAACTGAGCGTGGATTTTCGCCAGCGCGCCTCCCGCGCGCGGCTCGGCCGAGCATAGCATTGGCCGAAAAAATAATAATATAAATCAATTACTTACGTTTTATTACGCGCATGAAACGCGTTCAGCCGCTGGTTGAATTCCGGCGTGTCGAAGACGATTGCCATGTGCGATGAAATCATGTCCAGATGCGCCGCCAGCGTGCCGCTCATACCGTGATACACCGCGCGCTTCATCAGCGACACCGCCTGCGGCGGTTGTGCCGCGATCTGTCGCGCCAGTTTGAGGCCTTCATTGCGCACCTCGGCATCGGCCACCACCCGGTTGACCAGGCCGATGCGCTCGGCTTCGGCAGCATCCACCACGCGCCCGGTCCACAGCAGTTCCAGTGCGCGCGACACGCCGATCACGCGCGGCAAGAACCAGGTGCCGCCGTCGCCCGAAATCACGCCCATGTTGATGTAGCTCTCGGCAAACGTGCTTGAGGTGCCGCACAGGCGGATGTCGCACATCAGCGCCATGTCGAGGCCCGCGCCGCGCGCGGTGCCGTTGACGGCGGCGATAACCGGCTGGCTCAAGCGCTCCATCGCCAGCGGAATTTTCTGAATGTTTCGCAGGTAGTCCTTGCGCTCGACGTTGGACGCGCTTTGCATGTCCGTCATGTCGTCCGCGTCACCCCCGGCGCAGAAGGCGCGCCCCGCGCCGGTCAATACCACCGCGCGTACACGGCTGTCATCGGCGATTTGATCCAGCGCCGCGTGCCACTCGACGACCATCGGCCGGTTAAATGCGTTCAGCCGATCGGGGCGGTTTAATTCGATGACCGCCACGCCGTCAACAGGGGCTTCAATCTTGATGTATTGGAATGCCATGTTGCGCCTCGCCCGTAAATTTCCATCGTGTCGCTTTTGCAGTAGCGACAATAGCAGGCTTGCGCAGCAGGAACAATAATGCCGCTATACCGCGCCCGCAATCGCATCCGCCAGCGGCGTCACGTCAGAAAGACTATCGATATTCAGGATCGCGTCCGCGAGTTCCGCCGCCCGCTCATCGCTCACCTTCGCATAGCGCAGGTTCGCCTTGAACTTGACAAGCAGTTCATCGTCGCTGAGCGGGTTGTCGGGGTGCCCTTTGGCGCTGGTCTGGGTTACTTCACACACGCCCGTCGTGCCAAACGCGCCATGCTTGCCATGGGCGCGGATGGTGCAGCCGCCGATCACACAGGGGTCGGCATTGGCAACGGGATAAGGCGCGGCGCTGATCTTCGCAATCCATGCGGCCAGCCGCGGCGAGGGCGGAATCTCCTCGGCCAGCTGCCGGGGTGTCACTTCGCCATACGCCAGCACATTTGCCACGCACCAGTAGACGCTGAATTGCGCATTGACGCGCGTTTGCGGCGTGCGCTTTTCGGCAACGTCGCGACCGACCACATCCAGCTCCTGCGGCCCGATGATCAGTTCGACGCGCTCGATTTTTTCAACGTTGCCGCCGAGCTGGGCGTGCAGTTCAAGCGCCGCGCTGATCGCCGGATGCGTAAAGCGGCAGCTCGGATACGGTTTGATCGACAGGCGGTCGAATTCCCATGCCGTGCCGAGGGCGCGCACGGCGCGCTCGGGCTCGAAGCGGCTGTGCAGATAAACCCGGCTCAGGCCATCTTCGCCGGTGAGCGGGTGTCTCACCCCCGGCAAGCCGCGGCTGCCCATCAGCGCCGCCGTGACCGCATGCGATGCGGCAAAGCCCGGCTGCACATGCTTGGTTGGTGCGCCTTCGCGTGTGGATTGATGGTTGCCGCTGGCGAGGCAGTAGACGATGCCGAGCGCATTGCGCAGCGCGTCGGCGCGCGGATCCAACAAACGCGCGGCTGCCAGCGTGGCGCCGAAATGTCCCATCAGCGCCGTGTAAATCCACCCGCCCTCGACCAGATTCAGGCGGGTTGCCACACCCAGCCGGCAGGTGAGCTCGATGCCCAGCAGAATGGCCTCGCACAATTCCCTGCCGCTCACCGCCCCGCGCAGGCCCGCGGTCGCGAATGCCGCGGGTATCGCCGCCGAGCCGGCGTGCAACGCCGCTTCGTCGTGCGTGTCGTCAAATTCAAGCACATGGCCGAAGTAGCCATTGCACAGCGCCGCTGTCATCGCCGGCACGCGCGGTCCGCCAATCACCCGCGCGTCGGGCCGCCCGCCCGCATCGATCAATACCTTGAGCCAGGGCGGCATGCCGGCGGCTGCGCGGCCCGCGATGGCCGCGCCGAGATAATCGAGCAGTTCGCGCCGCACGTTGGCGCGCGTGGCTTCGGGCACCTGTTCCCAGCGCAGCGATTGCGACAGTGCGATAAAGGCATCCAGTGTTTGCTCGGGCGCCGCAGGCTTTGTGTGGGCTGTGTCCATGATTTGCTCTTTCCAGTTTGCGCCCGCTATTCAATACGTATGTTCGCCCGCACGGCAATGCGGCTCCACTTGGCGAGATCGCTCGCGATGAGCTTGCCGAAGGCTTCAGGCGAGCCTATCACCGGATCGGCGGCCTCGGCCGACAGGCGTTTTGCCATTTCAGGTTCGCCCAGAATCGCGTTGACTTCAGCGTTGAGCTTGCTGACGATGGGTGCAGGCACGCCTGCCGGCGCAAGCAGGCCCCACCAGATACTGCCGTCGTAGCCGGGCACGCTTGCGGCGATGGTGGGCACTTTCGGCAGCAACGACGAGGGCTGCGCCGATCCGACGCCGAGCGGCTTCAATTTGCCCGAACGGATATGCGGCATCGCCTGTATCAGCGTGCCAAACACGACTTCCACCTGGCCTGACATCACATCGAGCATCGACGGGCCGCCACCCTTGTACGGCACGTGGATCAACTTCACCTTGGCGAGCTGATTGAACAGTTCGCCACCGAAGTGATTGACGCCGCCGAGGCCCGACGTGGCATAGCGCAGTTCGCCCGGGCGAGCTCTGGCGAGCGCTATCAGTTCTTTGATGTTTTGCGCCGCGAAACGGGGGTGCGAGCAGATCACATTGGACCCGGTGGCGATCTGGTTGAGCGGCACGAATGACTTCTCCGCATCATAGGGCACCTTGTGCACCGCCGGATTGATGGTGTACGAGGTGGATACGATCAGCAACGTGTGGCCGTCGGCCGGCGCGCGCGAGGCGAGCTCCGTGCCGATAATGCCGTCGGCGCCCGGCCGATTGTCCACGATGGTTTGATGCGGCAAGCGCTCGCCCAGCTTGCGCGCCAGAAAGCGCGCGAGGATGTCGTTGCTGCCGCCCGGCGGGAACGGCACGATCAGCCGTATCGGCTTGGTGGGGAAGCGGCCGGCATCGGGCGCCTGTGCGGCGGCGGCGCCTGCAAACAAAATGCCGGTCAGCGCCAGTAGCCGGGCTGCTATCGGGCCTTGCGGCCGACGGAATCGTGCGTTCATGGTCTTCCTCGGGGGCGTTTTTGTAACCCGCATTGAGTGTAGATCGTCGCGCGTCTGTCTGTCAAATCATCTAGATCATTTGACAGATTAAAGGCGCGAATGATAGCATCGGCGCCATGCCTGTTCACTCCGGACTTAGCAGCACATTCGATTTCTCGCCGCACCTGCGTGACGGCGACGTGGTGACGTGGCTGCAGGGCACCGGCGAGCCGCTGGGCCTGAGCAATCGCCTGGTTGCGCAACGCCATGCGCTGCCGCCCCTTGAACTCTTCGTCGGTTTGATGTCGAGCAGCACGCTCAAACCCGAGCACGCCGACCGTTTTCGCTTTCGCCTGCTTAATGGCGCGGGCAGTTCCCGCACGCTCGCCGCCGCCAACGTGCACAACATCGTTCCCGCCTATGTATCGGCCGTGCCCGGACTCATCCGCTCGCGAGCGATTGCGATCGATGTGTTGCTGCTGCGCGTGCGGCCGCATCCGCGGCCCGGTTACTTTACCGCGGGCGTGATGGCGGATTTTCTGCCCGCGATGGTGCGGGCGGCGCGCTGCGTGATCGCAGAGATCGACGAGCGCCTGCCGATCACCGCACAGGATGCACTGGTTGCGGCGGACGATATCGATGTGTTGACCGAATGCGACGCGGACGAGGTGCTGATGCCCGACCCCGAGCCAACGGATGTCGACATGCGTGTCGCCACGCATGTCGCAGCGTTGATACCCGATGGCGCGACCATTCAGTTGGGCGTGGGCGGGCTGCCGGTGGCGGTGTGCCGGGCGCTGATGCATCACCGTGACCTCGGTGTCCACAGCGGCGTTATTTCCGACATTGTGGTGGATCTGGTGGAAAAAGGTGTGGTCACCAATGCGCGCAAGGGCATCGACGCGGGCCGTATCGTTACCGGCGGGCTGTTCGGCAGCCGCCGGCTGATGAATTTTGCCGATGGCAACGACCAGATCGAGATACGCTGTTCCGAGTACACGCACAGCCAGCAGGTGCTCGCGCGCCTGCCCAACTTGTATGCCATCAACTCCGGTGTCGAGGTGGATCTCACCGGTAACGTGAATTCCGAAATTGCCGCCGGGCGTTATCTTGGCGCCATCGGCGGGCTGCCCGATTTTGTTCGCGGTGCGATTGCGTCCAGCGGCGGCCGCTCGATCATAGCGCTGCCCTCCACCACGCCCGACGGCAGGCACAGCCGCATCGTTGCGACGCTGGCCGAGCGGCCGATCAGCGTCCCGCGCGGTGACATCGATCTTGTGGTCACCGAGCACGGCGTCGCCGATTTGCGCGGCCGCTCGTTCAGTGAGCGCGCCGAGCGCGTGCGTGCCATCGCGCACCCTGATTTCCGCGACCAGCTTCAACTCAAGTAGGAACGCGAAATGCAAGCAGATTCCGGCATCATCGTTGAAAAGAGCGCTGCAGGTATCGTGGACATCCGCCTGAACCGTCCCGACCGGCTCAATGCCCTGGGCGTGGACATGACGGATGCGCTGCTGGCGGCGATTAGCGATGCCGCCGCCGGCACTGCACGCGTGATACTGATCCGCGGCACCGGGCGCGCGTTCTGCGCCGGCGCGGATCTCAAGGAGCGTCGCACCATGGATGAGGCGGCGCGCGTCAAACACAATCGCGCGATCAACGCCGCAGTGGATGCCCTGGGTGCCGCGCCCATGCCCACGGTTTGTGCCATCAATGGCCTGGCCTTGGGCGGCGGCTGCGAAATCGCGCTGGCTTGCGATCTGCGCTATGCCGCGGACGACGTGCAAATCGGCCTTACCGAGGCGCGCATCGGCGCCATCCCCGGCGCGGGCGGCACGCAGCGCCTGCCGCGCGTGATCGGGGCCACGCGCGCGCTGGAGCTCATCCTCACCGGTGAGCCGATCACCGGCAAGCGCGCCGCGGAAATCGGGCTGATCAACGCCGCCGTCGCGGCCGATCAGCTCGATGCGCACGTAACGCGCGTGGCAACCGTGCTGGCATCGCGTTCGCCGTCCGGCGCGCGCACCGCCAAGCGCGTGATTTACCGCGGCCTCGAAACGACGCTGGCCAACGGGCTGGCGCTGGAAGCCGGTGCACTCAAAGAGATTCTGGTTTCCGCGGATTATGCGGAAGGCCTCGCCGCATTCGCAGAGAAGCGGCCGCCGCGCTTTGGCAACATGGGCGAAAGCGGCGCAACATGACGCGCCCGGCGAGCACGCATCGCAGCAAGGCAGAGCACGTCGCGCAGCAGTTGCTCGAGCGCATCATTGACGCAAAGTTAAAACCCGGCAGCAGCTTTGCCACCGAGGCCGAGCTGCTGCCGCAGTTCAATGTGAGCCGGCCGACGCTGCGCGAAAGCCTCAAGCTGCTGGAATCACAGGGCGTGCTCGAACGCCGCCCCGGCCCCGGGGGCGGCATCATCGTGCGCGAACCCAGCATTGATTTGCTGGCGCACGGCCTTTCGGTTTTTTTGCGCCTGCACGAAGTGCCGTTCGCAACCGTGCTCAAGTCGCGCGAGGTGATCGAACCCGCGCTTGCTTATGAAGCAGCCGTCAACGGCACGGATGCGGAATTCGCGGAACTGGAGGCGTCCATCGTGCGCATGAAAGCGCTCGATGCGCAGCGCGAGCAGGTGGCGTTTCTGGAGGAAAACCGCGTATTTCACAGTATCATCGCGCGGGCGGGCGGCAACAAGGTGCTGGAAGTTTTCTGGAATACGATCAGCATTCTCGCGGCCGGCGAGCATCACGGCATACGCTATTCAGTGGGCAATCAGGCGCACGTGTTGCAAGCACATCAGCGCGTACTGGATGCCTGCCGCAAACGCGACGGCGCTGCCGCTGCCGCGGAGATGGCGCGCCACGTGGGCGCTCTGGAAAACCTGGTGCGCAGCCGCTACCAGCATCTTTTGAAACATCCGACCAGCGTGTTTGAGCGACCGGGTCGCTTGATTGTCTGACTGACCGGATCAACCAACAGGAGTTTTTGCAATGATGAACTTTGAACTGACCCAGGAGCAGCGCAGCATGGTGAACACCGTGCGCGAACTCACGCAGGAAGTATTCAA
>CADECM010000113.1:0-6798 GCA_902825845.1 uncultured beta proteobacterium
GAGCCGACCATCGACTACGTCGTGACCAAGATTCCGCGGTTCGCGTTCGAGAAGTTTCCTGCCGCCGATGACCGGTTGACCACGCAGATGAAGTCGGTGGGCGAAGTGATGGCGATGGGCCGGACGTTTCAGGAGTCCATGCAAAAGGCGCTGCGCGGCCTTGAGGTGGGCGTCGATGGCTTTAATCAGCGCACGCGCGACCGCGAGACCATTGAAACCGAACTGGGCCGACCGGGGCCGGAGCGTATCTGGTATGTGGGCGACGCGTTCGAAAGCGGCTTTACGCTGGAGGAGGTGTTCGAACTGACGCACATCGATCCCTGGTTCCTGGCGCAGATCAAGGACATCATTGACATTGAAATGGTGCTTGACGATCAGAACCTTGACAGCCTCGACGCCGCACGGCTCCGTGAATTGAAGCGCAAGGGATTTTCGGACCGCCGCCTCGCGCATCTGATGAAATGCAAGGAAGGGGATGTGCGCGCGCGGCGCCACGAATTCGGCGTCCGGCCGGTGTACAAGCGCGTGGATACCTGCGCGGCGGAGTTTGCCACCAACACCGCCTATATGTATTCCACGTATGAGGAAGAGTGTGAGGCGCAGCCGACCGCTCGCAAAAAGATCATGGTGCTGGGCGGTGGCCCGAATCGCATCGGGCAGGGCATAGAGTTCGATTACTGTTGTGTGCATGCGGCGCTGGCATTGCGGGAAGACGGCTTCGAGACCATCATGGTCAACTGCAACCCGGAGACCGTGTCCACGGATTACGATACGTCGGACCGACTCTACTTCGAGCCGCTGACGCTGGAGGATGTGCTTGAAATTGTGCACGTCGAAAAACCATTCGGCGTGATCGTGCAGTTTGGCGGACAGACGCCGCTGAAGCTCGCACGCGATCTGGAGGCCAACGGTGTGCCGATTATCGGCACCACACCGGATTCCATCGATGTGGCGGAAGATCGCGAGCGGTTCCAGAAGTTGCTGCATAAACTGAAGCTGAAGCAACCGCCCAATCGCACCGTGCGCAGCGCGGCACGCGCCATTGCCGCAGCCGAGGAAATCGGCTATCCGCTGGTGGTGCGCCCGTCCTATGTGCTGGGTGGGCGCGCCATGGAGATCGTGCATCAGCAGGCGGATCTCGAGCGTTATATGCGCGAAGCCGTCAAGGTGTCGAACGACTCGCCGGTATTGCTGGACCGTTTCCTGAATGACGCGATCGAGGTCGACGTCGATGCGGTGTCGGACGGCAAAAACGTGATCATCGGCGGCGTGATGGAGCACATTGAGCAGGCGGGCGTGCATTCGGGCGATTCCGCCTGCTCGCTGCCTCCGTTTTCGCTGTCACCGGCGCTGCAGGGGGAAATGCGCCGGCAGACCGTGGCGATGGCGAAAGCCTTGCATGTGGTGGGTCTGATGAATGTTCAATTCGCGATTCAGAAGGACGGCGACAACGACGTGGTGTACGTGCTGGAGGTCAATCCGCGCGCATCGCGCACGGTGCCCTTTGTATCGAAGGCGACCGGCCTGCCGCTGGCCAAGATTGCTGCACGCTGTCAATCTGGAAAAACTCTTTTAGAACAAGAAGTTACGACAGAGATCGTGCCGCCCTTTTATTCCGTCAAGGAAGCGGTGTTTCCGTTCATCAAGTTCCCCGGAGCGGATACCATACTCGGGCCGGAAATGAAGTCCACCGGCGAAGTGATGGGCGTGGGCGAAACCTTTGGCGAAGCGTTTGTGAAATCGCAAATGGCCGCCGGGGAAAGGCTGCCGTCGGGCGGCAAGGTTTTTATCAGCGTGCGTGACGGGGACAAGCCGCGCGCGGTGGATATCGGCCGTGCGTTGGACGCGCTGGGATTTGTTCTGGTGGCGACGCGCGGCACGGCAAACGCGCTGGCGGGGGCGGGTCTCAAAGTACTGCCCATCAACAAGGTGGCCGAAGGCCGTCCGCACATCGTTGACTTGATCAAGAATGCGGAAATTGTGCTGGTGGTGAATACGGTCGAGGAATCTCGCAAGGCGATCCAGGATTCGTACGCGATCCGTCGCGCGGCCTTGCAGGAGCGCGTGCCGGTGTATACCACGATCGCGGGCGCGCGCGCGGCCTGCGCGGGCATGGCCGAGGCGCGCGAGTTGCGCGCCTATGCCTTGCAGACTCTGCATAAACGCCTGGTGATGGCGTAGTGAGCCGGAGGTTCTATGAATAAAGTACCCTTAACCGTGCATGGCGCGGAGAAAATGCGTGCGGAACTGCATGATCTTAAGACCGTGCAGCGTCCTGCCATCATCGCGGCGATCGCCGAAGCGCGCTCGCACGGCGATTTGTCCGAAAATGCCGAGTACCATGCGGCCAAGGAACGCCAGAGTTTCATGGAAGGGCGTATCGCCGAGCTCGAAGGCAAGTTGTCCAACGCCGAGATCATCGATCCCACGACGCTGGATGCCGATGGCCGCTGCGTGTTTGGCGCGACGGTGGACTTGGAGGATGTGGAAAAGGGCGAGCAGGTTACCTATCAAATCGTCGGCGAGGACGAGGCCGATATCAAACTCGGCAAAATCTCCATCAACTCGCCCATTGCGCGTTCGCTCATCGGCAAGTCATCGGGCGACGTGGCCGAGGTGCAGGCGCCGGGTGGTGTGCGTGAGTATGAAATTCTTGACGTCAAGTACGTCTGAACGGCACGGCCGCTTTAAGCCGCGCGTGCCGTCCGCACGCGCTTCAGGCCTGGTAGCTGCGCTTGGTGCGGCGCTTGCGGCGGTTTGTGGCGCGCGCTATTGTCCGCCGCGGTTTGTCGCTCGTTTCCTTGTCGGCCGCTGAGGGTTTGGCACGAAAAATCACCAGAATTTTGCCGATATGTTGAACCGGACTGGCCTCAAGCGCGCCGCTGATGGCGGCGATCATGCCCTGGCGCGCGTCGCGGTCGTCGCCGGCAACCCGTATTTTGATCAGTTCCTGGCTTTTCAGGCTGGTGTCGATTTCGTGCAGCACGGCCGGCGTCAGGCCTGCGTCGCCAATCAACACAACCGGTTCAAGGTGATGGGCTTTGGCCTTGAGTGCGCGGCGTTGCGCGGGTGTGAGTGGGTTCATACGGGTAGTGTACGGTATTTGCCAGCCGTGCTGTTGGAGTGGTCATGACGCGAAGCAAGAGTAACCCGTGGATGCACCGACATGTCAACGATCCCTATGTCAGACGCGCGTCGGTCGAAGGCATGCGCTCGCGCGCGGCGTACAAGTTGCTGCAGATCAATGACAAGGACAAGCTGATCCGCCCGGGCATGTGGGTGGTGGATTTGGGGGCCGCCCCGGGAGGTTGGTCCCAGGTCGCGGCGCGGATGGTTGCGCCGGCGGGCCGGGTGTTTGCCATAGACCTGCTGGAAATGACGCCGTTGGCAGGCGTCACTTTTTTACGTGGTGATTTTTCAGCCGAGGCGGGGCTGGTGGCGCTGGAGACGGAACTTGCGGGAACGAGACTGGACCTTGTGCTTTCGGATATGGCCCCCAACATCAGTGGTATCGCGCTGGCGGACCAGTCTCGATTGATGGGGCTGGTGGAATTGGCACTGGATTTTTCAATTAAACACCTGAAACCGCAGGGGAATTTTCTGGTCAAAGCCTTCCAGGGCGTGGGTTTTGACATGTTTGTGGCGGCAATGCGCGGTGCATTTGTGCAGGTGCTGACGCGAAAGCCGGAAGCGTCGCGTAAGGGATCGCGCGAGGTTTATCTGCTCGGCAAGGGCTTGAAGCAGCATTAACGCCGTAAATTCGTGGCGGCGGGTGTGCGTTTCGACGCAGCGCACGCTTCGGAAACCGATTAGAATTGAACAGCTTGGAGCGTTTGCTGATGGACCAAATCCGGCGTGGTGACTTTTCTCAAGATGTGCCGCACAGCGGCAAGGAGCATCGTTGAATAATCTCGTAAAGACCGTTGCGGTATGGCTGGTGATTGCCATTGTGCTCATGACTGTGTTCAATCAGGTCGGTGGCCAGAAGTCGACGCAAAAGCCCATGGAGTATTCGCAATTTATCGACGAGGTGAAACAGGGCCGCGTCGCCAAGGTCACCATTGAAGGCCGCGTGGTCAAGGGCGTGCGGCAGAATGGGGAAAAATTCACCACCTATTCACCCTCGGATATCTGGCTGGTGAGCGATTTGCTGAAAGCGGGCGTGATTATCGAAGCCAAGGCCGAGGACGAGCCTTCGCTGCTGATGAATATTTTCGTGTCGTGGTTCCCGATGTTGCTGCTGATCGGTGTCTGGGTGTTTTTCATGCGCCAAATGCAGGGCGGCGGGCGCGGCGGGGCGTTTTCATTCGGCAAGAGCCGCGCGCGCATGCTCGACGAATCGAACAACACGGTGACCTTTGCCGATGTTGCGGGTTGCGAAGAAGCCAAGGAGGAGGTCGCCGAACTGGTTGAATTCCTGCGCGATCCGTCGAAATTCCAAAAACTCGGCGGGCGTATCCCGCGCGGCGTACTGATGGTGGGCAGCCCGGGCACCGGCAAGACGCTGCTTGCACGGGCCATTGCGGGCGAGGCCAAAGTACCGTTTTTTTCGATCTCCGGTTCGGATTTCGTCGAAATGTTTGTGGGTGTGGGTGCGGCGCGCGTGCGCGACATGTTCGAGAACGCCAAGAAGCACGCCCCGTGCATCGTGTTCATTGACGAAATCGACGCTGTCGGCCGCCAGCGCGGCGCGGGGCTCGGCGGCGGCAATGACGAGCGCGAGCAGACGCTCAATCAGTTGCTGGTGGAGATGGACGGCTTCGAAGCCAATTCGGGTGTGATCGTGATTGCTGCCACCAACCGGCCCGACGTGCTCGATCCGGCACTGCTTCGGCCGGGCCGCTTCGACCGCCAGGTGGTGGTGCCGCTGCCGGATATCCGCGGCCGGGAACAGATTCTGCTGGTGCATATGCGCAAGGTGCCGATCGCGCCGGATGTCAAGGCGGAAATTATTGCGCGCGGCTCGCCGGGCATGTCGGGTGCTGATCTTGCCAATTTGGTCAATGAAGCGGCGCTGTTCGCGGCGCGCAGCAACAAGCGTTTGGTGGATATGGACGATTTCGAGCGCGCCAAGGACAAGATTTTCATGGGCGCCGAGCGCAAGTCGATGGTGATTACCGAGGAAGAAAAGCGCGCCACCGCCTATCACGAATCCGGGCACGCGATCGTGGGCGTGATGCTGCCCGGCATCGATCCGGTGCATAAGGTGACCATTATTCCGCGCGGCCGCGCGTTGGGGTTGACCTGGGTGCTGCCGGAGCGTGATCGCATCAGCCAGTACAAGAACCAGATGCTGGCGCAGATCAGCTTTTTGTTCGGCGGACGCATCGCCGAAGAACTTTTCGTGCACGACATTTCCACCGGCGCGTCAAACGATTTCGAACGTGCCACGCAGCTGGCGCGCGATATGGTGACGCGTTTTGGCATGTCGGATTCTATGGGGCCGATGGTCTATGGCGAAAATGAGGGCGAGGTGTTCCTCGGCCGCTCCGTGACCACGCACAAGAACATGTCCGAAAGCACCCTGCAGAAAGTGGATGTGGAGATCCGGCGCATCATCGACCAGCAGTATGCCGTTGCGCGCAAGATCATCGAGGACAATCGCGACAAGGTGGAAGCCATGACCCGGGCGCTGATGGAGTGGGAAACCATAGACGCGGATCAGATTCAGGACATCGTGGAAGGTCGCCCGCCGCGTTCTCCCAAGCCGGTGCAGACCAGCACCACGCCGCCGCCGAGCAGCACACCGCCGGCCCCCGCCGCACCGACACCGGCTCCGGAAGCGTAGTTTGCGCGTGGGCTGATGGGACAGGCGCAACAGCCTATCCCGTTTTTGCGAGCCTTGGGCCGATTGTTATCGCAGGTTAGCGGATGTGAATTCGTCTCACGCCTCGCGTCCCACGCCTGACGCCGTTCGACTTAGCTGCGGCAATTACGCATTGCCGTTGACGCGCCCACTAATCATGGGCGTGGTTAACGTGACGCCGGATTCGTTTTCCGATGGCGGAAAGTATTTCCGCTTCGAACAGGCGCTCGGCCATGCCCAGGCGCTGATTGCCGAAGGCGCTGATGTGCTGGATATCGGTGGCGAGTCAACGCGCCCCGGGGCGGCGCCGGTCGCATTGGATGAAGAACGGCGGCGTGTGATGCCGCTGCTGGAGCGGCTCGCCGGCGGTGCCACGCCCATATCCATAGATACGCGCAAGCCCGAGTTGATGCGCGAAGCGGTGGCTGCGGGCGCGTCGATGATCAACGACGTGTGCGGATTTCGCGATGACAGCGCTTTCGATGCCGTAGCGGGAAGCGGGGCCGCGATCTGCATCATGCACATGCGGGGTGAGCCGCGCACCATGCAGCAGGATCCCCGCTACGCCGATGTCACGGGAGAAGTGTTCGACTATCTCGCCGCGC
Source organism: uncultured beta proteobacterium (assembly GCA_902825845.1). Classification (GTDB taxonomy): domain Bacteria; phylum Pseudomonadota; class Gammaproteobacteria; order Burkholderiales; family SG8-41; genus UBA5216. The sequence continues at coordinate 6,412 of CADECM010000113.1, forward strand.
GTGTGGACGCGGCTCTGGCTGCCGGTATCGCGCGCGAGCGCATGGTGGTCGATCCGGGTTTTGGCTTCGGCAAGACGCAGGCACATAATCTGACGTTGCTGCGTGAACTCGGGAGGTTCAGCGGCCTCCGGTGCGCCGTGCTGGCCGGGCTTTCGCGCAAGACCCTGCTCGGCACAATTACCGGCCGCGATCCGGCGCTGCGCGTGCATGCCAGCATTGCCGCCGCGCTGATCGCGGTGCAACACGGCGCGCATATCGTGAGGGTACACGACGTGGCCGCCACCCGGGATGCGCTGGCGGTGTGGGCGGCGGTGCGGCAGAATTGAGGCGTGAGCAAATTCTGAGGTATGCTCAATCCTCAATCCTCAATCCTCAATCCTCAATCCT
>CADECM010000113.1:6898-15813 GCA_902825845.1 uncultured beta proteobacterium
AATCCTTAATCCTAAAAAGATGTCCCGCAAATATTTCGGTACCGACGGTGTGCGCGGCAAAGTGGGCAAAGCGCCCATAACGCCCGAGTTTGTCATGCATCTGGGTTATGCGGCCGGCAAGGTGCTGGCGGCACAACGCGACGCCGGCGAACGGCCGACGGTGCTGATCGGCAAAGACACGCGAATTTCGGGCTATATGTGCGAGTCTGCGCTGGAGGCCGGCTTCACCGCGGCCGGCGTTGATGTGGTACTGACCGGGCCGATGCCAACGCCTGCGGTGGCCTATCTCACGCGCGCCCTGCGCCTGGCGGCGGGAGTGGTGATCAGCGCATCGCACAATCCGTATGACGACAATGGCATCAAGTTTTTCAGCGGTGAGGGCGAGAAGCTGCCCGACAGCGTCGAGGCTGAGATCGAGGCACATATCGACCGGCCCATCCGCTGCGAAATTTCCGCCAAGCTGGGCAAAGTGCGGCGGATCGATGATGCCGCCGGACGCTACATCGAGTTCTGCAAGGGCACCGTGCCTTCCAACATGAACCTGCGCGGCATGAAAATCGTGGTCGATTGCGCGCACGGCGCGTCGTATCACGTGGCGCCGCCGGTATTTCACGAATTGGGCGCGGAAGTGGTATCCACCGGGGCGTCGCCCAATGGTTTTAATATCAACGACAAAGTCGGCGCCACCAGCCCGGCGGCATTGCAGGCAGCGGTAAAATCCGCGCGTGCCGATCTGGGCATCGCACTCGATGGCGACGGCGACCGGCTGGTCATGGTGGACAGCGACGGGACGAAGTATGACGGCGATCAATTGCTGTATGTGATTGCCTCTGATGCGCAGCGGCGCGGCCGCCTTTCCGGCGGTGTGGTGGGCACGCTGATGAGTAATCTGGCGTTCGAACTTGCGCTGGATACCTTGGGCGTTCCGTTCGAACGCGCCAAGGTGGGCGACCGTTACGTGCTTGAGCGCATGCTGGCCCGCGGCTGGCGCCTTGGCGGTGAAAATTCCGGACATATTCTGTGTCTCGACCAGCATACGACGGGCGATGGCATCGTCGCGGCGCTGCAGGTGCTGTGTGCGCTGCGCCTGTCACGTACCACGCTGAAGAGGGCTTGTGCGCCGGTGACGCTGTTTCCGCAGGTGATGATCAATGTGCCATTGACCCGGCGCAAGGACCACGCCGGGGATCCGAAGGTGCGCAAGGCCGTGGAGCAGGCGGAAAGCGACCTCGGCAAGGATGGACGCGTGCTGCTGCGGCCCTCGGGTACCGAGCCGGTCATCCGCGTGATGGTCGAGGCGAAATCCAAAGTCAAGGCAGGGCGTTGGGCGCAGACCATTGCAGACGCGGTGGGTGCGGAAAACTGAAACCGGTGATAACGAGGGTTCGACAATGCAGGCATGGCGCAGGGTTGCTGTGATGGGATTGCTCGCCGGATTGATGGGGCTGTTCGCGGCGTGCGAGGGGACGACCACGGGCAAAGAGGTCGCCAATATTGCGTTGCAGGCGGGCGCTGACCGCGGCAGCTATCTCCCGGTGAAATTCACGCTGAGCCCCGACATGAATCCGGTGGCGGTGAATTTCCGCGCGGACTTCACGCAAGATCCCGCCGACTTCGGCAAATGGAATAGCTATCGTGCGGTACTCACCCAGAGCGGCAGTGTAGTAGCAACGCGCAATTTCAACGTCAACCATCCGCAAACCAACCCGCAGGCCGATGCACCGCCGCCGGGCGGTGCGGTGCACACCTTGTTCGTCACCGACGTTCCGGGCGGCGGGGAATGCGAACTGACAATCACGCCACTGCAGGCGGTGGCGATTACGCTGCAGGGCGCGCGCGTCGACGTGCGCGCCAACGTCGTGCGACCAGCTCAATAAATTAAATAAAAACAAATACTTACGTTATGTGCTACACCACGCAGCGTTGGCGCAAATCGGCAATCTGGGGGTCCTGATAGCCGAGTTCGCGCAGGATGTCGTCGGTGTGCTCGCCGCAATCCGGGGTGACACTTCGGATTTCGTGAGGCGTGCGTGACAGGCGCACCGGCTGATTGACGAGGCCGATATCGCCGAGTTGAGGGTGTTTCACCGGCGCAGACATTACGTTGTATTGCACCTGCGGATCGGCAAAGACCTCGTTCATTTTGTAGATCGGACCGCCCGCCACGCCGCCTGCTTCGAAGCGCGCCGACCAGTAGGCACTGGTTTGTTTGATCATCGCATCCTGCAAGTCCTTGTTGAGCGCCGCGCGGTTGGCGGAACGCGCTTTACTCGTTTTGTAGTCGGGCTTGTCGATGAGCGGTTCGACCTGAAGCGCCTTGCACAGGCGTCCGAACATCTCGTCGCCCGCGGCCGCTATATTCATGTAGCCGTCGGCGGTCTGAAATACGCCGGTGGGAATCGAGGTCGGGTGATCATTGCCGGCTTGTTCCGGCACCTCTTGCTCGATGGTCCAACGCGCCGCCTGAAAATCCAGCAGCGCAATCATTGCGTTGAGCAGCGACACTTCCACCCACTGGCCTTCGCCCGAGGCTTCGCGTTCGAGCAGCGCGGTCATGATTCCCAGCGCGCAATACAGGCCGGCTGCCGAATCCGACACCGCGCAGCCTGCGCGCATGGGTCCATGGCCCGGCTCGCCGGTAATGGCCATCAATCCGCCCATGCCCTGTGTGACCTGGTCGAAACCGGGGCGCTTGGCGTACGGTCCGCTCTGGCCGAATCCCGAGATACTGGCGAGGATGATTTTCTTGTTGATTTTCTTGAGCGACTCGTAATCGATGCCAAGACGAAATTTCACATCGGGACGGTAGTTTTCCGCCACCACGTCCGAGCGTTCCACCAGTTGATTGAAGATCTTCAGCCCGTCGGGATCCTTGAGATTCAGCGTGAATCCGCGCTTGTTACGGTGCAGGTTCTGAAAATCCGCGCCCAGGCGGTTGCCGCCCCAGCCGTCCGACATATTCAATCCGGGCGGCGTTTCAATCTTGATCACATCCGCGCCCCAGTCGGCCAGCTGGCGCACGCAGGTCGGGCCGGAGCGCACGCGCGTGAGATCGATAACGCGATATCGCGACAGGGCGCCGCGGCGCTGCGTCGTTGCATTCATGGTGGTTCTCCTTCGGCTGGAAATAAAGAAAGCCAAGTTTCGCACAAAATGATCGTCGCACCGATAACCGGACAGGGGCTTGGGACGGAAGGTTCAAGCCATGCCGATTGTGCCGTCAGAAAATGTCATCGGTGCGGAACGTCGTGATGTCGGCCTGGTGCAGCCGCTCAATGCAACGCACAGGATCGCGTCTGCACGGCGCATGGAAGAGTTCGATCAGACTTTACGTGCGCGCGATGCGCATCCGCGTTGCCCCGAAATCATGTTCCTGTTGTCAGTTGCTGACAGCGAGCCGGATGGCGGCGTGTTTGCTGAAGTGTTGCTGTTGCCGCCACGCATGCGCCATAGCGGGGACCGATTCCGCGCGCAGCGGCGGCCAGTTGTGGTTGGGAGTGCAGGGGACGCTGGCGCAGCGTGGCACAACTTGGCCGGCGCCGCCCCCTGCTGCGTTGACGTGCGGGGAGACTGTGTTGCGCTTTGGCGCTGGGGCTGATGTTGCAATATCCCGTCCGCCTCTGAATCGTGGCCGCATGTTACGGTAAGTGACGCAAAAACGTCGTTGAATCAACGGCTTCAACCAGCACGGGGCTGCACGCTTACGTTGACCCGAGATCGTCGTCCCTGTAAAATTCATCAGGTTTTGAACGCCGGATTCTAAATGCGCAGCAAGCTGGTAGCGGGAAACTGGAAAATGAATGGCAACCTGGCATCAAACCAGGCGCTGCTGACGTCATTGGTCCCATTGCTGGCCCCGATCAGCGTGACACGCTGCGTGGTGTGCGTGCCGTACCCGTATCTCGCCCAAACCGAGCAGATTCTTCGTGGTAAAGGCATCTCTTGGGGCGCGCAGGACGTGTGCCAGTATGAGCACGGCGCCTACACGGGGGGGGTATCCGCGGGCATGGTGGCGGATTTTGGCTGCCGCTATGTGATCGTGGGGCATTCTGAACGGCGGGCGTTGTTCGGCGACACCGACGAGGTGGTGGCGCAGAAATTTGTCGCGGTGCTGAAAGCCGGGCTTACGCCGATTTTTTGCGTGGGTGAAACGCTGGCTGAGCGCGAGAGCGGGGTGATGGAGCAAGTGATCGCGCGGCAACTGGATGCCGTGATGGCGAAATCAGGCGCGGTGGCGCTGGAAGGTGCGGTTGTGGCGTACGAACCCGTATGGGCGATTGGCACGGGCAAAACCGCAAGTCCGGAGCAGGCGCAGGCCGTACACGCATTGATACGCGGGCGTGTGGCGGAGCAGGATATGCGCGTCGCGGATGGATTGCCGATAATTTACGGGGGCAGCGTCAAGGCATCGAATGCGGCGCAGTTGTTTGCGATGCCGGACATTGATGGCGGCCTGATTGGCGGCGCATCGCTGGTGGCAGAGGAGTTTGCAGGCATTTGCAAGGCCGCGGGTTGAGGGGCTGTAAACGGTAGTGGCGTGACTGTTTGCGACGGGCAGATGCGTTCTCCCAGTGCGGGCGGGAGAGCGCCGGGTAAGATGGCATGACGCGCAACACGCGTAACGCGTACCACAAGGAAACGGGAGTCATATGGATTTGGTCGTTCTGATTGTGCATGTGCTCGCCGCAGCCGGAATTATCGGGCTGGTACTGGTGCAGCATGGAAAGGGCGCTGACGTGGGCGCTGCTTTCGGCACGGGTTCCGCGGGCAGCGTATTCGGTTCTGCTGGTTCCGCGAACTTCCTGAGCCGCATGACCGCGGGATTGGCGCTGGTGTTTTTCTTGACCAGCATTGGTTTGACTTTTTTGTCCAGCAAGCGCGGCAGCGGCAAAGGTGTGATGGCAGATCAGCCGGCCGTGACACAGCCGGTGCCGGACAAGGCGCCAGGGGCCGCCAGTGTGCCGGATGTTCCCGCGGCGCCGGCCGCGAAGAGTGACGCAGGCGGCAAGACAGGGGCGGCGGCGCCTGCGGTACCGGCGTCCAAGCCGGGCGAGGCTCCGAAGTAGTTCGCGCGATCAACAGGGAGTTGGATAATTTTGCGCTTAACAGTATTTGCCGTCGTGGTGGAATTGGTAGACACGCCGTCTTGAGGGGGCGGTGGCGAAAGCCGTGAGAGTTCGAGTCTCTCCGTCGGCACCAGTACTTGGGGTATGGGTATTTTTGGCCAAAGGATCATGGGTTTGTCTGGACAGGGAGGCGTGTTGCACTTAACTGGAACGCAGAACGATGCCGGCGCCGCCCGATGCAGATCGGTGCGGCATCCGCAAACCGCCGCGCCCGCTTGCCGATGCTAGAAAATTACTTCCCCATTCTGATGTTTATCGGTGTCGGCCTGTTGGTCGGCCTGGCGCCGATTTTGCTGGGTGGCGGACTGTCCCGCTTGCTGGGGTCGCACCGCCCCAATGACGAAAAATTGTCGCCCTACGAATGCGGCTTTGAGGCGTTTGAAGACGCGCGCATGAAATTTGATGTGCGCTACTATCTGGTCGCGATTCTGTTCATTCTGTTCGATCTGGAAATCGCATTCCTGTTCCCATGGGCGATTGTCCTGGGCGAGCAGGGCGACAGCACGTTCCGTTACGTTGCCATGGTGGTGTTTCTCGGCATCCTCGTCGTCGGCTTTGTCTACGAGTGGATGAAGGGAGCGCTTGACTGGGAATGAAAAGGTAATGTCATGGGTGCAATAGAAACGCTGAACGACAAGGGCTTCATCACCACCACGGCGGATGCGTTGATCAACTGGACGCGCACCGGTTCGCTGTGGCCGATGACGTTCGGACTGGCATGCTGCGCGGTGGAAATGATGCACGCCGGCGCGTCACGATACGATCTTGACCGTTTTGGCATCGTGTTTCGTCCGAGCCCGCGCCAGTCCGACGTAATGATCGTCGCCGGCACCCTGTGCAACAAAATGGCGCCGGCGTTGCGCAAAGTCTACGACCAGATGGCCGAGCCGCGCTGGGTGATTTCAATGGGTTCCTGCGCCAACGGCGGCGGCTACTATCATTACTCTTATTCGGTGGTGCGGGGTTGCGATCGCATCGTGCCGGTGGATATCTACGTTCCCGGTTGTCCGCCCACCGCCGAAGCGCTGCTCTACGGCATCATTCAGCTGCAAAACAAGATCAAACGCACCAACACCATCGCACGTGCATAGACAGATATTACAAATCAGGCGCATCCGTTAAATGGCTTCCCGACTTGAAACTCTGGCCACCGTGCTGCAGGCGGCTTTAGGCGATATGTGCTTGCGTGCGGATATTGCGCTCGGCGAGGCGACTGTGGTGATCAAGGCAGAGCATTTGCCGGCGGCAATGGAAAGGCTGCGCGATTCGCCGGAACTCAAATTTGAGCAGTTGATTGATCTATGCGGCATGGATTACAGCACCCATGGCGATGGCACATGGCAGGGGCAACGCTACGCCGTGGTGTATCACCTGCTGAGCATCCGTTATAACTGCCGCGTACGGGTTCGCGTATTTGCGGCGGACGATGACTTCCCGGTTGTGGATTCGGTGATCGGTATTTGGCCGTCGGCAAACTGGTACGAGCGCGAAGCCTTCGATCTCTACGGCATCATGTTTAGCGGCCATCCTGATCTGCGCCGCTTGTTGACCGACTACGGTTTTATCGGCCATCCGTTTCGCAAGGACTTCCCGTTGTCGGGCAATGTCGAAATGCGTTACGACCCCGAGAAACAGCGCGTGATTTACCAGCCGGTGACCATTGAGCCGCGCGAAATCACGCCGCGCATCGTGCGCGAGGAACATTACGGCGACAGCGAAGGTTTTCGCAAGGGCTGATCATGGCGGAAATTCGCAATTACACCATGAACTTCGGTCCGCAGCATCCCGCGGCCCACGGCGTATTGCGTCTGGTGCTGGAACTCGACGGCGAAGTCATCGAGCGCGCCGATCCGCATATCGGCCTGCTGCATCGCGCGACGGAAAAGCTCGCCGAACACAAGACCTTCATCCAGTCGGTGCCCTATATGGACCGCCTCGATTATGTGTCGATGATGGCCAATGAGCATGCCTATGTGATGGCCATCGAGAAACTTGCCGCAATCGAAGTGCCGCTGCGCGCCCAATACATTCGCGTGATGTTCGACGAGATTACACGGTTGCTGAACCATCTGCTGTGGCTGGGTTGCCATGCCCTGGATATCGGCGCGATGACGGTGTTCCTGTATTGTTTTCGCGAACGCGAGGATTTGTTCGATACCTACGAAGCGGTATCGGGCGCGCGCATGCACGCGGCGTATTACCGTCCGGGCGGTGTATACCGCGACCTGCCCGACACGATGCCGCAATACACCGCATCAAGGCTGCACAATGCCCGGGCGATCCGCGAACTGAATGCCAACCGACAGGGCTCGCTGCTGGATTTTATCGAGGATTTCAGTAAACGGTTTCCGGTCTATGTCGACGAATACGAAACGCTGCTCACCGACAATCGAATATGGAAGCAGCGCACGGTGGGCATCGGCGTCGTCACGCCGGAGCGTGCCAAAGCGCTCGGTTTCACCGGGCCCATGCTGCGCGGTTCAGGCATCGAGTGGGACTTGCGCAAAAAGCAGCCGTATGAGGTGTACGACCGGCTCGATTTCGACATACCGGTAGGCGTCAATGGCGATTGCTACGACCGCTATCTGGTGCGCATTGAGGAAATGCGCCAGTCGAATAAAATTGTCAAACAGTGCGTCGACTGGTTACGCACGAATCCTGGGCCCGTGATGATCGACAGTCACAAAGTGGCGCCCCCGTCGCGCGTGGCGATGAAGCAGAATATGGAAGAACTGATCCACCATTTCAAACTGTTCACCGAGGGCATGCACGTGCCGGCGGGCGAAGCCTACGCCGCGGTCGAACACCCCAAGGGTGAGTTTGGCATCTATCTGGTGTCGGACGGCGGCAACAAGCCGTACCGTCTGAAAATTCGCGCGCCCGGATTCGCGCACTTGTCGGCGCTCGACGAAATGGCGCGCGGCCATATGATCGCGGATGTGGTGGCAATCATTGGCACGCAGGACATTGTGTTCGGCGAGGTCGATCGATGAACGCACCCGCGGAACAGGCAATGCTGTTGTCACCGGAATCCCTGGCGAAAATCGACAGGGCAGTGGCCAAGTATCCGCCGGAGGAGAAACAGTCCGCGGTTATGGCGGCTCTGACCATAGCGCAGGATGAAAAAGGCTGGTTGTCCACCGGGACAATGGACCATGTGGCGCAGTATCTCGGAATGCCGCCGGTGGCCGTGTACGAAGTGGCAAGCTTCTACACCATGTATGACCTGAAGCCCGTGGGTCGCCACAAACTGACCCTCTGCACCAATCTGCCGTGCGCGCTGCAGGGCGCGAGCCGGACCGCGGAATATCTCAAGCAGAAGCTCGGCATCGGCTTCGGCGAAACCACGGCTGACGGCCGCTTTACACTGAAGGAAGGCGAGTGCATGGGTGCTTGCGGGGATGCGCCGGTGCTGTTGCGCAATAACAAGCACATGCTGTGCGCAATGTCGAATGAAAAGATCGACAAACTGCTGGGAGAACTCAAGTAATGGGCCTGCCGGTTGCGCCTTTTGCCAGGGATCTTAAGGGTCCGGATGCCCTGATCATGAAGGACATCGACGGTGCCAACTGGCGGCTGAAGGATTATGAGTCGCGTGGCGGCTATCAGGCGTTGCGCAAGATTATCAGCGAAAAGATTACACCGGAAAATGTCATTGCCGAAGTTAAAAAATCGGCACTGCGCGGCCGTGGCGGTGCGGGGTTCCCGGCGGGGTTGAAGTGGAGGTTCATGCCTCGCCAGTTCCCGGGCGCAAAGTACCTGGTGTGCAATTCCGATGAAGGCGAGCCG
>CADECM010000114.1:0-6654 GCA_902825845.1 uncultured beta proteobacterium
TGCCTGTAGCGGCTGCAGCAACCGCAGACCCGATAAGCAACCTTGCAAACAGTCTCACGCCGCGGTTTTACCCAGCGCGCGCAAAATACGCTGCGGCGTAAACGGCTGGTCGGTGACGCGGGCACCGAAGGGTTTCAAGGCATCATTGATCGCATTCATGATCGCTGCCGGTGCGCCGGCAACGCCCGCCTCACCGGCGCCGCGTGCGCCCAGTTCCGATACCTGGGTGGGCGAGCAGGTGTGCCCCACTTCGATGTCGGGCATCTCCCCCGCCATCGGCACCAGATAATCGCCTAGCGAGCCGTTGAGCAACTGGCCCTCCGCACTGTACAGGCACTGTTCGAACAGCGCCGCGCCGATGCCCTGCACCACGCCGCCGCGCAACTGTTCGTCGACCAGCAGCGGATTGACCACGGTGCCGGCATCATCGATCACCCAGTGCTTGAGCAACCTGACGATTCCGGTTTCCGGGTCGACTTCGAGATACGAGGCATGGATGCCGTTGGTGAAAATGCCGCTGTAGTGCTTTTGCGCAAAGCTGCGCGTCACGGTCAGTTCCGGCTGATAGTCTTTGGGCACCTGCTCGGTGCGAAAGTACGCAGTGCGCGCGACCTCTTCCAACGACATTTTCACCGCACCAGTTATTGCATCGACCACTTGACCTTCGCGCACGTCCAGCATCGAGGCCTCGGACTCGGTCAGCCGCGCCACGAAACCGAGAATGTTGGCGCGCAGCGCCTTGCCAGTCTGGAACACCGCCTCGCCGCCGATGCCGGTGCCGCGCGAGCCCCAGTTGCCGCCGCCATAGGGTGTGGTTTCGGTATCGCCCATGATCACGCGCACCTTGTCCACGGGAACACCCACGGTGGCAGCCGCCACCTGCGCGGCAACCGCGTGCGCGCCCTGCCCGAATTCGGTGAGACTGGTCGCTACGGTGATGCCGCCGGTGGGCATCAGCCGTATGGTGCAGGCATCCTGCGAGGCGATGGATGCGCCGCCTTGCCCATAGGTCGCCGACGACGACATGGAATTCTCTACAAAGCTGGCGAGTCCGATACCACGGTACACACCCTGCGTGCGCAGCACGGCCTGATCTGCGCGCAGAGATGAATAATTTATTAAAATCAATAACTTATCCAATGACTCCCGCTGCGAGAGTTGTTCGAACGTAACGCCGCTCGCCGTAGTGTAGGGATACGCATCATCAGCGATGTAGTTGCGGCGGCGGAATTCCGCGGGGTCCATGCCCACGGCGTCCGCGGCGATATCGATCATGCCTTCGGTCGCCGCGCATACCACCGGATGCCCGACCGCGCGGTATTGCCCGTACATGCCCTTGTTCTGGAACACCGCGCGCGCGCGGCCACGATACGCGCGCTGTTTGTACGGCCCGCCTGTCAGGTTGCTGACGTGAATGCCCTCATTCGCGCCACCGCGCGGATAACCGGAATAGGGACCGATGCCGTACACATCGTCCATATCGAAGGCCAGAATATCGCCGGCATTCGACAAGGCGCAACGCACCTTCACCCGATGTCCGCGCGCATGAAAATCCGAAACGAACGATTCCAGGCGGTCGGCGACGAATTTCACCGGCCGTCCCGTCAGCAGCGCAGCGGCTACCGCCGCCATGTCGTCGCCGTAAACATGAATTTTCATGCCGAACGCGCCACCCACATCAGGCGCAATCACACGCACGCTGTTTTCGGCAAGACCAAAGTGATGGGCGATGATCCACTGCATCATGTACGGCACCTGCGTTGAATGCCACACCGTGAGTTGTCCGTCCGCCGTGTTGAAATCGGCCAGAATGGTGCGCGTTTCCAGCGACACCGGGGTATGGCGCCCGGTGGTGAAGGTGGCTTCGACCACCTTGTCCGCCGCTGCGAACACTGCATCCACGTTGCCGGTATCGACCACGCGTTCGACGCACAGATTGCTGCCCAAGCGCGGATGAATCAGCGGCGTCGCCGCATCCAGTGCCGTCTCGATGTCGGTCACCGCCGGCAATGCCTCGAAATCGATTTCAATAAGCTGCAGCGCGTCCTCCGCCTGCGCCCGCGTGCCTGCCACCACCATCGCCACCGGCTCGCCCTGCCAGCGCGCAACATCCACCGCCAGCGGCAGCTGCGGCGCGGACTGCATGCCTTTGATGTGTTTGAGCACGCCGACGTAGGGCTTGCACATCGCGGCAATGTCAGCGCCGCCGATCACCCGCGCCACGCCCGGCGCCTGCGCGGCGCGCGCCGTGTCCAGCCGCGCGATTCGCGCATGCGCATGCGGACTGCGCAATACGGCCCCGTGCAGCATACGCGGCAGCCGCACGTCGTCCACGTACTGGCCGCGCCCTGCGAGCAGACGCTTTGCATTCGCGCGCGGCAGTGCGGCACCGATATAGCCTGCGTCATTTGTTTTCAGCATGCACACCCGATATCAATGGAAAGTACAGAGCACCGACTGTAGAACCGCCGCAGGCGCTGGTCAAGAACGCGACATCAGGTCCGCAGCTCGCCCGCGGCAAGCTTGTCGATCAGCGCCAACTGTCGTGGCAAACACTGGGTCATCAGGTCATACCCCACGACTGTCGTATCCCGCGCCGCCTGCCGCAAATGGGTATGTGCGGCGGGCTGTGCCAGCGCGCCAATCACTGCCGCCGCCAATGCGTCATGATCGAAAAAATCCACCAGCAAGCCATTTTCCTGATGCGCAATAACTTCCTGCACCGGCGCCGTCGCACTGCCCACGACAAGGCAACCCGCGCTCATCGCTTCGATGCAGCTCCAGCCCAACACAAAGGGATAGCTGAGATAGACATGGCACGCAGACACCTGCAGCACCTTCAGATAGTCCGCATAAGGAATGCGCCCCAGAAAGTGCAGGCGGCTTGCGTCAATGCGATCCTTTACCTCATCGAAAAATGTCTGCTTCCAGGTTGTGCCTGCGGGCGCTGCGGCGCCATAGGACACTTCATCACCGCCCACGATCAGCACGACGGCGTCCGGACGTTCGCGCAGAACGCGCGGCAATGCACGCATGAACTGGTGATAGCCGCGATATGGTTCCAGATTGCGATTGATGAAGGTGAGGATTTCATCGCCGGCACGCAGCGTCCTGCCCGCCAGCGTAATCGACGCCGTTGCGTCCGGCCGTACCACGCCGGTGTCAATGCCATCAAAAATCACGCTGATACGGTCTTGGTACGCGCGCGGCATCACGCCATGCTGAAAATGCGTGGGCGACATGCCCCAGTCCATGCTGTCCAGTGCCATCAGCAGACTGGCGTTCTTGATGCGCACGCGGGCATCCTGGGCAATATCGTCAATCCTGAATTCGGGATCGAAATCGGCATCGCGTCCGTGCGGTGCATAAAAAAACTCCAGCAAGGTCAGAATTTTTGCCGCCGGCCACACATCCTTCAGAAAAAGGCCCTCCCCCCAGCCAGGGTTCACCACGATGACGTCGGGACTGAAACCGCCCCGCTTCATCCGCACCGCCGCCGCGGCGCACGCATCGCCGCGGATCAACTTGGCTTCAAAGTCCCGCGCCAGCGGATGCAGATCGCGGCTGGAACGGCGCGCCGGCTTGTAGCGAACCATGGGAATTGCGGGTAATCCGGAACCGCCTATGCCCAGCGCAATGACCTGATGCCCAGCCTCGGCCAGGGCGGGCGCCAGGTGCTTGAACTGTCCCGGGAAGTTTTGATGCACAAACAGGATGTTCATCCGCTGACCACACCGTAACGGGTGCCTGCCGCCCACCTGGAATGGCGAGCTCCCCGTGCTGGCGAGGCGCAAGCCGTCTGCCCATAACCGACGCCATTCACTCGCACGCCGTCCATGAGCCAACAGCATCCCAAACCACGCCACTGCTCAGGCCCTGCACCCCGGCTGGCATGGACAGGAGGGGATCAAGCGCGCCATCGTTCCGCACGGCAATGTGATCCCCTTTTACAGCAGTGACCGTCCCACGCACCCATGTCTGCGTGGCAATCCCGGACGTCACACGCCGGCATACCCTGTTTCCGGCAATCGCGACGACCGACGCGTGTTCCACATGGGCCCGCGAGCGCGCATGGGCCTTTTCCGCCGGCGGTCCGGCAATAACGTCGTTGTTCCAGTCACCGGCGTAACGATCGCCATCTGGCCATTCATAGACGCCGAATCCATGGCGGCGGCCATTGCGGTAATTGCCCGTGTAACGCTCGCCGGCCCAAGCTGTATGGCGTCCCCATGTGTAGGTTCCTGAACCGTCCCGGTGGTCGCCAACAAATTCACCCTCGTAGCGATCACCTGATGGCCATTGCTTTACGCCGCGCCCCTGTTTGCGGCCAGCCCTGAAACCGCCTTCGTAATGCGCGGTTCCTGCGGCTTCTCCGTCGCCGTCCGCCCATCCGTTCCGGCAGCCACCCGAGTAGCTGCCCTGCAGTTCGGGATCATGCACCTTGCATGGCGCCGTCCCCTGGCCAAATGCCAGCGAAACCGACGCAATCGCAATAAGCAGAACACATTGGAGCCGCACAGACAATTCAGGCCCTCCGTGCCTGCAATGCGCCCTGGACACGCTTGGCGAGCAAACGGAAGGGCCACAAGTAAAGCCTGCCCACGCTTCGCCATCGGCCGTCGGTGTCGTCTCCGAGACCAAACTGAAGACGCCCCGGCACGTCTGTGGGCACGCAAAGCGTTCCGTACATGCGATCCCAAATGGCCAGTTCAAACCCGCGGTTACAGCCGTGGTGCCGTGGTTCCGCACTATGATGCAATTGATGATGCGCAGGGCTGATCAACCAGTAATTCAGCGTTTTTCCGTAAGACAGCCACACCTGTGAATGGCGCAGATTGCCGATGAGACTGAACACCCAAATCATCACGTGCAGTCCCAGGAAGGTATAAAACGTGATGCCGCTGTGCACGAAACGATGGAACAGCCAGGTTGCCAGACCCGTGACCAGCGCCCCGCCCCACGCCATGACCAGCAGGTCTACAGGGTGCGCGCGGAAGGTGGTCATGGGCGTCAATACTTCGGCCGAATGATGCACCTTGTGAAACTCCCAGAGAATACCAACGTCGTGCAACAGACTATGCGCGAGGAAGCGGCCCAGGTCATACGCGACGAAAAAAACTACCGTAAAGACCAATGTGATAACGACACCTGTGGATGTTCCCGCGGCTGCCAATCCTGGCGCTGTTGTCGACAGGCTATTGAGAATGTTTGCAACGACCTGTTCCCCGAACAAAAAAGGTGCGGCAAGCAGGGGAAACACTACTCCGTTGATGACGTAGAAGCGGTAATCCAGCCGCGCTGACGGATGCCACCACAGCTCGCGGCTCAGGTGAGATCGGGAGAACGCCCGCCAGGAAGATTTCGTCCCCGGATCCGGCGCGGCGGACCCGACTCGCCATGCCAACCAGGCAATGGCCAAAGTCGAAATCAGGAAGGGCCAATACAGTACCGAATCACGTTGCAGAAATGCCAGTACCGTCTTGGTCGCGTGATACACCGCCTTCAGGACGAAATTGAAATAGGCCGACTCCAGAAAAATGGATGGCGTTTGCGCAGCGTGCTCGACGGTCACCGGCAACATTTCTACGCTATAACAGTTATTTCAATAAAATCAAACACTTAAATACAATAACGCGAATGACCCGTCAGCAACGCCGTTTCCTGATTCAATCCAGCGCCCACGCCAATCGTATCTCATTGGGGTAAAGCATCACACGGGGAATCGATTTGTCACGCGATCGCGACGATTCCCAGAATATTCGCCCCAAGCCATATCCCAGAAGGCTGCCCGCCACGGTATCCGATAACCAGTGTTCGCGAGAGCCCACACGCGCCAAATTTGTCGCGAACGCGATACCGTAGAGCCAGGGGGCGTTGTACTCGAGCGCAAACGGCGTGGCGACTGCCCATCCCACGCTGGTGTGTCTGGAAGGAAAACTGCTGCTGCTTGCAGCGCTGCTGAATGCACTGAAATCCCGGTTGCCGAGCTCTGCCGAAGGACGTGATCGTCCAACCACGTACTTCAGTCCGGTGGACGCCAGCGCGGCCGCAAATCCCGCCTCGGTCGCGGCAAAGCCGACACGCGAGCGTCGCGGGTCGCTGCCGTCGAACGCCAGCAATGCCGACCCCGCCAGCCCCACCCACGGCAATGCGTTGCCGATGCGCACACCGTCACGCACCCAGCGGCTGTCTGCATGGTCTTTTGCAAATCGGTCCAGGCGACGATCAAGCGTACTGCTCCCCAGCACCAGTCCCGCGCCCACTACACCTGCGCGCAGCCAATTGCTGTCGGCGGCGACCTTCGCTGCAGCCACCACGTCATTGCCCACGCGGGCAGGTGAAAACGTCTCCGGTACAAGCGACGCGAGTAATTTGGGTTGTGCTTCCGGTTCCAGATCATCAAGGCGCGCCAGCGGATTGTGCTCGCGCGCCGCGGGATTCAAATACTCGACCTTCACCGCGCGCGACAGTTCAGCCGCGGTCACCGCGCCCGCGAAGTAGCGCTCGAGAAGGTCAAGGTCAATAAATTCGTACCGCACCTGCGGATCGGTGCGCGCGGCAAATGTGATATGAATTTCGCGCACCTCAAGCGGCGACAATCGCAGTGCAGTCCGCGCCGCCCGGCCCACCGCGCGACTGATCGGATGCAGATGA
>CADECM010000114.1:6664-10924 GCA_902825845.1 uncultured beta proteobacterium
GGACAGGCGACGCGAGTAATCGAATCCCACTTTGATGTTGCGGAACTGCTGTCCATACAAGGCCGCCACCAGCCGTTGTTCGTGCGTGCCATTCGGCATCCATTGTGAAGCAGACGCTTTGGGAACGACGCGGGTATAGGGTGCTGGCCCTGTCACCTTCGGGGTCCATGCCTCGCGCCGGTCTGACGGCATCAAAGTCTCGTTGTCGGGCGGCGCAGGCTTCAATTTCAGCGTGGCATCGTCCCGCACATTGGTGAGGTCATACAGCGTAACGTTGCGCGCCAGCATGGCGCCGCCATCGCGCGTCAGCGGTTTCCACAGGAAATTGCCCACCGTCCTGCTCGACTTGGTGAGCATCACGTCAAAGGGAATCTGCAGGAAGATGCCTTTGTCGAAACTGCCTTCGCCAAACTGCTCGGCAGAGACGTTGGTTCGCGTCGCGAACGCGCCAAGGGTTACGCCATTGCTGAACACACGAGACACCTGGAGCGTAGCGCCCGAGTCTTTTGCCAGATAGCGCCCGACGCTGAGCGTAGCCCGCACGTCATTCCAGCCGGTATCCCAGTACAACGTCGCATGACCGGTGTTGGTGCGATACGCCGTTTGCGTTCCCGCATCGCCAAAACCAAAATTCTGCCGAAAATCCCGCTGCTTGACTGCGTTCACATCCACCCCGAACGCGAAGCGGCTGGCGAACGGGCGATACAGCCACTCGCCCCCCACGCCCGCGAACATTTCTTCAAGGTATCCGCCGTAGAGGCTGAAATAGCCATTCTCGCTGCTCTTGCCGATATGCGTCAGTTGCAAATTGGGCACGGTAAAACGCGAGGTGGTCAGATATTCCCTCAGGAAAGTTCTGACGCGCGGCAAATCGCTGGGTGCCGTAAAGCGGAACTTGTCGTAGTTATCGACAAGGCGCAGACGCAAAGTCCCCTGCACCCAGGTATCGTCGCGCAGGCGCAGTTTGGCACGTTCGTCGGCATAGACCTGAAACAGTGCGAAGGTATCCGGCCCGCCCAGCGTCTGCGCCAAACCAAACCTCAACCCGGACTCGAATATCGGACGCTTGGGAGCATGCGCCACCGCTTCCGGTTCGTGCCGCACGGGAGCCTGCGCGATGACGGATTCCTGCTGTTCGCGCGGCGGCAGCGGTCGCGTGCGACTTGCAACCCATGCCTCGCGGTCGACAATATGCTCGGCCATTTCCTGTCCGCCGCCACGATAGGCAAACACAAAGCGATTTATCGATGCCGGCGCATCGCGATGCAACACCGCAGCGACACGGTCAACGCGATCGCGCCAGTGGACACCGCCCGCATCCAGCATCTCCACCCGCAAATCATGACCATTGCGACTGATTTTTCCGACATCCCACCCGGACTGTGTTGCGATGTCTCGGCTGGTGGACGACCACTCAGGGTCCTTGGGTGGCCGCGACGCGGCAACCGAGACCCGCGGAGGATCGCTGAGCTTCGGCATCGACAGACCATCCAGCTGGGTGTGCAATGCAAGGCCCAGCATGAGCGTATTGCCGCGCTCAACGCCCACCGTAAAATCCACGGAGCGTCCGGCGCGATACACGAGTCCGGCATTCCACGGCGATCTGCGTTTTTGATTGTTGTTCAGGGGCTCGTTCTGAAAATTGTTGCTGTCATACTCCAGTTTGATAAGCATCCGATTCCATGGCGTGTGATATTGCACGCCGCCAAAGGCCTTGGGAACGCCGGAGAAATAATCGCTAAAGCGAAACTTTCCCCCTTGGCCGATATCGCTTCCGGATCGCTGCTTACCGGCCAGGTAGCCCCATGCCAAGCCGACGTTCCAATCGAAATCGCCGGTGCGCTTGCCCGCCACCAGATATTCCCCGGCAAACAATCCGGTACCGGCTACGTCACGCCAGCCAACAGACAATTGCGGAACCCAAGCCGATTCCGGCCACAGCCGAATTTTGAGATCAATGCTCTTGTCCTTGTAGCTTTCCCCACTGAATGACTGTTGCAGGTCGGTCGTGCGATTGCCAACGCTCGTATATCGAAACCCGGTTTCCAGCCAGTCCAGAGGCTGAAAAAAAACATTCCCATGGGTATAGGGCTGCACTCGGCTTGCGTTGAATGAAAATGCGCCCGTGCTTCGCATCCGCGCGGTAGGCGTCTGTAACAGGCCGATATTGCCCCAGTTGCTTGCGGTAACAACCGGATCGCGCGCGCGCGGTCCCGGTTCGTCCGCCAATCGCAGTGTCAATGCGGGCTTGACAGATTCAGGTGCATCAGACTCGGGCGGCATTGAAACATAGCCCTTGGATGCAGCAGCAGCCGCGCCTCCGGCAGTCATCTCCTTGTCCAGCAACGGATTCGCCCGGGTCGATGGCGCGTTCACTTCGGTATCCGGCGCCGGCCCTTGTGTTGCAAGAAAAACAATGAACTTCGCGGAAAAATGCTCAGGCCAGCCGCTGTTGCGTGGGGGCCCCCAGATCCACGCGCCCGGCGCTGGCTCGTTTTGGGTCCCGCGGTTCCAGGCAGCGATACCGAATCGCTGTACGCGCCCGTCCGGTTGCGCGATCCACACCCAGTCCGTGCGTGCCGCCGCGTCTGCATCGCAGGCACGAAGGTAATCAGCAACCCAGTAGCCGGAGGCATGCGTAACGCGGCAACGTGTACCGTTCTGGTCCACCACAGTCACGGTGCGGGGCCGCGGCGGGAGCACGACCGTGTGTCCAGGCTCAAGTACGGGATCGCGATTCGGATTAGCCTGCAGCCATCGTGCGTCGGCAAGGGGTACGGACACCCGTCCAGTCGCGGGTAGCGTAGCCAGCCAATCCATCATGCGTTTCCTAACCTTGGCATCGGCTTGGACACTGGCGTCGCCATCCGACAGGCTCTTTATCAATTCAAGGCGCAGCGCATGTTGCGCGCCGACTTCACCCGGGACACGCCAACTCAATCCCAAGGGATAATCCAATGCCGTGGCTGGTCTTTCAAGCAGCCAGTCGCTAAGGCGTTTAGGCGCAGTACCCTGGGCATACAGCGGCCGGGGCGCAAGCGAAAGCGCCATAAGTGCGGCTACCAAATCCGCCCTCACCCTCATGTCGAAAGCCTATCCCGCACGATGCGACAGTTGCACGTTATGACCGCAAGGAACAACGGACGCCATTTTCAAGGCGTGACGCGCTGCCAGGCGAAGCAAAGTTCTGGTGCGAGGCATTGTTCTCCGTAAATCACAATGGCGCCTTCCCCCCTCATATCGACCGCATAGCGGGCAACAGGTAGAAGATCATGGCCCGAGGCGGAATTGGCACGGGAATCCCCGAGTGGCACGACCCGTTCTTCGAACCAGCTGAGACGTTGTGCATCCACGCCCTGAAGGGCCAATTGTTTTGGCGGCCGCATCGCCCGCACCTCCAGCTGATCCCGCACGCCGAATCGATACCCTGGCATTACGTCGCGCGTACGTATCCACCGCACTGGCCGTTCGGTGCCGGCGACCGAAGTCCATGCCGGTGCGTCGTGCAGGGACACTGAACGCCACTCGGTAGTGAGTCCCGTGGCACCAGCAATGCGTCCATTTTGCAGGCGCAACACTTCTCTTGTGCCACTGTACCAGACCTCAATTTTTCCCAGCGGATGAGTGTCTTCGTAACCTAACGCAAGATGGACGTATCCGCCCTGCGTGGCCACGCGCAGCCATCGAAACTTGGGATCCAAGCGAACTGCACTGCTATCACGCTTGCCAGGTAGCGCACCGATCGCGGTTTTGAGGACCGCATCCATGCCTGTGGTGCAGGCCGTGCAGACCAGCAGCATGAGGACAACGCACGAGTAATTGACTTTCATGTCGCGGATGCCTGGTACCAATACTGAATATACGGACTAGGCCAAGCCTCATGCGTCATATACTACAATCGACACACAACAGCCATCCTCCGAAAGAGAAACGACAAGTACTGTTCCCGGTGCTGCTACTGAGGAAACTGGATCTCTATTGGCTAAAAGAAGACGGAAAATCCGCTCTACAGCTACGAAGGATCGAATGTGCACGACAAGTTGTCGCACAGGAAGAACAGCGCCAAATGCCCCCATGAAAAATCGATGACGGGCACCAAAACGCAACTGCCTAGCGATTCCGCGCGAGGCAGTCATTGGAAGTGGGAAAATACTATCGTGTACCTGTAGTGCCGGTCGTGCCCGTAGTTGAGCCGCCACCATCTGACGAGGAGGCCGCTACCGCTATACCGACTACCATCATCGCACCGATACCCACCAT
>CADECM010000114.1:10934-15224 GCA_902825845.1 uncultured beta proteobacterium
GCTGCGCCTGCCGCGCCTGCCGCGCCTGACGCACCAGCACCACCCGCAGCCGCACCGCCGGCAGCACCCCCACCCGTTTGGGCAAGCAAAGGTGTGGATAGTCCGCAACTCAATGCGACAAGAACAGCCAAGGATTTTGCACTCATGACACACCTCATAAAGACATTAATTAGAGAATTGCGAAACTAGTCGATAATACTATTAAATCGGGTACTTCAATAGACATATTTCTTTAACTGACAAGAAACTTAATTTTCACAGTTTACACGGCTCGGACTGAAAGTTAGCTTAGATTAACCCCCGTTTCCACTTTGCAATACCGGGAAATTTTAGCTGATATTGAATAACTATCTGTATTTATTGAGTTTTTAAAACTATTGCGCTCCTGTGCATACGCAGGGACGGGTTTCGATCGTCTGAAAACGCCGCTACAAACGCTACTCTGCCGGCCAATTCAGGGGGACGTTCCACATTTTGTATAAATACCTACCAGCACCAAGCAAATCCGCATCCTGAGTTCAATGTCGCGATTCCTTCGCGCAATTTGTGTTGCCATCGCGCTCCTACTCATTCGCAACATCACGCTCATTCGTACGGAGAGATGTCCCCCGGCTCCCAGGCCTATGGACAGCGAAATACCGTATGGCTTAGCGTTTGGTACCAGTCGCCCAGTGCGATACCCGTTGGTACGGCTCAAGCGCCACCTCCGCCTTCGAGCCAGCTTCATGTAAGTAGCTTGTGGGCCATTGTTGCTACAAGCAAAGGGGGCGCTTTCTAGCTACTGCCCTCGCATCCTTTGGCTGAATCGTCGCACCTTAGTTTCGTTTTACATAGCTTGGATCAAAAATGGCAGATCGAAAGGTAGCCGAAGTCTGCCAACTTCCAAAAATGGAAACTGAGGGGAAGCCGCCAATTTTAATGCGCTGGAAATCTGATCAAAGCTATAATTGCGCGCTATTTTTGGTTCAACCCTCTTCACCGTCACAGCGCTGGCCCCATCCCCCACGCAAATTCTGTCGCGCGACGCCCTGCGTGCGAACTATGGCGGCCAAAAGCGTTAAGCAAAGTAATCATCTTGAAGCAAACAACGAAATTCTGGATCTTGGTCGCATTCCTGCTCGCAGCATTGCTCGCACTGGGGCTAAAGCCGGGCCCTGTTCAATTCCACCCGATCCTTGTGTTCGATGTCAATGCATCGGTTCAGATTACCTTTTTGCAGCACGGAAAGGCAACCCAACAACAATGTGACGCCAATATCGACCGCATGGTGTCGATGCTGGGACAGAGCTGCAAACACTGCAAGCTGATTGCAAGTCACTGCACGAAAACGCTGGACCCCCTCCAAAGAAAAATATTGAATGGCCAGCCCGTCGACGCGCCGGTCTTGCGCGTGAACGGCGGCGCGATAGCGTTCTCCGGCGCGGCTGCAGATTTGGCATTGCAGACCTGCATTGAAAGTGAACGCAAGGGCGCAAATTCGATTGCTGGCGGGGCGAGAT
The DNA here is from genome assembly GCA_902825845.1 of uncultured beta proteobacterium. Taxonomy (GTDB): domain Bacteria; phylum Pseudomonadota; class Gammaproteobacteria; order Burkholderiales; family SG8-41; genus UBA5216. The sequence continues at coordinate 12,434 of CADECM010000114.1, forward strand.
GCGCGCCAGCGGCCGTGGAAAACCTTGCCCTGGCCCTGGGGAGAGTAAACAGCAATAAGCCCGCTGCCCCGGCGCTCGATCTCAAAGCACTGACAGTGGTCGCGGCGCTTGCTATCGGGATCGCGTTTCTTGTGTCTTACCTTATTATCATTTCGGAATGCCTTCATGGGCGCTTTAGTGGCGATGGAACAGATTCGGGCCCCCAGAAATTTCACGCCACGCGAACCCCGCGAATCGGCGGAATCGCGCTTGCGGCATCGATGGCCGGAAGTCTGGCGCTGCTGACCGCATTACAATGGCTGACACCATCGGCGCTCGAAGGCGTCATTCTACTTGCGTTGTCTGCTATTCCTGCCTTCGCCGGCGGGTTAGGCGAAGATCTCACCAAAAGAGTAGGTGTGCTTATGCGGCTGGCACTTACCATATCTGCCGCGATTGCCGCCTCATTTTTTGTCGGCGCGACCCTGGACCGTCTGGACGTACCGGGCCTCGACATCATGATGCAATGGCCAATTTTTGCCATCGCTTTTACTGCCATTGCGGTTGGCGGCGTGGCGAACGCAATAAACATTATTGACGGCTATCATGGACTCGCGGGCGGGTACAGCATACTTGTGCTGTGTGCGCTTGCGATCGTTGCGGCTCAAGTCGGCGATCCCGTGGTACTCGCTGGCAGCGTGATGATGGCAGGTGCCCTGGCAGGGCTGCTCGCATGGAATTATCCGAAAGGAAAGATTTTTCTCGGTGATGGCGGCGCTTACCTGCTTGGATTCTGGCTGGCGGAACTCTCGGTATTGCTTGTCACGCGCAATCCGGCGGTATCGCCCTGGTTTCCAATGGTGCTATTGATATATCCCGTGTTCGAAACCTGTTTTTCAATGTATCGGCGCAAGCTTATTCGCGGCAAGAATCCAGGCCACCCCGATGCGTTACACCTCCATCAACTCATTTACCTGCGACTATCGCGAATTTCGGTCGGCTCGCGCAACGCAACGGAAATAACGCGTCGCAACAGTTTAGTAGCCAGATACATTTGGAGCGCAACCGCTGTTTTTATATTGGCTGCGTTAACGGCATGGAGAAGTACTGCCGCACTGGTTTGTATAGCAGCAGTATTCTGCGTGGCTTATCTGTGGCTCTATATCAGGCTGGTTCGGTGGCGCGCCCCGAGCTGGATGATTGCGTCTGAAGAATCCCCTGTTCAAACTGGAGGCAGGGTAGTCAAATAGATATTCGAGTATGAGCCATTTTGCCGTGGATTGATGTTGAGCGCGAACCAATTAATCGAGGTTCTCCAGCGAAGGGCGTCGTCCGGCATACCTAAGTTCAGCGAAATTTTTTAACAGCTGAATCCCAAAGCTGTGGCTTTTTTCCGGATGGAATTGTACGCCGTAGACATTGCCCTTTTGCACGGCGCTCGCAAAGCGGTCACCGTAGCCCGTGATTCCGAGAATGTCCGATGGATCGTTTGGCGCAAAGTAGTAGGAATGCAAAAAATAAAAGCGTGCGCCGCTTTCCATTTTTTGGAATAGTCCTGTGTAATTGGTTGGCTCGACATCGTTCCAGCCCATATGCGGGAAGTGCGTTCTGCCCTGGATGCGTGATTCGTCGAAGCGACGTACTTCGGCGTCAAACCACCCAAGGCCCGCGGCACTGCCCTCGTCGCTACGATGCGCCATCATCTGCATCCCTACACAAATACCCAGCACTGGACGCTTTTCCTCAAGCGCCAGCTGATCGAGTGTCGCGCGCATGCCGGAGGCATTCAGCCGTTCCATGGCCCAATCAAACGCACCCACACCAGGCAGCACAATGTGCGTCGCTTTATCCAGATCATCAACCGTCCTTGCAAAGATAACGGGGATCTCCAGGCGTTTATAAATATTTGCAAGCGCCTGTATGTTGCCGAGTCCGTAATCGACGATGGCGATCACCGCTTGCCGCCCAGTTCGAGGCCCAGCGCCCGCATCACACGCGCGCCGAACATGTAATAGGTTTGCTGCGATCGATAGTCCTTGTAAGACTTGTTTGGAGCATCCATGTAACCCTGCAACTCGTCAGTTGTAATTCCGAGCTTATTGGACACGTATTCGAACTCCTGGCGCACCGTACCTGAATCCAAAGCCGGCGACTTGAGCATTTCAAGTGCTTCTTCCCGAGTCATTTGGCCCGTAACAATTAAACTCGAGAACTGCACCTTGCGTGTGTCAAAGCCGAACTTCATAGGCAACCAGTAGCCCTCGAAAAAGCGGGTAAAACGTGACTCAAAGTGCTTTTGCGGATATGGCTGCCAGCCAAATTTATCGACCAGCAGCTTAACAGCCCCAGCCTTGTCATATTCCACGCTGTTGAGCGGCCGCACCACTTTAATACCGTTGATATAGGGTAGCCAGATCTTGTGGTGAAAAATTGACGTCGTTGGAAAATTCTTTAGCGGACGTACTCCAAAGCGAGCATGAATATCCTTTAACTGCATCAAGTCTGACTGGTAGTACATCCACTCGATCGGATTGCGAAAACACTCCGTCGACAAATTGGCACCCGTCAAAATATACTTGATATCGTGCTTCTTCGCGAACTTGTACATCGTAGCAAAGAACGCATGGTCTTGCGGAGTATCGATATGCGGTACGCCTGCTTTGAAGAAGGCCAACTGCAGGTCGCGCATCTCGGGCCAATCTATGACCTCGGTGTAGAGATCCAAGCCCAACTTGTCTACCAGCCTCTCGATGTTGTTGACAGCTTCTTGCGAGTTCCAACCAGCATCGACGTGGAAAACCAACGGACGCAA
>CADECM010000115.1 GCA_902825845.1 uncultured beta proteobacterium
GAACCAGCGCCAATTCCTGATTCATGATGTCGCCCACGGTGATTACCTTGGCGTCCAGATCCATTGCGTCGATTTCAACCACGATGTCGCGATCGGTCACTATGCCGACCGGCACGCGCCTGCCTTGCGCTTCGTCCACGACCACAAGGCTTCCCACATGATAGTGACGCATCAGTTTGGACGCCGCGTGTACCGTCACATCGCGATTCACGTATACCACTTCCCTGTTGCAGATTTCTCCGATAGCCATTGCCGGTCTCCTTGATTGCGCACGCGGGCTCGTTTTGAATCGTAAGTGCGTTGCACAACTATGCGCTTGATCCACGTCAATCGCGCCCGCGGTTGCCGCCGGCATGCCGTCGGCCTGCTTTGCATCCGTTAGAGCGACGGTGTGCCGGGATGGGCGAAATCGTGCTCGCGCCGCTGCTGACAACGCACGCAACGCTTCGCTGTCGGGTATGCGGCAAGGCGTTCGTACGGCACCGCGTCACCGCAGTCAATGCAAATGCCGTAGGTCTGGTTCGCCATACGCTCACGCGCCGCCTCGATGTCCCGCAGTTCCCGGACATGGCGGTCCATGATTGCCGCATCCACGTCGACCAGCGCACTGGCCAGCGCCTCGTCGGCAGTGTCGGTCACGGCGCCGGCGAGGTCGCGATAGTGCTGCACATCGGACGCGGCAAGCTCGTCACGAATCCGCGCCGCCAGGTAACGGATGCGTTCCGACAGCTTCAATGTCAATCCCTGCACTTGCGTGCCATTCAAATGTTCCATGAAAGCGCCCATAGGTTCAATTGTTGCAAAGGCTAAACCAGGGATGCATTCACGGATTGATCCATATCAATCGGTGCGGTGCCTGACTTTGTTGTACTGCGCCTGAAGCAACGCCCCGCCGAAAAGACAACGGGATCATGGCCATGGTGGTCGCAACGGATGGATCGTCCCAGCTGATCGCGGCATTGCGCGATCCCGCGCGCCATGTACATCCAGTGACACGCGTCGACGTGCTCGAGACCCATGCGTCGTGGGTCATTTTGACGGGGCGCCATGCCTACAAGATCAAGAAGCCGCTCGATCTGGGATTCCTTGACTTCAGCACACTCGACGCGCGGCACCGCTACTGCGAAGCCGAATTGCGGCTGAATCGCCGGTTTGCGCCCGCCCTCTATGAAGAGGTGGTCAGGATTACCGGCACCGCAGCTTGCCCGGTCCTTGGCGGTGACGGCCCGGCGATCGAGTACGCCGTACGGATGCGCGAGTTTCCGCAGCAGGCTTTGGCAAGCCGGTTGCTGGTGGACGGCACACTGACCGTTTCGCACATCGAGGCGCTCGCGGCACGCATTGCGGCATTTCACGCATGTGCGCCCATCGCGGCTTTTGGCAGTCCTTACGGCACGGCCGAATCCGTCATTACGCCGGTGCGCGACAATTTTGTGCAACTCGCCCGGCTGCTGCCGGACGACGCCGACCAGGCACGCATAGCAGCTGTTAGAGGATGGAGCGAACAGGAATTCCACGAACACCATGCGGTGTTCGACGCCCGCCCTGCCGGCGGCAGCGTGCGCGAGTGCCACGGCGATCTCCACCTGGGCAACATCGTGATGCTGGACGGCCAACTCACCCCCTTTGACTGCATCGAGTTTGATCCGGCATTGCGCTGGATCGACGTCATGAGCGAGATTGCCTTCCTGATCATGGATCTGATGGATCGTGGCCGTGCGGACTTCGGCGCGTGCTTTCTCAATGCTTATCTCGAAGCCCGCGCGACGCCCTGCGGCTACAGCGGGCTTGCCGTGCTGCGGTTTTACCGGGTGTACCGCGCGCTGGTGCGGGCCAAGGTTCAAGCCCTGCGCGCCGCACAATCGGGTATCGCCGACGCGGAGCACACGCGGCTGGTTGCGGCCAGCCGCGGCTATATCGATCTCGCGCTACGCTGCACGCAGGACGCGCGGCCGGCGCTGGTTGTGATGCACGGGTTATCGGGTTCCGGCAAGAGCACCATCGCGCAATCGTTGACGCAAAGCGTGCCGGCGATCTGTGTGCGCTCCGATGTCGAGCGAAAACGCCTGGTGGGCTTGCCGATGCTGGCACGCAGTCATTCCGCGGTGGCTTCGGGTATCTACACGGCAGACCTGACCGCGCGCACCTACCATCGATTGCTGGACCTCGCGCGTCTCTGTTTGAATGCCGGACACACCGTGATTGTCGACGCGACCTTCCTCAAGCGCTGGCAGCGTGACCTGTTCCGTCGCGAGGCCAGGGCACGCGGCGTGCCGTTTGTCATCATCGACGTCACGGCGCCCCAGCATGTACTGCGGACACGCGTCGCGGCACGGCTTGCTGCGGATGCCGGCGCTTCGGAAGCCGACCTCGCGGTACTCGCCCAGCAGTCGGCACAACATGAAGTGTTGACGCCCGAGGAATCTGCCGCCGTGTTGTCCGTCGACTCCGCACGCGCCGATCTTCAGACCATCCAGCAGAATGCCAGCCTGGCGCTGCGCCGGTTGCTGGCCACTGATGCAACTGCGCCCGCCGAAACGGATGCACAAAAGACAATATGATTTCATTTAAAAACAGAAGGTTGTGTAAACCCACTTAAACCGGACAGCCAAGCTGCGGCAGTCCTTACGGCCGATGTGCGGCACGCTTGATTGCGTACGTTGCATTTCAGTGTGCCGTGGAGCCGTCTCCCGATATGATGTCGATACTGCCGCAGGAAGGTAGCCGCCCAATCCGACCGGAGCGTGCGATGGGTTTCGGAAGCGTGGTCCTTGAGCATCGATTCGAGCGGGACATCAATCGTCTGCGCGCGAGCGCTGCAATCCCCGTCCGTATCGAGCTGTGGAATGGCCGGCGGTTTGATCTTTCCGCCAATCCCACTGTCACCATCGCGATACCGAACGCCTCGGCGCTGCGATACCTGATCGCGCCCGACCTCAACAAACTGGGCGAGGCCTTTGTCGAAGGCCATATCCGGGTCAAGGGGCCGATCCAGGAAATTTTCAAAGTGGCGGAGCGCATGGCCCGTGCCGCGACCCATACCACGCGTGCCGGACTGCACCACATGGCGACACATACGCGCGGACGCGACCGTGCAGCAATTAGTTATCACTACGATGTCTCGAACGCGTTTTATGCGTTGTTTCTGGATCCCGCGATGGTCTATTCATGCGCCTACTATCGCAAGAACGGGGATTCACTGGATACGGCGCAGACACAGAAACTCGACCACATCCTGGGCAAGCTCATGCTGCAGCCGGGCGAACGGCTGCTGGATATCGGCTGTGGCTGGGGAGCACTGGTTATTCGCGCCGCGCAACACTATGGCGCCACGGCCACCGGGGTGACCCTGTCGCGGAACCAGTTCGAGTACGCGCGCGAACGGATACGTGCGGCTGGCCTGCAGCAGCGCTGCGAGGTACGGCTGATGGATTACCGGGATATCGTGGATGATGGCCGGTTTGACAAGATTGCCAGCGTCGGCATGTTCGAACATGTGGGTCTGAAGAATCTCGCAGGCTACTTCGCGAAGATTCATTCCCTGCTCAAGGACGGCGGCCTGATGTTGAATCACGGCATCACCACCAGCGACATCGACAGCGGCTGGATGGGCCTGGGCGCCGGGGCGTTTATTGACCGCTACGTGTTTCCTGACGGTGAATTACCGCATCTGTCGCTGGTGCTCAAGGAGATGGCTGTCGCCGGCTTCGAGTTGACGGATGCGGAATCGCTGCGGCATCACTACGCGCGCACCTGCGACGCGTGGGCGGCGGCGCTGGAGTCGAACCACGACCGCGCGCTGCAGGAGGCCGGCACGCGGCGCGTGCGCATCTGGCAAATCTATCTCGCGGGCTGCGCCTACGGCTTTGCCCACGGCTGGATGAATGTGTACCAGTTGCTCGCCTGCAAGGCGGGCCCGGGCGCTGCCAGCGCGCTGCCGCTCACGCGCGAGTACATGTATCGCAATAGCATTAGCGTGGAGCACGGTAGATCACGCTCGCATTAATCGTCGCCGACGCACACTGCAGGAAGCGCGGCATGGCGAAGGGCTGGCGCCGCGAAACGCTTCACGACATTGCCATTAATTATATAAGTATTTGATTATAAACAATTTTTTATTTCTCCAGTACCCCGGCGAACGCCCGTCCGCTATCCTGCGCCAGCGCGGCATGCGTCACCCGGCCGGCATGCACCTGCAGACCGTTGCGCAGGCCGACATCATCGGCAACAGCGTCTTTCAGACCTTTGTTCGCAAGCGCCAGTGCATGCGGCAAGGTTGCGTTGGTCAGCGCCAGCGTCGCGCTGCGCGCCACCGCGGAAGGCATATTGGGCACGCAACAATGCACAATGCCATGCACGAGGTAGAACGGATCCGTATGCGACGTCGGGCGCGACGTCTCGCCCATGCCGCCCTGATCAATGGCGACGTCGACGATCACCGAGCCCGGGCGCATGCGCCTGACGTCGTCAACGGTAATCAGCCTGGGGGCACGCTTTCCCGGCAGCAGCACCGCACCGATCACAAGATCGGCATCGCGTACCAGCGGCGGCAGGGATGAGCCGCTGGAAATTACGGTTTTCAGACGCGCGCCAAAGGCTTCTTCCAGATGCGCGAGCTTCTCCGCGCTGCGGTCCAAAAGTGTCACGTCCGCACCCATGCCCAGCGCGATACGCGCGGCACTGCTACCCACGGCGCCGCCGCCAATCACGACCACCTTTGCGGGCGCCACGCCCGGCACACCGCCGAGCAGCACCCCGCTGCCGCCGTTGGCCATCTGCAGTCCCCACGCGCCGAACTGGGGCGCAAGCCGCCCGGCAATCCGCGACATCGGCGTCAACAACGGCAACGAGCCGTCCGGCGCGGTGACCGTTTCGTAGGCAACGCAACTCACCTGCCGCGCCAGCATCGCCTCCAGCAATGGCGGATCCGGCGCGAAATGATGATAACAATAGAGTATTTGTCCCGGATGCGTCAGCGCGAATTCCGACGGCTGCAGCTCCTTTACCTTGATGATCAGATCACCCGCATAGGCGGCGGCCGCATCGGCAACGACACTCGCGCCCGCGCTTTGATACTGTGCGTCGGCGTAGCCGATGGCGGAACCCGCACCCGTCTGCACGCTGACCACGTGGCCTGAGGCGACCAACTCACGGGCGCCGTCTGGCGTAACGCCAACGCGGTACTCATGGTTCTTGATCTCTTTCGGGATGCCGATGCGCATAACCCCTCTCCCCAAATCGTCTCCGGTAGCCATCACACCACGGCCACAACCCGTGGCGCTTGACATGGATCAGACGCGCGTTTATACGCATGAGTTCCACCGTGCCCGTGCGCACGGGGCGAATGGAATATTGCAACGATGCCGGCCATCAAACCACTTGGACTCGATCACGTCGTACTCAGGGTGCGGGATGTGCCGCGCGCCCGCGCATGGTATGCGGCAGTGCTTGGCTGCAAGGTCGAGCGCGTGTTGCCGGGCCTCGGCTTGACCCAGCTGCGCGCGGGCGCCAGTCTGATCGACCTGGTTGACATTCACGGACCGGCTGGCAAGGCGGGTGGCGCCGCGGCCGGATTAAAGCGGCGCAACATGGATCATTTCTGTGTGCAGGTCGCCGGGTTTTCGCCGGAAAAGATCGCTGCCTACCTGAAGCGCAAGGGCATCGCACCCGGCACGGTCGGCCGCCGCTACGGCGCGCTTGGCCATGGGCCTTCGATGTACTTGACGGATCCGGACGGCAATGTAGTGGAACTCAAGGGTCCGCCGGATGCGGATCAGACCGAACGGGTATCCGATGCCATTTACCCCGGTCGCCGTCGCAACAAATTACGCCGCGCCTGAGGATGGTCTCAACGCACGACACCGGCAATTGCCAATAGAAGCCATCAGCGCCGTTTGACCCGAAGCGCCGCCATCATCCGACCAGCGGCCCCGCTACCGCGTCGTAGGCATATTGCACGCCCGGCTCGTCCCCTTTGAGGCTGTCCTCATTGGGCTCGCCCAGATAGCGATCCCCGCGCCGTGCGGCCTGTTCGGTGGCACCGCGAACGCGCGCGCCGCGTGTCCTTTGGTACAGATCGAACGCGCGTTCCGGCGACGTCTCGGCAGTCAAACAGCGTGTCAGTATCATCGCGTCTTCGATGGCGTTTGCCGCACCCTGACCCAGAAACGGCAGCATCGGATGCGCGGCGTCGCCGAGCAGCACAACGCGGCCGGACGACCATCGCTCAAGCCAGGGCCGGCCGAAAAGCCCCCATTTGAATACCTGACCGCGTACAGGCCGCGAAATCACGGTACGGGTTCCCTCGTCGAAGCTGGAAAACTCGGCCAGAAACTCGTCCAGCGGCGCTGCGATGGTCCAGCCTTCCGCTTCCCACTGATCCCGTTGCGCGACGGCAACGAAATTCAACAATTCGCCACGGCGAACAAGGTATCGATTGATGTGCCGGCCCTGCCCGAAGGCCACCGCGGACTCGCGCAGATGCGGTGGCAGATCGGCGGTGTCGACCAGACCCCGCCAAGCCACGAAACCGGTGAACTCGGGAGGTGCCGGACTGAACAGCGACTCGCGTATGGCCGAGCGGATGCCATCGGCGGCGACGACCAGATCCGCGGTCTCCGTGCGGCCATCGGCAAACGCCAGCGCGACGTGGTCGCCGCGCGGTTCGAGCCGCTCAACGTGTGCCCCCAGCCGCAGCGCGCCGGGTGCAATCTGCGCCAGCCGCGTGATCATCGCATGCTGCAAATCCCAGCGATGTAGCCGCATATACGGCGCGCCATAAATTTCGCGAAAATTTTTGGTCATCATGCGCATGATCACGGCGCCGGTACGGTAATGCCGGTACTCTGTCTTCGGCGGTGTGACGGACGTCTCCTCCAGCCCGGGTCCCAAACCAAGGTGGTACAGCACCCGCGTCGCATTCGGCGCCAGCGTGATGCCCGCGCCCAGATCGACCAGCTGATTCGAACGCTCGAGTACCGTGACCGCGTAGCCGGCCTGTGTCATGGCCAGCGCCGTGGCAAGCCCGCCGATGCCGCCCCCGATGATGGCGATTTTCACTCGAACAGTTCGTGCAGTAGCCGCGCGTCAGAAGTTGTAACCGAGGCTCACGCCCGCACCCCAGTCGGGACTGCCATCGGAGAGGCCGGCGAAAATACTGCCGTTGAGTTTGATGTTTTTGGTCAGGCGCTGCGAAGCGTACACCGACACTTCCTGCGGGGCGGTGCCGCCGCTGCGTGACGATCGTGCATAATCATACGAAACGCCCAGGGTCGTAGCGCCCGACGGTTTGAAGCCGCCACCCACCGTCGCGTAGACGACATTGCGTAAGTCGACGCCAGCGGGATCGCCCAACCATTTGTGGCCGATACCACCGTTGACAAAGCCCTTGCCGATGGCCTGCTCGACTTCGACTTGCAGCGCGTAATCGGTCTTGCCGGAGCCGAGCGCCTTGGTCTCGCTGGCGGTAGGAAACTTGATTTTGCCGGTGATGTCCAGAATCAGGCCGTTGCGGTTGATCGGCGTGTAGATTGCGGAAGCAACAATGTCGCCGAAACCGCTTTCGGTAGTACGCGCCGCGCTGCCGGTGGTTGCAGCGGTTGTCGTTGCGCAGGGGCCGTCGTCTTCCGGTTTGCGTGCCCCGCCACGATTATCGGCAGCGCACCCAAACGCGCCCACGCTGCCGCCACCGCCGCCGCTGGAAACGCCCCCATCATCGTTAATGCCGCCCAGGCCACTGGGAATAACGACACCGGTACCCGATACACGCAGCCAGGGCACCGATACACGTAGCGCGAGCGGGCCGGCTGTGTATTTGGCACTCACCGGAATGCTCCAAACAGTGGTGCGGTCAGTGCCGCCGTATTTGCCGGAGGTGTAGTCCGCGCCGACATTAAAGGTGAACCCATCCGCGGCAAAAACGGGGCCGCAGGCAATAAGGCCGGCGACGGCGGTAATCACGTGAGTTGCGTGATTTTTTTTCTTGGTCATGATGATTCCCTTCAACGTTTTGATTGATATTAATTTAAGCGATACTAACGTCTGCGGCCGGAGCCTGAGCCTGAGTCACGTCCGGAGCGATCCGATCCGGAGCGGTCCGAGCCGGAACGGTCGGAACCGGAGCGGTCCGAGCCGGAGCGATCCGAGCCGGAGCGATCCGAACCTGAACGATCGGAGCCGGATCGGCCCGACGATTCGCCGCTGTCACGTCCGCTGTCGCCGCTGCGTTGCGTCGTATCGTCGCGCCCACCACGGCCGCCGCGCTCGTCACGCTGCAATATCACACGCTCGGCCCGCCAATCGTTGCCACTGCGGCGCACTTCCACCTGCACTTTGGCACCCACCACCGCGTCGCGTTCGTTGCCGCGATTATAGCGCACACGTTCATCGATTCTTACCGATACGCCGCCAACGTTAATTTCACGCGTGGATTTGTTGCGCACGTAACCTTCGATCACTGCGCGTTCGGCGCGCGCGATGGCATTGCGCACAGGCTGCGCATCGACGCGTTGCGCGCGCAGCGCCGTACCGTTCCATTCACCCGAGGCAAACACTTCACTGCCGGCGGTTATTCCACGCGTGCCGCGTCCCCCCAGCGTGACGCGCGTGCCGTTGACCACGATGGCGTCCGCTTCCACGCGCGTCACCGTGCCATGCACGCTGGCCGCGCCGGCGGCCGCACTGTCCACGCGCGTGGCGATGACATCGCCATTCGCGGTGCGGTGACCGCTGACGCGCGCGATGGCGCCCACGCTCAAGCTCGACAACGCCGCGCCCGCCGCGCTGTCGGTGCGTACCGTCTGGCCCATCACCTGAATTGTGCGCGCGACGGCATTGACGCGTGTGATCGGGCCGGCAACCGCATCCACCACACCGATGCCATCGGCTTGCAAGCGGCCGCCGACTTCGCGCGCGTTAACCGCGACCAATTGGCCTACCGCCAGATTGCGCGCCGCGCCCGGCTGGCCGTTCACCGCCACCGGCGTGCGATTGTCATAGTGCACTTCCATGCCATTGACGCAAATACTGGCGAATCCGGTAATCACACCAACGATGCCGGTGCCGCCCATACCGCCCGCGCTGCCACTGCCCGGCACGATCGGTACGATATCGGCCACGGTGCCGGTGCCGCCCATGCCACCCGCGCCGGCGTTAATGCCGGTACCACCCATGCCGCCCGCACTGGCATTGACACCGGTGCCACCCATGCCGCCCGCGCCGGCATCGATGCCGGTGCCGCCTATACCGCCCGCGCCGACGGGGGGCGCGTCGGGATTGACGAGCGACGCTGCGTTACAGGCATTCGCCACCTGCGCCGCGGCGCTGAGCGGGATCGCGCAAACCAGCAGGGAGGCACAGAGGGCGCCGAACCAGATGTTCAGTGTGCGCGTCATCTTTGGATTTCGGTGTCCCCGCCGGCATTGACGCCGGGTGGCCGGGACTCGTCATAAAAGTACACGCCGAAGGTCATGCGCTTCGGGTTCACGGGCGGCTGCTCGCGCGTGGCTGTGAGCGCCTCTGCGGCGCGGCTGTTGATCGCGCGCAGCGCTCGCATGCCTTGACGCGTGGCGAATTCCTTGAGTTGTGCCACAGCAGCGGCATCGAGACCATCGTAGTGCACGCAGCGCTCGAGCGTGGGCGGACCGTTGCCAAGCATGTTATGCGCGCTGGCCGCGGCGTGGTCGTGCAGATCGTGGCCGAAGTAAAACACTTTCTCTGCATCGCCCTCGGCGGGGATAAAGGCTTCGCTGCGCAGCGTCACTTGATTCTGCTCGTCGATGCTGGCAATGCCGCGGCGGCGCCATTCATCGAGGATCGCGCGCGGATGGATGTCGGTGCTGATACTCTTGACCAGCGCTTCAAACGATAGCTCGCCGCCGTCCTGTGCAAAACGTGCCAGCGGCTTGGGAATACCTTCCTCATCCACGTATTGCGGGCGCGCGTTCCACGCGGCAATGATTTGCGCGGTAAGTGAAATCGCCGGCGCCTCGCCGCCGCTTGTGTCGAGCGGGCCGCGGCGCAAACGTTTCACATCTTTGCGGTGGACGCCGGTCAACAAACTCACCCGCGAATCGGTCTGGCGCTTGGTGTCGAGTTTGAATTCCTTGTCGGCGATTTCCACGAACAAGCTTTTGAGCATTTCCGTAATCGTCGGATACTGCACGCCGCGTGCCAGCATGACGCGCACCAACGGCCGCATGACGCGTCGAAACGCGTCCTGCCAAGCCCGCCCTGGTTCACCCATTACCGCATGTGCCGCCATGACAAACCAACAATAAGTAATTGAGAAATATGCATTTTATAGTTCCCGACCAGATTAGCATAAAATGGGAAAAATTTCCAAATTTAAGAAAGCTGGCCTACGGTCTAAAACCCGCCGGCCACATCGCGGGGCCGCCTTTGATAAAGCCGTGCAGGGCGGGCATGAGCTCACGCAGCGGCGGGCGCCGGCGCGGATCACGTGCGAGGCAGGCGGCGAGCAACGCTTCGAGCGCGGCGGGCGCGCGCGGCAAGTGTCGACGTAGCGGTGTTGCTTCATCCGCGCATTGCGGAAACGGTTTGCTGCGCGTGCCGCGCGCAAACGGCAGTTTGCCGGTGAGCATTTCGTACACCGTGACGCCCAGGCTGAACACATCGGCGGCCGGTGTGACGCGCCCCTTGGCGCATTGTTCGGGTGCCATGTATTCATCGGTGCCAACCAGGGTATCGAGTTGCGCGCGCCTGCGCGGGACGGCCGTGCCCACGTCGAACAGCACCGGGCGTCCACGATAGACGATCACATTGGCGGGTTTGACATCCAGATGCAGCAGGCCGCGCGCGTGAACGTGGGTGAGCGCGCTGCCGATATAAATGGCCACGCGCAGGGCATCGCTGATGGATAGTTTTTTTCTGCGCTGCGTGCGCACGAACTTGCGCAGTGTCGGGCCTTCCAGGAATTCCATCAGCAAACACGCAGGGCTTTCCAGGCCGAGGTAGCGCACGACGCTGGGATGATCGAGCGTCTTTAGCCGGTTCGCTTCCTGCCGCGCGCGGCGCATGCTGTGAAACACCTTGCACGCCATTGGACACCACGCGCGATGGTGCCACACCAGGTAGACCGGGTTGGCACTTTCCGCATCGACCAGCCCGAGTACGGTGAGATGCCGGCCAAGGCGCGCGCCGATTTTCAACGCGCGGCGTTGCACAGGGCGTGTTCCGGCGGCAACGCGCCTGCTTCCGCGAGTTGTGCTGCGAACAGCGCATGGCAACGCGTGCCGCGTTGGAGCAGCGCCGCGGGCGCGCCGCTTTCGACGATGTGCCCGCCGTCGAGCACAACAATGCGGTCGGCATGCTGCACCGTCGACAAGCGATGGCCGATGATGAGCAGCGTGCGCGAGCCGGCCAGACGTGTGACTGCCTGTTGAATGATTTCCTCGGTTTCGCTGTCCACCGATGCGGTGGCCTCGTCCAGCACCAGGATCGGCGTGTCACGCAATAATGCGCGCGCCAGCGCGATACGGCTGCGTTGTCCGCCGGAGAGCTTTTCGCCGCGCGGGCCCAGCGCGCCGGCGTAGCCGGCGGGGGTTGCGCGAATGAAATCGTCGGCACAGGCGGCGCGGGCGGCAGCTTTGATTTTATCTTCGCCCGCCGCCTGTTTGCCATAGCGGATATTGTCAGCGGCGGAGCCGCGAAACACATACGGGTCCTGAAACACCACGCCGACAGCCTCGCGCAACGACACCAACGTGAGGTCGCGCACATCCATGCCATCGATACGCACGCTGCCGCTGTCGGGGTCATACAAGCGCATCAGCAGGCGGATCAAGGTGGACTTGCCGCTGCCGCTGGCGCCCACCACCGCGACGGTTTCGCCGGGTTCGATGCTTAGGGTGACTTGTTTCAACACTGCAGCGCCCGGCGCATATTCGAAGCTCACATCGCGAAACTCGATCGCCCCTTTGGGCCGCGTGAGCACCAGCGCGGGCGTGCGTTCCTGCACGCGGCTTTTTTTACCCAGCAAGCCGAGGATGCGTTCGGCGCTGGCCGCGGCACGCTGAAAGCGGCTGGCGCTTTGTGTGATACCGCGCACGGGCTCATACAGGGAGCCGACCGCACCGAGAAATGCCAGCACGCCGCCTACCGTGAGTGCGCCGCGGTGAACCTCGTGGGCCGCCAAACCGATGACCAGCAGCGCGCCGGACGCGGCGACGGCTTCGATGGCGAGCGTCAATGCGGCTTGCAGCGATATGGTGCGCAATTCCGCAGTGCGCGCGGCCCCGGCGCCGCGCGCGAAACGTTCGGTCTCCCAGCGTTGCGCGTTAAACGCGTGTATCAGCGGCAGTGCCGACAGACGTTCTTCCGCCAGCGCCATCCACGCCCCCGATTTTTGGCGGCTGATGCGGGCCGATTGGCGCACTTTGGGCGAGAGTCTGATTGCACAGTAGGCGAGCAGTGGCACGATCACCAGCGCGGCAAGCGTGAGTTTCCAGCTCAGATAAAACAAAAACACGCCAAAGCACAGTGCCTTGGCTGCATGTGCGATCACCGCTGAAGGCGCGCCGTAAATCAGCGCCGAAATGCGCTCGGCATCGGTGGTCAGGTGTGCGAGAAAGTCGCCCACGCTGCGTCCGCTGAAGGTGCCGGGCGAAACACTGATGAGATGCCGATACACATCGACGCGCACATGTTGCGTAATGCGTTCGGAAATTGCAGCGTCGAGGCGCTCGTCGGCGTAATCGGCAAAAAATTTAAGCGCGGCCACCACCCCGTACGCCAGCAAAAAGGCGCCCAGCATCTGCAATTGCCCACTGATCATGACATCGTCGACCAGCCGTTGCATCAGCCACAGCAGCACGGTGGCGATCAGGGGTGTCAACAGTGTGAGCAGTACTGCCAGCGCAACGCCCCCGCGCAGTGGCCGCAGGTAGCCGGCGAATCGACAGGCGAGCCGGTAAATGCTTGAGACGTGAGCGCTACGGGTATTCATAAAGGCAAAAAGCGCCAGACAAGTCCGGGGACTCGTCTGGTGCTTAAGGGTGTTGCAGGCAGGCGCAAGCCTTACCGACGGCCACCGCGGGTGCGGCCACGGGTACGGCCACGGGTGCGCGTACGGCGCTGGGTTTCTTCCTTCGACGGGGTGGGGAATCCAAGTATCTTCATGACAATCTCCTTAGGTTAGTGGACCAATCGCGCTTGGCACCGGAGGTTACCGGTCAGGCCGTCAGCAACTGTTTGTGTACTGAGACCTATCGACCAAGCACAGATCGATAATACAATAAATGGTAAATTTTCCCATCTTAAATTTGTAACAACATGTAACTACAATATAACTTTTATTAAAATCAATATCTTACATATACCTCTAACTCTTAACAGTCTATTTAATCGATGAAATATCGTGAAATATACCCATTAAATGATTGTGGGTCACTGGCCATGCGCCGCGCATCGACCGCGCCAAACGCGGGGATAACCATACAACGGTCGATTTGCGCGAATGTCTCCCGGGCTGACACGTCACCAGCATCTGGCGCGCCCCGAATTGCGTCAGCCGACCCGAATTCCGCTCGCCATACACCTGCGTGAATCCCGCCTTCCGTATCGCCCGCCGCGGTTTCGCCTGGCTCATCTGGCATACCGCACGGGTCGGCATGACGACCGGCTAGATGTCGTACTACAGAACGGGGCGGATCAAAACCCCACAACACATCAAGCCCGATCAATAGCCATTGGATACGCCGAGCGGAATCATGGGTCGGATTATTCAACACAGCGCGGCGATGATTGAAATGAAGTACAGTAACCCCGGGTAACGCGGCGTGCAGATCATGGCGTTTCGCACCCGCGAAATACGGCAGCCTGGTTAACAACAGCACTTCTTGAACATCGCCGGCGGGCAGGTTGTCGCTGCGTGCCGGCCGGAGGACTCAACATGCGCTTGCTATCGGTTTTCGGGGTTGCAGGTATTGCACTATGCGCATCGCTTGCCCACGCGCAAAACTACCCGAGCCGGCCTGTGCGCGTGATCGTGCCGCTGCCGCCGGCGGGCGCGCTGGACAACATCGTGCGCGCGGTGTCGCGGCGCCTTGCACAGGGCATGGGACAGAATTTCATCATCGACAACCGCCCGGGCGCGGGCGGCAATATCGCGCTGGAGATTGCGGCGGCGGCCGCGCCGGACGGCTACACCCTTGTCGCGATTGCGCCATCCAGCATCGTCTATCCGATGGTCTTCAAATCGCGTATCGATGTTCTCCGTGATCTCGAACCCCTGTCGCAGGTATCCACGCAGGGCTACATTGTCGTCGTGCATCCTTCGATGCCCGCGCGTTCGGCGCAGGAACTCGTCAAGGTCCTGAAAGCGAATCCCGGCAAATACAATTTCGCCTCTTCGGGGGTAGCGGGACCGATTCATCTGACCGGTGAACTCTTCATGGCGGCGACGGGAACCAGGATGACGCATGTACCGTACAAAGGCTCGGCTCTGGCCTATCCCGACATGATCGCCGGCAATATCCAGGTGGGGTTTCCAGCCATCTACTCCGCATTGCCGCATATCCGCGCGAACAGGTTGCGCGGACTAGCGGTGACAACACAGGCACGCGCACCCGCGATTCCGGAACTGCCGACGCTGGCGGAAGCGGAGGTGCGCGGCGTCGAAGTTGAATCATGGTACGCATTGGCGGCGCCGGCGGCGACGCCGAAGGCAGTCATCGAGCGCTTGAGCAGTGAAATCGGTATCGCCGTGCGTCATCCGGATATGGTTAAACGCCTGCGTGCGGAAGGCTCGGAGGGGGTTGCCAACACGCCGGGCGAATTGCGCGCGGTAATCGCGGCCGATCGCGACAAGTGGTCGCGCGTTATCAAGAAGGCCGGTATTCGAGTGGAATAACCGAAGCCCGTGCCTCACCAAGCGGCAATAGCCCGGTTCGTCGGTCTCCGGGTGCCATTGGCGAAATACGGTTCACGCAGCGATAACCGCAAACCAAAAAGCCGACTGGGGTCGATTAAGTGATCTCTTTTAAACCATTCATTTTATTGGTCGGGGCGAGAGGATTTGAACCTCCGACCACCTGCACCCCATGCAG
>CADECM010000116.1:0-11148 GCA_902825845.1 uncultured beta proteobacterium
CGGTGCCGCCGGTCGTGTAAATCAACCGTGAAGAAAAGTGCGTGACATTATGCACGGCAATCAGATTTTGCCACGCGCGATGGTCGTACAACAAAAGACCCAGCGGCCCGTACAGTTTGAGCGGACCGAGTCGACTCGAACAGCCGTCGCTGCCTGGATTGAGAAGGCAAAACTGAAGCCGGAGCAACCCCTATTTCCGAGCCGCGTTTCAAAGTCCCCCCATGTATCGACACGACAATATGCCCGAATCGTCCACCCATGGGTAGCGGCCATCGGACTTGATCCGACGGCTTATGGAACTCATACCATGCGTCGAACCACGGCGACGCTGATCTACAAGCGCACGAAGAACCTTCTAGCGGTTCAACTCCTGCTGGGACATAGCAAGCTGGAAAGCACCGTTCGATACCTCGGTATTGAGGTTGATGACGCACTGGAGATTTCAGAACAAACCGAAATATCATTTTGTCCCCCCGCGGCCGCGCACTCATAGCTTCACCCCGAGTCGTCCGGCCGCATTCCGGCGTGTTGCATGATGCGTACAATCCGCCAGACGCGGAAGCAGCCGATGCAGCCGCAAAGCTGAAGTTGATTGACGGCGACCAACGCACGACTGCCTTGGTTGCCACTCTTTCGCTATCTTTGAAAGTCATGGCAGTTCGCCAATACACGGGGTCCGTATTATCATTGCTTATGCGGACAGCCGGATAACAACATTCCTTATGAATCAAGCTGTTATCTTGGTTCCGAATCTCAAGCGAACTCAAATACACAGACCGGCCGGTCTGGTGAATAACTGTTAGGGTTGCCGACATAGCGATGCCCGTTACAAGAATAGATATCGAACACCGCAAGCCCCTCGCCGCCGGCAGATCGTTCGGCGCGAGCGGTCCCTATGAATACATCACGGGCGTGCTGCATTTCGCCTCGGACCCGAAGTATCCGGGCAACAAGGCGATCTGCGACTTGGACCTCGCGCCGACGAACGCGAAGGGACTCGTAGAGCACCGCACCCAGTTCCATCTGGTGAAGCCGGTGGAACCCCAACCGCGCGGCCGCGTGATCGTCGACTCGATCAATCGCGGGAACATGACCGTCGTGCCGCTCTTCAACAGCGTCGCACGCCGCACTGACGCCAATCCCGACCTAGATCCCGGGAACGGATTTCTGTTCCGGCACGGATACAGCGTGCTCGCGATCGGGGTCCAATGGGATCCGCCCGAGTCGCCCGAGCGCATGCGCGCGTGGTATCCGCAGGCGCTCGAAAACGGACAGCGCCTGCGGGGCACAAGCTTCGTGCAATGGTGGGTCAACAAGCGTATGCCGCATCAGCTTCTTTCGGATGCGGGCCACAAGCCTTACCCGACGGCCAACATCAATGATGAGAGTGCCGTGCTGACGGTGCGCGAGCATCAGGACGGCGCGCCGACCGTCATTGCGCGCAGCCGCTGGCGCTTCGCCAAGGCAGGCAGGGAAGGTGTTGAAGCGAGCGCCGAATATTGCTGGCTCGAAGGTGGTTTCGAAGCCGGCAAGATCTACGAGCTCACGTACACAGCCATCGGCGCGCCGGTAGTCGGTCTCGCGTATCTCGCGTATCGCGATGCCGCGACCTTCCTGAAGCACGGAACGGCGGCGGAAGGTAATCCGCTCGCGGCCGCGATCGACTATGCCTACGCCTACGGCCCGAGCATGAACGGCCGCTGGCTGCGCGAATACCTCTATTGGGGCCTCAATCGCGACGAATCCGGACGCATCGCCTTCGACGGCGTGCTTGCGAACACGGGCAGCTCGCGCCGCGGGGAATTCAACATCCGCTTTGGGCAGCCGAGCACCAATATCCTGCGGGCGCCGGGGAACACCTATCCCTTTGCATACGAGGCGACGCCTGAGCCGGCCCTGGGTGAAAACCGCGGCCTCCTCGACCGCTCGCGAGCCGACGGTTCGATGCCCAAGCTGATTACCACGAACACCGGAATGGAATACTGGTGGAGTGGTGCGTCTCTCGGGCACACCACGGTCGACGGAAAGAAAGATTTCGAGCCACCGGACGATGTTCGCACCTATTACATCTCGGGCGCGCAACACAGCCCGGGCGCGCTGCCGCTGTCGAATCGCAATCCCGATGGCTTCCTCGCGAAGCAGCCGTTGAACACACTCGACTACCGGCCCGTCATGCGCGGATTGCTCACGGCGCTCGACGAGTGGGTACGGAATGACATCGCTCCGCCGCCGAGCCGGGTGCCGAGAATCGATGAAGCGACCGCCGTGAGCCGCGAATCGCTCGAGGCGCAGTACACCCGAATCCCCGGCTCGGCCTGGCTTTCGCACCTGCCTCAGCGCCTTCGCCTGGATTTCGGACCCGGCGCGAGCACCGGCCTCGTCAGCTATCCGCCGGTCGAAAACGGAACCTATCCCTTCCTCGTGTCATCGATGGACGAGGACTGCAACGACGTCGCGGGCATTCGGTTGCCAGATGTCGCCGTGCCGCTTGCCACCTACACAGGATGGAACGTCCGCCACGAAGAGATGGGCCAGGGCGGGCTCATGACCTCGGGCGCGCCGTTATTCGGCACGACGCTGCCATTTCTGCGCACGCGGGCCGAACGCGAAGCGCGTGGCGATTCGCGCAAGTCCATCGATGAACGCTACGCTTCCAGAAACGACTATCTCGCGCGCGTTCGTGCCGCAGCGCAGACGCTGGTGGGCGAGCGCTTTCTGCTCGCAGAAGACGTCTGGCCTATCGTCGGGGTCGCGGGCGAGAAGTGGGACGCGTTTCGTCGCCGCGGCATACCTGACCCAGCCACGCCAGGCTATGAATGGCACGACGTCTGTTCAGTGGAAGAAGTTCCGGACAAGGACGTACTCATGCGCCGCGAAGGTGGTGAAGATCTCATCGTCTATCGCGACGGCACGCTGATGACGTGCATGGCCAACTACTGCCCGCACCGCGGCTATCTGATGGACGGTGGCACGGTGCGAGACGGGGTCCTGACATGTCCCGTTCATGGCTGGGAGTTCCGCCTCGATACCGGGGAAGGCCTGACGTCGGGCACGCCGCTGTATATGTTTCCCATCCGCATTCGAGACGGCCGAGTCGAGGTCCAGCTGAAGATATGAAGCGTGGGTTGAGCGCGGCGAATCGCGGCACCCGAGATCGCGTTCTGACTTCAGCTCGAGCCGGCGCGAGGAAGCGTGAGTGGTTGCCTGATGACCCCCGAGAGCTGATGGGCCGGGCGCGTGCCAGGGAGCGTATCCTGCAATGAGCGCTCTGGTAACGGATCAGGACCGGTCGCCTACGCCCTACAGCGCCAATGGCCGCTATGGCCGATTTGTTCACGTAAGGCATCCGGCAGGTTTCAGCGTGAAGCCGCCGATCCGGGACTGCAACGCCGAGTTGATGACCGACAGGTTATGGCCAACATCTGCCCGCCGTCTGATGCATGTGTCTCCGTCATTGCCAACCAAATCACTTCGCCCCAATCCAAGCCGCAATTTTCGCCACCACTTCCGCCTCGATGCCGTTGTAGCCATGATAGGCGCGCGGACCGCAGGCATCGCCGGTGTTGTCGCCGCCGTCAAACAGCAGGGTTTCGGTTTTTGCGAGTCGTTTCAGCTTGTCGGTGAGCAGCGGCAAGTCCGTGAAAAGGCACACGCGGCAACTGTCCTGCCGGTGGTGCACCACCAGCACTGGCACGCCGATGCGCTCGAGCGCCATCGCCGGCACCGCGCGGGAGCGCCGGTCGGCCAGCACAGTTGAGGTCAGCACCACGCCATCGGGCCCGCCTTCGGCGGCTGGAAGCTGTGTGGTCACGTAGGCCGCCGATTGTGTGCCGCGGCTGGTGCCTGCCAGCCACACCGGCATGTTCAGATTGGCCCTGAGCCAGGCGATTACGGTTTTGACGTCTGCCACGTGTTCCGCTGTCTGGCGAAATCCGCCCAGGAACGGCGGATTTTGCCGGTCCGACGGCGCGTCGATGACGGCGACCGCCAGGCCATGCGCGGCGAACAAGTCGCGCGAGCGCACCAGAAAATTGCCGTTGCGCCCGATTGCGCCGTCGGCGGAAATCTGGACGCTGCCGTTGCCGCCCGAAAACAGGATCACCGCGGCGCGCGCGTTTGCGGGTTGCAGCAGCAGAAAGCGCTGAGTCACGCCGGGGCGCGTGGGCACGTCCACCGCGCGCGGCGCTTGTGCGGCCGCCTGCGTCGTGCAGA
Organism: uncultured beta proteobacterium; assembly: GCA_902825845.1. Taxonomy (GTDB): domain Bacteria; phylum Pseudomonadota; class Gammaproteobacteria; order Burkholderiales; family SG8-41; genus UBA5216. The sequence goes on from CADECM010000116.1 coordinate 4,213, forward strand.
ACACGAACAGCAGGCAAATGACGGGCCGCATTATTGCGTCTGGCTCAGCGTGAAGGGCGTGCCTCCCGCCGCTTGAAAAATAATCATGCCGCCCAGTGCTGGCGGCAGGGCAACACACAGGCGTTCGCCCACGGCGTTGCCGCCGGCAATGCGCCGTGTTGCGCTCATGTCATCGCTGTCGATCACGTAACCGGCGATCCACGGCAGCGCCGGGGGCGTGACGCCCAGTGTCTGCTGCAGGGTCGCCACGTCCGCGAACAGCACATGGCCGCGCGCGGTATCGAGGCGCCACGTGTCCTGCGACTCTGAGATGGGAAGTCCAGTGAACCGCGCGTAGCGCCGGGCCGTTTGCGCCGGGTCGGCCACGCACACCAGCACCGCCGCGAGCCCCACGGCGTGGTTGGCGTGTGCCAGCCAGCGCGGCTGCCACACCACGTCGGGCGTGTGATGCTGGCAGAACTGGATGCGGCCTTCGGCCATGGTGGCGGGCGCGACGCGCACCACCGTAAAACGCGCGGTGGCTTCGCCGTCTTCCGTTTCGGCCTGACGTTGCAGTGCCACCGGCGGCAGCGGGTCAAAGCCTTCACGCTGCAGGCGCGCGTGGTCCTCCCCGGCGGCAGTGGTGCCGAAGGCGATCAGGTGCACGCCGGTGTAGCGCGCGATGGCGTCGCGCAATTGCCGCGCGTTGGGCGTGTCGTGGGTGGGGGTCAGAAATTCGAGATAGCCCTGCCGCAGCATCACGCAGCGGTTGGAGGTGCCCGCGGGCACCAGTGGACCATCCGCCTGCAGCCGATGCGATTGCGCCGACAGCGGCGTGAGGGTGAAGCCCAAATGCGACAAGGCTGCGCTCGCGCTTTCACCGTCCGGTACAAAGTGCGCGATGTGATCAATACATAACTTTTGTTCGGTATTTGTCGAGGACATCTTGCACGATTCCCGCGAAAAAAATCAGTGTGTTAACAGTCTGTGTACCGGCTGTAAAAACTTGGTGAATACCGGGACAACCCCATTACCCTTTAGAAAACAATGCGCTATGTTGCACATCCACTGTGAACTCAGCGAAACAGGAATTCTGAAATGAGAATAGCCGTCCTCGAAAATGATACCCGTACCGCGCAACAACTGGAATCGTGGCTGCAGTCTGCCGGGCATGCCGTGCAGTTGTTTGCGACCGAACGTGCATTCGTGCATGGGGTCGATCGTGCCAGTTTTGATAGCGCCATTGTCGGGCCGTCGCTCGCGGAAATCCCGGCGGCGGAAATCAGCGCCGCGTTGCGCGAACGCGGCGCCGAGGTGCCGTTGATCCGCGTGCTGCGCGGCGGCGGCGAAGCCGATATCGTCAAGGCATTGCACGCCGGTGCCGACGATTGCATGGCCGATGCGCGCGAGCATGAACTGCTGGCGCGGGTGGAGGCGCTTTCGCGCCGCGCGGGCCATGGGCGCGCTTCGCCGGGCAATCAGATCGAATTCGGCAATCTCACCATAGACCTCAAGAACCGGCTGATCCTGCGCGATGGCTCGCGCGTGCCGCTGACGCCGAAAACCTATGACCTGGCCGTATTTTTGCTGACCAATCGCGGGCGCCTGCTGCCGCGCACGGAATTGCTCGAGCAGATCTGGGGCCGCGACAAGTCCGCGACCACCCGCACGCTGGACACACATGTCAGCCGTCTGCGCACGGTGCTGGGCCTGATACCGGAACATGGCTGGCAACTGCAGTCGGTCTACCAGCATGGTTACCGGCTGGACGAAGTGGAAGCCAAGGGCGAGCGGCGTGCCAGCGCGAAGATGCTGGCCAGCGAGCCGGCGTACAACTGAGCGTCGTTGCCGGGCTAATAGCCCAGCGCGCGATCGACGATATTTTTGAGCCGCTTGCCCGCGAGAAAGCGTTCGAAATTCAGGAACCAGGTGTCGAACAGACGCTGGATATAACGAGGGTCGTCGCACGCGATGTGCGGCAGCACAAAGGTGTTTTTGGTGGTCCACCACGGTGAGTCGGGCGGCAACGGTTCCTGTTCGAATACGTCGAGCACGGCACCGCCCAGTTCGCCGCGTTGCAGGCGCTCACGCAGTGCCGCGTAGTCGATGATCGGCGCGCGGCCGATGTTGATGAGGCCCGCGCCTGGTTTCAGCCGGTTGATGCGCTCGTGGTTGATGAGATTGCGCGTCTCGGCAGTAAGCGGCGTGGTGACAATGACAAAATCTGCTTGTGGCAGCACGCTGTCGATGCGCGATGCCCTGATCACGCGCCCGGCCAGTCTGTGTGGGGTGCCACTGCGGGTGACGGCAATAATCTTCAGTCCAAGCTTTTTCGCGGCGCGTCCCGCACCCTGACCAAGGTCGCCGAAACCCACGATCACCACGGTCTTGCCGGCGATCGGCTCAGTGCAGATGCAGTCCCAGACGTGTTTGTGCTGGTTGGCCAGCACTTCCGGCATGCGCGACTGCAGCATCAGCAGTCCCATCAAACAGGATTCCTCGGCCTTGGCGCCATGCGCGCCGGTGTTGTTGGTGAGCGTCACGTCCTTGGGCAGCCAGTCCAGCGGCATCATCCAGTCGATGCCCGCGGCGGTACTTTGTATCCACTTCAGATGTGGCGCGCGGTCGCGCAGGCCCTCGCGCGGTGGTACGCCGTTGGTCACCATGAAATGCGCCGTCTTGAGCGCTTCGCCGAGTGTTTCGTTATCGTGGCCGATTGTGACGCGCAGCCTTCTGGCCAGCGCGCGATGGCGTTTGGCCGTCGCCGCCCAATCCGCTTCGGTTAAATGAAACAGTCTTGGACGCTTGCGGTCGGTTTCGAGGTGTAAGTGGTAAGTAGTTGATTTCATTGTATTTTATTTAAATCAAAACTTTGACGCTGATTTACGCGGATTTGTACTGATTTACAATCAGCGCGGTCATTCTCGCGCAGGCCGGGAGCCATAGGAAGGTGGCAGACGAGACTGCATTATAGATTTCCATCTGCGCAGGAACGACAGAGTGCTTAATCCGCGGTCATCCGCGTAAATCTGCGTCAAAGATGTTTTGTGCTAGCGCGAAGTCGGCACCTTCGCCGCGAACGCCGACCCACGCACGCATAAGCGCCCGCGCGGGTCCTGCCACAGTTTTTCGTCAACGTGCAGCTTGCCCAGCGCGCGTGCCACGGCCTGAAAGGTGTGGGTGGCGAAGCGCTCCGCAACCGCAGAGTAGTAGAGCGGTTCTTTCTCGATGACCTTGAGGATGGCATCGGCCAGCGCGGCGATGCTGGCGTCGGTCATGGCGTCGTTGGCCGGCGCAGGGTCGCTCTTGCCGGTGGCATAGTCGGCGATCTTCGCCTTGTCGGCATAGGCGTAGGCGATGCGCTCGAAGCGTTCGTGCGGGATGCCTTCGCCGATGGTGGCGTCGATGCCGACCTTGGCGCCGGTGGGTACCACGCCGTGCGGCATCACCGCGAGGCTGGGATCGAGCGGCTTGGCGCGCGCGCCGGGAATGACAATCACGTCGCGGTCGCCCTGCACGCGGGTGGCGATCGCCCATTCCACGTCCATCGCGTTATTGACGTCGATGTCTTCATCCACCACCACCACATGCTTGAGATCGAGCACGGAGAGCGCCGCGAGCAGCGCGTTCTTGCCTTCGCCCGCTTGCTTGCGGATGGAAATTATCGCGTGCCAGAAGGCGCAGCCGCCGAGCGTGACGTTGATGTCTTTCACCTGCACGCCGGCGTTTTTCAGTGCCGCGCGAATGGCCGAGTAGCGCGAGGGCGCGGCCAGCCAGGTGTTTTCCCACGGCATGTGCAGTGCGTAGTAAATCGGGTCGCGGCGCATCGTCACCGCCTTGATGCGCACCAGCGGATTCCAGTGCAATCCGCCCATCAGGCGCGTGAATTCGCCAAAGCGGCCTTCGGGATAGGTCCAGCCCGTCGGCAGGATTTCGCCTTCCAGCACCATTTCAGCCCCGGCCACGCAGGGCAAATCGATGGTCTCGCACTGCGCCAGCTCGACTGCCGCGCCGCGAATGCCGCCGGTAATGCCCATTTCGTCCACGCCGATGGGCGCGCGGAAATTCGCGCCCATGATTTCCATCGGATGCGTGCCGATGGAAATCGAGATCGGGCACACGCGGCCTGCTTCATACGCGCGCTGTGCATACATGCGCATATTGTTGGGGGTGACGATGTCGATGCCGGTGAGGTTCTTTTCCTTCACCATGAAACGGTAGCAGCCCGAGTTCAAGCCGTATTCGGGATCGCGCGCGATCACCACGCCCGCGGTGATCATCGGTCCGCCATCGTAAATCGACGACATCGGCACCGGCAATTTGAACAGGTCGACGTCATCACCCTGCATGATCACCTGCTTGTGTGCCGGCGCTTCGATGTAGCGCGGCGAAATCGGATGGTCGATGCCCTGACGCAGGCGTTGTTCGATCTGGCCGTATTCCGTGCAGCCCATGGCCATGATGGTACGCTCGCGCGAGCGGATGATGCCCGACACCACCGGCATGTCGTAGCCAATCACCTTGTGAAAGAACAGTGCCTTGTCGGATTGATCCACCAGCGTGGCGATGTGGCGGCTGTCGACGGGCTGGTGCATGTCGAGCATCTCCCCGGCGCTGCGCAGACGATCGAGGAATTCGCGGAAGTTTTCGGTAAAGGGTGTCATGTAAATATCAATAAAATCAATTGCATAAGAAAATCGCTTTGACGCAGATTAACGCAGATTTCCGCAGACAAAATCCAATTCGGAGATCCTTTTGGTTCCGGGTTTAATCAGCGTTTATCTGCGTCAAAAAATGACGTTGATGTTTGTTTCCATACAACACAGCTTACTTGGCCTTCGGCGCAGGCGGGGGCGCGGTGTAGTAGGTGCCGCGGCCGCTGGCCACCAGCGCGCCTGCGCTGTCGTAGACGTTCGCTTCCGCGGTGGAATACTGGCCGCCCATGCGGATCACTTTCGCTTTCGCGATCAGATCGCCCGGCATTGCGGCCTTGTGGTAATCGATGCGGATGTCGATGGTGGGCACGGGGCGGCCCAGCTGCACCGCGATCACGTAGTCGGCGGCCACGTCGATGATGGCGCCGAGAATGCCGCCATGCGTATATCGCCGTTCCGGGTTCACCACCCATTCCTCGCGCCAGGTGGCCTTGAGTTCGAGGCCGCTGTCATCCATCTTCAGCACCTTGAAGCCCAGCCAGCGGTTGAAGGGCCCCGCGGCGAGACGTTGTTCGAGGGATTCGGGGGTGAAATGCGCTTCAGCCATGAGGGTCTTTCTCCGCTGCAATGCGGCGTAACTGCGGTTGATCAATTTTGTTGGTGCCCGCCAGCGGTAACTGCTCCAGAAAAAACACGCGGCGTGGGTGCTGATAGGCCGGACCGTTGGCGATGGTGAATTGCTTGAGGTCGTCTTCGCTGGCGCTGGCGCCCTCGCGCAACACCACGAACGCATAGGGTACCTTGTCCTTCAACTGGTGTTCGAAAGGCATCACATGCGCCTGGTGCACCGCCGGGTGCTTTTCCAGCAACGACTCGACCTCGATCGGGAAGATGTTCTCGCCGCCGCACACGAACATGTCGTCGTTGCGCCCGACAAAGTAGTAAAAGCCCTCGGCATCACGGCGGCAGACGTCGCCGGTGTAATACCAGCCGTCGCGCACACGTTTCGCAGTTTCTTCGGGCAGGTTGTGATAGCCGAGCAGGATGCCGGGGTTCTTGAGAACGAGTTCGCCTTCGTCGGGTGAGGGGCCGTCGACCAGTTTGGCCTCGGTGCCGGCATAGGGGAAGCCGATGGAGCCAAGGGGCCGCGGCTTGCCTTCGGGGTGCGGTCCCAGCGGCACCGGCCCGCCTTCGGTCACGCCATACACCACCAGCGGTTCGGCGTTGGGAAACACGCCGCGCAGTTCGCGCAGCAACTGCGCGGAGGAGGGCGCCGAACCCATCATCACCGTGCGCACCGACGCGGTATCGATTTTCGCCAGCAGGTCGCGCCGTGTCAGCAGCATCGACATCATCGTCGGCACGCCCGAAATCACCGTGGCGCGGTAACGGCCCATGGCCTCGATGTAGCGTTCGATATTGAACTGCGGCATCAGCACCAGTGTTGCACCGGCCGTGAGGCCCTGCTTGATCGCGTTCAGTGCATTCTTGTGATAGAGCGGCGCGGCCACCAGGATCACATCCTCGGGCGTGGTGCCGCGCGTATGGGCGAGGATCAGCCGGCTCCAGTTCTGGCCATAGTGCGTGAGCAATACGCCTTTGGGTTTGCCGGTGGAGCCTGAGGTGTAGGGCTGGATGGCGACGGTGTACGGCGCGGATTCGATGGGCGTAAATTCACCCGCGTCGATGAACGCATCGAACTCCTCTCCGAATTCGGTGACTTTCACGGCAGGTGGCACCAGACGGCGCAGCGCCGGCTCTACGAACACCCGCCTGACCCCGGCATCGTTGAGTATGTAGTGCGCGGTGTCGACGGCGAGCTTGATGTTGACCGGCACCGGCACCACGCCGGCACGCATCGCGCCCAGCAGCGTGTAGACGAATTCCGCGCGATTCAGAGACAGGATGCCGATGCGATCACCGGGTTGGAGCCCCGCGCGCGTCAGCCCGCGGGCCACCGCGTTGCAGGCCTGATCGACGTCTCGAAAGCTGATCTCGCGGGGAGCCGCATCGCATAAATCGATCAGTGCCGTGCGTGTTGATTTCGCGTGTGCGGTAAACGGCGCGCCAAGATTGCCGGGGTAGCCGCGGGGTTCGGGGCAGGGGAGGGGCATTGCGTTGTTCGATTGGTGTGGGAGAAACAGACAGGCGCCATGGACCGCGCTTGCGTCATTATACGGGCAGCACGGACTACGGCGTTTTCTTCTGCATGTCCGCAGCCGCTTTTTTCAGCATGTCGATAAAGCGGAATGCCACTGGTGGGAGGTAGGCGTCCTTGCGATACGTCACGCATACGCGTCGG
>CADECM010000116.1:11248-14232 GCA_902825845.1 uncultured beta proteobacterium
GGTTGACTCAATCCCAGTGCCGCAGCGGCGCGTTGCACCTGTCCGTGTGCGGCGATTGCCGCGAAATATTCCACGTCCCTTAGCTGTGTCTGCATAGCCCAAATTCATATATTTGCGAAAATAAGATATTTGCGGAAATATGAAGTAAATGTCAAGCTGACTGCAATCTTTGGATTGCACCATGGGCAGGCCGAACAAAGGAGGCGTCATGAAAGCACGGTTCAAACTCCCACTCGTGACCGCAACAGCGATGTATTTTGCCGGCGGGCCGCTGCCAACGCTTGCACAGACACCGCCGAAATTCCCCATCAAGCCAATCCGTTTTGTCTTGGCTACCACACCCAGCGTCGCCGGTACGGATGCATTGGCACGCATGATCGGCGAAAAGCTCAAAGTGAGTTGGGGGCAGCCAGTGGTGGTGGACAACCGGCCGGGCGCTGGCGGCATGCTGGCCGCGAGCGCGGTCGCGAAGGCAATCCCTGATGGTCACACGCTGTTCTTGGTGTCCGGTTTTGCCATTACCGCAGTGATGCAACCGGAGTTGCCTTACGACCCGCTCAAGGATTTCACCGGTGTGACCCAAATCGGGCACGGCACAGCCGTTATGGTAGCAACACCGACACTGGGCGTGAAATCGGTCGAGGATCTTATTGCAATCGCCAAGGCGCAGCCCGGCAAGATCATTTACGGCTCTGGACGGCCTGGAAGTGGCGACCACCTGACCGGCACAAGATTCATCCGCGCCACCGGTATCAAGGTCGTCAACGTGGCATTCAAGGGCTCGCCGGAAGCGACACTGGAGGTGTTGGCCGGACGCACTCACTATGCCGTCGTAAGCTTCGGCACCGCGTTGCCGTACATCCAGGATGGAAAGCTGCTGGCGTTGGCAGTGACCCGGCGCTCACCCCTGTTGCCTGATGTGGCGGCACTGGAGGAGAAACTGCCGGAGTTCAAACGGACCACAACATCATGGGGTCTACTGGCGCCTTCCGCAACGCCACGCCCGGTCGTACATCAGATCAGCAAGGAAATCGCCCGCATTCTCGAACTTGCCGACATCAAGGCGCGATTGCCGGCGTTGGGTCTGGACGTGGCGACGACCACACCGGAAGAATACGACAAGATCGTGCGCGAGCAGATCAAAATCATTTCCGAATTAGCACGGGAAATAGGGATCAAGAAGAAGTAACGCGGCAGGCGCGGGCGTTGCGAAGTGGAATCCGGCGGTTTATGCGTGCGGGTCGAAGTTTCACCATTCACTTCCTTGTGTTCATACGCTTGGCACTTCGTTCTTTTGTGGCACCATCAGCCAGCTGCCGCGCCTGCATCTTGAGTATCTCAATCAATCGTAGCGCAGCCGGCGACAGATAGGCGTTCTTCCGATAAATGATCAACACGTTCTGGGAACACGTAAATTCCTTAACCGGCAACTCGACCAATGGATGTCGCCTGATTTCCTGCTGCAACGTTTGCCGGTTGGACAATCCAATCAGGTTGGAGTTAGCGATGGCAATGGCTCGTACGCGAGTTGAACTAGCCACGAGCGCTACCGCGGGTTGCGGCAGCCGGTTACGCTCAAACATGCGGAATAGTTCCTGCCAATGCGCCAAAGCCGTGTTGTTCTGTGACACCCAGCGCTCGCCGACCAGATCGGTTACGGATAGCTGCTTGCGTTTGGCGAGGCGGTGATGTGCCGATGCAATGACGACGAACGAATCGTCGTAGAGTTGTTCAAGCACAAACTCCGCCGGGGAAAGCGAACGCGATCCCGAAATGCAAAAATCAATTTCCCCCTTGCGCAGCAAATTGCTGAAAACGTTGTTGTCGCCTGGGGTGACTTTGAGGGTAATGCCAGGCGCTTCCTTGAGCAGGGAAACGAAAGCATGTGCCATTCGTCCTTCATTCGGGCCGAAACTGGCGCCGACATGGAGGTGTCCAGCGCGCCCTTGGGCAAGGTCCGTGGCCTCGTGGCGCACGTCGTTCAGCATGCCTTGCAGGGGGGCGATGCGGTTCAAGAGTGCCGCACCCACGGCGGTAAGTGCCACGCCTTTCGATGTGCGTTGCACCAGTTTCGAGCCGACACTTTGTTCAAGACGCCGCAGGCTCTTGCCGAGCGCGGTTGCACTCAAGTCCAAGGCTTCCGCGGCGCGTCCGAGATTCAGATGCTCCGCGACGACGACAAAATACCTGAGATCCCTGAGTTCCATGTTCCCAACCAAAATTCCGTGCCTGCGGAAAAGTGGATCATTGCGGATGTCGCAATGCAGTGTCAATCTCCTGTGCATCCAAAAACTATCCGCCAGGAGGTGTCATGCGCAAGATAGCTGAAATGGCAATGGCTTATGCTATAGGGATCGTCCTGACGGCTTCGACCGCGGCAGCCGCCAACGTTGCACAGATCCAGTCTGGATACCCCGTCAAGGCGGTCCGCCTGCTGGTGCCGAGCGCAGCCGGCTCAGCGACGGATACGATGGCTCGCACGCTGGGCGCCAAGCTCAGCGTGCGTTGGGGGCAGCCCGTCGTGGTGGATAGCCGGCCGGGCGGGGGCGGGACATTGGCTACAAACGTGGTTGCCAAGGCCGCACCGGATGGCCACACGCTTGTGTTGACCTCAAACTTTGCCATCAATGCCGTGCTCCAACCCAATCTGCCCTACGATCCGCTCAAGGATTTCACCGGTGTCAGCCAGATCGGGATCGGGACCGGTGTGGTGGTTGTGGCGCCGCTTTTAGGCGCCAAGTCGGTGAAGGATCTCATTGCACTCGCCAAGGCCCAGCCCGGCAAGATCATCTTCGCGTCCGGGCCTGCAGGAACTGCGATCCACCTGAGCGGTGCAAAGCTGATCCGCGCAGCTGGCATCAAGGTGGTCACTGTGGTGTTCAAGGGATCGGCGGAGGCAATTATCGAGGTTCTGGCCGGCCGTTCCCATTATTCCTATACATCGATGCTGCCCGCAGTGCCGTTTCTCAGGGAAGGTAAGCTGC
>CADECM010000117.1 GCA_902825845.1 uncultured beta proteobacterium
TCGTCACGTTTTGTCTTGTCGGTCCACTGGCGAATGCGGACACGGAAGGCATCGCCGTGGCCGTCAACTGAGTGCGCGTGACGTGTACAATCTGGCGCTTATCCATGGCCATCATCGAATCCGCCCGTGCGCTGCTTGTCGATCCTCAGGACCGCATCCTGCTGATGCGTCTCGCCTTCGATGCGCACCATACCGTCTGGCTGACGCCTGGCGGCTCGCTGCATCCGGGCGAAAGTTTCGAGGATGCGTTGCGCCGGGAAATTCTGGAGGAGACCGGCTTCACGCTCGACCAGCCCGGACACTGGGTGTGGACGTCGCCCAAGCGCATCGTGCGCGACGGCCTGCCGGTTGACACGCTGGCCCGCGTTTACATCCAGCGCGTTCCCCATTTCCTGGCGGCACCGACCGCCCTCACGTCTGAAGAGCGTGGCAGGTTTCGCGAGTTGCGGTGGTGGTCGATGGACGAGATTGCGGGTTCGCGCGAAATCTTTATTCCGCGTACCCTGGCGGTGTTGCTGTCGCCGCTGCTCAGTGGGCCGTGGCCCGAGGCGCCGATCATGATCGTGCCGTAAGACTGTGCGTTCGCCGCCGGGGAATATTTCGTTGGTGTCGCTACGCGTTTCGCCGGCTCAGTTAAAGAAATTGACGACGCGGTCGAGGCCGCCGTAGTTGACGGCATGCGTGGTCTGCCCGCGCACGATGGGCTTGGCGTGATAGGCAATGCTCACGCCGCATTCAGCCATGAACTTGAGGTCGTTGGCGCCATCGCCCATGCCGATGATCTGCTCGCGTGCAATGCCCAGCAGGTCGCGCACGCGCAAAAGCTCGTCGCGTTTGGCATCGGCGTTGACGATGCGTCCGACGACGTCGCCGGTAAGCTTGCCTGCCGACACGCCCAGCGTGTTTGAATAGGTGTAATCGAGGCCGAGCCGCGGCTTGAGCAGGCGGGTGACATGGGTGAAGCCGCCGGACACCAGCAATGTTTTGATGCCGTGTTGTTGCGCGGCGGCGAGCAGGGTTTCGGCGCCCGGTGAAAGTTTCACCCGTTCATCGTAGACGCGTTTGAGCGCGCTTTCATCGAGCCCCTTTAACACTGCCACGCGGCGCTTGAGGCTTTCGTTGTATTCGATTTCCCCGCGCATGGCCTGTTCGGTGATGGCGGCCACCTGCGGTTTCAGGCCTACCAGATCGGCCAGCTCGTCGATGGTTTCGATGGTGATCAGCGTCGAATCCATGTCCATCACCAGCAGGCGGAAGTCGGCCAGGCGGCGTGCCGCGGGAACAAACGCAAAGTCCAGTCTGGCGCGTTCGCAGATCGCGGCGATGTCCGCGGCGGGACGGGCGTCGCGCAGGCGAAAGGCCGTCGCCGACATCCGTTCGATGCCCGATGCGGCAGCGAGTTTGGCGAGTGCTTTGAGATCGCCGGTTTCAATCTCATCGCCCTGTATGACCAGGTGGTTCACGGTGTGCTGTCGATTTTCAGGTCCAGGCGGTAGCGCCGGGCGCGCGCGGCGTAGTCATCTGCCGTTTGCTGCAGGAAGGCAATTTCCTCGGGCCGCAGGTCGCGCACCACCTTGCCGGGCGAGCCGAGCACCATCACGCCGTCCGGAATCACCTTGTTCTGGCCGATCAGCGAGTTGGCGCCGATCAGGCAATGTTTCCCGATCTTCGCGCCGTTGAGCACCACACTGTTGATGCCGATCAGGCTGCCGTCGCCGATGCTGCAGCCGTGAATCATCGACTTGTGGCCGATGCTGACGCTGCGGCCCAGCGTGATCGGAAAGCCGGGGTCGGGATGCAGCACGCAGCCGTCCTGCACCTGCGAGTTGTCGCCGATGGTGATCAGGTCGTTGTCGCCGCGAACGACGCTGTTGAACCAGATGCTGACGTCGCGGCCGAGAATGACGCTGCCGATGACATGTGCGCCGGGCGCTATCCAGTAGTCGCCGTGCGCGACGACGCGTTGTTCGCCCAAGGTATATTTCATGAGATTCAGTCGGTTGAGGTTGATGTTTTGGGTCAGGGTCGGGGCGGCCGTTTTTCCAGCAGCGGCTCGCTGACTTGTTCGATGCCGGCCAATGCCAGCGCCAGCAGCAGAACATTTTGCGCTCCCAGCGTGTTGTTCACCGGCGCGTACCATTCCTGCAGCGAATGGCTGCGGCCGCCCTGTCCACCACTGGAAAGGGTGATCGCAGGCACACCGAGGCTGATCGGCAGATTGGAATCGGTGCTGGAGGCGCTGATGGCGCGTGTTTCCACGCCCACGGCTTTATGCGCGGCGCGCGCCGCCTGTACGATCAGGGCATTGGCAGGAATGCTGCCGGCGGGACGGTCGCCGACCTGCTTGATGGCGACGGTGATTTTTGAGCGCGTGTTCCAGCGCTTGTTTTCATCGGCGACGGCTTCGTGAATCGCGGCCATCACCTGTTCGACGAATTTAACCAGCTCACTGTGACTGTTGGAGCGCACATCGATGCCGATGGTCGCGCTGCCCGCGATGGCGTTGACCGATGTGCCGCCGCTGACGGTGCCGACGGTGAACGTGGTTTTGGGATTGGCCGGCGGTACCAGGTCGCCGATTTTCGCCACCGCGCGGCCCATGGCGTGAATCGCGCTCGGCAGGCCAAACGCCGCGAAACTATGCCCGCCCGGCCCGGTGAAGGTGACGCTGAAGCGGTGACTGCCGGTGGCGGTGTTGACGATGCGGCCGATGCCGACGCCGTCCAGTGAAATAAAGCCGTCGATATCCTTGTGGTCGCGAAACAGCGCTTTCATCCCGCGCAGATCGCCGAGGCCCTCCTCGCCCACGCTGCCGACCACCATGATGTCGCCGATGGTGCGCACGCCGGCGTGATGCAGATGCTCGGTCATCGCCAGCAGCGTGGCCAGGCCGGCGCCATCGTCGCCGATTCCCGGCGCATAGTAGCGGCCGTCTTTCTCGCGGACCTTGACGTCGGTGCCTTCGGGGAAAACGGTATCCAGATGCGCCGACACCACCAGCTTCGGCCCCTTGCCTTTGCCGCGGCGGATGCCGATCACGTTGCCTTCCGCGTCGATGTAGGCGTCGGCAATGCCGGCGGCCTTGATTCGGGTCAGGTAATATTCCGCGCGCGCCTTTTCCTTGAACGGGGGCGCGGGTATTTCGGTGATGCGCACTTGCGCTTCGAGCATGCGCACGCTGCTTCCCTTGATCGCCTCTATGGCTTTCATCACTGGCGCATGTCTGGTGACCCTTTCCATGGCCTGTTCTACGGCGGGAGACAGCGGCGGCAGGCTGGATTGCGCGAGCGCGTCCAGCGGCGCGAGGGCTATCGCGGCATATAGAATGATGGATAAAAATATGTTTAAAAACATATACTTATGTGATTGCAGCGATTCTGCGCAAAGCGCGAATTATAGCTGAGTGGGTACGCCCAACCAATCGCCGACACCGGTCCCGGCGAGCCGCCCGCTGGCCAGGCACGCGGTGAGCAGGTAGCCGCCGGTGGGCGCCTCCCAATCGATCATTTCGCCGGCGCAGAACACGCCGGGCAGGGCGCGCAACATCAGCTGTGGGTCCAATGCCTCGAACGGCACGCCGCCCGCGCTGCTGATGGCTTCATCCAGCGGCCGCGCGGCGGTGAGTCGCAACGGCAGCGCCTTGATCAACGCGGCGAGTCTGGCGCCATCGGCGAGATCGTCCGCGCTGGCCACCTCGCGCAACAGGCCCGCTTTGATGCCGGAAATGCCGGCCTGCTGCTGCAGGTGATTGGCGAGCGAACGTTTGCCGCGCGATGAGGACAAGTCACGCGTCAGCCGCTGCAGGTCCCGTCCGGGTGCGAGGTCGAGCAGCAGCGTGGCATTGCCATTGCGCTGAATGCCGTCGCGCAGATGCGCGGACAAGGCGTAAATCGGTCCGCCCTCGATGCCGGTATCGGTGATGATGCATTCGCCCTGTTGCCGGTGATGGCGTCCATGGGCGTCACTGCAATGCGCCACCACAGATTTCAGCGGCTGGCCGGCAAAGCGTGCGCGAAAGTGCTCGCGCCATGCGCAGTCGAAGCCGCAGTTGGCGGGCTGCAACGGCCTGACCTCGATGCCGCGCCGGGCCAGCAACCCGGTCCAGGCGCCGTCCGAGCCCAGTCGTGCCCAACTGCCGCCGCCCAAGGCCAGAATGACGGCATCGGCATGCACGGTCTGCTCGCCGCCCGGTGTGTTGAAGCTGAGCGCGCCGTCGCCGTGCCAGCCCGTCCAGCGATGGCGCACATGAAACGTGACGCCGGCTTCGCGCAGACGCCGCACCCAGGCGCGCAGCAGCGGCGCGGCTTTCATGTGCGCGGGAAATACGCGCTGTGAGGTGCCGACAAAGGTTTCGATGCCGAGTCCGCGCGCCCAGTGCCGCAGGTCATCCGGTCCGAACGTCTTGAGCCACGTGCCGACCGATTCACTGCGCGCGCCGTAGCGCGTGAGCAGGCGGTCGAAAGGCTCGGCGTGGGTGAGATTCAATCCCCCCTTGCCGGCCATCAGAAACTTGCGGCCGACCGAGGGCATGGCGTCGTACAGTGCAACGCGCAGGTGCGTAGTGCTGCTGGCCGCGGCTTCGGCCGCCATCAGGCCGGCGGGGCCGCCGCCGACAATCGCCACGGTTTTACGGATGTCCGACAAACAATATCCTGCAAAGAAAACGGGGACGCCTGAGCGTCCCCGCGTGGTGGCGAAGCGTGAAACTTACTTTACGCTGAACTTCTTGACGCCTGCCGATTTTCCACCAAGCGAAATGTCGACTTGATAGTCGCCGGGCGGCCAGCCGCTGGGCTTGCTGATCTTGAACGAGGTGACCGCGGGCCCGGTGGCGACAACGGTTTCCATGGACTCGCTGACGTCGGCAACCTTGTCGCCTTTATGGAACGTCCACTTGGCCTTGATCTCGGCGTTGCCGGAACCCGTGGTTTCCACGGCGGCGTAAATGGTATCGGTCTTGGCAAAGGTGTCGGTGGTGGCGGTCACTTTCTTGTCGCTGCCGATGGCTTTGCCCAGCGTAATGTTGGCGACACTAACCGCGGGTGGTGCCGGCGGCGGGGCTTCAACTTTGGGCGCGGCCGCGGGTGGCGGCGGCGGAGGGGGTGGTGGCGCTTCCTTTTTGCAGCCGTTCAAGCCGAGAACGGCGCCGAGAAAAATCGCGGCGATCGCCAGGGAGTTGATGCGTGGTGCCATGAGTGCTCCTTAACTGTTTTTGTTGGCGGAAGAAGGGGTTACTTCGGCGGAATCCTGAGTTTCTGTCCGGGATGAATCAGATTCGGATTTTTCAGGATGTCCGTGTTGGCCTCAAAAATGGTCATGTAGGCGTTGGCATCGCCGTAATACTGCTTGGCGATCTTGGACAAGGTGTCGCCGGACTTTACCTCATACACGATTTCGGCGGTGGACTCGGTGCCCGACTGGACATCGGAAAAATCCGGCATCTTTTCTTCTTCGGCCATGGTAAATCTCCTGTGTGCTGGGGAATTGAACAGCGGGCAGAGACTATGCCAAGTAGCAAAGCGAGACAATCTAAATTTTTTGGGTGCGCGTGTATTTTATTAACTATCTGATTTTATTTAATATTTTGTAACCACGGTGTGATGCATGGCTACTGCAATGCGTCATCCTCCAACCGCGACGCCCGCAAAGCAGAAGGGCCGGCAATGCCGGCCCTTCGCGTCTGGTTTTTAACTGGTGTAGTGCTTACTGCAGCGCCACCTCCACGCGGCGCGCTTCAGCGGCGTTGCCGCTGCCGGTCATTTGTTCCGGCTTCTTGAGTTCAATTTTGTCTTCGGCGATGCCTGCAGCCTTCAACGCATCGCGCACCGCAAAGGCGCGCTGCTTGGCGAGTTCGGCGTTGGCGGCGGGGTCGCCCGAAGCGTCGGTATAACCGCTGACGACCGCCTTTTTGCCGCCACCCACGCCTTTGGCCACGTCACCCAGCGCGGCATCCGCGCCGCCCGCAAGCTCCGCCTTGCCGGAGGCAAAGTAGAACTTGACGACGCCATTCTCGACCTTGAAGGATGCGCCGTCTGCCGCGGACGCGGCGGGTGTGGCGGTGGCAACACTTGCCGCGGACGGCGTCGCTGCCGCGGTTGGTGCTGTCGTTGTTGCCGTTCCGGGCAGCAGCGGCACGATCAGCAGCGCCACGATGTTGATGATCTTGATCAGCGGGTTCACGGCGGGGCCGGCGGTGTCCTTGTACGGGTCGCCCACGGTGTCGCCGGTGACGGCGGCCTTGTGCGCTTCCGAACCCTTGCCGCCGTGATTGCCGTCTTCGATGTATTTCTTGGCGTTATCCCAGGCGCCGCCGCCGGTCGTCATCGAGATCGCGACGAAGAGGCCAGTGACGATGGATCCCATCAGCACGCCGCCCAGCGCCTGCGGACCCAGCACCACGCCCACCACCACCGGCACCAGCACCGGCAGCAGCGAGGGCACGATCATTTCCTTGATCGCGGCCAGCGTCAGCATGTCGACGGCCTTGGAGTAATCCGGCTTGGCCTTGCCTTCCATGATGCCGGGGATTTCCTTGAACTGGCGGCGCACTTCGACCACCACGGAACCGGCGGCGCGGCCAACCGCTTCCATCGCCATGGCGCCGAACAGGTAGGGGATCATGCCGCCGATGAACAGGCCGATGATGACCATGTGGTTCGACAGGTCGAAGCTGGTGAGCTTGCCCGAGGCTTCCAGCGCGTGCGTGTAGTCGGCGAACAGCACCAGCGCGGCGAGGCCGGCGGAACCGATGGCGTAGCCTTTGGTGACGGCCTTGGTGGTATTACCCACGGCGTCCAGCGGATCGGTGATGGCGCGCACCTCCTTCGGCAGGCCCGACATTTCGGCAATGCCGCCGGCGTTGTCGGTGATCGGGCCGTAGGCGTCGAGCGCCACGATGATGCCGGTCATCGACAGCATGGCGGTGGCGGCGATGGCGATGCCGTAGAGGCCGGCCAGATGGTAGGCGCCGAAAATCGCGGCACACACCGCGAGCACCGGCCACATGGTCGAACGCATCGACACGCCGAGGCCGGCGATGATGTTGGTGCCGTGGCCGGTGGTGGAGGCAGCGGCGACGTGACGCACCGGCGCGTATTCGGTGGCGGTGTAATACTCGGTGATCACCACCATCAGTGCCGTGAGCACCAGGCCGATCACCGCGCAGCCGAACAGTTTGGCGGTCGCGAATTGCGGATAGATCGAAGCGACACTGCCCATCAGCATATCGGTCACGAAGTAAAACGCAATCAGCGCCAGCACGCCGGACACCGCGAGGCCGCGATACAGCGCGTTCATGATCTTGCCGCCTTCGCGTGCCTTGACGAAATAGCAGCCGACGATGGAGGCGATGATCGACACGCCGCCCAGCGCCAGCGGATACACCACCGCGCGGTAATCCGCGCCTGACTGCGTGATCAGCAGCGCGCCCAGAATGATCGTGGCGACGATGGTCACGGCGTAGGTTTCGAACAGGTCGGCGGCCATGCCGGCGCAGTCGCCGACGTTGTCGCCCACGTTATCGGCGATCACCGCGGGGTTGCGCGGATCGTCTTCGGGGATGCCCGCTTCGACCTTGCCCACCAGGTCGGCACCGACGTCAGCACCTTTGGTGAAAATGCCGCCGCCCAGTCGGGCGAAGATTGAAATCAACGAGCCGCCGAAGGCAAGGCCCACCAGCGGATGCACCGCATCCTTGAGCGACAGGCCGAGCACGAGGTAGAGCACCGCGAAAAATCCCGCAACACCCAGCAGACCCAGGCCCACCACCAGCAGGCCGGTGATGGCGCCGCCGCGAAACGCGATGTGCAGCGCCTCGTTCAGACCCTTGCGTGCGGCTTCGGCGGTGCGCACGTTGGCGCGCACCGACACATTCATGCCAATCACGCCGGCAGCGCCTGACAAAATTGCGCCCACGGCAAAGCCGATGGCGGTGGCCTTGTCCAGAAAGACCATCATGATCACAAACAACACCACGCCGACGATGGCGATGGTCTTGTACTGCCGCCAAAGATACGCCACCGCGCCGGTGTGAATGGCGGCGGCGATTTCACGCATGCGGTCATTGCCGTCGGGCTGGCTGATCACCTGCCTGGCCCACACGCCGCCGAAAATAATACCGATCACAGCGCAGGCCAAAGCGAGCGTGAGTCCCTGATATGCAGTCATTTCTTTTGCTCTCCCGTGTTACATTAAATATTTGATTTTAAACGAGTTTTTGTTTTACCGCCAAAGCCGAGAAGATCGCGTCGCGAATCGCGTCGACCTCGCCCTGGCCTTGAATGCTGAGGTAGCGCGGCGCGCGCGGATCGCCCTGCGCGGCCCAGCCGACGTAGTACTGCACCAGCGGCTGGGTTTGCGCGTGGTATACGTCAAGCCGCGCCTTGACTGTTTCCTCCTTGTCGTCATCACGCTGCACCAGCGGCTCGCCGCTCACGTCATCGCGATCGGCCACTTTGGGCGGATTGAAGAGGGTGTGATAGCTGCGCCCGGACGCCAGATGCACGCGGCGGCCACTCATACGGCGCAGGATTTCCTCGTCGGAGACGGCGATTTCGATCACAAAATCGATATCGATACCGGAATGGCGCAGCGCGTCCGCCTGCGGCAAGGTGCGCGGAAAGCCGTCCATGATGAAACCCTTGGCACAATCCGCCTGCTTGATGCGTTCCTTGACCAGTTCGGTAACCAGCTGGTCGGGTACCAGCGCGCCTTTGTCCATATAGGTTTTGGCCGACAGGCCCAAGGGCGTACCGGCACGGATGGCGCCGCGCAGCATATCCCCGGTGGATATCTGCGGAATGCCATAGCGGGCCATCAGGAACTGCGCCTGCGTGCCTTTGCCGGCACCAGGCACGCCCAACAACAAAATGCGCATAGAAATGGAGTTAAAACAAGATGTTAGAGGAATTCCGCCAGCCGGAATGGGGCCTGCGCACGCGGGGCGAAGCGGCCAGATTGTTGTTAAAAATGAAGCGATTATACCGTAGCGCCCTATGCGCAGTCACTGGCGGCGGCGCAGTGCCAGCACGCGCTGCAAATCCGCGGGCGTATCCACGCCGGGATGCGGCGCCGAACGCGTGATAGCGACGCTGATGCGATGCCCGTACGCCAGCGCGCGTAGCTGCTCCAGCGCCTCGAAGCGTTCGATGGCGGCCGGGCGCATCTTTTTGAACGCGCGCAAAAAGCCGCAGCGATAGGCATAGATTCCCAAATGGCGGTAAACCGGCAGTTGCGGCGGCAGGTGCTTGATACCGTGGGCAAATGCGTCCCGCGCATAGGGTATCGGCGCGCGGCTGAAATACAGCGCATAGCCGGCGCGGTCGAGCACCACCTTGACCACGTTCGGATTGGCCAGGGCCGCGGCGTCGCGCAGCGGATGGCAGGCGGTGGCGATGGCCGCCTCGCGATGCGCCGCAAGACTGGCGGCGACACTGCGAATCAGCGCCGGCGGAATCAGCGGCTCGTCGCCCTGCACGTTGACCACCACCTGGTTTTCGCCGAAACCGCGCCTGGCAGCGACTTCCGCCAGCCGGTCGGTGCCGGTGGCGTGATCCTTGCGCGTCAGCATAGCCTCATAGCCATGCGCCGCCACCACGCGCGCGATTTCGGCATTATCGGTGGCCACGATCACCTCACGCGCCCCGCTTTTCGCGGCCTGCATCGCCACCCGCACCACCATCGGTTTGCCGCCAATGTCAGCCAGCGGCTTGCCGGGAAAGCGCGTGGACGCGTAGCGCGCGGGGATGACGACGGTGAAGGACATTTTTTGTGAAGGCGTGAAGGATTGAAGGGGGTACCCCATTCACGCCTTCACGCCTTCACGCCTTCACCAATAAACCCCCGCACGCTCTCACCCACTTAAAGCTCCTCCTGCGGAGGAATCTTGCGTGCCTCATCCTCCAGCATCACCGGAATGTCATCCTTGACCGGATAGGCCAGGCGACAGGGCTTGCAGATGAATTCCGCTTCCGCTTTTTTGTAGAGCAGCGGCCCCTTGCACAGCGGGCAGGCGAGGATATCGAGCAGTTTGCTGTCCATCAGCGTTTTCCTTTCATGCGCTCCAGCACCAGTTGTGCCAGCGATTCGTCGATGTGCGCGTCCACCTGCAGCGCCCACAGGCGTTCGCCGGGGATGCGCTCGCATTTTACTGCATCCTTCTCGGTCATCACGATCGCATCGCAGTCGCTGTACTCGAGGTCGGCGGCGGTGTAGGCGTGGTGATCGGGGAAGG
The DNA here is from genome assembly GCA_902825845.1 of uncultured beta proteobacterium. Lineage (GTDB taxonomy): Bacteria > Pseudomonadota > Gammaproteobacteria > Burkholderiales > SG8-41 > UBA5216. The sequence continues at coordinate 10,232 of CADECM010000117.1, forward strand.
CATGCGGCGTGTGCGTGACACCCAGCCGGGTGAGCAGATCAAAAAACTGCCGCGGATTGCCGATGCCCGCGACGGCGTGTACACGCTGGCCCGTGAAGTGACCGGCCGCCACGTGGCGCCCGGCGTCGTGCAGATTGCAGAAGTGCCGTGCTTCGAGCGTCATCCCGTACTGCGGCACCGCGGCTACTGCCGCCGTGGCGGGCGCGCCGCGCACCACCACCGCGTTCACTTCCCGCAGCCGGTACGGCAACTCGCGCAGTGGTCCCGCGGGCAGCAGCCAGCCGTTGCCATGGCCGCGCGCGGCATCAAGCACGGCGATTTCGACGTCGCGCGCGAGACGATAATGCTGCAGTCCGTCGTCGCTGATGATGACATTGCATTCGGGGTTGGCATGGATCAGCGCGCGCGCCGCGGCAGGCCGGTCCGTGCCGACCCACACCGCGCAGCCGCTGCGCCGCGCCAGCAACAGCGGTTCGTCGCCGCACTGCCGTGCATCGCTGTTGCCGAACACGGCCCGCGGCGCGCGCGCGGCGCCGCCATAACCGCGGCTGATGATGCCCGGGCGGAATCCGGCCTTGCGCAGTTGCGCCGCGAGCCATAGCACCAGCGGCGTCTTGCCGGTGCCGCCAACGCTGATATTGCCGACGACGATGACCGGCACCGGCAGCCGTTCCTTGCGCAGAATGTCGGCCGCATACAACAGCCGGCGCACGGTAACACCCGCCAGAAACAGCCCCGACAGCGGCGCCAGCAGCCAGGTGCGCCAACTTAGGCGCATCCAGGCTGCGGGGTAGCTGGGCATCAGCGTCGCGCGCTAGTTTTTGACGGTCTGGATGGTGAAGGCGATCTTGCCGTAGCCCGCGGCCTGGGCCGCTTCCATCACGCGAATCACCGATTGGTGCGACGCCAGCGCGTCGGCACTGATGGTGACCACCGGATCCTTGTTGTCGGCGGCGGCGCTCTTGAGTGCCGCCGCGAAGGCGTCGCGCGAGGTATACGTATGCGGCGTCTTGTTGATCACGTAATTGCCGTTGGCATCGACGGCGATGTCGATCTGGTTGACCTGCTCCGCCGGACGCGACGACTCCGCGGTGGGCAGATTGATCTGCAGCTCGGACTGCCGGGTGTAGGTGGTGGTGATGATCAAAAAGATCAGGATCACCAGCAGCACATCGATCAACGGAATAAAGTTGATCTCGGGTTCCTCGCGGAACGCGTGGGTGCGGAATCGCATGACCTCAGGCCTGCCGGTCGCCGTGCAGGATTTCCACCAGCTTGGCGCCCTGCAGTTCCATGTCGAGCAGCAGATTATCAATCTTGCCGCGGAAGTAACGGTAAAAAATCATGCTCGGTATCGCCACCACCAGACCGAAGGCCGTGTTGTAGAGGGCGATGGAAATGCCATGCGCAAGTTGCGTCGGGTTGCTGTTGCCGGTGGGAGAGGTGGCGCCGAAGATTTCGATCATGCCCACCACCGTGCCGAACAGTCCCAGCAGCGGCGCCACCGCCGCGATGGTGCCCAACGTGTTGAGAAAGCGCTCCAGATTCGCCGCCACGGCGCGGCCGGATTCCTCGATCGATTCCTTCATGATCGCCGGCGTCGACTGGATGTTCCGGATGCCGGCGGCAAGTATCTGCCCCAGCGGCGATCCATTCGCCAGCCGTGCCATGCCGGCTTCGCTGGCGCCGTTCTGGCGGAATTCCTGCACCGTCTGCACGAGCAAGCCCTTGGGCATCACCAGACTGCCGCGCAGGGACCACAGCCGTTCGGCGATAATGGCAAGTGCAATGACCGAGGCGATAATCAGCGGCCAGATCGGCCAACCCGCAGCCTGAATAAGCGAAAACACTGAATAAACTCCCTTAAAGATTTTGACTAACTTTATATTGCAATTGGGGTTTCAGCAAGTGAACGCCGCTGGCGGCGCGTGTATCGCATGAGTCCCCGGATGCAAAGGGCAATTCAACAGCGGGATAGCCGCCATATCGCGCGCACGCGGCCAAGGTTTGCCCATTTCAGCCGCTGCGTCAGCCACTTAGCCAATTGTCCACAATGCCTGTGGATAACTCTGTGAGAAGTCTGTGTGAAGCGGTATTAACTCGTGTTGCAGAAAAGAGAATTTGCCATTGCCTGCAAAATAGACATATAAAATAATTGTTCAAAAACAAATAGTTATAAAAAAATATGAGGCTGGACAACAAAAGCGTTTGCGCAACAATGACTTGCGTGATTGTTGTGGATGACCGCGGTATCGGCGGCAAATATTTGTCGCGATGTCAAGAAGAATCTTTGCCTGGCACATTAGAATCCGCCGATGTCATTGTTTGACGAAAATATCTCACCGGTGTCCGCGGCGGCCGCCACGGTGATTTCCGTGAGCGAACTCAATCGCCGGGTACGCGCGGCGGTCGAGCGCGCGCTGCCGCTCACCTGGGTGTCCGGGGAAATGTCCAATTTGCGGCGCTATGATTCCGGCCACTGGTACTTCACGCTCAAGGACGCCGGTGCACAGGTGGACTGCGTGATGTTCCGCCACAAGGCGCAGCACATCGACTGGCAGCCGGCCGACGGCATGAAGGTCGAGGTGCGGGCACTGGCGACGGTGTATGAGGCGCGCGGCAAATACCAGCTGAATGTCGAGGCCATGCGCCGTGCCGGACTGGGCGCGTTGTACGAGGCGTATGAACGCCTCAAGGCCAAACTCGAGGCCGAAGGCCTGTTTGCCGCGGAACGCAAGCGCCAGATTCCCGCGTTCCCGCGCGCCATCGGTGTGGTGACCTCGCCGCAGGCGGCGGCGCTGCGCGACGTGCTCACCACACTGAAACGGCGCATGCCGTCGATCCCGGTGGTGATCTATCCCGCGCCGGTGCAAGGCGAAGGGTCCGCCGCGAAAATCATGCAGGCCATCGCCACCGCCTCGACGCGTGCCGAAACCGATCACTGCGACGTGCTGATTGTGTGCCGCGGCGGCGGCAGCATCGAAGACCTGTGGTCGTTCAACGAAGAGGTGGTGGCGCGGGCGATTCACGCGTGTTCAATTCCGGTAGTCACCGGCGTGGGTCACGAGACCGATTTCACCATCGCCGATTTTGTTGCCGACGCGCGCGCCCCCACGCCCACGGCTGCCGCGGAACTGGTGAGCCCGGAGCGCGCCGAGTTGAGCGCGCAGATCGCGGGGTTGCAGGCGCAGTTCCGGCGCAGCATGCGCAGGGTGCTCGAAGACCGCATGCAAAAGCTCGATTACCTGCAGCGGCGGCTCACCCATCCGGGTGAGCGCATCGCCGAGCGCACGCGCCACCTCGCGCAACTGGGCGGCCGTCTGCACGGCGCTTATGCGCGCGGCGCCGACCTGCGCGCGCGCGAGCTGCGCGAACAGCTGCGGCGGCTGCGCGCGGCGCGCCCCGATCTCGCGCGCTTCGAGCGCGAACGGCGCGAATCCGCGCGCCGGCTGCACGCGGGCATGCGCATGCTGCTGGAACAAAACACTGCGCGGCTCGCGCGCGTCGATGCCCATGTCAACGCACTTGATCCGCAGCGCCAGCTGGAGCGCGGCTACAGTATTGCGCAAACCGCGAACGGCGTGATCGTGCGCGATGCCGCCGCTGTCAATTCTGGCGATGCGCTGCGCGTCACGTTTGCGCGCGGTGCGGTGCACACGGAAGTGAAAGGCAAGGCGGACTGAGAGTGCCGGCAGCAGCGCGAACGATTTCGCGCGCGCCCGCAGGTCTGCAGACGTGTGTGTCGGCAATCGCGTACGTCACGACTGCCGGACAGTCCGTCACCTAAAAAATAGTGTTTAAAAACAAATACTTATGTTAAATCGCTGCACGGGACTGCCGGCGTCCGCAGTCCGGCGCCGCTCAGGGCAAGCGTTCTTCGGCCTCGATCGCCGGCCCGGATTCCTGCGCGCCAAGGTATAGCGCCTCCAGTTCCTGACGGATGTAGTCGAGCACGCGCGCCCCGGTATCCG
>CADECM010000118.1:0-1278 GCA_902825845.1 uncultured beta proteobacterium
TCCACTGGTTGAACACCTCATTCTTTGGTTTGTTGTCCATTACGGCAAGGCCTGTGGCCTCACGGATCTTTTGTACTTGCTCGAAAGACTCTTCGACAACCGACTTTTCACCTTTTGAGTTTAGGAGCCTTGCAAGTATTTCTTCCGCAGCGCCTGACAGAGTGAGCGCACAAAGAAATTTCTCGTCTATGAAGAGAGCAATTGCTTCGGTCAGTTGCACTTGGGCAATCTCTATCTTTGAGATTTCTGTGTCGTCTTCGTAACCAAGTGTAGGCGTGGGCATTCACGGAACCTCTAACTCAAAGTCGACGTCGCAAACGACAGTTTATTTTGCGTCAAACAAGCGTGATTTAACGTTGCTTACAAAAAAGGACTCGACAAACAAAACAAGTTTGACCATTTAGTGCGTCCGAAACCGCAATTTGCAAACACGTCGTAGGATGCCGCATTGTGCATATGTTTGCAGTCACGGAACAACTTTATTTCAATCGAATGTTATCCGTGTTTTCCAAGGACGGCTGGAATTTACTCCGGCACATACTGCTCCCCAATCCCCGGCTTGCTCCGCCCTATCCCCGGCAACTCCCAAATCCCCGCCCCCGACGGATTCAAATCCCCATCGATATTGGCATCGATCACACAGGGCTTGTTGGCGGCGATGGCTTCCTTGATGGCGGTGTGTAGGTCGGCTGCGCGATCCACGCTCACGCCGCTGATGCCGGCCGCGCGGGCCATGGCGGCGAAGTCGGGGTTGTAGGGCGTCTGCGTGCCGGGGTGTTTGAAGTCGGTGGCGAGTTCGCGCTTGTTGAGATAGCCGCGTTGCAGGCCGCGGATCGAGCCGTAGGCATAGTTGTTCCACACCACGTAGACCACGGGGATGTTGTATTCGTAGGCGGTGGCGATCACGCTGGCGTGCATCAGGAACGCGCCATCGCCCACCACCGCCACGCACGGGCGGTCGGGCGCCGCGAGCTTGGCGCCGAGCGCGCCGGCGACGCCGAAGCCCATGGCGCCGAAGCCCATGCAGCCGATCAGTGAATCGGGGCGCCGCGGCTTGGTGAACTGAATCAGCCAGTTGTGATGCACGCCGATGTCGCTGACGAGGATGGTGTCTTCGGTCAGCGCGTTGTCGATTTCGACGGTGGCGCGCTGCGGGGCAATCGGCGTGGTGTCGGCCTTGTAGCCGGGGGCGATGAAGTCTTCCCATTCCTTGCGGTAGCCGGCGATGGCGTCGAGCCACGGGCTGCGCTCGGCGGGCATCTGGCCTCTGCCCATGCG
>CADECM010000118.1:1378-14167 GCA_902825845.1 uncultured beta proteobacterium
TGATGTTGGCGTCCCAGTCTTCGGGGCGCGGCGTGGGTTCGCTGATCGGCACGTTGAAGATGTCGAACGGCACGTCGAGCACGACAGGGCCGGGGCGGCCGGTGACCATGGTCTTCCACGCCTGCCGCACCATCACCGGCAGCTGCGCCGCCGTGGTGGGCTGGAATACCCGCTTGCAATAGGCGCGCACGGTCGAGGGGAAATCCGCCTGATAGTGGCGATAGGTTTCCTGAAACGCGCCGCGGCCGAACTGGCTGGTGGGCACGTTACCGGTCACCGCGTAAAACGGCACCGAGTCGAAAAACGCATTGCCCAGACTGATCGGCAGATTGGCCGAGCCGGGCCCGCACGAAGTGAATGTCGCCGTGGGCTGGCCCGACACGCGGTAATACACGTCGGCCATGAAGCCCGCGACGGATTCGTGGTGCACGGACACGGTTTTGATTTGGTCCTGCCGCGCGTGCAGCGCGTCTAGAAAGCCGATGTTACCGTGGCCGCACACACCGAAAACATAAGGGACTTTCTCGGCGATCAGGTATTCGCTGATGACGGCGGCGCCGTCGTGCTGGGTGTTGATGTTGGTGGTCATGATGGTGGACGTGGTTGAAGGTCAAGATCGTTTGACGCAGATTTACGCAGACTCGCGCAGATTTTTTCCACTGTCGTTCCTGCGCGTGAATGACAGTGGCGGCTTTTATCGGCGTGGATCTGCGTAAATCTGCGTCAATGCGTTTTTCAAAACCCGTACAGCTGCGCCGGATTCCGCACCAGCACCTGCTCGCGTACGGCGGCATCGGGTATCCACGCCGAAAGCAGATCGCACAGATCGCCGTCATTCGGCATCGCGCTTTTCACCATCACATGCGGCCAGTCGCTGCCCCACAGCACGCGGCGCGGGTTGGCGGCGATCAGCGCGTGCGCGCAGGCGTTGGTGTCGGCATGCGGCAGCGGTTGCGTGGAGATGCGGTAGGGGCCGGTGAATTTCACCCACGCCTTGCCGCTTTGCATCAGCCGCAGCAGGGCCTGAAAGCCGGGGTTGTCCACAACTTTGCTCGTGTTCATGTAGCCGAGGTGGCCAAGCACGATATCCACCGGAAAATCCGCAAACGTGCGGTCCATGTCGGGGAATTCGTCGCAGTGCATGAGGAACTCCATGTGCCAGCCCAGTGGCGCGATGCGTCGGGCCAGCGCGCTGAGCTCGGCCATCGGCAGCGTGCCGGGCCTGCGGTCCTTGACGTCAACGATGTTCACGCGCACGCCACGCACGCCGGCCTTGTTGAGCCGTGCCAGCTCACCGTGGGATATATCGCTTTCCACGACGGCCACGCCGCGAAACGCACGCCCGGCTTCACGCATCGCGGCGAGCATGACGGTGTTGTCGCTGCCGTAAACGCTGGGTTGCACCAGTACGGCGCGTTCCACGCCGAGGGTGGCGAGCATTTGGCGGTAATCGGCCAGCAGGCAGTCGGGCGGCGTGTAAACGCGCGCGGGCGAGTACGCATACTGCGCGATCGGCCCTAGGATGTGCGCGTGGGTGTCGCAGGCGAGCGCGGGCAGTGTCAACCTTGGTTTGCGCGGATGGAAATCCGGCGGCGCGCACGGCGGCGCACCCTGTGCAGGTGTGTTCATGGGCATGAAGTGACGCGATGATTTGGCGTCTGCGAGCATATCACAGCAGCGCTGCACGACCATTGCATGCCTGATAAATAAATCAATAAAAACAATAGGTTACAATATATCGATGACGATAAGCCGTTTTGCGCCACGGGCGCGGATAAAATTCATCTTCCTTCGACAGGCCACGGGATTACGCCATGCCATTTCATCGCTTTGAAAACTTCAAGGTGCACCATCTCAACCCGCATCTGTCCTCCGGCGAGGGCCCGGTGATCGAGGGCCAGTACATGTACTTTCGCATCGTCACCAAAAAAGCCGGCACCGGTTCGACGTTGCACTACCATCCGAACGAGCTGATGGCGTTTCCGCTGGCGGGCAAGATCAACGCCGTGGTGGGACGCGAGCGGCGCATCGTCAGGCCCGGCACCTTCGTGCACATGCCGCCGTATGCGCGGCATGGCTTCACCGCGTGCGAGGACGGCGACCTTACCTATCTTTACATCAAGGACCGCACCTGGACGCTGATCGGCGCCGCGCAGGACGAGGCGCTGCCGGAGCAGGCAAAGTCCGCGACCGAAGTCGCGCGGGACTTCGCGGCGGGCAAATACCCCGGCGAGAAAAAGGATGCCGAGAAATCGCAGGCGATCCTGGATGGCCTGGGCCGCTGTTATTACCCGATGATCGACGCGCTGGACGCACCGGCGGCGTCCGGGCATCACGAGCAGTGGGTGCAGGGCACGAATCTCTCGTTCGGTTTCATGGAGTCGCCCGCGGGCTACAGCGAAGCCGTGACTGCGGCGCCGCACGAGTATTTTTTCTATGTGATCAGCGGCGAACTGGATGTTGAAGTCGCCAGTGAGAAAAAGCGCGTGGCCGAAGGCGATGTGGTGCAGATTCCACGCGGCGCGGCGTATGCGCTGAGCGTCACGCATGGCGCGCGCTACGCCGGGGTTAAATCCACTCCGGCGGTGGAGGCGCATATCGACCGCAATGGGGCTGCGGACAATTGGCGGGGTTGACGTGACGGTGCACTCCCAACGACGCCGTTTCACTCTCGGGCTCCTCGCCGGCATCGCCGGCACGGCCGCGCGGGCGCAGCAGCCCAAACCCGAGGCCAGCGCGCCGCCCGCGGGCAGCCGCAACGATATCGTGCCGCTGGTGCGTTCGTTCACGGGAGCGATTCGCAAGGTTCAGGATATCCGGCCGCTCGCTGCCGCACAGGTTCAGGGCGATGCCGATCTGGCGCCGCTGATCGACACCTTTGTCGGCGACCTGGATATTCGCTACGCGTATGACTCGGACCAGGGCTTTCGCTATCTCAACGGACAGGATCTGAAATCCCATAAGATCGCGCGCGAGCAACTGCTGCCGCTGGCGCTGGCCAACTACCACCGGCGTTATCCTAGAATCGCGGTGGAGCGGCCGCTCGCCTTTGTCGGCAAAATCACCAATGGCGGTGAACTGGAGCCGAGCATGATGCTGGATACCGCGTTCTGGGAAAAGGAGAAGTTGCGGCCGCTGTATGCCGGCGGCGACATTGTCGCGGGCGTGCCGACGCGCGATGTGCTGTGGTTTACCGGCCGCAAGCCGGCGGAGCATGCGCGCAATCTGCGGGCCAATACCGAGCGTTCGCATCAGGAAGCGGGGAACCGCGCCATCTCGAAGTTGCTGTATCAGTGGCGTAACCGGCGTTGGGAAGTGTTCGAGGCGTGATGTGCCGTGAACACTGCGCCAGCGGATTTTGAAGGCATTTATCGTCAGGAATCGCGGCGGGTACTGGCCACGCTGATCCGTTTGCTCGGCGATTTCGAACTCGCCGAAGAAGCACTGCATGAGGCGTTTCGCGCGGCGCTGGAGCAATGGCCCGTGTCAGGTGTGCCGGCCAATCCACGCGCGTGGCTGGTATCGGCGGGACGCTTCAAGGCCATCGATGCCATCCGCCGCAACGCGCGGTTCAAGCCACTGGATGACGACGTTGCCGACACACTGGCCGCGCCCGAGGCAGAGCCCGCTGAGGACATCGAGGACGACCGCCTGCGGCTCATCTTCACCTGCTGTCATCCGGCGTTGAACCCCGATGCGCAGGTGGCGCTGACCCTGCGTGAAGTGTGCGGCCTCACCACCGAGGAAATCGCGCACGCGTTTCTCACGCCCGCGCCCACGCTGGCTCAGCGTATCGTGCGTGCCAAGGCGAAAATCCGCGACGCCGGAATTCCCTATGAAACGCCGTCGCCGGACCAATTGCCGGCGCGGCTCGACAGCGTGCTGCGGGTGATTTATCTGGTATTCAACGAAGGCTATTCGGCGTCGTCGGGCGAGGTGCTCACCCGCCACGATCTGTCGGCCGAGGCGATCCGTCTGGCGCGGTTGCTGATGGAACTCCTGCCCGAACAGCAGCTCGATCCCCAAGTGACCGGGCTGCTGGCGCTGATGCTGCTCAATGAGTCCCGCCGCACCGCGCGCACCGCGGCCAATGGCGACGTGATCCTGCTCGAAGATCAGGACCGCTCGCTGTGGCAGCGCGCGTTCATCGAGGAAGGCGTGATACTGACCCGACGTGCGTTATCGAGTGGCCGCGTCGGCGCCTATGCGCTGCAGGCGGCCATTTCGGCGACGCACGCCGAGGCGGCCTCCACGGCGCAAACCGACTGGCGCGAGATCGTCGGCCTTTACGATTTGCTGCTGACGCTGGATCCGTCGCCGGTGGTGGCGTTGAACCGCGCGGTGGCCGTGGCCATGCGCGATGGTCCGGCGGCGGGTCTGTCCATTGTAGATGCGCTGCTGGAACGCGGCGAACTGCGCGATTATCGGCTGGCGCATGCGGCACGCGCCGATTTTTGCCGTCGCCTGCAGCGCAATGGCGAGGCGCGCGCCGCCTACCAACGGGCGTTGCAACTCACCCGTTCGGCACCCGAGCGCCGCTATCTCGAACGCCGGCTGGCGGCACTGAAAAAATAATTTCCGCGGCTGTCGAAGTGGGGTAAGGCGGTTCGACTAGAGTAGGCAAGCGGCTGTCATGTGGTGCAGTGGAGTCGAAATAAAGTCAATAAAATCAGAGGATTATGATATGCGCTTTCTCGTGATCGTCAAAGCCAGCAAGGATTCGGAAGCTGGCGTCATGCCCGATCAGGCGCTGCTGGAAGCGATGGGCAAGTACAACGAAGAACTGGTGAAGGCCGGTGTGATGCTCGGCGGCGAAGGGCTGCACCCGACGTCGAAGGGCAAGCGCGTGCGGTTTGCCGGCGATTCCCGCACTGTCATTGACGGGCCGTTCGCGGAAACCAAGGAGCTGGTGGCGGGGTTCTGGCTGTGGCAATGCCATTCAATGGCCGAAGCGGTCGAATGGTTGAAGAGATGCCCCAACCCGCACGCCGAAGAGTGCGAGGTGGAAATCCGCCAGATTTTTTCGGCGGAGGATTTCGGCGAGGCGTTGACCCCTGAGCTACGGGCGCAAGAAGACCGGCAGCGCGAGCAGGCCGCGCGCAATGCGCAGAAGTAGCGGCGCGCGAGAATCCATCATGTCCAGACTGCGAGTACACAATTTTGCGGTTTCAATAGACGGCTATGGCGCGGGGCCTGGCCAGAATCGTGAAAATCCGCTCGGCGAAGGTGGCATGGCACTGCACGAATGGGCGTTTGCCACGCGCACCATCCAGCGGATGTTCGGCAAGGACGGCGGCGCGACGGGCATCGATGACGATTACATTGCGCGCGGCTTGGACAACATCGGCGCATCAATACTCGGACGCAACATGTTCGGGCCGATCCGTGGGCCGTGGCCGGACGCCAACTGGAACGGTTGGTGGGGCGACAATCCGCCTTATCACACGCCGGTGTTCGTGCTGACGCATCACGCGCGGGAATCGATCACGATGCAGGGCGGCACGATTTTCCACTTCGAGACCGGCGGTATCGAGGTGGCCTTGCAGCGCGCGCGCGACGCGGCCCGCGGCAGGGATGTACGGCTCGGCGGTGGGGTGGCCACCCTTCGTCAGTATTTGCAGGCGCGGCTGGTGGACGAAATGCACGTGGCGGTTGCCCCGGTGCTGCTGGGCTGTGGCGAATCATTATTTGCCGGGCTCGACCTGCCAAAATTGGGGTACCGGCGCAGCGAACATGTGACTACGCCAAACGCAACCCATATGGTCGTTACAAGAGACTGACGCTGCTGCCGACAGGATTCGATACTGGAGTTGCCTTCGTGAAATTTCTGCTCATCGTTCACCACAATGAAACGCGCTTCGCGACGATGCCTGAACAGGTCAAGCGCGACATGCTGGCAGAATCGGTGCAAGTGACACATGCGCTGCATGCCAACGGCCAGTACCTGCACGCATCGCCGCTGATGCCCAGTGCCGACGGCGCGCGGGTGCGTGTGCGTGACGGCAAAGTGTCGGTCACGGACGGGCCGTTCGTCGAAACCCACGAGCATATTGGCGGGTACTTCCTGATCGAAGCCGCCAGTCTTGCCGAAGCGAACGGGATCGCCGCGTGCATTCCGGGCGCGCGTCTGGGATACATCGAGGTGCGCGCGGTGCGGGAAATCGACGGTTTGCCCAACAATAACAATATTGTTTAAAAACAGATGCTTACAACATGGCGATATACCGCAGAACATCTCCCCGCTGCCATGGCTCGATGACCATGCTGATACGGCGGCGTTACGTCGGCACAACGCCGTGTCTGACAGACGATGTTGGCGCGTTGTCGCCGTTCCTGTCCACGGTGTTGCCGGAACAGATGCGGGATTAGAAAGCGAACCAGCTAATGCAGGCGCTGATGCCTGGGAGCAAACGCGACATCGCTGCGTTGCGGCGCGCGCATGATCAAACTGGATTGACCGCAATGCAAGGAGACAGACAATGAGCGCTACCAAGCCGGTACCGGAAGGTTTCCGCACCGTAACACCCCATCTGATCTGCAACGGCGCAGCCGCCGCGATCGATTTTTATAAAAAGGCGTTCAACGCCGTGGAACTGATGCGTCTGCCCGGCCCCAAGGACCGGCTGATGCACGCCTGCATCCGCATCGGCGATTCCCATGTCATGCTGGTCGACGAAATGCCCGAATGGGGTGCATTGGGGCCGAAGTCGCTGAAGGGCTCGCCGGTGACGATTCATCTGTTCGTGCCCGACGTGGACGCCTTTGTCGCGCAGGCGGTAGCCGCGGGTGCTACGATCACCATGCCGATTGCGGACATGTTCTGGGGCGACCGCTACGGCAAGCTCGAAGACCCGTTCGGCCACCAGTGGTCGGTGGCCACGCACCAGCGCGACGTCAGCCCCGAAGCGTTGCAAAAGGCAATGCAGCACATGGGCGGCTGAATTCGAATTTCACAGGGAGATCGACATGCTCAAGACAATTGCAATCATCGTTGTTGTTCTGATCGTGGGCGTGGTCATTCTGGCCGCGATGAAGCCGGACACCTTCAGCGTACAGCGTTCCGCCACCATCAAGGCGCCGCCGGAAAAAGTGTTCGCGCTGATCAATGACTTCAAGGCGTGGGGCGCGTGGTCGCCATGGGAGAAAAAGGACCCGGCGATGAAACGCACCTTCAGCGCCACCACGGCGGGCAAGGGCGCCCACTACGCGTGGGATGGCAACAAGGACGTCGGACAAGGCAGCATGACCCTGACCGAGTCGGCGCCGCCATCGAAGGTGGTGCTGAACCTCGACTTCATCAAGCCGTTCGAAGGCCACAACATCGTTGAATTCACACTGACGCCGCAGGGTGATTCCACCAGCGTCAACTGGCTGATGCACGGCCCCGCCAACTTCATGTCGAAGATCATTCAGGTGTTCATGAGCATGGACAGCATGGTGGGCAAGGATTTCGAGGCCGGACTCGCCAATCTCAAAGCGGCCGCGGAACAACCATAAAGGAGCGTCCGATGAAATACCTGTGTCTGGTTTATCTCGACGAGAAGCGCCTGCCCGAACTGCCCGACGAGGATTGCGTGGAATTCGATACCTCGATTCGCAACAGCGGTCACTGCATTGCGTCGGAGGCGCTGCAGTCGGTGCAGACCGCCACCACGGTGCGTATGCGTGACGGCCGAATTTCGATTACCGACGGGCCGTTCGCCGAAACCAAGGAGCAGCTCGCCGGCTTTTACATGATCGAAGCGCGTGACCTGAATGAGGCGATTCAGCTGGCGGCGAAGATACCGCCGGCACGCGTGGGCAGCGTGGAGATCCGGCCGATACGCATGATTCGCGAAGCGGTTGCCGAGGCGAAGCAACGGCAATCGTCAACGGCTTAAAAGGGGAACAGCATGGCAGTCAAGCTCAAGAAATCAACCGCGCGGCGCAAGGCCGCACCCGCAGCCGCAAAGCGCACCGTGGTGCTGGTCGCCACCCGCAAGGGCGCGTGGCTCTACCATAGCGACGCGGCGCGCAAATCCTGGAAAATCGACGGCCCGCATTTTCTGGGCCACACCATCAGCCATCTGGTGCTCGACCCTCGTGACGGGCGCACGCTGCTGGCCGCGGCCAAGACCGGTCATCTCGGCCCCACCGTGTTTCGCTCGACCGACATGGGCAAGACCTGGAAAGAGTCCGCCCGGCCGCCCGCGTTCACCAAGGCGCCCGAAGGGGAAAAGGGCCGCAGCGTCGATCACACCTTCTGGCTCACGCCCGCGCACGCCAATGAACCGGACGTATGGTACGCGGGCACTTCGCCGCAGGGACTGTTTCGCAGTGACGACGGCGGCGTGACCTGGGCGCCGTTTTCCACCATCAATGACGACCCACAGTACCGCCAGTGGATGGGCACGCAGCAGGATGGCACCCCGGACGGGCCGAAGCTGCATTCCATCATTGTCGATCCGCGCGACCCCAAGCATCTTTACTTTGCGATGTCGGGGGGCGGCGTGCATGAATCGCGCGATGGCGGCGCCAGCTGGCGGGTGATGATTCAGGGCATGGAGGTGGTCGAAGGCTTTGGCTTTGATCCCAAGTTGCCGACCTTTCACGATCCGCACTGCCTGCGCATGTGCCCGTCGAATCCCGACCGCATTTATCAGCAAAATCACTGCGGCATTTATCGTATCGACCGCCCCTCGGACACCTGGGTGCGCATCGGCAGGACCATGCCGAAGAAAGTCGGCGACATCGGTTTTCCACTGGTGGTGCATCCGCGCAACGACCACACCGCATGGGTGTTTCCGATGGACGGCACGCAGGTGTGGCCGCGCACCAGTCCGGACGGCAAACCCGCGGTGTACGTGACGCGCAACAGCGGCAAGACCTGGCAGCGGCAGGATGCCGGCCTGCCCAAGACGCAGGGCTGGTGGACGGTGAGGCGTCAATGCATGACTGGCGACACGCACGATCCGCTCGGTTTGTATTTTGGCACCAGCAGCGGCGAGCTGTGGATGAGCCGCGACGAAGGCCGAAAATGGCAGTGCATCGCGCGTCATCTGCCGGACATTTACGCGGTGGAAGCGGCGGTGTTGTAGCAGGCGAACCGATGAACGTGCTGATTCCCGATGCCCTGCGCTCGTACACGCAAAGTGGCCGCGCGCAGGCGCGGGGCGCGACGCTGGCGGAGCTGCTGGCCGACCTGGACCGGCAGTACCAGGGCATACGCTTTCGCATCATCGACGAGCAGGACCGCGTGCGCCGTCACATCCGTATCTTCATCAACGGCGAGCAGGTGGATGCCTTGTCGCATGCGCTACGCGAGACTGACGATGTGGTGATTGTGCAGGCGCTGAGCGGTGGATAGATTCTTCATAATCATTTGTTTTTAAAGGATATTTTATGCGCTATGTCGATGGTTTTGTGTTGCCTGTGCCAAAGAAGAATCTGCCCGCCTATCGGCGCATGGCGCAGTTGGCCGGCAAGGTGTGGTGTGAACACGGCGCGCTGGAATACATCGAGTGTGTGGCTGACGACGTCAAGCCCGGCAAACACACGTCGTTTCCGCAGAGCGTCAAACTCAAGGCGGGCGAAACCGTGGTGTTCTCCTACATTGTCTACAAATCGCGCGCACAGCGCGATCGCGTCATGGCCAAAGTGATGAAGGACCCGCGCCTTGAGTCCATGATGCATGCCAATGCGTTGCCCTTCGACGGCAAGCGCATGTTCTGGGGCGGCTTCAAGTCGCTGGTGGCGCTGTGGCCGGGCTGATACGTCGCGAGGCGAGGCGAACCCGAGTGCTGGATATCGAACGCATAGCGGCCGCCGCACAACCTATTTAATTATGCGCCAACCCTTTTGTGCAGGGCGTAGCGCAGCAGAAAATAGCCGGCGACCGCCGACAATCCCGAACCGAGCAGGATGCCGATGCGCTCATCAACCGGCAGGGGGAGCATGAGATCTTCCTTGAACGCGAGGCTGCCGATGAACAGGCTCATGGTGAACCCGATGCCGGTGATGATGGCCACGCCATAGAAGCTGAGCCAGGTTGATCCGCTCGGCAGACGGGCGAGGCCGCTGCTGACGAGCGCAAAAGTGACGGCCATGATACCGATCTGCTTGCCGAAGAACAGTCCGGCGGCGATGCCCGAAGAAATGCCGTGGGTCAGATCCGCGAGTTGCATGCCGGCAAGCGGCACGCCCGCGTTCGCGAAGGCAAACAGGGGCAGTACTCCGAATACAACCGGCGCGTGCAGGTCGCGCTCCAGCAGTCGCGACGGTGACGATTGCCCGCGTCCCTGCGCGCGCAGGGGAATCGTGAGTGCGAGCAGCACGCCGGCCAGTGTCGCGTGCACGCCGGATTTCAGTACGGCGGCCCACAACACCAGTCCGACCAGCAAGTACGCAGAGATCCGGACAACGCCGAATCGATTCAGGATGACCAGCAGGGCGAAAGCCGCGCCGGCGACAACCAGCGTTATGGGCGCCGGGGCCGAAGAGTAGAACAGCGCGATGATGATAATCGCGCCC
Source organism: uncultured beta proteobacterium (assembly GCA_902825845.1). GTDB lineage: Bacteria > Pseudomonadota > Gammaproteobacteria > Burkholderiales > SG8-41 > UBA5216. Next base: position 11,888 of record CADECM010000118.1, read on the forward strand.
ACGTCGTCCACAATGGCCACCGACAACAGGAAAACCTTGAGGCCGCGCGGCACGCGGTCGCCGAGCAGCGCGAGCACACCCAGCGCGAAGGCGATATCGGTCGCCGCGGGAATCGCCCAGCCCCGCAGCGCCTGCGCATCGCCCCAGTTCAGCAGCGCGTAGATCAGGGCGGGCCCGGCGATGCCACCGATGGCGGCCGCGGCGGGCAGCAGCGCCTTGCGCGGGGTCGAGAGCTCGCCTTCGAGTAATTCGCGCTTCAGCTCCAGGCCCACCAAAAAGAAGAACACGGCCATGAGCCCGTCATTGATCCACAGCAACAGGGGCTTCGCGATTTCGAAAGCGCCTGCACTGACCGTGATCGGAATATCGAGGAATGTCCTGTAGGCGCCAGCCAGCGGCGAGTTCGCAACCAGCATTGCCGCGAGCGCTGCGACCATCAGCAGCACCCCCGGCGCGGATTCTTTGTGCAACAAACGATGCAACGTCTCCGCCAGGGAGGCACTCGGTGGGCGTGCATTCATTCTGGCGTTTCCTGATGAGCGACAACGGGTGGCGGCAGACGTTGCTCAAGCGTCGCGCGCAGGACTTGAATTTCCCGCTGCAGGGTCTGCAGTTCAGCTTCGATCCGGCTGGCAGGCGTTGCGGGCGACGTGTTTTGTGCTTCGACTTCCCGCGTGTGTTCGATCTGCATCGCGTTCACGACTACGGCAATGAACAGATTCAGCATGGTGAAAGTGGAAATCAGAATGTACGTTACAAAGAACATCCATGCGTAGGGATAAACTTCCATGACCGGGCGCACGATGCCCATGGACCAGCTCTCCAGGGTCATCACCTGGAACAGCGTATACGAGCTTTCGCTGAGCGTGCCGAACCATTGCGGGAAGCGCTCGCCGAAAAGCTTTGTGGCCATGACCGCGGATACGTAGAGAATGACCACAATGATGCCAATTACCGCGCCAAGCCCTGGAACTGCGGCGATCAGGCCGCTTGCGACGCGGCGCATGCTGGGCACCATAGAGATCAGCCGCATCACGCGCAAAACGCGCAGTGCGCGCAGCACCGCAAACGGGCCGCTGGCTGGAATCAGCGCTACACCGATGACGATGAAATCAAATATGTTCCACGGTTCGCGAAAGAACGCCCATCGGTGGACCACGATGCGCAGCGCGATCTCCACCACAAAGATCGCGAGTATCGCCTGGTCCACCAGATCGAGCCAGGGCCCCCAGTCCGCGCGCACGCTGGGAAAGGTTTCGAGTCCCAGTACCGCCGCGTTGACCAGGATCAGCGCGATCAACAGCTGCTGCGTGCGCGGCGCTTCCGTGACCGCTGCCAGACGAGTGCGCCACCCGGCTTCCATGGGAATGCATGGCTTCATTGCCGGATCATCGCAACCCCAAGGCGCGCCACATACTGGCTGATTCGACGCCGAGCACCACGATCCATGCGAACAGGCTGATGCCAACACCTGCCGCGGCAATGTCCTTGATGATTTTGATTTTTTCGTTTTGCCTTGTTTCCATAAAATCGCAAACCGCCTCGATTGCACTGTTGAACAGCTCGGCCGTCAGCACCATCGCCGTGACAATGAGTATCAGCAAGACGTCAACCCAGGCCCTGAGCGCCACGGCCGACGTCAGGACGATCATCGACAACACCAGCTTGTAGGTGACCGAAAAGTCGTAAAGGACCGCGTAACGGAGACCGGAAAAGACTACCAGCAGCTTGCGCAGGGGGTGATAGCCCGGTTCGCCCGTGCCAAGAAATTTATGCCTCATGCGCGTGCACTCACAAGACATCGCATTCCCGCGGCCACGCACGCGCCCGCGACAATGCCAAACAGCACGTCGCTTGGGTAATGCACCTGCAGGTAGACTCTGGACAGCGCAACCAGCAGGCTAAGCGCAACGACGGCAACCACGGCGCGCCAGCCGCGTCGCAGCCCTGGCGCCAAAAGCCACGCGCATGCAACGGCGGCAATCTGCAGTGTATGCGCACTGGGGAAGGAAAAGTCTGCCGGCATCGCGGTGATCGGCGCGTAAAGCTCGGGCCGCGGCCGCACGATGAGCAGCTTGCCGGTATGCGCCAGCAGCCAGGCGCCGCCGAGGGCCAGGGGCAACAGTATCGCGGCTGCGCGCTGGCCGCGCCGCGCGTAGCGCCAGCCCAGCCACAGGGCAAGCGGCAGCAGCACATACAGGGAACCCAGCCAGGTAATCATAGCGAAGAGCACGTCGAGCGAGGGCCTTTGCCAGTCGTTCATCAGATCGAGCAACGTTC